>JAHJVE010000002.1 GCA_018828385.1 Gammaproteobacteria bacterium | reverse complement strand
TGCTGGGTGAGGTACGCCCGTGAAACGGGAAATGCCGGGGAAAACCTCGGAATTTCGCGGTCGACGGTCGAAAATCGCCTGTTTTTCATCTTTTTTATGACAGCTGGCGCGAAAATGGCCGGTTGTTCAGAGAATCCCTAGGATGATGGCCAACAATGAAAACAAAAACCAATCAATCAGTCGCTTTGACTGACAACAAGAAGCGACTGCCGTGCCACACATTGCATTCATTTACGAGCGATCACCACTACATTCCAGCACAACAAGCGCAAGGGAGGCAGGACACTAAGGATTAATCGATCCATGGCTTCAAGCGGCCGATACAGCCAAGCCCAGCGAGGCCCTTCCTTCAGTATCACCTTCCAGAAACGTTCCTTGTTGGGGTCGCGTCGTTGGGCAAGAGCCATGACAACAAAAATAATCAAGGTGAATAGCCAAAAGTAACGCGTCTCAACGTGACCAAAGTGCTGACTAAACAATCGGATATCTGACCACCTGAGCGGATGTTCGTCTGGAGTCCGGACTTCTGTCGCCATGGACCGGTAAACGTTGATAGCGGGATTGTAGGCAAGGGGATCCCAAGTAACCAGAACACCGTTGTCTGCTAAGTGCGGGCGAATCCGCGATAACGTCGCATCAATATCGACATGATGCAGTAGATTACCCGCATAGATCACATCAAATTTGTCAGCAGGTGCCAACCCCATGTCCTCAGCGGAAGCCAGATGTTGGCGCACAGCAACGCCGTTTGTCTTAGCCAGATGCGACGTAGCATCCAGCATTCCCTGGGACAGATCAGATGAGGTTACTTCCGCGCCAAGCATGGCGAAATAGACACTAGCCTCGCCCAATCCACACCCCACATCAAGCATGCGCTTTCCCTTGAGATCGCCCAGCCGCTTGACTATGTAGCGCATCTCTGGTGCTGTGCAAACCTCGTTTGAGCCACGCACATCGATCTGCTCAACATCTTCGCTCTCCGCCCAAGCATCGTGAAACGTCCGCTCCAATTCCAAACGGGATGCCACGCCATCCTTAGACAAGGAGAACCCGGCCCTCTCGGCCAGACTAAGCACTAGACCGTTGAAGTACGCCTCATTGCTTATCCTGATCGGGTCCTCGCTAGCTTGCAGTCCATCCTTCACTTGACGCTGGACCGTTGCATCGCTATCACCACGCACGTAAAACCTCGCGCCACTTGGCTCAAAGAGCATCCTGTTCGGCATCGGCTCCTGCCAGGACAAGAGAACATTCCCTTTGTCATACAAAAAAAACAGCCCGCGGAGAAAATCAGGCCAAGCCAAGCGGTGGCCTTGCGGTGTAAAACGACACTTCGACGCTTCCACGAGAAATCGGGACTTGAAGCTCTCAAACTTGATTTTTTTAGGCATTTTTAATCTCAATCATTTTTTCTGCGCGCACGCGGGACTGAGGGCGAATGCGTTTCTCGTTACGGATTGCTTCCGCTTTTTCTAGCAACTGCTCGTAAGTTAATGGCCAAGTTTTCACGGGAGGGGAGGTAAGAAATGTCCTGATTCGCTGCAACTTGGCCGCCATGAATCGCATGGAAATCGTCATCTCTGGATAGCTACCATACATGCATCCCTCGCAGGAACTCGTAACCTTCTCCACTTCCGCACGCCAGACCTTGTCACGGTAGATCCGCGGAAAATCAGAGCTGTAGGCAGGGTAACTGTTCGATAAGCGGTGATCGCAGCACGGCACGAATTCACCATTCGGAAGCAGAGCGAAGTAGAGATTTGGCGAATCACACACATTGTTGTTGTGCCTTCGCCAATGAATCGGCTGGTTGCGCACAAAGCGCTTGATGTCATCAAGGTATTGATCGCTATCAAATAACAGAAAACCCTCCTTACGCATGGCGCGAACACGTTCGACAACACTGTCTACCGAGCCATACTCATTGGGACTAAAACGCAAGGACTGATCAAACGTACGGAAACCGCGAGGATGCGCATTGTCAGTAACATGAACGGGCACTAGCGAAGTGAACCATGAGATTGAGGTACCGAAGCGCACTACATCCTCAATATCGGACAAGTTTTGAGGTTGGAGCACACACCCCAAAGACGCGAAGCTGTCCTTCTCGGGAAGGTACTTCGTGAATAACGCCATGGCCTTTAGCGCCTGATGCCACGATTTGTTGAAAGCTCCGTTTATCTTATCCTGCGTCACAGGCTGTAGCGAATCGAGCGAGATCGAGATATCTTTCCCTCCCGCCTCTACCGCTCTTGCTATCTGCTCTTCCGAGGCAAAGCCGTTGGTCTGCATGCGAACATGAACACCGCGGGATTCGAAAGCCCGGATAATCTCTGGCAGATCCTTACGGGCAAACGGCTCACCGCCGGTCAGAAGAACGATGGCCACTCCCATCTTCGCAAAATTGTCGGCGATACGTTTAATCTCGTCGAGAGTAGCCTCACGAACATCCGAGTTCGCGTAAATGATGTTGCACTGCTCACATGTCAGATTGCAGCGCGCTGTTACATAGAACTGAACGTAAACGGGAGCATCCTGCAACAAGGCCGCTTTGGCCAAAGTCATTTTTGAAAGATTAGAGAACATTGGGTCTTCCTAAAGAATACCGCACGGGTCACAAAATTCCCGGCAAAGGTCAAGCCATTGGTTAGCACCTTGGCAACATATGGATTAATGCCCTCCGTTGTAACCAACCACGAGAGAAGCCACGTTCCTAAAACGAAGAAAAATATATTGACTAATAGCGTCAATCCGAGATCTTTCCCTGCCCGGAAGCGATTATCCGGAAAAACAAACCTTCTGATCAGAATGCCATTGACCACAGCCCCCACCAAAAAAGCGATCGTATTAGCCCACACCACCCATACGTCCAACGCCAACATTAGTGTATAGATTGAAAAATCGACGATGTACCCCAAAATCACAACAGCCAGATAAGTCAGCGAAGCTTTAAACATTGATCGTTTCACCAACAAGGTATAAAGGCCGCCCTTTTACCTCTTCGAATATGCGGGCAATATACTCGCCCACAACTCCAATTAGCAGAATCTGGATGCCACCGAAAATTACAATCGTCAACAGAATGGCGGTGAGACCGGGCACTACCACATCTGTAAACAGTTTCAGATACAGCATATATGCGCCTCCTGCCATGCCAACTAGGATCGTAAAAAGACCCGCTCGAATAGCCAGCGTAAGGGGTTTGCTGGAGAATGACAGGATTGCATTCACGGCGAAGGCAATCATTTTTTTCAACGGGTACTTGGTTACCCCAGCGAAGCGCTCGGCTCGCTCGTATTCCAGTGCTACGTGCTTGAATCCCAACCAAGGAACCATCCCGCGCACAAACCGATGGCGCTCACGCATAGAGTTAAAAGCATCCACGGCGCGACGCGACATAATCCGAAAATCGCCAGTGTCGGAGGGAATGTCTATCTCGCACATATAACGAAGCAACCGATAGAACACCGAAGCTGTAACCTTCTTGAACACCGTCTCCCCTGCTCGGCTACGCCGCTTCCCGTAGACCACATCAAAGCCTTCTTTAGCCCTTCGGTACATGTCCACAATCAGTTCGGGGGGGTCCTGCAAATCGGCATCGATCACAGCAACATAATCGCCATCAGAGTAATCAATACCTGCCGTGATGGCGATCTGGTGCCCAAAATTGCGGCTCAGTGCGAGAACCTTGATGAAGCTATGCTGGCTCGAAGCCTCCCGCAGTTTCATGAGCGAGGCATCCGACGATCCATCGTCAACAAAAATAAGATCGAAATCTACTTCGTTGCAGCTAATCTCCCGGATTCTAATCAACCTAGAAATAGTTTCAGCGATTGACTCCTGCTCGTTAAAAACAGGCACGACCACCGTGATTTTTTCATTTATTACGCCGTTCATACTATTTTCTCACTCTAGAGCCGAGGCGCCCCCCTCCAGCACCCCACATGCACGTTACCAACAAAACCAAGAGGACAAAAATAAAAAACAGAAACGCGATGTAAGTATCGCCATCGCGTATCGTCAACCTTAGTACTTGAATATTAAATTCATGGACAACGAAATAACAGTAGCTCGCTATTTAATAGGTAGTTTTATTCATTCTTGTTCAGTATCTTGGCTGGATTCCCCACCACAGTAGCTCCTACTGGCACATTTCTAGTAACAACGGCACCTGCGCCAACCATAGCCCCGGCTCCAATACGAATACCGGGGAGAATCGTCGCCCCGCCACCAATGCTAGCGCCATCCTCAATCCAGGTTTCCAAACGGATGTAGGCTGCATTTTGGCTCTTGGGGTGCTTATCGTTGGTAAATGTGACATTCGGGCCAATGAATACGTCGTTTGCCACACGAATTCCATCGTATAGAGCAACGCCATTTTTTATCGTAACCCGGTCGCCAACTACCACATCGTTCTCAACGAAACAATGTGAGCAAATATTGCAATCTGCACCAATCCTGGCACCGGAGAGAATTACCACAAATTGCCATATTTTTGTATTTTCACCGATTTGCTGGCTTTGTATATCTGCTTTTGGGTTAACGTAATAACTCATAACTTTTGCCCATATTCAATAACGACAAATGGCCCGGATTATTGGGAGCTTACTGACGGCTCTGGTCAGCCGATGGTCGCTTCCAATTCGTTGCACCAAACCGCGCAGGCTGTAAGTGCAAAACCCGATTGTAGACAGCGCTCCAATCAGGGTGGCAGGCCAAAGAGAAAGCTCCTTGCTGGCAACAAAAGTGCATACCAGGACTATCAACCCTGAAGCCATAAGATGCAGACATCCGCGAGACCAATAAAATGCAGTCAGGTAACGAACCACAGCCAATACAACGAATGTATAGAAGACATATAGAACCACAGATGCGATTGCCACGCCGGGGAGTCCAAACACTGAAAGCCCGACGGCAATCAGCACCATGTGAGCAATATTTGCCACCGTCTCGGCGACAAAAAACCACCGCCCCTTACCCAAGGCCAGCATCATAAATCCTAACGGCCAGGATATCACTCGCCCCATACAGCCCAAAACAAACCATTGCAGCAACTCAACAGCGGGGATAAATTCACTTGTATAAAAAAAACGAATAATCCAAGGAGCCAATCCCAAAGTAGCTAGTAATCCAGGCACAGCCAGTAATAGACCAATCTCTGTTTGCTCGTTAACTAGCCTGTTCATAGCTGTTTTGTCTTGCGCCATGCCGGTTAAACGCGGGTAATAATCGGCCTCCATGGCATTGAGCACGAATTTGATAAAAATACCGGACAAGGCAAAAGCTGCGCTATACAGCCCCACACCTTGGAGGCCGATTTGTTGTGTGATGAGGGCGACGGTGATATAGCTGACCACGCTTACCAGCAAGCCATTCCACATAAAAACCAGCCCAAGACGCACCATGCCACCGGCTTCAAAAAAGGTTTGTCGCCAACTGAGCGAGACCTGAGGTACGGGTACTCGGCGGGCAAAATACCAGGAAATGACGAGTTGCAAGGCTGCGATGCTCACCAAAGAGGGAACGATACCGCGCAAACCCAGAGCGACGTAAAACCCGATGGCGGCCACAGTGGCAAATATGGCACCGACGATGTTTGCCCGCGCCATGTCGCCGATGCGACGAGTTCCCTGAATGAGCGCCATCTGTCCACCAGAGATATTGCCGAACAGAATAATCAAACCCAGTGCGGCGATATCAAGCGTGTATTGATCGCTACCAAAGGTCATCTGACTGACAGGTACGCTGATAGCCGATATCGTCAACAAGCCGCCCAACCCGGTTAGCCAGCAAATTCGACGTAGCGTGAGTACCGTCCGTCCAATGGCCTGTTCATCACCCTTGGCAACAGAGGCAGCAATTTCGCGGACTGCACTGGATTGGATACCAAGACCAGCCAAAGTGCTAAAGAGACCTTGAACAGTGGTAAAGCTTGTAAGTAGCCCTACTCCAGCAGTACCAATTAGTAGTGCAGCAAACTTGGTCCGTACCGCACCCAAGAGCAAATTGATGCCCACTGCGCCGCCAATAATGACCGAGCTTTTCAGAATTTGTGTGTAATTGGATTCTTGGGACATGCGTTTTTAAAGCACCAACTGCTGCATGAAGACTTCACATTGGACAGGACGGGTTATTGTTGCAGAAGCGAAATTCGCTTCGAGTATGCCCACATTGGTCAGATCATCAAGGTTGATGACGGTCTCGGCGGACTTGGCCAGCCAGTCCAATACGAAGCTACAGCCAATGAAGCCAGCTCCACTAGTTATCAGAATAGTCGTCGGGCTACCCAAAATTGCAGGGGCAATCACCGAAAACCATTCGGATTTTTGCTCTGCCAGCGCCAAGCATCGACGCACATGGCATCCACGTTTCTTTCAGCACGCCAGCCGAGGAGTTCGGCAGCGAAAGCCGGATCGGCGTAGCATGAAGCAACGTCTCCAGACCGGCGTGGCGCCAGGTCGAAGGGCACAGGGCGGCCGCTTGCTTTTTCGAATGCTTTTATCACTTCGAGCACACTGTAACCGGTGCCGGTACCGAGATTCACTTCGAAGCATTGCGACTCGTTCAGGCGCTCAAGCGCCTTAAGATGGCCGAGCGCCAGGTCGACGACGTGGATGTAGTCGCGTACCCCGGTGCCGTCGGGTGTCGGGTAGTCATTGCCCCAGACTTTCAATTGCTCGCGCCGGCCGACGGCGACCTGGGCGACGAAGGGCATCAAGTTGTTCGGGATGCCTTGTGGGTCTTCGCCGATCAGGCCGCTTTCGTGGGCGCCGACCGGATTGAAATAGCGCAGGATGGCGATTCGCCAGGTTGGATCGGAGCGATAGAGGTCGCGCAGCATGTCTTCGATTACGAGCTTGGTGCGGCCGTAGGGATTGGTTGCCGAGAGGGGGTGATCTTCGGTTAGCGGCAGGAACTGCGGTTCGCCGTAGACGGTGGCCGAGGAACTGAAGACGAGGGTCTTGATGCCGCACTCGGCCATAGCGCGAAGCAGGCGATGCGTGCCGATGACGTTGTTGTCGTAGTAGTCGAGCGGTTTTTCGACGGATTCGCCAACCGCCTTGAGTCCGGCAAAATGGATGACCGCCTGGCAATCAAACTGGCGCAAGGCGGTAGCCACCGAGGCTTGGTCGCGAATGTCGCCTTCGACGCAGTAAATTTTCTTGCCGGTGATGGTTTCGACGCGATTTAGCGATTCCCGATGGCTATTGGAAAAGTTGTCGAAAACAACCACATCCTGACCGGACTGGAGCAGTTCGACGCAGGTGTGCGAGCCGATATAACCAGCCCCGCCAGTCACGAAAATCATCGCTGTTCGCCGTGGAAAATAAAGGGGGGATTTTACCCGCTCGTGCCCCGTGGCGCATTAAAACCGAGTTAAAGAATTTGCGTTGCCCGGGCGCTGAATTACTCTTCCCGAATACGCAGGAAACTGGCGAATCGCGGCTGCCCCTTACTCGTCAGATCGCGGTAGCGGTAGGTCACCGTCACCCCCAACGCAGGCGGCTGGCGTCTTTGTGCCGCCGAGAAACCTGTGCCTAAGAGAAATTCTTTCCCTTCCGGCGTACGCACTTTCAGAGCGCCCAACATGCCCGCAAAGCGCCCCTTGCCCGGCAGTTGGCCGATGACCACAGCTTCGGCGTCCTGCCATGGTTTTACCTTGAGGAGCACGTCGCTGCGTCCGGTTTCGTAGGGTGCATCGGCCAGATGCAGCATCAAGCCTTCGCCACCGGCCCGAACGACCTCGTCAAGGCGGTTTTTGAGATTGCTACGGTCAACCGGAAAAAACTGCTTAATTTCAAATAGCCATGGGATGTTGGCCCGCCGTACCAAAATTCGTATTTGCTCGGCGCGCTCGCTGAAAGTACCTGGCGCGCCTGGCAATTCGAAAATCATGTACCGCACCTCACGCCAGGCCGCATCGTCGGGAATGTCGCGCCGGACAATACCTGAAACCCGCTCGAACCGGCCGCGGGCGATCCACAGTTCGCCGTCGAGCGGCTGTTTCGGCAGGCCGGCGAGAAACCAGCCCGGTGCGTTGATGGTTTTTCCGCTACGGAAGCGCAGCGTCTGCCCGTCCCAGATTGCCCGCACACCATCGAGTTTTTCGCTGGCCAGGTAGCGGGAGACGTCGATCAGCTCGCGATAGACATTGGCCAGCAGAATGGCCGGCGCTTCGGCTACAGCGTGGATCGGCAGCGTCAGCGCCAACCCGATGAGCAGCGCCTGAAGCAGCCGGGACATCAGCCCTCGCCGGCCCAGTCGCGACGGGCGCGACGGGCGATGCCGAAGACTTCTTCGAGGCGTTCGCCATCGTTGCGAGCCAGCGCCGTGCGCAGTTCGTCGAGCTGCGCCCGATAGCAATCCAGTTCGCCGAGCAGTGCTTCGCGGTTGGCGAGGCAGATGTCGCGCCACATTTCCGGATGGCTGGCAGCGATCCGCGTGAAGTCGCGAAAACCGGAGGCGGCGAAGGTAAAGAACAGATCTGCATCGTCGCGCACGGCCAGTTGATGCACGAGCGCGTAGGACAGCAGATGCGGCAGGTGACTGACCGCGGCGAAAACGCGGTCGTGCATTTCCGGCGTCAGTTCGTAGATGTCGGCGCCGCACAGCGACCAGGCGCGCTTGATGTGGTCGAGGGCATCGTCGCTGTTTTCCGGCAAGGGCGTGACGACGACCTTCTTGCCCTGGTAAAGATCCCAGCGCGCCGCTGCCGGGCCACTGTTTTCGGCGCCGGCAATCGGGTGGGCCGGCACGAACTGACCGATCCGGTCGCCGAGCGCCGCGCGCGCCGCAGCGACGACATCGCCCTTGGTCGACCCGCCGTCGGTGACGATGGTATGCGGCCCAAGATAGGGCGCGATGCGCTCGAAAATATCGGCCATCTGGGCCACCGGCGTCGCCACCAGGACGATGTCGGCATCCTCGATTTCGTGGGTCGGGTTGATGCCTGCACGGTCGATGACGCCGAGTTCCTGCGCCTTGCGCAAAGTAGCCGGGGTGCGGCCGAAACCGACGACTTCCTCGACGGCGTCCGCTTCCTTGAGGGCCAACGAGAACGAGCCGCCGATCAGGCCGGTGCCAAAGACGACGACTTTGCCGAATTCGGCCATGGTCTTAGAGCGCCCGCTCCAGCGCTTCGAGGAAGCGGGCGTTTTCCGGCTCGGTACCGATGGTGACGCGCAGCCACTCGGGCATGCCATAGCCGCCGATCGGCCGGACGATGACGCCCTGCTTGAGAAGCTTCTGATTGACCCCGGCGCCATCGCCCACCTTGAAGGTGACGAAATTGCCGTGCGGCTTGATGTATTCCAGCCCCAGTCTTTCCAGGCCGGCGACGATCTGCGCCATGCCGCGCCGATTCAGTTCGTAGCTGGCTTGCAGGAATTCGTCGTCATCGAGTGCGGCCAGCGCGCCGGCCAACGCCAGGTTATTGACGTTGAATGGCTGGCGGACACGGTTCATGAGATCGGCCACCTCGGCCGAAGCCAGCGCGTAACCAATACGCAACCCGGCCAGACCGTAAATCTTCGACATCGTGCGGCAGACGACCAGATTGGGGAAATCCTTGATCCAGCCCGCGACATCGACGCGATCAGCCGGCGGCAGGTATTCGTTGTAGGCCTCATCAAGGACGACGACGACGTCCTTCGGCACGGCTTCGAGGAAGGCGCGCACTTCCGCGTAAGGCACGAAATTGCCGGTCGGATTGTTCGGGTTGGCGATCCACACGATGCGGGTATCGGGCCGGATGGCGGCGCGCATGGCATCGAGGTCATGACCGAAGTTCTTGGCTGGCGTCGCGATCAGTTCGCCACCAATCGACAGCGTGGCCAGCGGATAAACGGCGAAGGCATGTTGCGCAAAAACGGCGGAGCGGCCCGGCGCCAGAAAAACGCGGGCGATCAGGTCGAGCACGTCGTTCGAGCCGTTGCCGAGGACCACCTGGTTTTGCCCCAGGCCACAACGCTCGGCCACTTTGGCGATCAAGTCGAACTGATCGGGATAGCGCTCGACGCCGCTGATCGCCGCCTCAACGGCCTTCTTCGCCTTCGGGCTCATGCCCAGCGGATTTTCGTTGGAAGCCAGCTTGACGATCTGGTCTACCGGAATGCCCGTTTCACGGGCCAGTTCGGTGATCGGCTTGCCCGGCTGGTAGGGCGAAATGGCGCGGACGTAAGGCAACGCCTGATCGGCAAGGCTCATCGAGCTTTCCTTAATAAACAGCAACCGGGTAGGACCCGAGAATTTTCAGATAGGCGGCATAGGCAGCCAGCTCTTCCAAGGCAGCCTTGATCGCCGGGTCATCATGATGACCTTCGATATCGACGTAGAAAACGTATTCCCACAGGGCGTTCTTGGCCGGCCGCGATTCCAGCCGACACATCGAGACACCGGCCTGCGACAGCGGTCGAAGTAGCTCGTGAAGCGCGCCCGTGCGGTTCGGGGCCGACATGATCAGCGAAGTCTTGTCGCGACCGGAAACCGCCGCATCGTGCTTGCCGAGAATCAGGAAGCGCGTGGTGTTGTTCGGCTCGTCCTCGATGTTCTCGGCCAGCTTGGGCAGCTGGTAGCGGGCCGCCGCCGCTTCGCCGGCGATCGCGGCCGTACCGGCTTCGGCCGCGGCAAATTGGGCCGCCTGGGCATTGCTGCCGACCGAGATGCGTTGCACCCCGGGCAGCATGCGGTTGAGCCATTCGTGGCACTGCGCCAGCGATTGGGCGTGTGAATAGACCTTGGTAATGGTGCCCAGGCTGGACTCATTGGACATCAGGTTCTGGTGCACGCGGACGACGACCTCACCGCAGATTTTCAGCGGCGTCGTCAGCAGCAGATCCATAGTCCGGCCGATGGCGCCTTCGGTCGAATTCTCGACCGGCACCACGGCGTAGTGCGCGTGCCCGGCTTCGACTTCGCGGAAGACATCGTCAATCGAAGCCTGCGGCAGCAGATGCGCCGCATGGCCGAAATGCTTGGTTGCTGCCGATTCGGAAAAGGTGCCGAGCGGCCCGAGGAAGGCGATGCCGAGGGGTTCTTCGAGCGACAGGCAGGCCGACATCACTTCCCGGAAAAAGAAAGTGATGTTTTCGTTGGGCAACGGGCCGAGATTGGCATCCTGCAAGCGGCGCAAGACCTGGGCTTCACGCTCGGGACGGTAGATATGCCCGGCTTCGCCGTGCTCGGCCTTGATCTCGCCGACCTTCTGCGCGCAGCGGGCGCGCTGGTTGAGGAGGCGCAGCAATTCGCTGTCGATACCGTCGATTTCGGCGCGCACGCCGGCCAGGGCTTTCTGCAAGTCGGTCTGCTGCGGGTCGCTCATAAACTCAACCGTTACGTTTGGCGAAATCGTTCATGAAGGCCACCAGCGCCTGCACGGCCTCCAGCGACACGGCGTTATAGATCGAGGCACGCATGCCGCCCACCGACTTGTGGCCCTTGAGGCCAAGCACGCCGGCTGCCTTGGCTTCGGCCAGAAAAGCCGCGTCGAGATCGGCATTGCTCAGAATGAACGGCACATTCATGGCCGAGCGGCAATCCGGATCGACCGGGTTGGTGTAGAAGCCCTCGGAGTCGTCGATGGCGGAATACAAAATTCGCGCTTTTTCGGCGTTGACCGTAGCAATGCCTGACAACCCGCCCTGCCGCTTGAGCCACTGGAAAACCAGGCCGGCGATGTAGATGCCGAAGGTCGGTGGCGTGTTGAGCATTGAGCCGTTTTCGGCCATCACGGCGTAATCCATGACCGTCGGAATGCTCAGCGGCGCCATGCCGAGCAGATCGCGATGAACGACGACCAGCGTCACTCCGGACGGACCGATGTTTTTCTGCGCGCCAGCGTAGATCAGGCCGAATTTCTCGACATTGACCGGCCGCGAGAGGATATGCGACGACATGTCGGCGACCAGCGGCACGCCGGTATCGGCAATGCGCTCGGCCGGAATTTCGACGCCGTGGATCGTTTCGTTGGTGCATACGTGCAGGTAGGCGGCGAACGGATCGAGCTTGATTTCCTCGGCCACCGGCAGGCGGGTGAAGCCGCTACTTTCGGTCGTCGCGGCGCAACGGACATTGCCGATGCGTTGCGCTTCCTTGAACGCCTTCTTCGACCACGAACCAGTCACGATGTAGTCTGCCGAGCGACCGGCCAACAGGTTCATCGGAATCTGCGCGAACTGCTGCGTCGCCCCGCCCTGCAGAAAAAGCACCTTGTAGTGCTCGGGAATGCCCATCAACTCGCGCAGGTCAGCTTCGGCCTGGCCGAGAATGCTGCCGAACTCCTTGCCGCGATGGCTCATCTCCATGACGCTGCAACCAGCGCCATGCCAGTCGAGCAGTTCTTCCTGCGCCTGACGCAGGACTTCCTCGGGAAGAGCAGCCGGACCGGCGCTGAAATTCCAGATGCGGCTCATTTACGCTTCTCCACCTTCGTTGGGTTCGGACGATTCCGGATTTGGCTCATTTTCCGGGTTGACCGTGGGATTCGCGACTTCGGCCTCGGATTCGGCTTCAGCATCGACCTCGGCCACCGATTCAGCGACCTTCTCCAGGCCCGCCAGCTTCTCGCCGTCATCCAGCGAAATCAGCGTGACGCCCTGCGTCGCCCGGCCCATGCCGCGGATTTCCGCAACCCGGGTCCGGATCAGCACGCCACCGGTGGTGATCAGCATGATTTCGTCTTCGTCGTTGACCAGCTTGGCGCCAACGACGATACCGTTGCGCTCGCTGTCGGCAATGGCGCGGACGCCCTGCGTGCCGCGACCGGAATGGCGGAAATCGGCCAGCACGGTGCGCTTGCCGAAACCGTTCTCGGTAGCGACCAGTACGGTCTGCTGATCGCTCTCGGCGACCAGTAGCGAAATCACCGACTGCCCTTCCATCAGGCGCATGCCGCGCACACCGCGGGCACCACGACCCATCGGACGGACATCTTCTTCATCGAACCAGACGGCCTTGCCGGCATTGGAAACGAGCACGATATCGCTCGTCCCACTGGTCAGCTCGACACCGATCAGGTAATCGCCCTCATCGAGCGCCACGGCAATGATGCCGGCCTTGCGCGGATTCGAGTAATCAGAGAGCGGCGTCTTCTTGACGGTGCCCATGACGGTCGCCATGAACACGTACTGGTCGTCGGAGAATTCCTTGACCGGCAACACGGCGTTGATCCGTTCGCCCTCTTCGAGCGGGAAGAGATTGACGATCGGCTTGCCGCGGCTGACCCGGCTGCCCTGCGGCGCTTCATAAACCTTGAGCCAGTAGCAGCGGCCGCGGTTCGAGAAGCACAGGATGTAATCGTGGGTGTTGGCGACAAACAGGTGATCGACGAAATCCTCGTCCTTGATCGCCGCCGCCTGCTTGCCCCGCCCGCCCCGGCGCTGGGCGCGATAGTCGGCCAGCGGCTGGGCCTTGATGTAGCCGCCGTGCGACAGCGTAACGACCATGTCCTGCGGCGTGATCAGGTCTTCGAGGCTCAGTTCGTGCGTCTGCAGGATGATTTCCGAGCGGCGCTCGTCGCCGAACTGCTCACGAATCGCCACCAGTTCGGTGACGATGATTTCGGTAATGCGTTCCGGCTTGGCCAGGATGTCGAGCAGATCGAGGATCTTGGCCATGACATCCTTGTACTCGCCAACGATCTTGTCCTGCTCGAGGCCGGTCAGGCGCTGCAGTTGCATTTCAAGAATGCGCTGCGCCTGAGCTTCGGAGAGCAAATAACCTTGACTCGACAGACCGAACTCCGGTGCCAAGCCATCCGGACGCGAAGCGTCGGAAGCCGCACGCACCAGCATTTCCTCGACCACGGCGCTGCGCCAGGTGCGCTCCATGAGGCCGCGCTTGGCGTCAGCCGGCGTCGGCGCTGCCTTGATCAGCGTGATGATGTCGTCGACGTTGGACAGCGCAACGGCCAGACCTTCGAGGATGTGACCGCGTTCGCGCGCCTTGCGCAGTTCGTAGACGGTACGCCGCGTAATGACTTCACGGCGGTGCGACAGGAAGCATTCGAGCATCTGCTTCAAGTTGAGCAGGCGTGGCTGGCCATCGACCAGCGCCACCATGTTCATGCCAAAGGTGTCCTGCAGTTGCGTCTGCTTGTACAGGTTGTTGAGAATGACCTCACCAACTTCGCCGCGCTTCAGTTCGATGACGACGCGCATGCCCGACTTGTCCGACTCGTCGCGGATATCGGAGATGCCGTCGATTTTCTTCTCGTTAACCAGCTCGGCGATCTTCTCGATCAGCGACTTCTTGTTAACCTGGTAGGGAATTTCGTCGACGATCAGCGCCTGACGACCATTGCCCTTTTCCATGTCCTCGAAATGCGTCCGGGCGCGCATGATGACGCGACCACGGCCGGTCTGGTAACCCTCGCGCACACCCGTCATGCCGTAGATCAGGCCAGCCGTCGGGAAGTCTGGTGCCGGAATGTAAGCAATCAGTTCCTCGATGGTGATCGCCGGGTTTTCCAGCATGGCCAGGCAGCCAGCGATGACTTCATTGAGGTTGTGCGGCGGAATGTTGGTCGCCATGCCCACTGCGATACCGGACGAACCGTTGATCAGCAGATTGGGAATGCGCGCCGGCATGACCAGCGGCTCGTTTTCCGAGCCATCATAGTTCGGCCCGAAATCGACGGTTTCCTTGTCGAGATCTTCGAGCAGCTGATGGCCGATCTTGGCCATGCGGACTTCGGTGTAACGCATTGCCGCCGCGTTGTCGCCGTCCACCGAACCGAAGTTGCCCTGGCCATCGACCAGCATGTAGCGCAACGAAAAATCCTGCGCCATGCGAACGATGGTGTCATAGACCGCGGTATCGCCGTGCGGGTGGTATTTACCGATGACGTCACCGACGATACGCGCCGATTTCTTGTACGCCTTGTTCCAGTCGTTGTTCAGCTCGTGCATCGCGAACAGTACGCGGCGATGCACCGGCTTCAGGCCGTCGCGCGCATCCGGCAACGCCCGACCAACGATCACGCTCATGGCGTAATCGAGATAAGAACGCCGCATCTCGTCTTCGAGGCTGATCGGCAATGTTTCTTTGGCGAATTGGTCCATGTCTCACATTCGCACCGCTTGCGCGATGCCTTATTAGTTGATTCAAGCGTAATTTGCTATTTTAACACGCCAACTTAACCGCACAGACCCCGTTTTACATGACAACAACACCCCAAGTAATCGACCTGCTGATCGACGCCCGCTGGATTGCGACCGTCGAATCCGATCTCGTGCTAACCAACCATGCCGTCGCCGTCGACAACGGTCGCATTCTGGCGGTTTTGCCCAGCGGCGAAGCGCACGCCCGCTTTGCGCCGGGCAAACATGTCAACTTGCCGGACCACATCCTGATCCCCGGCCTGATCAATCTGCACACCCACGCCGCCATGACCCTGATGCGCGGCCTAGCCGACGACCTGCCGCTCATGGAGTGGCTGCAAAAACACATCTGGCCAGCCGAAGCTGCCCACATGTCGCCCCAGTTCGTCTATGACGGTACCCGGCTCGCCTGCGCCGAAATGCTCAAGGGTGGCATCACCTGCTTCAACGACATGTACTTTTACCCCGAGGCCGCAGCCGCCGCAGCCTCCGAAGCCGGCATGCGGGCGATGCTCGGCATCATCGCGCTGGAATTCCCCACGCCCTATGCCAGCGACGCTGACGATTACCTGAACAAGGGATTGGCAGTCCGCGAAGCCTGGCTGAACGACCCGCTCATTGGTTTCTGCCTGGCCCCGCATGCCCCCTACACCGTCGCCGACAGCACTTTCGACAGAATCCTGACACTTTCCGAGCAGTTGAATCTGCCTGTGCATTGCCACATCCACGAAACGCGACAGGAGATCGAAGACAGCCTCAAACAACACCAGCGCCGACCGCTCGAGCGCCTGCACCGGCTTGGCCAACTCGGCCCCAACTTCATCGGTGTACATGCCGTCCACCTGGACGAAGAGGATGTGCGGCTACTCGCCTCCACTGGCAGCAGCGTCGCCCACTGCCCGACATCCAATCTCAAATTGGCCAGCGGCTTTGCGCCTGTGGCGCGGATGCGACAACTTGGTGTCAATGTCGGGCTGGGCACGGATGGTGCAGCCAGCAACAATCGCCTCGACCTGTTCGGCGAAATGCGCCTGGCTTCGCTTCTCGCCAAAGGCCTGACAGGCGATGCCAGCGCTATGCCGGCCCACGAAATCCTGCGCATGGCAACCATCAACGCAGCCAATGCATTGGGCCTGGGCAAGGAAATCGGCTCGATTTCTCCTGGCAAATCCGCCGACCTTTGCGCCATCGACCTCGGCGCCCTGGAAACGCGCCCGTGTTTCGACCCGGTGTCACATCTTGTCAATGTTGCCGGACGAGAATGCGTCAGTCATGTCTGGGTCGCCGGCAAGTGTTGCGTGGAACACAAAACTTTACTCAATAAGGACCAAAACAACTTGGATTCAGCGATAGCGCTATGGCAGAATGCTTTGGAAGTCTGCCGGCAGCCTTGAGCTTTGCCATGGTGCAGATTAAAGATTTTTAAAGATTTTCAAATTTTCTTCAACGAGGGAAAAAAATGATCAAGAATATTGCCAAGAAATCTCTGGTTCTGGCCCTGCTGGCAGGTGTTGGTTTTACCGCTGTGGCACAAGAGCGCGTTTACCTGATCGACGGTCGTGACGTCGTTGCCAAGTCCGGCACCGGCCTGTGCTGGCGTGACGGCTACTGGACCCCGGCCGCTGCCGCTGCCGACAAGGCCGGTTGCGAATGCGACAAGGACCTGCTGCCAGCTGAAGCCTGCGCCCCGAAGATGGCCGCCCCGGCTGCTGCCAAGCCGGCTTCCGCTGGCGTCAAGCCGTCCGCTGAAAAGATCACCGTCGCTGCCGATGCCCTGTTCGACTTCAACAAGGCTGTCCTGCGTCCGGCCGGTAAAGCCAAGCTCGACGAACTGGTTTCCAAGGCCAAGGCCATCAAGCTCGAAGTGATCCTCGCCGTTGGCCACACCGACCGCCTCGGTGGCGATGCCTACAACCAGAAGCTGTCCGAGAAGCGCGCTGCCGCTGTCAAGGAATACCTGGTTGCCAAGGGCATCGAAGCCAACCGTGTTTACACCGAAGGCAAGGGCGAAAAGCAGCCGGTTACCGGCGACAAGTGCAAGGGCAAC
>JAHJVE010000023.1 GCA_018828385.1 Gammaproteobacteria bacterium | reverse complement strand
GCGTGACAGGCCGGTATTCTAACCAACTGAACTACCACTCCATTTACTACCAAAACCTTGGCGTCCCCACGGGGATTCGAACCCCGGTTACCGCCGTGAAAGGGCGGTGTCCTAGGCCTCTAGACGATGGGGACCCGGACTGTTTTCTTTCGCACTTTTGGTGGAGGTACGCGGGATCGAACCGCGGACCTCTTGCATGCCATGCAAGCGCTCTCCCAGCTGAGCTATACCCCCGCCGCGAAAGAAGGCCGCATTATAGGGACCTCATTGGTCCTTGTAAAGGGCCTTTCGCGATTTTTCAGAGATGTTTCGACAGGGCTGCGACAACGCGGTCGCGGCCGATCATCTCGACCAGGGCATCAACCGAAGGCGCCTGCGCCTGGCCGGTCAGGATCACCCGCAACGGCATCGCCAGTTTGGGCATTTTCAGACCGTGCTTGCCAATGACTTCCTTGATCAATGCGCTGATAGCCGGTGTTTCCCAGGCCACCGTGGAGAGTCCGGTCACAAAATCGGCCAGGGCAGGAAGGGCTTCTGCCGACAAGTGCTGGGCGAGCAATTCCGGATTGGGCGTGACCTGGCTGTAGAAGACCTCGACGGCATCGGCCAGCACGTTCAGCGTATTGCTACGGTCAACATACAAAGTGACCGCTTTTTCAAGCTCAGGGCCGGTGCTGGTGTCGATGCCCCGCGTCGCCAGTCGGGCCTCGACCTTGCGTGCCAGTTCGGACGGGGGCAACTGCTTCATGTAGTGCTGGTTCAGCCACAACAGCTTTTCGGTATTGAACTGGGCGGCCGAGGCGGTGATGTGATCAAGGTCGAACCATTCAACGAACTGCTGACGCGAGAACACTTCTTCATCGCCGTGTGACCAGCCGAGGCGGGCGAGGTAGTTGAGAACAGCCTCGGGCAGGAATCCGTCCTCGTCGTATTGCATGACCGAAACGGCACCATGGCGCTTTGACAGCTTGGCGCCGTCGTCGCCGAGGATCATCGACAGGTGGGCATAGGTCGGCACTTCGGCACCTAAAGCGGCGAGGATGTTGATCTGGCGGGGTGTGTTGTTAACGTGGTCGTCGCCGCGGATGACGTGGGTGATGCCCATATCCCAGTCGTCGACACAGACGCAGAAGTTGTAGGTCGGCGTGCCGTCAGCGCGGGCGATGATCAGGTCGTCCAGCTCACTGTTGGCAAATTCGATGCGACCCTTGACCTGGTCGTCCCAGGCGACGACGCCATCCTTCGGATTCTTGAAGCGAACGACTGGCGGGATGTCGACCGGCGGAGTCGGCAGCATCTTGCCCGCGTCGGGCCGCCAGCGACCGTCGTAGCGCGGCTTTTCCTTCTTGGCTTCCTGCTCGGCACGCAGGGCGTCGAGTTCTTCGCGACTGGTGTAGCAGTAATAGGCGGTACCGGCCGCCAGCATCTGCTGGATGACCTCTTTGTAGCGGTCCATGCGCTGCATCTGGTAGAACGGACCTTCGTCATGCTCCAGCCCAAGCCACTGCATGCCGTCCAGAATCGCCTGCACGGCTTCCGGAGTTGAACGGGCAACGTCGGTATCCTCGATGCGCAGAATGAAGGCTCCGCCGTGACGTCGGGCATAGGCCCAGGAAAACAGCGCGGTGCGGGCGCCGCCAATATGGAGAAAACCGGTGGGGCTTGGAGCAAAACGAGTGCGGACAGGCTTCATGGGATGCGTGTTCTATGCTGGACAAAGGGTGCTATTCTAGCCGACCCACGTTTGACCGGCTTGGCGACTTATGGTTAAATGCGCGCCTCTCAAGTGGGCGGTTAGCTCAGCGGTAGAGCACTGCCTTCACACGGCAGGGGTCACTGGTTCGATCCCAGTACCGCCCACCATCCTTGAGAATCCGGAAACCCGCATAGCGCAAAGCTCTGCGGGTTTTTTGTTTTTGCGCTTTGGTAATGAGACAAGGGTGCTGCTACATACTGATACAAAACGCTGTATTTCGAAGTGCTAGGCTGGACTCGAACCAATCGCGCTTGCATGGCGCCATGTTCAGGTTTTGCCGTCAATCGATGGTCTAAGGAAATTCCTGTTTTCAAGCCTGATGCAACTTTAGTAGGGTAAATCACGCAACTACAACACGGGAGATTTGGCCGAATGAAAGTGAAGTCTTCAATCGAACGCGGTGCTCAGTATTTGTGCACCAAACTGGGTGATGTCGTAACGGCCATCGAGCAAGTCGCGGTGGTCAAGGGTATGGCCATGTGGGAAGTCGAGCGCAAGATCGGTTCTGGGATACGAAAGCGCCTGATTGTTTCCGAGCGTTCTTTGGTGCCTCATCAATTATCTGTTGCTGGAGGTATGGCCTAGGCGTGGTGCCCAAAATATGGCAAGTCCGGGTTATTAAAAAATGGGCTGGACTTTCCGAATCAAGGGCGTATTCTGAAATTGAGTTCTGGCAGGTGGCAGGTTTCGTCAGAACGGGGTTTTTGTTAAAAGACTGGAGGCTTTATGGTTGATAGTCCGCCGCAGCTTGACGAGAATACCGAGTAGCATCCCAACGGCAAATTGCCGAATACAAGGGCCATCAGTGCCTTGATCAAATGTTCAAGAAGCCCATGTTTAAACGCATGGGCTTCATGCTTTCTGGTTTCCGAACTGTGTTGTTCAGGAGACTATGAACATAGTGCCGGAGTTTTGGTAATAAAGTCTGGATCCGCTTTTCCTTAGGCATGCTGCTATTGAAAGCATGATTCGATTGTTAATTTTGATGATTTTTGAGTATTGCTTGCTGAGGATACTTCTGGAATATTTTGACGAATGGTGTAAAGTTAGTTCAGGAATTCTCGTTTTGAGGTGAAGAAATGGCTATCCAATCAGTAACTTCCAATATTAGTGCCTATACGAACTCGAATGCTCAGGCCACACAGACCCAGCAGGCGCAACAGGCTCAACAGGTAGAGAAGCGCGAGCCGCGTCCAGAGGAACGTGTCGAGCGCACAGAGGAGCAGCCGCGTCCAGTGAAGAATGCGCAGGGGCAGGAGACCGGTACGCTGGTCAATGTGACGGCTTAGGATTTCGCGGGCTCTTAACAGGCAATTGGTGACGAAATGGCTGTAACGTCGGCATCCAGCGCTCAATCGGCCGGTAGTGGTCTGTGGGCGCAAATTCAGCTGCAGCAGGCGCGGCAAAATGCTGATCGGGCAGAGCAGCAGGCTGCCGCATTGCAAGCCAAGGCGCAATCGGCGCAAACCGTTGCAGATCGTGCCCAGGAAAATGCACGTTCGCTGCAGGTGCAGTCCAGGCAGGCTCATGGAGATGCAGCGCAGGCAAGGCTTGATCTGGCGACACAAAATTCAGTCGGTGAGGTGCAAAGCCAGTTGGGTGATCTGAGAGCGCAGATTGCCAACGTACTTGAATCGGATATTTTCAGCGTTTCCGCCGCCCCTGTAGTCAATACATCAGGCCAAGAGACCGGAACACTGGTCAACGTGACCGCTTGAGTTGATTATCCGGTTGCTTTCTCAAGGCGCTACGGCGTCTTTTTTTTGCCTGCTGATTGGCGCTGGCTTTGGTATCGTTCTGCCTTGCCTCATATTGAATGACATAAAAGGAATCTGATTCGTGCATGAAAATCATTGGTGCGCCTCCGTGGATGCCACCATTCAATTACGTACTGGTTGCAATCCGCTTGAAAAACATGGGGCGCAGGCGGTGATCGTCCACGCCGACGCATGGGCGCCGATGGAGTCCGTGGCTGATCCGCACGATATTCGTCAGGTAGTCGATTACGAGGTGATTTTCCTGGCCATCCGCGAACTGGAGAACAATGCCCACTGCGAGTGTCTGGAGTCGAGCATTCTTGACGTGATGGATGCTATTTTTGGCATGGCCATCGTTAGTTCTGCCCGAGTTTCGATGCACAAACCGCATGTCTATAACGGGCAGGGGACACCAGCCATTTCGCTTACGCTGACACGCGAGCAATGGGCAAAGAGCAAACGGTGATCTCGGCTATTGGCGCTGTGTCGAGCAATGGCATGATCGGTCTCGACAACTGGCTGCCATGGGACATCCCAGAAGAACTGGCCTATTTCGAACGTGCCGTGGCCGGTGCTGCACTGGTCATCGGGCGGCAGACCTACGAATCCATGGAGGTCGTGCCGGCCGATTCTTTTATCCTGACCCGACAGGGCGATTTCACGCCACGCTTCGGTTGTACCGCCGTCAACTCGATCAAGGCCGCATTGCGTGGCGCGCTGGCTACTGGCAAGCAGGTTTTCGTGATTGGCGGGGCGAGTGTCTATGTTGCGGCTTGGCCGTATTGCCGATATTTTTACCTGACGCGGATTGATCGCGATTTTGCCGGCGACGTGCGATTTCCCGACGCCGTAGATCTGGCGCATTGTCATGTCGATGAATTGGACCGGCAGACTTATGTTGAACGCCATAGCGGTGAAGCGGTTTCCTGTCGTTTCCTGCGCTATGAGCAGCAAAGTGCGGTCTTGGTGCCGGTGAACTGATTGAAATTCGAGTTCTTCGTGCGCAGAATATGGGCGGGGGGCGTGAGTCAATAAAAACAGGGGGTATGGGTGGATAGGTCCGGGCGGCCGAACTCACATTTGTGGGTCTTGCTGTTTTCTCTCTTTGTCGCAGGAGTCATGCTGTTCGGCTACAACCTGTGGTCGGCTCAGCGCGAACTATGGGATGGGGCGAAGACGACTGCGCAGATGCAGGTCGAGTTGATCGAGACGCATCTCGATGCGACCCTGCGTCGCGTCGACGCCACCCTGATCGATCTCATTGACCGCCTGCCGATGGATGCCCTCGAACGAGAGGCGGTTGCTGTTCATCGTCAGAAGCTGGAGAGCGACATGCAGAGCTATCTGCATGTTTTTCCGGAAGTGGCGGGCTTCCGCGTCATCGATGCGCGGGGTGACGTGCTTTATATTTCCGGTGGGGGTGAATACGTCAATCTCCTTGATCGCGACTACGTCAAGGCGTTGCAGCGTACCGAAGACGATACCATCGTCTTTTCAGGCGTCGTCATGTCACGGATTACCGGCCGGCCGACTCTGGTTGCGGCACGCGCCATACGAGCCGCCGACGGCAGTTTCCGCGGAGCGGTCAGTGCCGCCATCGAGCTGACCCACTTCAGCCTGCTGTTCCAGTCGGTACGTTCCGGAGACAAGGGAGTGTTGGTTATCCGGCGGCGTGACAACCATGTGGCAGTTGTCCGCGAACCACCAATTCCGCCTGGCAGCGAGATTGGCTTCGCTGTGCCGCATCCGATGGTTGAGCAGATTAGCCGTGGTGAGTCAGAAGGTACCTTCGACATGCTTGCGGAGGATGGCGTGCGGCGGATCTGCGCCTTCAGGGTGCTGGCCGGTTATCCGTTCTACGTAGTTGCCGGGCTGGCCCGGGACGATGTCATGGCGGAATGGCGGGGGCGCGCCCTGTGGGTTGGCGTGATCGGTTTTTCGCTGTTCGCAGGGCTGGGGGTGACGCTGATCTGGGCCTTCCGGAGTCGACGCCGTCAGTTCGTTGCCATGGAGGCGCTGCACCACAGCCAGAAGCAATTGGGCGAAGCCCAGCGATTGGCCCGGCTCGGCAGCTGGGAACTCGACCTGATGAGCAATGAACTGGTCTGGTCGGATGAGTTGTACCGGATTTTCGAACTGGACCCGGCCCAAGTGGTCGGGTCCTACAAGGTTTTTCTCAATCTTGTCCATCCCGATGATCGGGACCGGGTTGACCGGGTTTATCGCGATTCGGTCGCGCAGCACAACGACTACGAGATCGAGCACCGGCTGCTCATGCCTGATGGACGCATCAAGCTCATTCTGGAGCGGGGAAGTACCCATTATGACGATCAGGGGCAGCCGTTACGTACCATAGGAACGGCGCAGGACCTGACGGACATTCGCCAGCTCGAGTCGCAGATGCAGTTGCTGGGCAGTGCTTTCGAGCATAGCGGCGAGGCGATCCTGATCACCGACCGGGAAAACCGCATCATTACGGTTAATCCGGCCTTTACGACGCTGACTGGTTATACGCTGGACGATGTCAAGGGCAAGAACCCGCGGGTACTATCGGCTGGGCGGACCAGCGATATTGAATACCATCGGATGTGGAATGCCATAGTCGATCGCGGATTCTGGCAGGGCGAGATCTGGGACCGGCGCAAGGATGGCGGGGTTTATCCCAAGTGGCTGAGCATTTCGGTGATTCGCGATGAGCTGGGCGGGGTGCGTTACCACGTTGCACATTTCACCGACATTTCGTCGGAGCGGGCGGTAGAGGCCAAGCTCGAACACATGGCCCACCACGACGTGCTGACAGGGCTGCTCAACCGTTTCAGCCTCAAGGAACGGCTTGACCAGGCGCTGGCCGTCGCTCGCCGCGAGGGGACGCGGATTGCCGTGCTGTTCATCGATCTCGACCGCTTCAAGGTAATCAATGACACCCTGGGTCACCATGTCGGGGATGAACTCCTGATCGAAGTCGGCCGCCGTCTGCGTGGCTGTGTGCGTGAAAGCGATGTGGTTGCCCGCTTGGGGGGCGACGAGTTCGTGATCATGCTTTCGAGTGTCGATCACAACAGTTCGGTGGTGCTGGTTGCCGAAAAGCTAGTGTTCAGCGTTGGTCAATCCTATCTGATCGGCGGCTTCGATTTATACACTTCACCGAGCATTGGCGTTGCCATTTTTCCGACCGACGGGATCGACGGCGAGACCCTAATGAAGAACGCCGATGCTGCGATGTATCACGCCAAGGCAGCGGGGCGGAACAACTTCCAGTTTTTCGACGCCAAGATGAACGACGTGGCGCTGGATCGACTGAAAACCGAGCACGCGCTGCGTCAGGCCCTGGCACGCGACGAGTTCCGCCTGCACTTCCAGCCGATCATCGATGTGGCGAGTGGCAGGGTGGCCGGCGTTGAAGCGCTGGTTCGCTGGCAGCATCCCGAGCGAGGACTGCTGGCGCCGGGTGCCTTCATCGGCATCGCCGAGGAAACAGGGCTGATCCAGCCGCTCGGCGAATGGGTCCTGTGGGCCGCCTGCCGCCAATTGGCCGAGTTTCGTGCAGCGGGCATTACCGGCGTCAAGGTGGGTATCAACATCTCGGCCATCCAGATGCGTAACGGCAACCTGCCGGTAGTGGCCAGAGGTGTGATTGAAGCTTATGACCTGAATCCCGGCGATCTCATTTTCGAAATCACCGAATCGGTGGCCATGGAGCAGCCGCAGGAGACCGTGCGCATTCTCGACATCCTGCATGGCATGGGCATCGTCATTGCCATTGACGATTTCGGAACGGGCTATTCATCGCTAGGCTACCTGCGCATGTTCCCGCTCCGCCACCTCAAGCTGGATCGTTCCTTTGTCGAGGAAATCGGCATGGAAATGGATGGCTCGGTTATTTGCGATGCGACCATCGGGTTGGCCCACAACCTCGGCCTGAAAGTGGTGGCGGAGGGTGTCGAAACCCTCGAACAGTTCGATTACCTGCGCAGCCGCGGCTGCGATCTGGTCCAGGGCTACCTCTATAGTCGGCCGCTGCCGGCCGATGAGGTCATGGCTTTCATCCGGCAATGTAATTTGTAGCTTTTAAATAAGGCTTGCGTTGGCGGTATGTTTTTCTTATGATTAAAACGAACGTATGAATCATAAGAAAACAGAGGCCACCCCATGGAAGTCCGTACTGTCGATACTCGTGAACGCATCCTCGATGCCGGTGAGCGCCTGTTCATGGCGCACGGCTACGAGGGCACGTCAATGCGCCAGATTACTGGTGAAGCCGGCGTCAATCTGGCGGCGGTGAATTACCACTTCGGCTCCAAGGAGTCGTTGATGCAGGAGGTGTTTCGGCGTCGGCTCGACTGGCTCAACGAGGAGCGCATGCGGGTGCTCGATGAACTCGAGGCCGAGGCGGCTGGCCAGCCGGTCAAGCCGTCAGCCATCGTCGATGCCTTTTTCGGTACCTTGCTGCGCATGGCGGGCGACGAGAACCGCGGCGGAATGACCTTCCTGCGTCTGCTCGGCCGGACGCTGACCGAGCCTTCGGAATTCATCCGCGCCTTTCTGGCCCATGAATACCAGGCGGTGATGGATCGCTACAAAGAGGCGCTGTTCAAGGCGTTGCCCGAGGTGCCCAAGGCCGAGATCGTCTGGCGTTTTCATTTCATGCTCGGCGCCACGTCCTACGCTATTGCCGGCACCGATGCCCTGCGTCTGGTCACCGACTGGCAGATCGAGGCCGAGGATTCGACCGATCGCCTGGATCGTCTGGTGCCGCGCCTGATGTCCTTCCTGCTCGGCGGCTTGCGGGCGCCATTGCCGCAGTTTTGATGAATGCCACGGTCAACGGCAAAAAATGACCAAAATTAAAAAGACATAAAAGGAGACAACAGCATGTTCGACAACTTCATCCCTCTGCTCGGGGCATTAGCCCTGGTGGCTTTGGCCGGGTTGGTTTTGATTCGGCCCTTGCGCCGAAGCATCATCACCCGGCCCATTTTTTCCACCTATCGCAAGGTGCTGCCGCAGATGTCGGATACCGAGCGCGATGCGCTCGAAGCCGGCACGGTCTGGTGGGAGGGTGAATTGTTCCGCGGCCAGCCGGACTGGCAAAAGCTGCACGCCTACCCGCAGCCGACGCTGACGCCGGCCGAGCAGTCCTTCCTCGACAACGAATGCGAAGAAGCCTGCCGCCTGGTCGATGACTGGAAAGTGACGCACGAACTCTACGACCTGCCGAGCGAAGCCTGGCGCTACATCAAGGACAAGGGCTTCCTCGGCATGATCATTCCGAAGAAGTTCGGCGGTCTCGAGTTTTCAGCCTATGCGCATTCGCAAGTGGTGACCAAGTTGTCGACGCGCTCCAGCGCGCTGTCGGTCTCGGTCATGGTGCCTAACTCGCTCGGCCCGGCCGAACTGCTGCTGCACTACGGCACCGAGGAACAGAAGAACCATTACCTGCCGCGCCTGGCCAAGGGCATCGAAGTGCCGGCTTTCGCCCTGACCAGCCCGTGGGCCGGTTCCGATGCCGCCTCGATTCCCGATGCCGGCGTCGTCTGCAAGGGTATGTGGCAAGGCAAGGAAGTGCTCGGCATGCGGGTGTCCTGGGACAAGCGCTACATCACGCTGGCCCCGGTGTGCACGGTGTTCGGCCTGGCTTTCCACCTGTACGACCCGGACGGCCTGCTCGGCGACAAGAAGCACATCGGCATCACCTGCGCGCTGGTTCCTTATGACGTGCCCGGCGTCGATACCGGCCGTCGTCATTTCCCGCTCAACGCCATGTTCATGAACGGCCCGACGCGCGGCAAGGACGTTTTCATGCCGCTCGATTTCATCATCGGCGGGCCGGCCATGGCCGGCCAGGGTTGGCGGATGCTCATGGAGTGTCTGGCCGCCGGGCGCTCGATTTCGCTGCCCTCGTCGAACACCGGCATGGCGCAGATGACGGCGCGTGCCGTCGGTGGCTACGCCCGCGTGCGTTCGCAATTCAAGATGGCTGTCGGCAAGTTCGAGGGCGTCGAAGAGGCGCTGACTCGTATCGGCGCCTACACCTACATGATGGACGCCGTGCGCAAGATGACCGCAGGGGCGGTCGATCTCGGCGAAAAGCCGTCGGTCGTTTCGGCTATTGCCAAGTACCACGTCACCGAGCGCGCCCGTCAGGTGGTCAATGACGGCATGGACGTCATCGGCGGCAAGGGCATCTGCCTTGGCCCGTCGAATTTCCTCGGCCGCGCCTACGAGCAGGTGCCGATCGGCATCACCGTCGAAGGTGCCAACATTTTGACGCGTTCGCTGATCATCTTCGGCCAGGGCGCCATTCGCTGCCATCCGTATTTGCTGCCGGAAATGCAGGCGGCGCAGAACCCGGATCAGAAACAGGGGCTGGTCGATTTTGACGAGGCGCTGTTCGGCCACATCGGCTTCACCATCAAGAACGGTTTCCGTGCCCTGTGGCTGGGCATGACCGGCTCGCACTTTGCTACGGTCAACGTCGATACGGCGCCGGAAATGAAGCGTTACTACCAGCAACTGACGCGCTTCTCGGCGGCCTTTGCCTTCATGGCCGACATCTCGCTGCTCGTCCTCGGTGGCAGCGTCAAGCGGCGTGAAAAGCTGTCGGCTCGGCTTGGCGACATCCTGGCCCAGATGTACCTGATCTCCTGCACCCTCAAGCGCTACGAAGAAGAGGGCCGCAAGATCGAGGATGCGCCGCTCGCCCATTGGGCGATCTGGGATGCGATGTACAAGGCGCAGCAGGCTTTCGATGGCGTCATCGCCAACTTCCCGGTGCGCTTCATCGCCGCCTTCCTGCACCGCTCGATCTTCCCGTGGGGCCATCCGTATGTCGTGCCATCGGACGAGGTTGGTCATCAGGTGGCCAAGGCCCTGATCGCGCCGTCCGCCACCCGCGACCGGCTGACCGCCGAATGCTATCTGCCGCTGGTCGAAAGCGAGCCGGTTGGTGCCATTGAGCTGGCCTTGCTGGCCACGCTGGAAGCCGAAGCCATCGAAGCAAAAATCCGCGCCGCCGAGAAGGATGGGCGGTTCGAAAACAACCCGCTGGCCAATGTGCGTGACATCGCCATTGTCGCCTTCGAGGCCGGGGTGATTTCCGCCGCCGAGTACGCCATCATGAAACGGCGCAACCACCTGCGCGACATCGTCGTGCATGTCGATGACTTCCCTTTCGACTACGGCGTCGCCACGGCCAACAAGCCGGCCGATAACCGGATGGCGGCCTGACATGAGCAAGACGATCTACGTTGTCGACGGCGCCCGTTCGCCGTTCCTCAAGGCGCAGAAAGGGCCGGGCGTCTTTGCCGCCTCCGATCTCGCCACCCAGGCCGGCCGGGCCTTGCTCCTGCGCCAGCCCTTCGCACCGAGCGATCTCGACGAGGTCATTCTCGGTTGCGCCGCGCCATCGCCGGACGAAACCAACATCGGGCGCATGGTCGCCCTGCGTCTCGGCTGCGGCAACAAGGTGCCGGGCTGGACGGTGATGCGCAACTGCGCCTCGGGTATGCAGGCCATCGACTCGGCCATCGCCAACATCCGGGGCGGGCGTTCCGAACTGGTCCTGGCTGGCGGCGTCGATGCGCTCTCAAGGGCGCCGCTGCTCTATTCGGACGCGATGGTGCGCTGGTTTGCCGGCATGATGAGCCTTCGCACGGTCAACCAGAAAATTGGCCATTTTTTGAAATTGCCGCTGGCCGAGTTGCTCAAGCCGGTGATCGGCCTCATGAAAGGTCTGACCGATCCGGTCGTCGGCCTGCTCATGGGCCAGACGGCCGAAAACCTCGCCTGGAAATTCGGCATCAGCCGCCAGCAGATGGACGAATTCGCCGTCAAAAGCCATCTCAAGGCGATGTCGGCGCGGGCTGCCGGTTACTACGGCGAAATCGTCCCGGTCGTTGACAGCAAGGGCAAGGTCTACGCCGAAGACGACGGCGTGCGGGCCGACGCCAGCATGGCCGGCATGGCCAAGCTCAAGCCTTTCTTCGACAAAAAATACGGCAACATCACGGCGGCCAACAGCTCGCAGATCACCGACGGCGCCGCCTGGGTGATCCTCGCCTCGGAAGAAGCCGTCCAGAAATGGGGCCTCAAGCCCATCGGCAAGATCGTCGACAGCGAATGGGCCGGCCTCGACCCGGCGCAGATGGGCCTCGGCCCCGTGCATGCCGTGACGCCCATCCTGCAACGCCATGGCCTGGGTCTCAACGACGTCGATTACTGGGAACTCAACGAAGCCTTCGCAGCGCAAGTGCTGGGCTGTCAGGCAGCGTGGAAATCCGACGAATACTGCCGCGAACAGCTCGACTTGCCGGGCGCTTTTGGCAATCTGGACGACGATAAACTCAACGTGGACGGCGGCGCCATCGCCATCGGCCACCCGGTCGGCGCCTCCGGGGCGCGTATCGTGCTGCATCTGCTCAGCGTCTTGCGCCGCAACAACGCCCGGCGCGGCATCGCCACCATCTGCATCGGCGGCGGGCTGGGCGGTGCGATGCTGGTCGAGGCGGTGAACTGAGATGCGGATCGGAATTGTGGTCGATTCGGCCTGCGATTTGCCGCGCGAGTTTCTCGACGCGCACGACGTGCTGGTCATGCCGATCAGTCTGCGCGTTGGCGACAAACTGATCGAGGACCGGCGCGACCCGCAGGAAACGCAGACCTTCTACGCCCGGCATCTCGACCGTAAAAGCGAAGATTTCGCCGAGTCGATTCCCTATTCGGTGGCACAGATCGAGCAACTCTTTCTCGACCGTCTGGTGCTCGATTACGACTACGTTTTCTGCCTCACCATCACCAGCACGCGCAGCCCGATTTTCGATCATGCCATGCAGGCCTCGCGCGCCATTCTGACCAAGTACAAGGCCATTCGCCGGGCCGCCGGTTTGTCCGAACGTTTCGGCCTGGCCGTGCTGTCCACCCGCAACCTGTTTACGGGTCAGGCCGTTCCGGTTGCCGAAGCCGTTCGCCTGATTCGCGAGGGGGGCGCCCCGAGCGTCATCGGCGAAAGGCTGCGTCACCTCATCGAAAACACCCACACCTACCTGGTGCCGGCCGATCTTTTTCACATCTACAAGCGGGCTTCCAAGAAGGGCGACACCAGCCTTGGCTGGAGCGCCTACACGCTCGGCTCGTGGCTCGACGTCAAGCCCGTCCTGCATTGCCATCGCGACGTGACGAGCACGGTCGACAAGGTGCGTGGCTTTGCCGCCGGCGTTGAACAATTGTTCGAGCGGGCTGTGCGCCGGGTGAGCGAAGGGCTCGACGCACCGGTGATTTGCCTGAGTTACGGCGGCGAGCCGGCCGCCGTGCGGGCCATGCCTGGCTACGCCCGGTTGGCCAGCGTGGCTCAGGAGAACGGCGTCGACCTGCTGGTTTCGCCAATGAGCAAGACGGCGGCTGTCAATGTCGGGCCCGGTGCCCTGTCGCTGGCGTTTGCCGCCAGCGCTCACCGTCCGCAATAAGGAAGACTATGGAACTGAATCTGCAACACTGGCGATTGACGCGGGATGCGCAAGGCATCGCCGTCGCCACGCTGGACCGGGCCGGGGAGGCGACCAATGCCTTGTCGGCGGCCGTGATGGCCGAATTGGCACAAATCCTCGACAGCCTCGACAAGGCGCCGCCGGCGGGTCTGATCTTCCGCTCCGGCAAGGAAGCCGGCTTCATCGCCGGTGCCGACATCGGAGAGTTCTCCCAGCTCGATACGCCGGAAAAGGGGCGGGAACTGGTGACACGTGGCTGGAACCTGTTCAACCGGCTGGCCGCCGTGCCCTACCCGACGCTGGCCTTGGTCCGCGGTCATTGCCTGGGCGGCGGACTGGAGCTGGCCTTGGCTTGCCGCTACCTGCTGGTGGTCGACGAATCCGGCACAAAAATGGGCTTGCCTGAAGTCATGCTCGGCATCTTCCCCGGTTGGGGCGGCATGCTTCGGCTGCCCAAGCGCGTTGGCCCGGCCGCGGCGCTCGACATGATGTTGACCGGCAAGACCATCGACGCCAAGCGCGCCAAAAAGATGGGTCTAGCCGATGACTGCGTGCCGCCGCGTGTCATGGAAATGGCTGCCCGCCAACTGCTGCTTTCCGGCCAGCCGCGCCGGCCGCTGCCCTTCATGCAGCGCCTGCTGGGCGGCCCGCTCAAATCCGTTGTCGCCAACGGCGCCCGCAAACAGGTGGCCAAAAAGGCGCGGCCGGAACACTACCCGGCACCCTACGCCATCATCGATCTGTGGGAAAAGCACGACGGCAATGCGCTGGCCGCGCCGGCGATCATCGACCGCATCATCACTTCGCCGACGGCGCGTAACCTGGTCCGCGTCTATCACCTGCAGGAACGCCTCAAGGGCTTCGGCAAGGCGTCCGACTTCACGGCCAAACGCGTGCACGTCATCGGCGCCGGCGTCATGGGTGGCGACATCGCCGCCTGGTGCGCCCTGCGCGGCATGACCGTGACCTTGCAGGACCAGACGCTGGAACGCATCGCCCCGGCGCTCAAACGCGCCCACGCCTTGTTCGCCAAGCGTCTGCGCGAGCCGCTCAAAATCCGTGATGCTTTCGACCGCCTGATCCCCGACCCGAACGGTGATGGTGTGGCGCACGCCGATGTCGTCATCGAAGCCATCTTCGAAAACGTCGAAGCCAAGCATGCGCTGCTCAAGTCGCTCGAACCGCGCATGAAACCGGGCGCGGTGCTCGCCACCAACACCTCCAGCCTCAAGCTCGAAGATCTGCGCACGGTGCTGCAGCAACCACAGCGCCTGGTCGGCATCCACTTCTTCAACCCGGTGGCCATGATGCCGCTGGTCGAGGTGGTCGAAGCCGACCGGGCCGACCCGGCTGTCGTGCAGGCCGCCTGTGCGTTTGTGAAGCAGATCGACAAGCTGCCGCTGCCGGTCAAGAGCGAGCCGGGCTTCCTGGTGAACGCCGTGCTGGCGCCCTACATGCTGGCCGCCATGCGCGCGGTCGACGAGGGCGTTTCGCCGGAAACGGTCGACGAAGCCATGCTCGCCTTCGGCATGCCGATGGGACCGATCGAATTGGTCGACACCGTCGGACTCGACATCGCCATGGCTGCCGGCCAGCAACTGGCTGGCGGGGCGGTGGCGCCGCGTTGCCTGGTCGAGCGCGTCGAAAAAGGCCGGCTCGGCAAGAAAAGCGGGCAGGGCTTCTACGACTGGTCATCCGGCAAGGCCGCCAAGGTCGCCGCCGGCAGCGTACCGGCCGGTCTGGCCGAAAGGCTCGTCTCGCCGCTTATTGACCGGGTCGAAAAACTGGTGGCCGACGGTGTTGTTGGCGATGCCGCTCTTGCGGATGCCGGCGTAATTTTTGGCACAGGCTTTGCCCCCTTCACCGGTGGCCCCATTCATTACCGGCAGGCGACGAATTAATAGTGTTGTTTATTTCCAACGAGCGTTTGAAATTATGCAATTCAAACAATGTTTCACTCGCTTGTTTGGGCTTTAATCGTAGTGGCAGTCACGGGAGAGTTCCTCCCAACAAAACAAAACAGGAGACAAATCAATGAACCAAACCAAGCTGCGCCTCATCCCGGCGCTCATCGCCATCGCATTTTCGGGCAGCGCTGCAGCGGCTGGCTTCCAGTTGCTGGAGCAAAACGCCAGCGGACTCGGTAATTCCTATGCCGGTTCGGCTGCCGTGGCCGACAACGCCAGCACGATCTTCTTCAACCCGGCCGGTATGACGCAGTTGCAGGATCGCGAAGTATCCGCCGGTTTGGCGATCATCAGTACCCAGTACCAGTTCACCAATACCTCGTCGTCGACGGGGGTGCTGTCCGGCAACAGCGATGGCGGCGCCATTGGCTTGGTGCCGAATGCCTACCTTTCGTGGCGGCTGAGCAAGGACATCTACGCCGGCCTTGGTATCGGCGCCCCGTTCGGCCTGATGAGCAAGTACGACAACCCGTGGTATGGCGCCGCCCAGTCGGTCAAGTTCGATATCCAGACGATCAACCTCAACCCGTCGATCGCATGGCGGGCGAATGAGTGGCTGTCGATCGGCGGCGGCGTAAATTATCAGCAGCTCAAGGCAGAGTACGAGCGCGCACTTACCGTGACCAGCGCCTCGGCAGCGGCGACGACGGCGACACTCAATCTGGATGGCAGTGCGTGGGGCTGGAATGTCGGTGCACTGTTTACGATCATGCCGTCGACCAAGCTTGGTTTGTCTTACCGTTCGACGACCGAGTACGATCTGGATGGCGATTTTGAGTTCGCCGGTCCGCTGGCGCAGGTTTCCGGAGCGCCGCTGTTCGGTGCGACGGTCAATCGTTCAGCCAAGGCTTCGATCACGTTGCCCGATACCTGGATCCTGAGTGCGACGCACAAGCTGAATGACCGTGTCGAACTGCTCGGTGATGTGTCGTGGACCGGTTGGAGCAGCATTCCCAAGGTCGATGTGATCAATGCGCAGACCACCGGCCTCGGTGCAGTGGAAGGGAATATCGCGCAGACGCTCGATACCGACTTCCGCGATACGTGGCGCGTTGCCTTTGGTGCGAATTATCAGCTGAACGATGCCTGGAAATTGAAGGCGGGTATTGCTTATGACCAGACGCCGGTCAAGGGGGATAGTACACGTCTTGTTTCGCTGCCTGATAACGACCGCACGTGGTTCAGCCTCGGTGCCCAGTGGAAGCCGTCGAAGACAACGACGCTTGATGTCGGCGCCGCTTATCTGCTGGTCAAGGATACCCAGATCGACAACAACCAGACTGCCGCCGGCCGTGGTCGTGTCACCGGCGACTACGACAACCAGGCATTCCTCATCGGCGCCCAGTTGTCGATGGCCTTCTAAGCCCTTTGCTTCAGTGCGACATTCAATCCCCGGCCAGCCCGGGGATTTTTTTTGATTTTGGGCCAAAAAACTGGTTGACCGTGGAAGTCGCTGTTCTATAATTCAAACGTTCGTTTTATATTTACGAAGCGGAAAATAAAAGACTTAAAAGGAGATGCAATTGAACAAGTTGATCGTGAAGAAAGCGGCTGTTCTTGGCGCCGGCGTGATGGGGGCGCAGATTGCCGCGCATCTCGCCAACGCCAATGTGCCGGTCGTGCTGTTCGACCTGCCGGCCAAGGAAGGCGACAAGAATGGCGTCGTCAAGAAGGCGCTCGATGGCCTCAAGAAGCTCGACCCGGCGCCGTTGGCCAACAAGGGCAAGCTGAAGTTCATTGACGCAGCCAATTACGACGAGCATCTGCCGCTGCTCGCCGAGTGCGATCTGGTCATCGAAGCCATCGCCGAGCGCATGGACTGGAAGAACGACCTCTACGCCAAGATCGCGCCGCACCTCGCGCCGAACGCGGTCATCGCCTCCAATACCTCTGGCCTGTCGATGAATGCGCTGGCTCAGGGCTTGCCGGAAGCCGTCCGGCCGCGTTTCTGCGGCATCCACTTTTTTAATCCGCCGCGCTACATGCATCTGGTCGAAATCATCGGCACGCAGAGTACCGACGGCAGCACGCTCGACGCGCTGGAAACCTGGCTGACCTCGCGCCTCGGCAAGGGCGTCATCCGCGCCCTCGATACGCCGAACTTTGTCGCCAACCGCATCGGCGTCATGTCGATTCTCGCCGTCATGCATCACACCGAAGCCTTCGGTCTCGGTTTCGATGAGGTCGATGCGCTGACCGGTCCGAAAATCGGCCGCCCGAAGAGCGCCACCTATCGCACCGCCGATGTCGTCGGCCTCGATACGCTGGCCCACGTCGTCAAGACCATGCAGGACACGCTGCCCGGCGACCCGTGGCACAAATACTTCACCAGCCCGGCCTGGCTGCAGGCGCTGATTGCCCAAGGCGCGCTCGGCCAGAAGACCCGTTGCGGCATCTTCCGCAAGCAGGGCAAGGAAATCCAGGTGCTCGACGTCAAGGCCCAGGATTACCGCAAGTCGGCCGGCGAAGTGGCTGAGGAAGTCGGCGCCATCCTGAAGATCCGGAATCCGGCCGAAAAGTTTGCCGCGTTGCGCGCTTCGGCGCACCCGCAGGCGCAGTTCCTGTGGGCCATCTTCCGCGACATCTTCCATTACGCCGCCGTGCAACTCGAAAGCGTCGCCGAGAATGCCCGCGATCTCGATTTCGCCATGCGCTGGGGCTTCGGCTGGGCGCAGGGGCCGTTCGAAACCTGGCAGGCTGCCGGCTGGAGCGACATCGCGCAGGCCATCGCCGCCGACATCGCGGCTGGCAAGACGATGAGCGCCACGCCGCTGCCGGCCTGGGTTCTGGAAGCCGGAAGGACGGGCGTGCATAGCGCCCAGGGTTCGTATTCGGTGAGCAAGAACGCCTACGTTGCCCGCTCGACGCTGCCCGTTTATCAACGCCAGTTGTTCCCCGAGCGCGTCCTCGGCGAGGGCGGTGCGACCCCGGAAAAATCCGGCGAAACGCTGTTCGAGAACGATGGCGTGCGCCTTTGGGTGCTTCCTGCGGTCGACGCCGGAATTGGCATCATTTCCATCAAGTCGAAGATGCACACCATCGGCGACGAGGTGCTCGATGGCGTCATTGCTGCCGTGCGTCAGGCCGAAACGACGCTGGACGGCGTGGTGCTCTGGCACGAAGCGCCGTTCGCTGTCGGCGCTAACCTGGCGCAGGTGACGGAAGCCATCGTTGCCGGTCAGTTCGACATTCTGGAAAAGACTGTCGAAAAATTCCAGCGCGCTTCGCAAACGCTCAAGTACGCGCAAGTTCCGACCGTCGCTGCGGTGCAGGGTATGGCGCTGGGTGGCGGCTGCGAGTTCGTCATGCATGCCGGCAAGCGCGTCATGGCGCTCGAAAGCTATGTCGGCTTGGTCGAGGCCGGCGTTGGCCTGATCCCGGCTGGCGGCGGCTGCAAGGAATTCGCCGTGCGCGCTGCCGACTGGGCTGCCCAGTCGAACGTGCCGGGCGAAGTCTTCAATTATCTGCAAAACGCCTTCATGACCATTGCCATGGCCAAGGTCGCCAAGAGCGCCGTCGAGGCCGTCGATTACGGCTTTGCCAAGCCCTCTGACACCATCCTGTTCAATGCCAATGAACTGCTCTTTGTCGCGATCAAGGAAGCGCGCGCCATGGCCGAAGCCGGCTACGCGCCGCCGCCGAAAGCTCGTGGCATCCCGGTCGCCGGCAAGAACGGCATCGCGACGCTGGAGATGATGCTGGTGAACATGAAGGAAGGCGGCATGATTTCCGCCCACGACTACAAGGTCGCCAAGTTCGCCGCCATCGCCCTGTGCGGTGGCGAGGTTGAAACGGGCAGCTTGGTCGATGAGGAATGGCTGATCACCGTCGAGCGTCGGCTGTTCGTCGAACTGCTGAAAGACCCCATGACCCAGGCCCGGATCAAGCACATGCTCGAAACCGGCAAGCCGCTCCGCAACTAATCGGGCTGAGGAAAAAATTATGAGCAAACAAATTCAAGACGCCTACATCGTCGCTGCCACCCGTCTGCCGGTGGCCAAGAAAAACGGCATGTTCAAGAACGTGCGGCCGGATGACATGCTGGCCCATGCTATCAAATCGGTTGTCGCCCAGGTGCCGGGGATCGACCCGGCGCTGATCGGCGACGTCATCGTCGGCTGCGCCATGCCGGAAGCCGAGCAGGGCATGAACGTCGCCCGCATTGGCCTCTTGCTGGCCGGGCTGCCGATCACCGTGCCGGGCATCACGATCAACCGTTTCTGCTCCTCCGGGGTGCAGGCGGTGGCCGATGCTGCCAACCAGATTCGCCTCGGCCTGGCCGATGTGATGATCGCCGCCGGCACCGAGTCGATGAGCGTCATGCCGCAGATGATGGGCAACAAGATGTCGATGAACCCGGCCATCTTCGCCAATGAGGAAAACCTCGGCATTGCCTACGGCATGGGCCTCACCGCCGAAAAGGTGGCGAACCAGTGGAAGGTTGGTCGCGAGGCGCAGGACGCCTTCGCCGTCGAATCGCATCGCCGGGCCTGCGCGGCGATTGCCGCCGGCCATTTCAAGGCCGAGATCACGCCCTACACCATCCGCGAAAGTCTGCCCGATCTGGCTTCCGGCGAGATCCGCATCCGCGAGCGCGTCGTCGATACCGACGAAGGTCCGCGTCCGGACTCGGCCCTCGACAAGCTGGCCAAGCTGAAGCCGGTCTTTCATGCCCGCGGTTCGGTGACGGCTGGCAATTCGTCTCAGATGTCCGATGGCGCCGGTGCCGTGATGCTGGTTTCCGAGAAGATTTTGCGCGAACACAACCTCACCCCGCTGGCCCGCTTTGCCGGTTTCGCCGTCGGTGGCGTGGCGCCCGAGATCATGGGCATCGGCCCGGTCGCGGCGATTCCCAAGGTGCTGGCGCAGGTCGGCATCACGCAGGATCAGCTGGACTGGATCGAACTCAATGAAGCCTTCGCCGCGCAGTCGATTGCCGTCATGCAGGAACTCGGCATCGATCCGACCAAGGTCAATCCGCTCGGTGGCGCCATCGCTCTCGGCCACCCGCTCGGCGCCACCGGCGCCATCCGTATCGCCACCGTCGCGCATGGCCTCAAGCGCACCGGCGGCAAGTACGGCATGGTGACGATGTGCATCGGCACCGGCATGGGCGCCGCCGGCATCATTGAGCGGATTTAAGGAAATCCGCATGAGCAAGCCATCTCCGTCGTTGCGCAGTGCTCACAAGCTCGCCTACCTTAAGGTATGTCTCGCTTGTTGCGCGCTGGGCGCCTCGGATCTGGCTCACTCCTGCGAATTTCTGATTCCTACGGTCAACCCGAAAAAAGGCCAAAATTGAAATCATGAAACCCGCCTGGCTGGCCAAACTTTCTCCGACCTGGCGGGCGCGCATGGTGCGCCTGGGCTTCAATTTTCATCCGGCCTTTCGTGGCACCGGGGGCAGGGTGACCCATGTGGCGAAGGATTTGCGCCACATCCGGGTTTCCCTGCCGCTGAACTGGAAGACGAAGAATATCGTCGGTTCGCTCTACGGCGGTTCGCTGTTCGCGATCACCGACGGGGCGCATCCGATGATGTTGATGGCGGCGTTGGGCGATGGCTACATCGTCTGGGACAAGGCAGCGAGCATTCGCTATCGCAAGCCCGGATTCTCGACGCTGCATGCCGATTTTGTGTTGACTGACGAGGAAGTGGCGGAAATCCGGGCCGAACTGGCCAGGAGTCCGGAGCTTGAGCGGACTTATCAGGTCGAATTGAAAGACAAGCACGGTACGGTGCATACCGTCGTCGAACGCACGGTTTACATCGCCGACAAACATTACTACCGACAAAAGAGCGGAGCAGGAGACAAATCATGATTACATCAACAAGTATCCGCAAGGCCGCGCTGATTGCCGCATTGCTGGCGGTTCCCGGGCTGCACGCAGCGGAAGTGGCCGGGGTGAAGGTGGCCGACACGGTTCGTGTCGGCAGCAGCGATCTGGTGCTCAACGGCGCCGGCCTGCGCAGCAAATTCTTTATCAAGGTCTATGTCGGCGCACTCTACGTCGGCCAGAAAGCGACCACGTCGGCCGCGATCTACGACAGCCCGCAGCCGCGCCGCATGGTCATGCGCATGATGCGCGAACTCGATTCCGATGCGCTCAACTCGGCGCTCGATGATGGCCTGAAGAACAACAACACGCCGACCGAAATGGCCGGGCTGAAAACGCAGGCCGACCAGCTGGGGGCCATCATGAAGGGTATCGGCAAGGCCCGCGAAGGCGATACGATCACCATCGACTTCTCTGCCGATGGCGTTGCTGTCAGCCAGAACGGGGAAGCGCGTGGCAAGGTGGCTGGCGCGGGCTTCGCGAAAGCGCTGCTCAAGGTCTGGCTCGGTGACGAACCGGTGGACGCCTCGTTGAAGAAGGCGCTGCTCGGGTCCTAGGTTGGCAACGGAGGAGGAGACAATCATGGAAAAAATCTGGCTACAAAGCTATCCCGAAGGCGTGCCGGCGAACATCGACATCGACCACTTCCCGTCGCTCGTCGCGTTGTTTGAAACGGCCTGTACGCGCTACGCCGACCAGGTCGCCTACATCAGCATGGACAAGGCGATGACCTATCGCCAGCTCGACGAAGAGAGCAAGGCTTTCGCCGGCTGGCTGCAGGCCAAGGGGCTGAAGAAGGGCGACCGTGTCGCACTCATGATGCCCAACCTGCTGCAATATCCCGTGGCACTCTTCGGTACCTTGCGTGCCGGTTGCGTCGTGGTCAATTGCAACCCGCTCTACACGCCGCGCGAACTCGAGCACCAGCTCAAGGATTCCGGGGCGACAGCCATCGTCATCGTTGAAAACTTCGCCCACACGCTCGAGCAGGTCGTCGCCCACACGGCGATCAAGCACGTCATCGTCACGCCGATGGGCGAAATGCTCGGTCTCAAGGGCATCATCGTCAATCTCGTCGTGCGTCACGTCAAAAAGCTCGTGCCGGCCTGGAAACTGCCCGGCTCGATCAGCTTTAACAGCGCGCTGGCCGCTGGGCGCAGCCACGGCTGGCAACCGGTGCCGCTGACTCAGGACGATATCGCCTTCCTGCAATACACGGGTGGCACGACCGGTGTTTCCAAGGGCGCCATGTTGACCCATGCCAACATCGCCTCGAACGTCACGCAGGCCTACAACTGGATCAAACCGGTGGTGCGCGAGGGCGAGGAATTCATCATCACCGCGTTGCCGCTCTATCACATCTTCGCGCTGACGGCGAACTGCCTGACCTTCCTGATGATCGGCGCCCGCAATCTGCTGATCGCCAATCCGCGCGACATCCCGGGCTTCGTCAAGGAATGGCAGAAGTACCCGGTGACCGTGGTGACCGGCGTCAATACCTTGTTCAACGCCCTGCTGCACAACGAGGATTTCGCCAAGCTCGATTTCTCGACCATGCGCGTCACGCTGGGTGGCGGCATGGCGGTGCAGGGGCCAGTCGCGGAAAAATGGAAGCAGGTGACCGGCACCCCCTTGCTGCAAGCCTACGGCCTGACCGAAACCTCGCCGGCGGCAACGATCAACCCGCTCGACATGGGCGAGTTCAACGGCTCCATCGGCCTGCCGATTTCCTCGACCGAGGTCTCCATCCGCGACGACTACGGCAAGGAGGTGACGCAAGGGCAGGTCGGCGAAATCTGCATTCGCGGCCCGCAGGTCATGAAAGGCTACTGGCAGCGGCAAGAGGAAACGGATTTTGTCTTCTATCCGGATCGCTTCCTGCGCACCGGCGACATGGGCTACGTCGACAAAAAAGGCTTCGTTTTCCTGGTTGACCGTAAGAAAGACATGATCCTCGTCTCCGGCTTCAACGTTTATCCGAACGAAGTCGAGGAAGTCGTCGCCATGCACCCCGGGGTGCGCGATGTGGCGGCGATTGGCGTGACCGATGAAAACTCCGGCGAGGCGGTCAAGATCTTTGTCGTCCGCAAGGACCCGGCCGTCACCGAGCGCATGCTGATCGACCACTGTCGCGGCCTGCTCACCGGCTACAAGATTCCGAAACACGTCGAATTCCGTGACGACTTGCCGCGTACCAACGTCGGCAAGATCCTGCGTCGCGCACTCAAAGAGGGGGCTTGATGCCGATTCCAGAATCACTCAACAAGAACCTGGCGTTGCCCGTCATCTGCGCGCCGATGTTCATCGTCTCCAACCCCGATCTGGTCATCGCCCAGTGCAAGAGCGGTTTGATCGGCTCCTTCCCGGCCCTCAACGCCCGGCCCAAGGAACTGCTTGACGAGTGGCTGACCCGCATCAAGAGCGAGCTGGCTGCCGACCCGAAGGCGGCGCCGTTCGCCGTCAACCAGATCATCCATCCCTCGAACGAGCGCCTGACGCATGACATGGCGCTCTGCGTGAAGCACGAGGTGCCGCTCATCATCACCAGCCTGTCGGCGCCGACGCAGATCGTGCCGGCCGTGCATGCCTACGGCGGCAAGGTCTTCCATGACGTTATCAGCGTGCGCCATGCCGAAAAGGCGCTGGAGGCGGGCGTCGATGGGCTGATCCTGGTTTGCGCCGGGGCCGGTGGCCACGCCGGCATGCTCAGTCCGTTTGCGCTGGTCGGCGAAATCCGCAAGTTCTACGATGGTCCGATTGCCCTCTCCGGGTCGATCACCAACGGCAGCGCCATTCTTTCGGCGCAGGCCATGGGCGCCGATTTCGCCTACATCGGCACGCGCTTCATCGCCACCCAGGAAGCCAATGCGGTCGACGCCTACAAGCAGGCCATCGTTGAATCGGCAGCCAAGGATGTCGTCTACACCCCGTACTTCACCGGCGTGCATGGCAATTACCTGACCAAGAGCATCGTCGCTTGCGGCCTGGATCCAGCCAACCTGCCGGAAAAGGACAAGACGTCGATGGACTTCGGCGCCGCTGCCGGTGCCAAGGCATGGAAAGACATCTGGGGTGCCGGGCAGGGCGTCGGCACCATCGATGAAGTGATGCCGACGGCCGAGCTGGCGGCTCGCCTGAAGCAGGAATACCGCGCTGCCAAGGCGGCGTTGTGCAGCAATCCGTTCTGAAAATATAAAAGGAGATCAGCAAATGAGCGACTACCGTGCGCCCGTAAAAGACATGCGTTTCGTCATGGACGAACTGGCCGGTTTCAAGGAACTGAGCCAGATCGCCGGCTTCGAGGAGGCAACGCCCGACCTGGCCGATGCCATCCTCGACGAAGCCGCCAAATTCACCGGTGAAGTCCTTGCCCCGCTCAATCGCGTGGGCGACAAGGAGGGCTGCAAGCTGACCCCGGCCGGCGTCACCACGCCAACCGGCTGGAAGGAAGCCTATACCCAGTACCGCGAAGCCGGCTGGAACGGCATCACCTGTCCGACCGAGTTCGGCGGCCAGGGCCTGCCCGACACGCTGGGCATTGCCGTCAAGGAAATGATGTGCTCGGCCAACATGGCCTTCAGCCTCGGCCCCTTGCTGACCACCGGCGCCGTCGAAGCGCTGCTCACCTGCGCCAGCGACGAACTCAAAGCCACCTTCCTCGACAAGATGGTCAGCGGCGAATGGACGGGCACCATGAACCTGACCGAGCCGCAAGCCGGCTCCGACCTCGCGCTGATCCGCTCGCGCGCCGAGCCGCAGGCTGACGGCAGCTACAAGGTTTTCGGCCAGAAAATCTTCATCACCTACGGCGACCACGACATGACGGACAACATCGTCCACCTCGTCCTCGCCCGCCTGCCCGATGCACCGGCCGGTGTTAAAGGCATCTCGATGTTCCTGGTGCCGAAATTCCTGGTCAATGCCGACGGCTCGCTTGGCGCCCGCAACGATGCCTACTGCATCGCCCTCGAGCACAAACTCGGCATCCACGCCAGCCCGACCTGCGTCATGGCCTATGGTGACAATGGCGGCGCCGTCGGCTACCTGCTCGGCCAAGCCAATCGCGGCCTCGAATACATGTTCATCATGATGAACGAAGCCCGCCTCGGCGTCGGCCTGCAAGGCATCGCGCTGGGCGAACGCGCCTACCAGCAGGCCCTGGCCTTCGCCCGCGAACGCAAGCAAGGCCGTGATGCGCTGACCGGCGAGGCGCTAGTCACCCTCGACAAGCACCCCGACATCCGCCGCATGCTGATGCTCATGAAGAGCCGCGTCGAAGCCAACCGCGCCATGACCTACTACACCTCGGGCCTGCTCGACCGCGCCCACGCTGCGACCGATGCCGACGAGAAGAAGCGCAACCTCTACCTTGCCGAATTCATGATCCCCATCGTCAAGGGTGGCGGCACCGAAATGGGCATTGAAGTCACCTCGCTCGGCATCCAGATCTACGGCGGCATGGGCTTCATCGAAGAAACCGGCGCCGCCCAGCACTGGCGCGATTCGCGCATCACCACTATCTACGAAGGCACGACCGGCATCCAGGCCAACGACCTGCTGTTCCGCAAACTGATGCGCGACCAGGGCGCCACGGCCAAAGTCATCTTCGGCGAGGTCTACGCCACCGCCAAAGCGCTCGGCGCCTCCGGCAAGCCGGAACTCCAAGCTATCGGCCAGCGCCTCGGTGCTGCCCTCAAGGCGTGGACGGACGCCACCGAATGGTTGGCCGCCAACGCCAAAACCGGCCTTTCCGGTGTGTTGACCGCAGCAGTCCCCTACCTGCATCTGGCCGTCACCGTTTGTGGCGGCTGGTTCATGGGCAAGGCGGCGCTGGCTGCTGCCGGCTATCTCGACAAGGGAGAAGGCGATCTGGCCTTCTATCGGGCCAAGATTGCTACGGCGCGGTTCTACGCTGACCAGATGTTGCCGCAGGCGACGTCCTATGGTGAAACCGTCAGGGCTGGGGATGCGGCTCTGGCCGGGGTCGGTGACGAGGTGTTCTGATTCGAAGTGGCGTTGAAGGGGGTGCAAGCTTCAACGCCCGAATCGTCGCAAATAAGAAAGGCGCCCTGTGGCGCCTTTCTTTCATTCAAGCGATATCTTGCGTATGACCTACTTTGGGCCACCAGAACTCGAAACCTTATTCACCAGGAAGACAGCATTTTGGGTCTGGGTGACCTGGTTGTTTACCGACTTGCTCACGTTGCTTAGGCCACCAATCGAACCTGCTTGTTGTCCATAGAACGAACCTTGAACAGATCCGGAATAAGAGACATTGCTGGCGTTGACCAAAGCTGTCGGGCTAAGTGCATTTGCGACAATATTCGCACCCACGACGTCACCGTTCGCTTTGAAATTCATTGCCGTGCTGTCAAGCCCACCATACCAGACACCGCTCCATGTACCCGGTTTGAAGTTGACAGTAATAGCCACATGTCCTTGACGATTTCCGTCGAAACTGCCGCCGGAATACCTGGCAACCACATCACCAGCCTTTTGGGCATCAAGGTAGCCTTGAGGCGTGGCTACGCCAGCAACATAGAAACCATGCGTGGTTGTTGATGATTCGCCTTCATAGACATACAACTCATTATCCTGGCCGCTGGTGTAAGCCCAGACTGTACGGGAGTACTCGCCAACGGCAACCTGTTCGTCCTTCGCCTTGAGGGTGTCAGTGAATGGCTTGTCAGAAAGCAAGAAGAAAAACGTTGGGTCTATCGCATTCGTGGCTTCGTTGGCATTCCCGTTGTTGGAGAAACCATTGATGAAGCCATAACTGTCGCTGGATTTTCCTTCGTAAGCGGAAAAGTGCGCCAAGCTGTTATCTGTGTTGTTCCACTGTTGGCCTTCGCTGTACTGGAGATATGTTTCCGTAACAAAGCGCAGCCGACCATTAACAATCCTCAACACTTTTCGGGTGCCCCATACTTCTGGACTGAGGTCGCCACCCCCAAAGCTTGCCCACATATCTCCGCCCGATTGCGCCAACAGCGAACCACTCTCAGTTGAAGCCAGGCGCCACGAAACGTTTCCTTCGCCCGGTGAGCCGTCAGGGGCAGTCAGTGTCAGGGAAAACAACCCGCCTGAATATTGCTGTTTCTTCGGACTTCCTTCTGATCTGTACTGCATTGGGCCATTTTCACCCGAGTTGGATTCGGTAAAGATCGAATATCCGCACCAGTCACCTGCGCCACAGATGTCTGAATCCACTGGCAGAATAGTTGTGCCAGGTACATTGCGGTAGCTATCACCGCTACCCGCACCAAGGAGTTGAACTGGATTTACGTTTGTGCCGCCTGCTGCCGGTTCGACAAAATTGGTCCATGCGCCCCAACTGTCGACGGAGTCCTGCGAGATCAATACCTTGCCATAGGACCTGACCTTGCTCCAATCATCCTCATGGAATTCCCGCGATTCCTTCGCGAATACCGGGCTACTTGCAAAAAGGGCAACGATACATGTTGCGATAACGGTGCGACTGGCTTTCATGATCTATCCTCTAGGTATGTGCGCTGATTAACTAATCTTTACATAGACTTAGTTTAGATAGACTTTCACAATGTGTCGCTTTCTGTCAGAACCCTTCTGTGAGTTATTTCTCATTTCTGGCTAATGAAATTGTCGTGCCTGGGCAGACAATAAAATAGGCGCCGAAGCGCCTATTTTGCGTTCAGAGGGAAGGGTCAGTTAGTCAGGTTTGACCGATGCCCCTGTGCTATATACCTTGTTAACCAGAAAGACTGCCGTTTGTGTTTGAGTGGATGGCATTTGAGCTATACGAGCCTCAACTGGTGGCGTGTAGGTCTTGGTTACGTTAGAAATGCCACCAATTGAACCAGCTTGTTGGCCGTAGAACGTACCCTGGACGGATCCTTCATAGGACGAACTGCTGCCTGAGTACAAGGCCGAGACATTGGTCGAACTAATGTTCGCACCGCTGATGTTGCCCTCCGCCTTGAAGTTCATCACCCCCGTCCATTGGCCTTGCCAGGTAGCCGGGGCAAACTGAACCTGAATAAGAACTTTCCCCTGGCTAGTTCCATCAAAGCTACCACCCGCGTAGTAAGCCCTAATATCTCGAGCTTGCTGGTCGGCCAAATAGGTTTGCGGTGTGGCGATGCCGGCAACGTAGTAACCATTGGTTCTCGCAGTTTCTTCGTCCCAGTACCGATACTCTTCGTTTCCACTTGTGTAAGTTGTAATTTGACGCTCAAACGTCCCAATTGCTACTTCCTTGTCGGCACCCTTTACCGCGAGAGCAAACCAACCGTACCCAACTTCGCTCGTCGCTTCAGCAGATAACCAGTTATGAGAAAAGCCGCTGGCCAAACTGCTTTCCCAGCCTGAATCAGTTTCGTTGCCTGTCCTCGCGTGAAAATGGTGGAGTCCGTCATCCCTATACCAGCCATAGCCACCGCCAAAGTCAGCCGGAATGTTCGAACCTGAGTCACTGAATGTCGGATTCGTGCTTCCGAGGGGGCTCAATCGCCAGAATACTGTTCCCTCACCACGACCAGTCCCGGCTGTGATGCCCGGATCATCGGGGGTCGGTGTCAGTGCAAAAAGGCCGGCGCTCCAAGGGTCGGCTGGTATGTAATATGAATAGGAGCTTACTTTGGTGTCTTCTCCGCCACTACTCGACGAGTTGCGGAAAATGGCGTACCCACACCAATCGCCCGCTGCACAGCCTTCAGGCAGGCGAACTACGATTGGATTGTTGCGATACTGGTCACCCCCGGACATTCCCGGCATTGCAACAGGAGATGGCGCTCCCGCAGCCGGTTCTACGAAGTCCTCCCACGGACCCCATTGATTGACGGAATCTTGTGCGATCACTACCTTGCCGTAGGAGTTGACATTATTCCATCCGTTTTCGTGGTATTCCCACTTGTCTTTTGCAAACACAGTACCGCTGATGAAGAGGGTGGCGATACAAGCTGCAATAACTGTACGCTTGGTTTTCATGATATCCCTCATTGTTTGAATGAAACGATTAACCTTGTTTTCACTCCAGTACCCGTATTCAGGTAATCAACTACGGGTTTTTCAGTACTCAGTGACGCATACATTGAGCCATGTAAAAAAAATACTATTAATCAATGATTTGGTTTTTTGGGGGGAATTGACTGTAAAGAATCCCGACTTTTTCTTGTTGATTGCACGGCAATAAAAAAGGGCGCCGAATGGCGCCCTGCTTTGAGTCTATGGCTTGTTCGTTAGAACGAACGTCCCAAATTAACGCCAACAACCTCACGTTCGTAAGTGTAGATGCTTACGTTGGAGTTGTTGTCCGTGAACTGCCAGCTACCGGAAACGCGCCAGTCTTTCATCAGACCTTCCTTGAAATTGTGGCCAAAACCAACTTCAAGGCGATGTTCGGTTTCGTCTCGGGCAACATTAAAGACCGGTTCAACACCATCGAACTTTGTGTCTTTGTAGCTGTAGCGGCCATATACAGAGCCATTTTGCCAGGCAACAACGTTGGCGCCGACAAAAGCTTCCCAACCATCGTTGCTGAAGCGGTTGGCAGAAGCTTCTTCCATGAAGACGTGAGCGCCACCCTGAATGGCCAGTTTTCCTTGCAAGAACAGATGGCCGTAGGTAAGGCCGGTGGAGTAGTAGTCGCTGTCACGCCCGGCATCGACCGCCCGATCAAAATTCTTGTTGAGCACCAAGGCATCCCAAGTCAGTTCGCCATTCTTAAGTTGTAGCGTGAAAGTCGGAGAGACGGAGGTGTAGAGGCCGAGATAGTCGCCACCAAGATACAAGGCATCCGCCTGGAAATTTAGCTTGGTACGCCATTTGTTCGGAGCAACCCAGCCCGGGCCGGTCGATAGAGAGAGGGCTGTCAGGTTGAAGTCCGATTTCTCGAAATAGCCCTTGTGATAAAGGCCTGCACTGGTTTGCCAGATCAGACGCGATGCAGTTTCGCCAAATCGAATGACAGTCGGAGAGTTATAAGTGTGCGCAATACCTGCTTGAACAACACTTGCCCAATCATGCTGGGGGGTGGAGCCTGGCTCGAGTACCAGGCCGCCAGGCAAGGTTGCGCCACTCGGGCCGACGTTTACGTTGGTGTCGTACAAAAAGCCGAGGGAGAATGAGGGCTCGAAGGTATGTGGTTTGGCAACCAACGCTGCTTGGTCGCGTTTGATCTGGGCCAGAAAGGCCAGCACTGCCAAGCGAACATTTTCTGGTGTCTTGGGGTCGTCAAGAACTTTTTGTGCTTGGATGCTGGCCTGATCCAGATTCAGTGCGCGAAAGTACGCAACAGCCAATTCCAAGCGGGCACGGTTGAGCGAGGGATTGTTACTCAATACTGTTTCGAGAGCTTCGATGGCGCTGAAGACTTGACCTTGCTCACGCAGAAAGATGCCTTCCTTGAAAAGCTTTTCCGTATCGACAGCTTCTTGTGCCGTAGCGGCAGATATTCCAGCAAAGGCCAGAACGAGAGGCAGACAGGCGTGTTTCAGTGAGCTAAAGGTTTCTGCTTTGCGAGCATTCATTTATCGTACCTCTACAAGTGACTATGGTAATTTAGTAACAGAACGTTAACTTTAGTAAGTGTAAGGGGTGCCCTTGTTCATGTCATGGGATTGTTTCTCTAGGTGCCTGTAGTGGGGCGCTATGTGGGTTTTTTGCAACTGTAAAGATATTCGACAGTAAACTTGCATGTGCGATAGTTCGGAGCATTTCTGTGCAAAAAGTATTTATGCTTTACATAGGCCGAGATTGATACGTGCAAGTCACTGTTTTGATATGGATTCACGTTTTTTTGTATTTAGTCGGAACTTGTTTTTCAGTCGCCGCTGTTGCGGAGAGCCATCCGCTGGCTTACGGGCTCTTTAGCACTAGAGAGGAGCGCAAGGAGGGGTTTTCAATCTTTCCTCAGTGGGTCTCGGTAATGCGTCGTCATGCGGAGGATCACCCGAGTACTGAGAACTGTCCGATTAATCTTTGCAAGGTACCCGAGTGGTTGGAGATGATTCGCTCCATGCGCGGGCACACCCCTAGTGAACAGATCTCGGTGGTGAACGATTTTTCCAATCGTTTTCGCTATGTGCTGGATCAGGATAATTACGGTCGCTCTGACTACTGGGCAATTCCGCGAGAGTTTCTGACCCTGGGTGGCGACTGCGAGGATTTTGCCATCATCAAATATTTTTCGCTGAGGCAATTGGGGGTTCCGGCGGAGTCGTTGAGGGTGGTGGTTGTTCAGGATGCAAATCTAAGAATTCCTCACGCAGTGTTGGCTGTCTATATGCGAGATGACATTTTTATTCTGGACAATCAGGTGCGGGAGGTTGTTTCGCATCAGAAGATTGCCCATTACATTCCAGTTTTTTCCCTAAATGAGCGCAACTGGTGGATGCATTTGCCATGAGTGCGAAGCCCGTTGTTTATTGTCAAAGTACTAGTCGGATATATGATTTGCTTAGGTGAGTTTATTTGTGGCATCAATTCTCGGCAGGTTTTGTGCATGCCTGCATCAGAAAATGTTTTGGCTAATTTATTGGGCAGATATGAATTCCCTGTCCCCAGGATTGCAAAATCATGAAAACCCGAATCTGGAATAGGCAGTGGGCTCCGGCGATTCTTTTGCTGGGTGGGCTTCTGATTGTCGGTGTCTGGTCGATCATCAACTATGCAGCCAACGAGAAGGAGCGCGATCTGCGGGCCTGGGAAACCCTGTTGGGGGTCGTTGCAGAGAGTCGGGTTCAAAGCCTGAATCAGTGGATTGATGGGCAATATGGAGTGGTCAGGGAGTTGGCCGATAACGCGTCGTTGCGTTTTTACCTCTCGCAACTGGTTGTAGCCCCTGATGCGGAAAGCATTGGCTCTCAGGCTGCACAATTTGGCTACTTGCGTAACTTGCTTGAAACAACTGCGGAAAGAAATGGATTCTCCCTGGCAAGCCAAAAGACAAAGATTCAGGCCAACATTGCTTCCGCATCGGATTCCGGTATCGTCATTGTTGACCTTACGGGAAAGACGATAGTCGGAACATCGGGTTTTCACGTCGATGAAGTCTTGAAGGCAACCTTGCTCAAGGTAGTAAAGACCGGCCAGCCTGCGTTGCAGGATTTGTATGAAAATACTGGTGGAGAAGTGGTGCTGGGCTTTGCCATTCCTGTGTTTTCCGTTCAGTCTAATGAGCCTGGGCAGCGACCGATTGCGGCGATTGCAGGTGTCAAGCGGGCTCGAGACGAACTGTTCCCCTTGTTGTTACGAAAGGGTACGTTGACGAGCGCTGATGAGACCTTGCTGGTTAGACGTGAAGGGGATTCCATTGCGTTTATCTCGCCGCTGGCGGACGGCACAGCACCTTTACGCAAACAGCTTTCTTTGTCGGCAGGAAAACAGGTTGAGGTCGAAGCGGTGACCAAACCCGGCACCTTTTCATTGAATATGGATTACGCCGGACGCGAGGTTTTGACCGTTAGCAGAAGCTTCCGCCAGACTCCTTGGGTACTGGTCCAGAAGATTGATGCTGTCGAGGCACTCAAGGAATCGCGGGATCATCAGCGCTTTCTCATGATTTCTCTGACCTTTGGCATTTTGGTAATTGCGGCAGGTTTGATTGCGGCATGGTGGCATGGTGCCAGCGTCAAAGAACGATCGGTTTCCGAAGTGCTGCGCAGCAAGTCTCGTGAATTGGCTGATCAATCTGCATTGTTGATGAGTGTCATGGATGGTACCCCGGACCTTATCTTTACCGTGGAACAGGAGCGTCTTAAGTTCTGCAACAAGGCATTCGGCTCGGTGGTCAAAGAGTCGCCACTGGCGCTCCGGGGGAAAACGCTTTCCAGCATAGTCGGCCCGTCTGTTGCCCACCAGATCGACTCTCTAGTGCAGGAAAGCCTGAGATCATCCCAAGCTGTATCTCGGATGCTGGATCTGGAAATTGGCTGTGTAGCCAGCCACAATTATTTTTCTGCGGTGCCCATCCCGACAAATGAAGGGCCTGGGCTGGTTTTATGTCTGGCTCGCGACATGACGGTTGAGCAGGACGCGCAGAAAAAACGTCAGGCGCTAATGAATCAGCTTGTCGGGGTACTGACTTGCATCGTTGATTCGCATGATCCCTTCTGCACCGAGCACTCGATGCGTACTGCCCTGGTTGCCGGAGCCATTGCGCGCGAACTGGGGCTTGATGACTCGGCGGCCGAGACGCTCGATATGGCGGCTAAATTGGCAAACGTCGGAAAGATATTTGTACCGAGGGAATTGCTGACCAAGCGGGAAATCCTGTCGCCCGAAGAGCAAAAGATCATGCAATCGCACGTTCAGCACTCTGTCGCGGTACTGAAGGCGATTGAATTTGAAGGGCCGGTCATCGACGTCATTGGTCAGAAGAGCGAGCATCTTGATGGTAGCGGCTATCCTGCCGGGCTGAAGGAGTCCGAACTCTTGCTCGAAAGCCGGATTCTGGCAGTTGCCAATGCTTTTGTGGCGATGGTCAGTGCCCGGGCATATCGTGCGGGTGTGCCGCTGGAGCAGACGCTTGACAAGTTGTTGAGCGAGAGTGGGTCCAAATACGACCGCCATGTTGTCGCGGCTTTGTTCCATGTGGCTGAGAATCGGCCGGAATGGATCAAGTGGTCAGCGCCATCGGCAGATGCCTCGTAATTTAATGGGGCAAGGAGGGGGCTGATAGCCCGTTGTTGCTGAAACTCAAAAAAGCCGCCTGGTTCGAGGCGGCTTTTTTGCGAGGTGCTGACGCGATTACTGCTTGATCGCTTCGATAGCAACGTCGATGGTCACGTCATCGCCAACGTAAGGCGCGTATTTGCCCATGTTGAAGTCGGTGCGCTTGACTGTGACGGTGGCGTTGCCGCCGATGGCGTCCTTTTTGGCCATCGGGTGCGGCATGGCCTGGTAGCCGGTGACCTTCAGGGTGACCGGCTTGGTGACGCCCTTGAGCGTCAGCTTGCCTTCGATGGAAGCCGGCTTGTCGCCTTCGAAGACGACCTTGGTGGACTTGAAGGTGGCGGTCGGGTACTTGGCGGTGTCGAGGAAATCTTCACCCTGGATGTGCTCGTTGAAGGTCTCGGAACCGGTGCTCACCGACTTGGTGTCGATGACGAGGTCGATCTTGGCGGTCTTGGCGGCCTTGTCGAGGACGATGGTGCCGGTCGTCTTGTCGAAGCGGCTGAGCTGGACCGAGTAGCCGAAGTGGCTGTACGAGAAGCGCGGGAAGCTGTGTGAGCCATCCAGCGTGAAGGTTTCCGGGGCGGCCAGGGCCGGGCTGGCGGCAGCGATGGCGAGGACGAGCGTGGCGAGTTGTTTTTTCATGGTGATTCTCCTGTGGGTTGGGGGTTATTTCGTTGAAGCGGTGATGCGGAACTTGATCTGGACGTCGTTGGCGACGATGTCGAACTTGGCCCAGGCGCCTTCGCCGATGGTGAAGTCGGCGCGGCGGATGGTGAAGGCGCCATCGAACACAGCCGTGTTGCCCTGCGCCGTGAAGGTGACGGGGACGACGACATCCTGAGTCTTGCCCTTGATGGTCAGCCGGCCGGCGACTTCGACCTTGTTGCCACCGAGCGCCTTGACGCTGGTGGAGACGAATTGGGCGGTCGGGAAGGCCTTGGTGTTGAACCAGGCCTTGCCGGCAACTTCCTCGTCGCCTTCGGCGGCGCCGGTGTCGACGCTGGCCAGTTCGACGTCGAAGCTAGCCTTGGCGGCGGTCGGCTTGGCCGGGTCGAATTTGAGCTGGCTGGAAAACTTCCGGAATTTCCCGTCGACCGTAACGCCCATCTGTTTGTAGACGAAATTGATGGCGCTTTTGTCGGGTTGGACCTGGGTGTATTCGACGGCGTGAGCGGCCGGTAACAGGGTGGCGAAGGCAAGTGCGCAGGCGAGGCGTTTCACGTTCATTTCTCCTTGGAGTGGCGGGGGGCCATGCGGATCAGGATGTCGTCCTTGTCGATGAAGTGGTGTTTCAGGGCGGCGCCGATGTGGCCGACGAGCACGGCGACGAAGAGCAGGTTGAGGCTCATGTGGACGGTCTGCAGGAGGTCGCCGACTTCCTTGTTTTTCTCAAGCAGGTCGGGGATGGGCAGGACGCCGAACCAGACGGTCTGGAAGCCCTTGGCCGAACTCATCAGCCAGCCGGACAGCGGGATGGCGAGCATCAGCGCGTAGAGCGCCAGATGGCCGGCATGGGCCGCAAACTGCATGAGCTTCGGCATGCTCTCGGGCAGGGCCGGCGGGCGATGCGTGAAGCGCCAGAGCAGGCGAAAACCGAGGAGCAGGAAGGCGCTGACGCCGGCCCACTTGTGCCAGGAATAAAGCTTGAGCTTGTCCGGCGACAGCGGCAGGTCGTGCATGTAGAAGCCGAGCGCGAGCAGGCCGAAGATCAGGATGGCCATGAGCCAGTGCAGAGCCTTGGCGGTGCTGGTGTAGTGCTGGGTTGCCACGGTCAACCTCCTTTTTTGGGCAAAAATGAATAGGCATCCATGGCAATGACGTAATTGTCGATGCCGGCATGGAAGCGCGTGGCTTCGGCGTTTTCACCGCCGGCACCGAGTGCGACATAGAAGGGCAGCAAATGTTCATCGCTCGGGTGGGCTTGCGCACCGCCTGGCGCTTGTCGGCGATAGTCGAGCAAGGCGTCGATGTCTTGGGCGTCCAGCGTGTCGGCCAGCCAGTTGGAGAACTGGCGCACATAGTCAGGCGTCTGAGCGCTATTGCGCGTCGCCATCCGGAAGTCGTTCAGGTTGTGCGTGACGTTGCCCGAGGCGATGACGAGAAAGCCCTTTTCCCTGAGCGGGGCCAGCGCCTGACCGAGCTTGTAGGCCTGGGCCGGGCCGCCGCGGCTCTGGATGGAGAGCGGAATGACCGGCACCTCGGCATCGGGGAACATCAAACGCAGCGGCACCCAGGCGCCGTGGTCAAGGCCGCGGCCGGCATCGGAGGCGACCGGCAGGCCGGCGTTGGCGATGGCGGCAACGACTTCACGGGAAGCTTCGGGGCAGCCAGTCGCCGGATAGCGGATTTCGTACAACTCGTCCGGGAAGCCCCAGAAGTCGTGGATGGTTTCCGGTCGCTCGGCGAAGCCGACGGTCGGCTCGGTCGTATCCCAATGGGCGCTGACGATGACGATGGCGCGCGGCAAGGCCAGCGAGGCGGCCATGGCCGACAAGGCGGCGCCGGCCGCGCCCGGGCGCAGGGCGAACGTCGGCGAGCCGTGCGGGACAAAAAGGGTGGGTTGAATCTGTGTCATTGCTGCAACTCCAGTGTCGATGGACGCACTGTATGCCGGTTATTTGGATCTAAATAGCCGACAATGCGCAAATTACTATTGCTGGAGTCGCAACAATGGACAGGCTCGATGCCATGAAGCTTTTCGTTCGGGTGGCCGAACTCGGCAGCTTTTCGGCTGTGGCGCAGCAACTGGGTGTCGCCCGCTCGGTGGTGACGCGACAGATCGCTGCGCTCGAAGCGCATCTCGGCGTCAAGCTCATGGTGCGCAGCACGCGCCGGCTGGCCCTGACTTCGGGCGGCACGGCCTACCTGGAAAAATGCCGGGTCATCCTCAACCTCGTCGAAGCGGCCGAAACCGGCGTCGCCGAGGAGCGCCTGACGCCGCGCGGCAATATCCGCATCAGCCTGCCGCTCAGTTACGGCATGAAACGGCTGGCGCCCATCCTGCTCGATTTCTCGCAACGCTACCCGGAAGTCTCGCTCGACATGGATTACAGCGACCGGCGCGTAAACCTGATCGAGGAGGGCATCGATCTGTCGATCCGCATCACCCGGCGGCTGGAGTCGGGCGACGTGGCGCGCAAGATCGGTTCCAGTCGTCTGCTCGTCGTCGCCGCACCCGAATATTTGAATCGCCACGGTCAACCGGAAAAACCGGCCGATTTGGCAAACCATGTTTGTCTTGGCTACACCAATGCCGGCAGCAGCCTGCTCTGGCAATTCATGGTCGACGGGCAACTCGAGAGCTTTCATATCCGTAGCCGCCTCAACGCCAACAACGGCGACGTGCTGACCGAGGCGACGGCGCAGGGGCTGGGCATCAGCTGCCAGCCCGATTTCATCGCCGATACCTTCCTGGCCAGCGGCCGGGTCGTCGAAATCCTGGCTGATTATCCGATTCCCGAGCTTGGCATCTATGCCATCCTGCCCAGCAATCGCCATGTCCCGCACCGCGTCAGGGTCTTGATGGAGTCGCTGGCCGAGCGCCTGGCCGCGCCGTAGGGCATCGGGACACAATTCTTTACTGATTGATGTCAGCCTTCCTATTCACCTGGCGTTAAGATTCAATGGCCGCCGATGCTTGCGGCTGGCATATCGCGTCATTTGAAAGGACAGTGCAATGGGAATCGTGTGGACCATCCTGGTCGGCCTTGTGGTCGGCGTCATCGCTAAGTTCCTGCACCCCGGCAAGGACAACATGGGATTTATCGCCACCGTGCTGCTCGGCATCGCCGGCTCGTTCGTCGCCGGCGTGGTTGGCCAGTCCTTGGGTTGGTACCGCGCCGGCGAGGGCGCCGGATTTGTTGCATCCGTTGTCGTTGCCATCGTCCTGCTGGTGGTTTACGGCCGCTTGCGCGACGGGAGCCCGGAATGAAAAAGAGTCTGCTCACTCTGCTGGTCGGCTCACTTTTCGCCGCCATGGCCCAGGCTGGCGCGCTGGTCGATCTGTCGGCCGAGGCCAGTCGCCCGGCCGCCAACGACATGGTGCGGGCCAGCGTGTACAGCGAGGCCAGCGGCAAGAGCCCGGCCGAACTGGCCCAACGCGTGAACGCCGACATTGCCGAGGCTCTCAAGCTGATTCGCAGCAAGACCGGCATCTCGGTCAAGAGCGGCCAGCAGTCGACCTACCCCGTATACAGCCAGGGCCAGAAGATCGACGGCTGGCGCATGCGCAGCGAACTCGTTCTGGAATCGAAGGATCAGGGCAGCGTTTCCGAACTGCTCGGCAAGCTCCAGCAAATGCGCCTGGCCGTCAGTGACGTCAGCCTGTTGCCCTCGCCGGAAACCCGGCGCAAGGTCGAAGACGAGGCAACACGGGAGGCCATTCAGGCGTTTCAGAGTCGCGCAGCGGTCATTGCCCAGCAACTCGGCAAGAGCTGGAAAATCAAGCTGCTTAACGTTCAGCAGGGTGGCGGCAGACCCCAGCCCATGTATCGCGCCGCCCGTGGAATGGTGATGGCCGCCGAGGCAGCGCCGGCGCCGCTGGAGGCCGGCGAGAGCCTGGTGACGACCAACGTTAGCGGGCAGATCGAACTGGCCGACTGAATGCAGTCGCACTTGGTTTGATGAGTCGTGCCCGACGGGGCGATTGCTACGGTCAACCGGAAATTTCGCCCGAATTTGAAATGTCGTTTCGCTCTGGCTCGATTCGGAAAACCCATTTTGAAACAAGGGTTTTTGGCGAGAGGTCAAACAATATTTCCCGCTGGCAATGCACTGTGAATTTGTTCACAGACGCCTAGGAACACGCAGCGCAGAATGAACCCATCGACTCAGGAAAACAGAAAAATGTCCATCTCCAGCACCAAGGCAAGCCCGACACAGACTGGCAGCAGAATCGCCAGCAAGGGCAATGCGCACGCCGGCGACATCGATCTGTCGGTGTTCAATCTACGTGATACCTTGAGCAACATCACCGTTCGCGAAGCAAACTTCAGCGAATTCCTCTCGGCGCTCAAGCAGTTCGGCTCGCCCGCCACGAAGCAGTAAATTTGCCGGGCGGCAACTGCAGGCGGGGATGGTGCCCATGGGCAGGATCGAACTGCCGACCTCTCCCTTACCAAGGGAGTGCTCTACCACTGAGCCACATGGGCAACCTGATGCTCCTGACGGGGTCAAAGTAAGCGTTGCTCACCTTGTTTCTTCTGATTCGATCCGTCGGATGCGGTCAGAAATACCGTCGATTGCTATGCGCCCGGGTCTCCGAGCCATGTCGAAAACCGGTAACGCGACTGGTGATCGCGTTCAGGCGGGGCGCATTGTAACAGCGTAGCGGCCGCCGTGTTCGGTAAATTGGCGATCTCCGGAAAAATCGTCAGTCCGCCGCAGCGTCCGGCCATGCACCGGCGCCAGGTCAATAGGCATACTGGTCCTTGAAGACGACGGTGACGGTCTTGAGGATGATGTAGAGATCCAGCCCGAGCGACCAGTGGCGCAGATAGTCCAGGTCACAATCGACGCGCGCCTTCATCTTGTCCAGCGTGTCCGTTTCGCCGCGCAGGCCATTGACCTGCGCCCAGCCAGTAATGCCCGGCTTGACCTTGTGGCGCACCATGTAGCCGTTGATCAGCTTGCGGTACTGCTCGTTGTGGGCGACGGCGTGCGGCCGGGGGCCGACGATGCTCATCCGTCCCTGCAGCACGTTGATGAACTGCGGCAGCTCGTCGAGCGAAGTTTTGCGCAGGATGCCGCCGAGGCGGGTGATCCGCTGGTCGCCTTTGCGCGCCTGGGTGATCTGGGCGCCATCTTCGCAGACCGTCATCGAACGGAACTTGTAGACGACGATTTCCCTGCCGTCCAGTCCGTAGCGGCGCTGCTTGAAAATGACCGGCCCTGGCGAAGTTAGCTTCACCCCGCAGGCGATGCCGAGCAGCAGTGGCGAAAGCATGAGCAGGATGAGCAGCGCCAGGACGATGTCCGAGAGCCGCTTGGTCAGCCCGTTTTTTCCGGTAAACGGCGTTTCGCAGACAGACACCACCGGCATGTCGCAGACCGTCTCCATGCGGCTCTGGATAATGTCGGTGACGAACAGGTCGGGTACGAAATAGATCGATGCCGTCGTATCGCGCAGCTCGTCAAGCAGTCGCATGATGCGCGGTTGGGTGGCCATTGGTAGCGAAATGTAGATGAGGTGGATCTGCTCCCGATTGACGTATTCCGAGGCTTCACTGATCCGCCCGAGTAGCGGGCGGTTGTGGCCGATGGCATGCAGGCGCTCCAGATTGCGATCATCGAAAAAGCCCAGTACTTGCAGATCGCTGTAGGGGCTCTCGGCCAGGCGGCTGGCCAGTTGCGAGCCTTGCTCGTTCATGCCGATGATGATCGCCCGCTTGGTGCCCTGGGCCCTGAGCAGAAGCGGCGCGGCGAGGCGCAGCACGGCGTTGGCGACGACCTGGCTGAGCGGCGCTGCCCATAGCCAGGTGACGATGGCGTGGGCCGGATACAGGCTGAGGCCCTTGGTGGCGTAGCCGAAAAAGATAATCAGCGTGGCCAGGAACAGCCAGCCCGAGATGATGCTGATGACGCTGCGGCCGAACGATTCCTGAAGACGGGGCTGGCCCGGAAAGGTCAGCGCAAAGGCCATCAGCGAGAGAATCATGTAGGGCAGGGTGAGCTCCCCTTCCTCCATGAATCCGATAACCCAAACCGAGAAGGTCAGGACAATCGGGTCGAGCATCACTTCGATCACGTTGATCAGGTTGTCGCGCCCGACATGCAGGCTGGCCACCCGGCCGAAGCGCGAAGTGCTGCCGAGATGGGGGGGCGCCACGACGGCCGTGGCAGGTGGGCAAGCGTCGGAAACGATGGTGGTCATGGTTCGATTCTGCATAAGCAATAGCGCAAGCACCGGCGCTCTGGCGGCCGGTTCAAGTCGATCCAGCTTAGTCCCGGCGCGTTAAATATTTGTGAAGCTCGCCACGATGTTTGCATCGATGTTGAACGAGAAGGGCCGGGAATTGGCCGGCCCTTCTGGTCTGATACGTCACTTTCAGTGACGTCGGCGGTCGCTCTCCGATCAGAAAACGAAGTTGCCGGGGATCGCCGCCGCGCAGCTTTGGTTCTTGAGCAGCACGAGGTTGCGGCTGACGGCGCTGCCGGTCGCATCCGGGTCGATGCCGATCATCGCACTGCCACCCACCATCTTGCAGGTGACGTAGCCGGCCGCGATCGGCGCCGGGCTGGCTATGCCGGACGACTGGAGCAACTGGCTGAGGACGATGCGGTCGATGCCGGGCTGGAAGTCGGTGATGGTATCGACGCCGTCACGCAGGCTGGCGAACACGAACTGGTCCGCACCGGCGCCGCCGGTCAGCGTATCGGCCCCGAGGCCGCCGCTGATCACGTCGTCACCGGCCGTGCCGACCAGGTTGTCACGGCCGGCCGTGCCGCCGATCTGCTTGAGCAGGTTCAGGCCGATCAGCACCGGGTCATGGTCGGACGAGCGATAGACCGTATTCGAGTAGTAGTCCGGGCCGCAGGTGGCGCAGGCCGGCTGCTTGTACTCGGTGTTGTAGTCGATGATCGCCGGCTCGTCGGCATTGATGCGCCAGTGCCTGGCACCGGTGATCCGGGCGCTCAGGCTGGGGGTGGCCAGGGCGTGATCGAGGTAGCCGGCTTCGCCATCGAAGACGTAGGAGTAGCCGAAGCTGTCGAAGCGGGCGACCTGGTCGATATAGCCGTTGGCGGTGAAGTCGAGGATGGGATCTTCCTTGCCATAGGAATTCAGGTCGCCGATGACGATGACGTCACTGTCGCCGCTGCTCGCCTGCAGGTTCTGCACGGCATTGCGCAAGGCTTGGGCCTGCTGGATGCGCAGATCGTTCCAGCAGCCCTGGCCGTCGCCCTGCTCGGCGTCGGCGCCGGAAGCGGGGCAGCTGCCTTTTGACTTGAAGTGATTGACCACGACGCTGAACTTCTCGCCATTGGCGGCCGCGAAGGTTTGCATGAGCGGCGGCCGGTTGTGGATCGGGTCGGCATCCGAAATTGCCTCGCCAACCGGGTTGACCGTAGCATTCTTGTAGATCAGCGCCACGCGGATGGCATCGTCGCCGGTGCTGCCGTTGATGTTCGTCACGGCGCTATAGACGTTGCTGCCGTAAGCCGCATTCAGGGCGGCGACCAGGTTCTGCACGGCAAGGCCGGCGTTGTTCTGGATTTCCATGAGGCCGACTACGTCGGCATTGAGCGCCTTGATGGCATTGACGATCTTGGCCTGCTGGCGGGCGAATTCCTCGGCGTTGTTGGCGCCTCGGCAATTGGCCGCAGCCGTGGAACCGCCCAGCGTGCAACCCTGGCCGCTCTGGCCATCGGCAGTCTGGCCGTTGGTGAAGGTGGTGAAGTAGTTGAGGACATTGAAGCTGGCCACCTTGACGTTGCCGCCCACGGCATCCGGCCCGGCGCTGCGCGGGTTGCTGCGGGTGAACACCGGCGCCACGGTCGGGTGCATGCGGTAATCGCCGAATCCGGTGTTGCTGCTGGTGGCCAGACCGTAGTCGATGACCCCGGTGATACCGTCAATGGTGTCGCCGGCCCGCACCGTGTTGTCAGCGCCGAGGTAAGGCGTCGGGTTGGGATTCTGCAGGCTGGTCCCGTCGTCGAGCAGGAGGCGGCGGCGGGCATTGTCGTCGGCCATGGCCAGGGCTTCCGGGCTGCCGGCCGGATAACGGTTGGTCGGCTTTTCGAGGCGTCCGCCAGCCGCCACGGTGAGCTGGCCGAAGCGGCCGAGGAAATAGTTCTGGCCAACGGTCAGCGGGCCATCGATGCGGACCAGCATGCCCTCGTAGCGCTCGAGATCGCCTTCGACGGCCTCGGGGAAGGGGATGGCCGTCGGCGCGATGGCGACGCCGGATGCCAGAACCGTGACGGCCGGGCTACCGGTCAGTTCGGTCAGCGGATTGGCCGCGGTCCCGGCGTTGCCGCTGGCGCCGACGTTGTATTCGGTAACGGTTGCAGCAACGCGGACGCGATTGCCGACGGCGACCGTCGGGGCCGTGCTGGTGAACACGTAAATGCCGTCAGAGGTGCTGTCGTCGCCATCGCCGGCTTCGTCCTGCATGAAGAAGCCGTTGTTGGTCACCTTGGTGACGACGCCCTCGGTCGTGACGTTCTGGCCGAGCAACGGGCTGCTCGGGCCATTGCCCTGGATGGCGGGGATCGCCGTGATGCCGCTGATCGTTACATTGACCACGCAACTGGCGGTCTGCGCATCGTCGTTGGCGAAATCGACCGGTACGGCGTAATTGCCGACGGCGGTGCCGGCCGGGATGTTGAGGGCGACCGTTGCCGCTTCGCCATCGCTGGCGGCCGCACTCAGGGTACCCAGCGTGAAACCGGCCGGGGCGCCTGCGCCGAGGCTGGCCGCGTTGACCCGGCTGTCGGCGTCGGTGGCGGACAGCGAGATGCTGCCGCCCTGGCCCTGGGCCAGGCTGCCGGCCGGGCAATGGGTCGAAATCGGCTGGTTGACCGCGCCGCCGCCAATCGGCGCTGCGCTGATCACGATGTCGTCGATTCCCACCCATTCGTCGTTGCCGCCGGCGTTGGCGGTGATGATGCGGATCTGCAGTTGGGCCTGGTTGTCGGCGGCGGCCGGCAGGGTGACGCCGACCGGGGTGGCCAGCGTCGCCAGGCTCGGGCCGCTGGTGGCATCGGCGAGGTAGGCGGCCGGAACGTCGGTGAAATCGCCGCTGTCGCCGAGACGGTATTGCAGGGCCACCGACTGGATGGCGTTGTCGACGGAAGCATCGAGATCGCGCACGGTATAGGCCACCTGGATGTTCTGGAAGCCCGTGGCGTTCAGGTGAATCTGGATGTAGGGCGCATCGGCTGTGCCGGAGCCATTGAGCGCGATGCTCGGATCGGCCAGTTCGAATTCGGCGACGCCGCCAGCGCTCAAGGTGTTGGGGGCAGTCTGGTTGGCAATGGCATCGACAACCGTACTCGGTGCCAGGATGAGCTGCGGGTTGCTGCCGGTGCTGGCGGTCAGGCCGTCGCCGCGATAACCAACGATGCCCGGTACGCCGCTCCAGTCGTCATTGGCCCCGATCAGGCCGGTATTCGCCCAGTTCTGGCTGAACGGCAGGGTTTGGTAGGTGGCATCGGCAAAGGCCGGCGCCATGGCGGCGAGCAGGCTGGCGGCAATGATGCTGCGGGCGAATTGATGCGGAGCGGAAGGGCGAATTTTCATGGCGTGTCACTCATGGCGAATATGGGGCGGGCCGCCGGGGCGGCGGGGGAAGTCAAAAAAATGGCCCCCGCAGGAGCCATTCGTGGATCGGGCGATTCCGTTGCCGGGCGGTCAGCGGCGCAGCGAACGGCGGCGGGCAAGGCCCATGAGGCCGAGGCCGGCCAGCAACATGGCGTAGGACTCCGGTTCGGGAACGGCGGCGTAAATCACGCTGCCGGCCCCGTCGAACCCGCCCTGGGTGTAGGCCAGATAGGCCTCGCCGATATCGCTGTAGCCGGCGATGAAGCTGATTTGCGGATCGCTGGCGGAAGCTGAGTAGGAGAGGCCGAGAAACACACCGTCCTGATAGCTGACATCGGGCGCAACATCGGCATCGATCAGGCTGTAGGTGCGCCCGGCAAAGCTCAGGCTGAGGCCGCTCAGGCCGAGAATCTCCGAGCCGATGCCGGTCAGCCCGAGGTCATCGAAGCTGAAATTGCCGGAAAAGGTCTCGCCGATCAGCGAACCCGAATCCATCATCCCGGAAAAGCTGTAGGTGGCTGCCTGGGCAGCCGGGAGGGCGGCCAGCAACAGGGCGGCCAGCGTGGCGGTGCGGAAGAGGCGCGGCACGAAGATTCTCCTGTCGCTTCAGCGGGCGCGGCGACGGGCGGCGACGCCCAGCAGGCCGAGGCCGGCGAGCAGCATGGCGTACTGATCCGGCTCAGGAACGGCGGTGACCGTCAGTTGGCCGTTGAGCATGCCGGTCAGGCTGGCATCGATCGGCCCGCTGGCATTCATGTGCACACCCTGGGATGCGGACAGGGTCAGGATGTCGTTGGCCTGGGCCAGGAAGGCGAAGTTGATGTTCTGGTCGGTCAGTTGGTTGGTGCTGTAGCTGCCGAGCACGCTGCTGCCATTCAGGATACGGATGCTGGTCTGGAACGAGCCGGTGGCACCGGCAAGCCCGTCGAAGGCCGAAGAAAGGCCGGCGAAGCTGACATTGACCTGCGAACCGAGATCGCCGGCGTCGGCGACCACTTTCAACTGGATGGTCTTTTCGACGGCGGTTGCAGTGCCGAAATATTCGATTGCGGAGGCGGAGTTGAAAGCCACCGAAGTGCTCAGGTCGATCATGCTGCCGCCGATAAAACCGCCGTAGGCGAAGCCGCCATGCTCGTAATCGGCGGCAATTTCGCCGCCGCTGGCCATCGTTCCGAAATCGCCGCCACCGGAGACGTCGCTGCCCAGAAAGGCGAAATCATTGAAGTCGACCGTGCCGGTATAGCGGCTGGACGCGTTGTAGCTGAGTACCTCGAAATGGGCAGCCTGGGCGGCACAGCTACCGATCAGGAGGAGGGAGGCAAGAAGCGGCTTGAGGGCGTATTTTTTCATGATGATGTTCTCTGATCAGGGGGTTGGGGTCAGTTCCGGGTGATGCGGTTCTGGGCGCCGGGGGCAATGCCGTCCGGATTGGCCGCGAAATAGGCTTCCAGCGCATCGGTATCGACGGCGCCGCCCAGGCGGTCGGTGCCACCGATCAGGGCGGTGAAGGTGTCGCCACCGTCGGCCAGGAAGCTGTTGACCGTGACACGGTAGCTGGCGGCGGCATCGACCGGCACGCCGTTGATCGTCACCGAGCCGGGAACGACATAGCTGTTGCCGCGCACCGAGGTGGTGAATTGCGTGCCTTCGGTGGCGGTCAGGTTGCGGTCGAGCGGCAGCGGGAAGCTGTGGCTGTAGCTGAAGCCGTTGGAGACCTGGAGCATGCGCGGGAAGGGTTGGGCGGCGCCCCACTGCTGTTCGAGCACGGCGTAGATCTGGGCGCCGGTCAGCGTCATGGTCACCAGCGAGTTGCCGAAGGGCTGGGTGGTGAAGGCTTCGCCGTAAGTGACCTCGCCATCGGTCTTGCCGGCGGCGGAGAAGGGCAGGTCGGCGCGAATGCCGCCCGGGTTCATGAGAGCGATCACGGCGTTGCCGGTGTCGGCATCGTTGGTGGCATCGAGTTGGGCATCGGCGATGACGTCGCCGAGTGCCGATTCGCCGGCCGTGTTCATGTTGCGGCTGATCGTGGCGGTGATCTTGCCAACGAGACGGGCAGCGGGCACGGCCGATTCGGCAGCGTAATGGTCGATCACTTCCTGGACTGAGGCATCAAGCGGCACGGTGTTGTTGCTCACCGCCGGGACGGGCACCACGACATTGTTGGCGGCGATGCTGACGACATCCCTGATCCGCGTATCGATGACCATGTCGATGTCGCTCAGGCGACGGGCGTACTGGAAGGCGGAAGTGACGCGGATCGGCTTGCCGGCGCTGTTATTGACCAGACAGTTGTATTCCTGGTGGGTGTGGCCGGAGATGACGAGATCGACCGCCGGGTCGAGGCGATTGACGATGTCGAGAATGGCCCCCGAAATACCGACGCACTGGCCGCCGGAAACGGTCGGGAAACCGCCTTCGTGGATGAGCACGACGATGGACTGGATGCCCTGCGCCTTGAGCTGGGGGACCAGGGCATTGACGGTATCGGCTTCGTCCTGGAAGTTGAGGCCGGCGACGCCGGAGGGGGAGACGATGGTCGGGGTGCCTTCGAGCGTCATGCCGACGAAAGCCACCTTGTTGCCCAGGAAATTCTTGACGCCGACACCCGGGAAGAGGGTTTCGCCGGAGTTGGCATCGACCACGTTGGCGGCCAGGTACTTGAAGCTGGCGCCGGCAAACTCGCCATCCTTGAGGTCGGCATCGAGACCCTTGCCGGAGTAGATGTCGGTCGGATGGTTGCCGCCGTTCTGCATGCGCAGCAGTTCGTCACGCCCTTCGTCGAATTCGTGGTTGCCGACGGCGTTGAAGTCGATGCCGATGCGGTTCATCACTTCGATGGTTGGCTCATCCTTGAACAGGGCCGAGGTCAGCGGGCTGGCGCCGATCATGTCGCCGGCCGAGACGACTGCGTGCAGCGGGTTCTGGGCGCGCAGTTGCTTGAGTTGGTAGGCGAAGCTGGCTGCCCCCGGGTTGCTGCTCGAGCCTTCGCGGCTCTTGATGTAGCCGTGGAAATCGTTGAAGCCGATGATCTTGACCTTGATCGTGGTGCCGATGGCCGAAGTCTGGGCGGCCCGCATCAACTTGCTGCGCTCGATCGCGTTGATCTTGCCCTGCTTGAGCAGGTTGAAGCTGATCTGCGAAACGTGGGACAGGAAGGCGGCCTGGCTGCCCCATTGCTGTTCGTCGAGGATCTGGTCGTCGATGGTCACGCAGGATGTGGTCAGAACACGATTGGCCACACCGCTGTCGGTGCTGCCGATGAGCACGTTTTCGGTGGCGGTGCCGGGTGTGCAGGTGACGGCAAAGGCGCAGGCCGGGGCGAAGGCGCTGGCGAGGACAAGGGCCAGGGTGGAAAACTTGAACATGGAAATCTCCTTGGGGATAAGGACGTGCTGCCGTTGGATTCGATTCATGAATGCGGAAGCCGGGGCGAACCCCGGCCGGCCAGGCTCAGCGACCGCCGCGGCGGAGAACCATGCCGCCGATCAAGCCGAGGCCGGCGAGCAGCATGGCGGCGCTCTTCGGCTCGGGAACGGCGGTGACGGTCATGCTGGAAACCCAGCTTGTCTGGGCCAAGGGGCCAGCGTTATCGCGGCTCCAGTTGGCCTGGTCGGCAATGGCCGAGAGCAACTCGGCCTTGCTGCCGGTTGTCGTGCCCATGTAATAGCCGTTGTCGAAATTGCCGACGTTGAACAGGGTGCCACCCAGTTCGGACAGGGCATCCGGCACGTTGGTGGTATTCGTGCTGTTCGATACGGTCGGGGCGGCGACAATGCCGGCGCTGTGCGCGAATTGCAGGCCATAAACAAAGTCAGGGGAGGTGTTGCTGCCCTGGAAGGCGAAGATCTGATCGCCGCTGCTTGAAAGATTCAAAAACGCGCTGGCGCCGTTGCCGGACCCGATGCTCCAGGTCTGGGCGACATTTCCGTTGAAGCTCACGACGCTGCCGGCGCTTAGCGTGCCGGTGCTGGTCCAGGTCAGGGGGCCGCCAGCATCAAGATGTTCCGTTGTGCGAAACGCCGTTGCCTGCCACGACGAGTCGGTGAAATTGATGGTGGTGTTGGCGGCGATATCGGTCAGGGCCACCCAGGCGAAGTTGTCTTCGCCGTCGGTGTTGTAGGCGATGACAGCAATGTCGCCAGCGGAAAGCGCAGCATGGGCGCTGACGCCAGAGGCCGCGAGCAGCAGGGCGAGTATGGACTTGCGAATCATGGTTTTCCCCGGAATTGATGTTTGGTGAGATGGCTGAGTACGATCAGGATATGCATCCGGCGTGACAGCCATTCCTTTGTCCGGGGAGAAAAAAATGAGCCGAACGGACTAGTTTTTAGCGGGCGTTGAAACAAAAAACGGGGAGGCCTGCGCTCCCCGTTTTTTTGCCGCCAGTCGGGCTCTTATCCGGCGCTGATTGCTTAGCCGGCGTGAAAGCGGGCGAGGATTTCGCCGTGCTGGCGCCACAGGCGGGCCAGGCCATCGACGCCCAGATCTTCGCTGCTGCTCGCTTCGAGCCGGTAGAGCAGGATCAGCATGGCGCGCAGTTCCTGGCAGAGTTGCGGATCGATGCTTTCGCCGCGGCTGGTCGCTGAATCGTGGTCGAGAAAATGGCGAACAGCGGCGCGCTTGCCCAGGTCGACGCCGCATTGCGGGGCCAGTTCGGCGATCAACCGGCGCAGGGCCTGCATATCTTCCGGGTGGCGATTGGTTGTCGGTGTGGCAAGGATCATTGGGTTCTCCCTTCGTCTTGGCGGCCATGCCGGCCGGATCTCGGGGGAGTATTGCGGCCGGAGATTTCAGTCGTGTGAAGCGCGGCATGAGCCGCCGGAATATTTCATTGTCTTTAACGTCGCTGTAACGCGGGCTTCCTAGCATGGTGGACTTTTGCCACGGTTCGCCACGATGCATATCCGCTCGGATAGTTGCCTGAAACGAAGCTCGATTCTTCTCCTCATCGTCCTGCTGCTGGGCGGATGCGCCCATCCCGCCTTCCGTGACGGACTGGCGTTCATGGCTGCCGGCAAGAAGGAGGAGGGCGTCGCCGCGCTGGAAAAAGCGGCGCGTGACGAGCCGCGCGATGCCGAGATCAAGGCGGCGCTGGTCCGCCACAAGGATGCCAGCATCGACGCTTACTTGAGCGAGGCCGAGCGTCTGCGGACGGCCAGCCAAGGGGAGGCCGCTGAGGCTGCCTACCGCCGGGCGCTCGCTATCGATGCCCGCAATACCCGCGCCCTGCAGGGTTTGGAACAGCTCACGGTCGACCGGAAAAATGCCGCAAATTTGGCCCAGGCCGAACAGTTGCTGAAAAAGGGCGACCTGCTTGGCGCCGAACGGGTTGTGCGCACCGTGCGCGTGCAGGATCAGCTCAACCCGCTGGCGCGCAGCCTGCAGGAGGAGATCGACCGGCGGCGCGAAAAGGAAATGAATCCGTCGGCCAACCCGGCCGTCAAGGCGGCGCTGGCCAAGCCGGTCGTCCTGGAGTTCCGCGATGCGACGCTGAAATCGGTGTTCGAGGTGCTTTCGCGCTCGTCCGGCCTCAATTTCGTCTTCGACAAGGACGTCAAGGGCGACAGCAAGGTGACCTTCTTTGTCCGCAACAGCCCGCTCGAAGACATCCTGAGTCTGATCATGAAGACTAATCAGCTCAAGCTGAGCCAGCTCAATGACAACAGTTTCCTGATCTATCCGAACACGCCGGCCAAGGCCAAGGAGTACCAGGAGCTGGTGGTGCGCAGCTTCTATCTGGCCAATGCCGACGTCAAGCAGGTGCAGATCCTGGTCAAGACGGTGGCCAAGAGCAAGGATGTCTTTGCCGACGAAAAGCTCAACCTGCTCATCGTCAAGGACACGCCGGACGCCATGCGTCTGGTCGAGCGGCTGATCGAGTCGGTGGACCTGGCCGAGCCGGAGGTGATGCTCGAGGTCGAGGTGCTCGAGGTGACGCGCAGCCGGCTCAACGAGATTGGCGTGGATTGGCCGGACAGCGTTGGCTACGGCGCGCTGCAGCAGACGATAACGACAACGACGAGCACGGCCGCCGGGATCATGCAGAACGTCGTGCCGGGCGGCACGCTGGCCCCGGGCAACATCAGTCTCAAGAGCGCTTCCGGCCTCACCAGCTTTGTAGCCAACCCTGGCCTGACCCTCAATCTCAAGGGCCAGAACAGCGACACCAATGTCCTGGCCAATCCGCGCATCCGCGTCAAGAACCGCGAGAAGGCGAAGATTCACATCGGCGACAAGCTGCCGATATTCACCACGACCTCGACCGCCAACGTTGGCGTTTCGGCCTCGGTGACCTATCTCGATGTCGGCCTCAAGCTCGATGTCGAATCGAATGTCACGCTCGACGACGAGGTGTCGATGAAGGTCGGGCTGGAGGTCAGCAGCATCGTCAAGGAAGTCGCCGGGCCCTCCAATTCGCTGGCCTATCAGATCGGGACGCGCAGCGCGAGTACCACGCTGCGCCTGAAGAACGGAGAAACCCAGGTGCTCGCCGGCCTGATCAACGACGAGGAACGCAAGTCCACCAGCCATATTCCGGGTCTCGGCGAAATCCCCGTCATTGGCCGCGCCTTCGGCAGCCAGCGCGATACTTCGGTCAAGACGGAGATCATCCTGCTCATCACCCCGCGCATCCTGCGCAATATCCATCGCCCCGACTTCGGGCAGCCGGCCTTGCCATCGGGCACCGAAACGGCGGTGGGCGCCGCGCCCATGGTCATCCGGACGCAGGGGCCGAAAGCGCTCGGTATCGCGCCGGGCCGCGGGGTGGCGGGCGGCGCCAGGGGGCGCGCCGTTCCGGAGCCGGAGGCGGCACCGGATGAGCCGGCCGAACCGGCCGAAGCGCCTGAGCCGACCGCGCCGGTGCCGCCGGTTCAGGCGGCTTCCCCCGTTCCACCGGCAAAGGTCGAGGCGGACGGTGGCAAGGAAAACTGAGTTTTCCACCGCCTTGAGGCCATGATCGGCGTGCCCAACCGGGGTTTCACCCTGATCGAGCTGGTCATCACCGTCGCCATCGTCGGCATTCTGGCGATGACGGCGATGCCGATGATCGAGGTGACAGCCAAGCGGCAGAAGGAAGTGGAATTGCGCGCCGCCTTGCGCCAGATACGCGGCGGCATCGACGCCTATCGACGGGCGGTCAGCGAGGGCAAAGTGGAGAAAAAGGTCGACGAAAGCGGCTACCCGCATCGGCTCGACGACCTGGCCCAGGGCGTCGAGAATATCCAGGACCCGAACAAGGCCCGGCTCTATTTCCTGCGTCGCCTGCCGCGCGACCCGTTTGCCGACGACCCGAGCCTGCCGGCCGCACAAAGCTGGGGCAAGCGCAGCTACGCCAGCCCGCCGGATGCGCCGCAGGAGGGGGCGGATGTTTTCGATGTCTATTCGCTGTCGCCAGGCATCGGCCTGAACGGCATCGCCTACCGGGAATGGTGAGCCATGACCGGCCGTAAAAAAGGTTTCACGCTGATCGAGTTGCTCGTCGTCATGTCGGTCATCGCCACCCTGCTGACCATCGCCGTGCCGCGCTATTTCCAGCATCTCGACCGGGCGCGCGAAGCCTCGCTGCGCGAATCGCTGGCCGTCATGCGCGACGCCCTCGATAAATATCGCGGCGACACCGGCCGCTACCCGGAAACGCTTGAGGAACTGGTGAGCAAACGCTACCTGCGCAAGGTGCCGCCCGACCCGATCACCGAAAGCACCGACAGCTGGGTGCTCGTCCCGCCGCCCGAAGAACCGGGCCAGCGCAGGGTCTGGGACATCCGCAGCGGCGCCGAAGGGCAGGGGAAGGACGGCAGCGACTATTCGACATGGTGAGGTCCTACGGTCAACCGGAAAAAACGGCCAAAAATGAAATGGGCCGGCAGGGCGGATTCACCTTCCTCGGCCTGATGTTTGCCGTCGCCATCGCCGGCATCGCGCTGGCCGGTACCGGCGCGCTCTGGCAACTGGAAAGCCGGCGCGAGAAGGAAAAGGAGCTGCTTTTCATTGGCGAGGAATACCGTCACGCCATCGGCAGCTATTACGAAAAATCGCCCGGCGCCGTAAAACAGTTCCCGGAAAAGCTCGCAGACCTCCTGCACGACAGGCGCTTCCCCAACCCGACCCACCACCTGCGCCGCCTCTATCGCGACCCGATGACGGTGGACGGCGAATGGGAGCTGATCCGCCAGCAGGGGCGCATCATTGGGGTGGCCAGCCGGTCATCGGACAAACCGATCAAGATCGCCGGCTTCACGGCCGAGCAGGAAGGTTTCGACAGCGCGGCGAGTTACGCCGACTGGTATTTCATCCACAACGGGCTGCCCTAGCAGCCTGGCCGGATTTTCGGGCGGGGTAATTGTCACCGTTCTGCAACAAGGGAGTAATCAAGGAAGACTAAATTCAGGCGCTTAGCAAAATTTGCCAGCGAACTGTCATGCGTCTTGCCCTATTCGTCACTCCTCTTTTCTTCGCGGCAGCTGCCTCGGCGCAGACTTTCGAGGAGGAGCCGGCGGTGCCCGATCGCCTGGCGCCGGTGTCGGCCCAGGTTCGCCAGCGGGCCTTGCCCGAGGATTTTGCCGCCGTCGCCAATCCGGCCTGGAAAGACAGCCGGCCGATTGTCGCCCCATCGACGCGCGAGCTGCTTGCTGCCGTCAAGGCCGGCCGGCTTGATGCCGTCAAGGCACTGCTCAACGACGGCGCGCTGGCCAACGGTGCCGACGAACTGGGCGAACGCCCGCTGCTCGCTGCCGTCGCCGGCGAACACGCAGAAATCGCCCGCCTGCTCATCCAGCGCGGGGCCAGCCCCGACGTCAAGGGGCCGGAAGGGCGTCGGCCGCTGGCCATGGCCGCGGCCGCCGGTCATCCCGGCCTCGTGCGCCTCCTGCTTCAGGCCGGCGCCGACATCGACGCGCGCAGCGACAACCGCGCCACGGCCCTGCATGAAGCCATCCGCTTCGACCACCCGGAAATCGTCCGTTTGTTGCTCGGCGCCGGCCCCGACCCCGAGCGTTACGACGGCGAGGGCCTGCACCCGCTGGCGCTGGCTGCAGCGCTCGGCCGGCTCAGCTGCCTGCTGACCATGCTCGACAACCAGGTGGCGCCCGATCAGCCGGACCGCAATGGCCTGACCGCGCTGTACTGGGCGCGGCGCTACGACCAGGCGCTGGCTGAAAGCCTGCTCGTCGAACACGGCGCCAGCCGCGAAGCCTGGCCGCTCATCCTTGACTGATCACCCCTTCATGGATTCGCTGGTAACGCTCACCGCGGTCGATCTTGAGCGTTTGCTGATCACCATCGAATCCTCGCAGCAGGTGCATCTGCGCCACCAGTATTTCCTCTGGTCGCAAGGCGTGCTGCAAAGCTTCCTGCCGCACGAGGCGCTGATCGTTGGCCATGGCGAATACGGCACGCCGGCCTTTCGCTACGAAGTGCTGGGCCGCACCCAGCTGGCTGGTGACCGCATGCCGGGCAGCGATTTCGACAAACTGGTCGGCCTGGCCCTCGATAGCTGGCAGCACGGCGGCCACCTCCCGAAAGCCTTTGCCGGCGGCAGCAACGGCAGCGCCACCTGCCCGGTCGGCCAGTTGCTCAAACGCTTCTCCATCGGCCACGCCATGGCCCACGGCACCCGCGAATTCAACGGTGACAGCTCCGGCTTCTTCGTCTTTCTCAACATGCCGGAAGCCCCCGGCCGGCGCCATGTCTATTTCGCCCAAATGCTCATGCCCTACCTGCACACCACGCTGCACCGCATGCTGACGCAGGAAAAAAGCGCCCCCGAACTGCCGGTTCGCTTCAACACCCGGCTCAGCGGCCGCGAAGGACAGGTCATCTCGCTGGTCCGCGACGGCATGACCAACCAGCAGATCGCCGAAAAGCTCGAACTCAGCCCGCTGACCATCAAGAATCACATCCAGAACATCCTGCGCAAACTCGAAGTCTCGAACCGCGCCCAGGCCGTCGCCAAAGCCGTCAAGGCAAGGCTGATCAGCGATCAGCCGGGGACGTAGCGGCAACGCTACGGTCAACCGGAAAAAATGGCCAAAATTGAAATCGCTGCGCGGCCAGCACGTCGCGCCTGTTGAATTTCCAGGGCGAAAAGCCCGCTGGCCAACCCCCTTGGCCGCCTGAAAACCCGCAGCCAGTCCCGCATCCGGCGAATATTTCAGAATATGACAAGGCAGGCTGCCTGGACTGAGCCTAACGGACTATCGGCCTAGTCCGATCGGCGGGTCAAAACGACCCGCAGGCACCGTAACGGACGTCATGTAGCGCACCCAAAGTGGGCGCTATCAGCGAGGTACTGCCCCGGGCGAAAAGCTGCTTCCCACGGTTTGTGTGCGTGGGCACCCGGCAGGCGGTGATCGAGCTGGTCGTTCTTTGCCTATTCATGCTTCCACAGGGAGCGCACGCAATTTTCCAAAGGGGTTTTCAATGAAGTTTTCTCTCAAGACTCTCGCCGCCGCCGTCGTCATGGCTGCCGCTGCTACCGGCGCCAACGCTGCCATCGACAACGGCGTTGCCGGCAACGGCGACCTGTTCTTCAATATCTGGGATGCCTCCGGCTCCTACACCCGTGACCTCGGCTATTCCATCAACAGCTTCGAAACTGCGCTGGGTGCCAACGGCAACATCGATCTGTCCTGGGCGGCTGATGCCACCTTCGCCTCCTTCCTGGCTGGCGTGAGCGATGTCAATGCCCTGAAGTGGAACATCGTCGCTGTCGACAAGCAGGGCGCTAACCGCCTGCTGGAAACCTACACCACCCTGCCGTCGCCGTTGAAAACCAACGATGCTACCCGCACCGCCGGCAACAACACCCGTGATTTCGCAACGGCTGTCAACGGTGTGATCGGCGCGGCCGATTCCGTCAAGGTTGATTCTGCGAGCGCTGCTTGGGCTGGCAAGTCTTCCTTCAATGACACCGCTGCCGGCTATCTGGGCTTCAGCAACGCCGGTACGGTCGCCAACGACAGCTTCGCCAACGGCCTCGGTTTCATGCGTATCGGTGCTTCCGCCACCGGTTTTGCCAACTCGGTCTACACCCCTTACGTCGATGGCCAGAACGTCAAGGCCTACCTGGATGGTTCCGACCTGCACCTGAGTGCCGCCGTCGCCGCCGTGCCGGAGCCGGAGTCCTACGCCATGCTGCTGGCCGGTCTGGGCATGATCGGTTTCATGGCTCGTCGCAACAAGCGCGCCTAAGTCATTTTTGTCTTCGCCGGCGTCCTGACGGGCGCCGGTCTTGAATCCATCAGGAGAAATTCATGCAACTCAAGAAAACCGCTCTGCTCTGCGCCGCCGCCTTCACCGTCATGTCCGGTTCGGCCATGGCCACCGCCTTTGATACTGATACCATCGCCCAAGACCTTCTCAACAACCCTACCAATGGTGCCGTCACCACCGGCCATGTCGTCTTCGTTTCCGGCGCCTCTGCCGTTCAGAAGGGCTTCGTGACCATGATCGAAGGCATGTTCGATGGCGCCCAGCCGATCAAGTACTTCTCCAAGGCCAGTTCCAAGGGCTCGGCAACCGACAAGGCCAACTACGTCGCTGTTGCTGGTACCCTGAAGGCTGGTCACGGCGCCTGGTCCAACAGCAAGACCGTCATCATCTATCGCGTCACCGGCGGTTCCGTTTATGGTGTCAACCATGTTGCCCGCGCCGAGTCCATCGAGATGCTGGACGTAACGTCGACCGCTTGCGGTTCATCGGGTACCGGCACTGCAGCCGATCCGTATCAGTGCACGCTGACCACCGGCATCCCTGACGCCGGTGTTTCTGACGTCGCGCCGGTCCTCTTCAAGTCGCCGGTCAATACCGAAGGCGAAGTCCCGGCGGAAGCCCTGAGCGAAGCGGAGCTGGCCAATTTCGCCAGCATCACCCCGATCTATGGCCTGGCTTTCGGTATTCCGGTCACCAGCAACGTCGGTTCTTCCGTCAAGTTCAATCGTGCCACCGTTGCCGCCATCATGACCGGCAATATCGGCGCGTGGAGTGAGGTCGACAGCGCTGAGTCCGGCGACATTGTCATCTGCCGCCGCACGCCGGGGTCCGGTACCCAGGCCGTCATGAACCTGTGGGCCGGCAACTATCCTTGCTCGGCTGATGCTCAGGAACCGGCTGACCGCTATGCTTCAGGCGCCTGGGATGAGGCGTCCAAAACCTTCACCGCCGTCAACGGCGAAGGCGGTCTGATCGTTGTTGAAAACGCTTCTTCCGATGACGTCGTATCCTGCCTGGACAAGGCCGTCGCCGGTGGTACCTACAGCACCAAGGATCGCAGCGGCGCAACGGTTACCGTCGATTTCGGCAACGGTGGCTACAAGGCCATTGGCGTGCTGTCCATGGATAGCCTGGCGAAATCCAAGGCTGCCGGCAACTGGCAGTTCCGTTCGCTCGACGGCGCCGGCAAGATCACCTGGGACAACACCGCCATCGCCCCGGTGACCACCGGTACCGGCAAGTTCCCGACCAAGGAAGCCTACGAAAGTGGCGACTGGGATCTGCAAGGCTGGGAATCATTCAACATCCCGACCCGCACCACCGGCGCCAAGCTTGATCTGCTCAACAAGTTCGTGGCCAACGCTGGTAATCCGGCTACCCTGGCTTCAGTCAGCGCCCTGAAAAATGTGGCGATGGCTATCCCGGGTCAGCCGAACAACTACACGGGCGCCCAGACCCTGGATGCGGTGTACCTGAACAGCAACCAGTGCGCCCCGTACAACCGTAACTACAACGACTAATCGTTGCTGTCACGAGCCGGCCGGCAACGGCCGGTTTTTGCAGAATCAGGACGGCCCGGGATTTTCCGGGCCGTTTTTTTGTCTGCTTCAGGCGCATGATCGGGCAACCGCCGGTGCCCGGGTAGTCCGATCGGACTAGGTTTTACCCCCCTCGCTTCACGGGGAAGTAATGTCGCCTGCCGATAATCCTCGGGCTATGCCTGTCTACAAAATTCTCCTTTCTGCCGGCCTGTTGGGTGCGGCGACTTTCGCCTCGGCCGCGCCGGTTCCGGGGGCTTTCGATCTGCTCGAGTTTTCGGTCGAGGGCAATACGGTGCTCTCCGATGTCGAGATCGAGCGTGCCGTCTATCCTTCCCTCGGCCCCGGCAAGCTGGTCGGCGATGTCGAAAAAGCCCGTGCGGCGCTCGAAGCGGCTTATCAGCAGCAGGGTTACCTGTCGGTTTCCGTGGTTGTTCCCGAGCAGTCGGTGGCGAGCGGCGTTATCCGCCTGCAGGTCATCGAGGGGCAGGTCGAGCGGCTGAAGGTCAGTGGCAATCAATACACTTCGCGCCGCGATCTGCGCGCCGAGGTGCCGGAAGTGGCGCCGGGCAAGGTGCCGCATTTCCCGACCATGCAGGCCGAGCTGGCGCAGGCCGGCCGTTCGGCCGATCGCCGGGTGACGCCCCTGCTGCGCCCTGGTGCGCGCCCGGGGACCATGGAGGTCGAACTGGCCGTCGAGGACGAATTGCCCCTGCATGGCAACGTCGAGTTGAACAACCGGCAGAGTCCGGATACGTCGCTGACGCGTCTGGAGGCCGGGGTGCGTTATACCAACCTGTTCCAGAAGCAGCACAGCGCCGGGCTGAATTATGTGTTGTCGCCGGAAAAGCCGGACGAGGTCAGTGTGCTGGCCGGCTTTTATGCCGCTCCCTTGAGCGCGACGCGCTCGCTGTCGGCCTTCATCCAGCATTCGAACAGCAATATCGCCTCGGCGGTGGGCAGCAATGTGGTGGGCAAGGGGACGACACTCGGCGGGCGGATTTCTTTCACGCTGCCGCAGCCGGCCGGCATCGCCAATTTCTTCCATTCGCTGTCGATTGGCGCCGATTTCAAGGATCTGGCCGAAACCCAGAATGCGCTGGGCGCCGACCGCAAGGAAACGCCGCTGCGCTACATGCCGCTGGTGGCGCAATACACCTTCAGCCGATTCGGCGAATCGGGCGAATTTGCCGGCAATCTCGGGCTGGTCGTCAACACCGGCTACAACTCGCAGGATGTCGATTGCCAGGGCGTGCAGATGGAGCAGTTTGCCTGCCGCCGGGCTTATGCCCGCCCTGGGTTTTCGGTGCTGCGTGGCGACCTGAGTTATTCGAAACGCCTGCTCGGCTGGGAAGGTCTGGCCAAGCTTGATTTCCAGATGGCCGGGCAGCCGCTGGTGTCGCCCGAGCAGATTCTGGCCGGCGGCATGGATAGCGTGCGCGGTTACTACGAGGGCGAAGCCGCCGGTGATGTCGGCTGGCGTGTGCGCACCGAGGTCAAGACGCCGACCTTGTGGGAGATCAGCGGGGCGGGCCTGCGCCTGCTCGGTTTTGTCGAGGGCGCGCAACTCTGGCTGAACAGCCCGCTACCCGGGCAAACCGATGAATTCACGCTGGCCAGCGCCGGCATCGGCCTGCGTTTGAAGGGCGACAAGGGCGGGCCGCTGGTCGTTGTCGATATTGGCCAGACCCTTAAGGATGGTCCGCGCACGAAGTCCGGAACGCAGCGCGTGCATGCGCGCCTGGGTTACGAGTTCTAGGCCGGACACAGAAAGAACAGGAAGCAAACATGAACCACGGAATCTATCGGCTGGTCTTCAACGTCGAGCGCAACGCCTGGGTGGCGGTGGCCGAGTGCGTGCGCGGACGCGGCAAGAAGAGCGCGCGCAAGCGGGTGGCAGCCGTGGTTCTCGGGGTGGCGGCTTCGTTCGCGGCACTGGATGGCGCCTGGGCGGCGCGGCCGGTGGCGGCGCAGTTGCCGGTGCCGTCGGCTGTCCGGCCCTTTGTCTTTGCCGGTTCGGTCAATGGCGGCCAGCCGACGACGGCGATGATCAACGGCATCAACACGATGACGGTGACGACGCAGAGCCGCATGCTCGGCCTCAATTTCGACAGCTTCGACGTGGGCAGTGACGCAGCTTTCGTACTCAAGCAGCCGGATGCGCTGTCGCGCGCCCTGTTCCGCATCTGGGACAGCAATCCCAGCCAGATTTACGGCAAGGTAAGCGCCAACGGCCAGCTTTATCTGATCAACCAGAACGGCATCCTGTTCGGCGCCGGCTCGCAGGTGAACGTCGGCGGCCTGGTCGCCTCGGCGCTCGGCATGTCGGACACCATGATGAACCGGCTGCTGACCAGTGGCCTGCCCAGCGCCGCGGGCGACAGCCTGACTTTCAGCTACGACGGGACAGTGGCCGATTTCGGCAATGGCACGGTGATCGTCGAGACCGGGGCCTCGATCAACACCCGGGATGGCGGCAAGGTGGTGCTGATTGCGCCGAAATCGGTGCTCAACGCGGGCAGCATCGGCGTCGACGGCGGTGGTAGCGGCGAGGCGATCCTGGCGGCTGGTGGCAAGGTCATCCTGACCGTGCCCGACGATCCCAACCTGCGCGGCATCCTGGTCGAGACGGATTCTTTCACCGGCAAGGACAGTTTCGGCATCAGTACGACGCTCGATGGCAAGGTGACCAATGCGGCCACCGGCAACGTCAACATGGGTACGGATGGCGTGGTGACACTGGCCGGTCTGGTGGTCAATCAGCAGGGCGTCGTTAACGCGACCAGGGCGGTCAACCTCAATGGCGCCACCATGCTGGTTTCGGGAACGACCGAGAGTGATCGCCTGACGATCAACCAGCGCGGCAGCGTGGCACAGATCGACTGGGTTTCAGGCTTCAACGTCGGGCCGGGCAAGACGGTCGAGTTCGTCCAGGCATCGGGCGATGTCGCCTACAACTATGTCTTCGATCCGGACAAGGATCTGGTCGATGGCTCCGGCAACAAGCTGGATAACCTGGCGGCGGGGCGCTCGCTGATCGACGGCGTACTCAAGGCCAGCGGCCAGCTGGTGCTGGTCAACGAACTGGGCATCACATTCGGGGCAAATGCCCGGGTTTCGGCCAACAATTTCGTCGCCTCGGCACTGGGCATGAATCCGGCTATCGTGTCGTCGGGGCTGCTCGGCCAGACCAATGTCCGTTCCCGTGCTTTTTACCTGAACCGGAATTACGCCACCTTCGACAGCAGCGACGACAGCGTCGCGGCGGCCGACAAGGCCCGGGCGCTCTCTGATTTTCGCCGTGCTACGGTCAACGTCGAAAACGGGGCAAAAATCGAAACGGCCAGCGGGGGCTATGTCGTTCTTGCCGGCGGCGTGGTGAACCAGGGCGGCAGCATCAGCACCCCGAATGGCCAGACCTTGCTCACTGCGGGTGCCGACGTTTACCTGAAGCCGGGCTATTCGAGCGCGTTGCGCGGCTTTACGGCGGAGGTCAATCCGCTGCTGATCAAGGATGCCAACAAGAGCGGCATCGATTCGCTGGTAGCGCTTTCCCGCGGCACCGATGCGAATGCCGTGACCAACACCGGCACGATCTCGGCCAGCTTCGGCGACATATCTCTGGTCGGTCACCGGATTGTCCAGGCCGGCACGCTCTACGCGTCGACATCGGCCACCGCCAATGGCTCGATCAACCTCAAGGCGCGCGATATGGCGCTGATCGACTACACCATCGATACCGCTACCGGAGATATCGCCGACAGCAGCTATTTCATGATTTCGCGCGATTATGGCGTCGACGGCGTGCTGGCTTACGATCCGAAGCGGGCCATTGTCGAGCCGACCGATTTCATCTTCGGCCAGCAGGCCGGCACGGTCAGCTTTGCTGACGGCAGTCGCACCGAAATCGCCGTTGATGGCAGCAACGGCAAGACCCTGACCGCTGACCAGCATTTTGTCGCGTCATCGATTACCGCCCTGGCCAAGGAGATTGTCGTCGGCCAGGCCGACATCCTGGCCAAAGGTGGAAATGTTCGCTTCGGTGCCAGTTCGGCTTTCGGGGAAACCAACGCTTTTGCGGCCGATGCCGTGATCCCCGGGGTGGAGGGCAGCGCGCAGAACGGCGTTGGTGTCTTTGTCGCCGACGGCGCAAAGATCGATGTTTCCGGGACCAACGCCCAAAAGTCGGTTCGCGACCTGTTTGTCGAGGTCGAATTGCGCGGCGACAACTTTGCCGGCAACACGGTGCAGCGCAACGGCGTGCTGCGCGGCCAGAAGGCCTGGGTAGACATTCGCGACGCGGTCGAAATCGCCGATGTCATTAGCTATTTCAACAACGTCGGCCTGACGGCCAACGAACTGGCGGCGACTGGCGGCAAGATTTCCCTGATGTCCACGGGCAACGTCATCGTCAAGAGCAGCGCCACGCTCGATGTTTCCGGCGGCGTGGTCGATTACGCGGCGGGAACCGTCGAGGAGTCGCGGCTGCTGGCCGGCCGCAAGTCCTATCGGCTGAACGACGCGCCGGTCTGGGCCGAGTATTTGTCGCTGACCACGGCAACGCGCGACGAAGTGGCCTATGTCGAGGGCAAGAGCGCCGGTACCGTCGAGATTCGCGGCAATCGCCTGGCTGTCGATGGGCAGTTGCAGGCGAATACCACGGTCGGTACGCGCCAGCGTGAGATTGGCGACCCGGCGAGCAAGCGCAGCGCAATTCCGCTGGGCGGGCAATTGATCGTCCAGGATGGTGGCCAGCATTACACCGTCGCCAATCGCGATACGGCCAGCCAGACCGAGAAGGATGCGGCCTTTCTCCAGGCGCAGATGGTGTTCGTCAAGGGCGCGGCCAACGCGGCGGCCGGCCTGACTCAGGGAGATGCCGGACCGGACCGCCTGGAATTGTCCGACACGCTCGTCGATGCCGGGTTCTCCCGCTTCTCGATAAGCAGCGATGGGCGGATCGAGATTCCCGCGGATATTTCCCTGAATCTGCCGGCGGGCGGCAAGTTTGCCGCTGCCGGGCGGCAGATTCATCTGGCCGGTGACGTCAGCGCACCGGGCGGCAGCATCGAGCTGAAGACCCTCGATTTGAGTTTGTCGGTGCCCGATGCGCCCAATATTTTCGATGGCGTTTACTCGAATCTGGTCGTCGCCGAAGGGGCCAGCCTGTCCACGTCCGGTGTCTGGGTTAACGATTTTCTCGATGGCGAACTGAGCACCGCGCCGCTGGCCTTGAACGGCGGCAAGATCGTTCTGACTTCGGCCCACGACCTCGATATCCGGGGCGGCAGCAGCATTGCCGTCGATGGCGGCGGCCAGGTCGACACCAAACCTTCAGTCAAGAAGGGCAATGCCGGCTCGATTGCGCTGACCAGCGGCACCGGCTTTGTCGAGGTCGGTGCGGTCGGGGGGAGCAGCCTCTTCCTGGATGGCACCCTGTCAGGGATGGCGCTCGGCAAGGGCGGTACGTTGTCGATTACCTCGTCGCAGGTCACGCTGGGCCATGCCGAAAGCGTCGATACCCGGACGTGGAGCGATGCCCGGCGGATCGCCGAGGGGCGCCAGGGCTTCGCGGCGCCGGCCGATGTGGTCGACCGTGGCGGTTTCTACCATTTCATTTTTAGCGGAAATTCCGGGTTGACCGTGGAAGCCGGGCAGGTCGTCAAGCCGGATCCGCTCAACTGGTCGCTGCTCGCCGTCGGCGACTACTTCAAGCGGCCAACCGGCACAGCCATCGCTTCTTTTGCCGCAACGCAGGTCCTGCCCGAGGCACTACGCTCGGGGACGACGAGCATCAGCCTGACGACGACCGATATCTACAGCGGTCGCCTGACCGTGGCCGAAAACGCCTACGTCGGCGCTTCTGCCAAGGGTAGCGTGACCCTGGAAGCGGCCGGTCAGATGACCGTGCTGGGCACGCTGGAGGCGGCTGGCGGCACGATCAAGCTGGGTCGCGCGGAAATGACCAGCGACCTCAATGCGGCGGTCCAGAATGCCCTGATCGATGCCGGCAAGAAACAGTCCGAATCGATCTACCTCGGCGAGAACAGCCAGTTGCTGGTCGGCGGCACGACGGTGCTCGATGCCGATACGCAGCAAGCGCTGGATGCCGGAATTTCGGCCGGGCAACTGCTGGCCAGGCAAGCCTATCGGGGTGAAGTACTGGCCGGCGGTAGGGTGAGCATCGATTCCGGCCTCGGCTACCTGATCATGCGTGACGGCGCGCTGATCGATGTTTCGGGCGCCACCGGCACGCTGAATGCAGCGACGGCTACGGCCACCGGTTACACCTATGCGGCGCGGGCGCTGGGCAGCGCCGGGGGCACGGTCAGCCTGGCGGCGCACAGCGGCATGTTCCTCGACGGCAACTTCAAGGCCCGGGGTGGCAGGGATGCGCTCGGCGGTGTCTTCAGCCTGCGCTTTACGGCCGACCCCGTGAAGATGGAGGCCAACCCGTGGGGCGTCGGCATCGGGCAGAGTCAGGAAATCATCGATGCGCTGACGCAGGGGCGCGCGCTGAGCGTTTATCAAACGGCTGCCAGCGACGACAAGAGCGCCAGGGAAAATCATCCCGAGCTATGGCCGGACGGCATCAGCGCGGCCGATTATCTGGCGGGTGCCGCGGTACTCGATGCGAAAACCTACAACGGCAAGGCGGCGCTCGATGTCGCCCTGTTGCAGGATTTCGGTTCCTGGTATCTGACCAGCCAGAGCGACATCGTCTTCGCTGGCAAGGTCGAGGCGACGGTCAATAACCACCTGAGCATGAATGCGGCGAATTTCAGGGCCGCCGACGATACGACCAATCTTAAATTGACAGCTGCCACTGCGCGTATCGGCAATTTCCGCGACGGGGCTGGCGCTGCCGTGGTGGCAACAACCGGCCTGGCCGATGCCTCGATCACTGCCCGCGACATCGGGCTGGTCGGCACCTTCAGCTGGAGCGGCTTTTCTGACAGCACCTTCTCCAGCACCGGCGCCATCCATTTCGACAGCGTCGAGAACACGGTGAAGAATCGCGTCGACGGTCGTCTGTTCAACGGCCAGATGACGGCTTCCGGTGCGCTGAACTTCGCGGCCACCCGCCTCAGCCCGTCGACCTATGGCGACTTCCGCATCGACCTGCTGGCCGATCCGAACGGCAGCATCCACATTACCCGGCCGGCCGGCGCCGCGGCCGACGTATCGCTGTCGCCCTACGGTCGACTGGAATTTTCGGCCAAAACCATAAACCACGAGGGGACGATTTCCGCCCCCCTCGGCGAGGTCGTTTTCAGTGCGCCGGGCGGTACGGTGACGCTGGCTGCCGGTAGCAAGACCTCGGTGGCGGCAGATCGCAAGCTGTTGTTCGGGACCACCGGCGAATCGGGCAGTAGCTGGAACTACCTGGGCAGCGAAATCGAGGCTCTGCCGTCCAAGGGCATTGTGATCGATGCCGCCGTGTCGAAAGTGCAGACCGGTGCCGAACTCGATCTCTCGGGTGGTGGCGAGGCGCTGGCCTGGGAATTTACCGCCGGTCCGGGCGGCAAGAGCGATGTGCTCAACGGCTCGACGACGACCTTCGCCATCGTGCCGGGCTGGAACGGGGTCAGCGCGACTGATGCCGAACTCCTGGCCGCGTATGCCACGACCGATGACGGTTCGCTGCCGCTGCTCAAGGTAGGCGACGCCGTCTCGCTGGGCGCCAACACGCTCGGCCTCGGTGGCAGTTATGTGCTGCTGCCCGCCCGCTATGCCGTGTTGCCCGGCGCTTACCTGGTGACGGTGAAAGGCGGCAACGATAATGTTCTGGCCGCCTCCGAGCGCCAGCCCGACGGTTCGTGGCTGGTGGCCGGTGCATTCAACGCACTCAACGCCGACGGCTCGACGACGGCTTACTCGCCGTCGCATCTGACCCTAGAACTGGCGAGCAGCGAGGTGGTGGCCAACCGGGCCAAATACACACTGACGACAGCTTCGTCGTTCTTCTACGACCAGGCCGGCGTGCGTTTGGCCGGCGATGCCGGTCATCTATCGGTGGTCGGCCGCAGCAGCCTGGAGTTCAATCCCAGCGTCGTGGCCAAGACCGTGGCTGAAATCAGCGCCGCTGACGGGCGCCATCGCGCCGCACAAGGGCTGGCGCTGGATCTTGCCGCGCCCAAGCTGTATGTCAGCAATCTGGGCAATACGCCGGATGGCTATTCGGTGGTTGATCCCGCCAAGCTGAAGGATGTGAATATCGCCAGCCTGCTGCTCGGCGGGGTGCGCACGGAGACGGCGACCGGCATGCAGATCGACACCATCGCGAGTTCGGTCGTGATCAACAACGACGGGAACAGCGCGGGCGGAACCGCACTCACGGCTGGCGAAATTCTGGCGACAGCCAGCGAGACGCTGACCGTGGCTGGCGAGAGCAAGATCGATTCGGCTGGCGAGGCGACGGGTCGTGACATTGCACTGACCGGCGACGGCGCTTTCCTGCGCGTTGCCGAAGGCAGCCAGGTCAAGGTCAGCCGGAGCGGCGTCAATCGGCTGCAAGGCGATCTGACGGTCGAAAGCACCGCCGCCGTGGCTGGCGAGTCGCTGGTCTTCGATGCGACGCGCGGCAATGAGCTGGCCGGTATGGTTTCCCCGGGCCGCCGCCTGGCCGACGGTTCGCGCGATGGGGGCGGGGCGGTGAGTATCGGTGCCGGCCGGATCAACGTGGTGGCCGACAATTCGGCGCCAACTGAGGGCGTTACGCTGAAGAAGGCCGATCTGGAACGGTTCGCCGGCGTCAATCAATTGCGCCTGAACAGTTACTCGACCCTCGACCTGTACGGCGAGGCGACGCTGGGTTCAGCCACGCTCAATGAACTGGTTATTTCGGCTGCAGGTATTGCCGGGCATGGCGATGACGCCAGTGTGGCCAATATTTCCGCTCGGCAGGTGGTGTTTGAAAATGCCAATCCCGAGGGGGCACAGTTCGTCGCCAGTGCGGCCTTCGGTAGCGGCAAATTCAAGGTGGACGCCGGGCAGATCACTTTTGGCGACAACGCGACGGAAGCGATGCGCAAGGCCGGCACCAGCGGCTTCAAGATGGCCGGCTTCGATGCCGTCGAACTCAAGGCGACCGGTGATGTCCGGTTTGCCGGCCGCGGTGTGACTCGCGTCGAGAGCGGCCGGGTCGATGCCAACAGCCAGCCTGTCGAAACCAAACTCGACATCACGGCGGGACGCGTGACCAGCACGAGCGGGGCGGATCATGTCCTGACGGCGACGGGCGACTTGTCTGTCCAGCGCCATGCGAATGCCACGATCCCGACAGCGACGGCCGGCCTCGGCAGCAAACTGGACTTGGCCGGCAAGAGCGTCAAGGTTTCCGGGCACATCGACCTGGCGGCCGGCGATCTGACATTGTCCGGCACGCAGGGTGTGACGCTGGACAACGGCGCGCTGGTCAGCGCGGCCGGTGCTGCCGTGCAGTTCGCCGATACCACGGCTTATGCCTCGGGCGGCCGCATCACGCTGAAATCGACAGAGGGCGATGTCCGGATCAACGAAGGTGCCATTGCCACAGTTTCCGCCGATGCTGGCGGCGGCAATGCCGGCACGATCCGCCTGCTGGCTGAAAAAGGCACGGTCGATGCTGCGGCGAATACCCTGCGCGGTAACGCGGCCGGTGGCAAGACACAGGGCAGCCTGGTGGTCGATGCCGCGTCGGTTGCGCTTGATCGCCTGGCCAATGCGGTCGTCGATTCATCCGGCAACCGCCATCTCAGCGAAAGCTGGGATGTCCGCCGCCGGGTTGGCGATCTTGTGCTGAACGAGCAGATCAAGGCGCATCAATTCCAGTTGTCGGCTGACGCCGGCAACATCGATATCTTCGGTACCGTCGATGCTTCCGGTAGCAAGGGCGGCAGCATTGGTCTCTTTGCCAATCGGGTGAGCGATGCCGATGGCAATAATGCCGTCGGTGGCCAGATCGAACTGCATGCCGGCAGCGCCCTCAAGGCCAATGCCACCGAAGTGGTCGGTGGCGGTGACGGTACGGCCGGCGAGGGCGGTTCGGTGACCATCGGCGTCAGTGCTACGAAGGCCGTTGACGAATTGGCCACCGGGATCAATTTATCGGGGGCAAAAGATGGCCAGGCTGCGGCCAGTATCGATGTCTCGACGGCGGCCGGCAGCAAGGCAAGCGGTGGCCGCGTGACTTTCCGCGCGCCGCGCCAGGACAAGTTGGGCAAGCTGGTCGATGGCAATGGGGCCGAGATTGTCGATAACGACGCCATGGCGGCGCTGGTGACGACCCGGCAGGGTTCGGCCAGTAGCGATTACCTGTTGGTCGGGATCAGTAATGCCGCGGCTCTCGAAAACGGGACGGTGATTTCCTTCAATGCCTATGCCGCATCGAAGGTCGGCACCACGGTGACCGTTGGCAGTAACAGCAAGATGCCGCTGGTCAACGCCGATGGCACGGCACTTTCGGCAAATGCAATCAAGGCCGGGCAGGGGGTTGTCGCCATCTACGATAACGGCGTGTTCAAGATATCGACGCTGGGCGAAACGGATACCGGATCGACCAACAGGTACAAAGTGGCACCGGACATCACTCCGCTTACCGCTGCCGATTTCCAGAACCCGGGTTATACCGTGACATTCCGGCCCAAGAGCGCCAATACCGCGGCATCCACGCTGGAAATCTCGTCGGCCGATAAAAAGAAGACTTCGGTCGATCTGAAGAGCGCTGATGGTGGCGTGCTGAAGGCCGGCGACCTTCGGACGGACAGGTTGGTGACGGCGGTCTATACGGTTGTCGACGGCAAGGGCGAGTTCAGGCTTGTCGATGACGTGCCGCTGGCCTCGGCGCCCGTCGTCGGGTCGAGTATGGCCACGGTGAATCTGGATGGAAATGTCCAGGGTGCGGCCAGTGTTGCGCTGGAAGCGGTTCGGGTGACGCGCAAGGCCGGCGATTTCGTGCTCGGTACCGCCGAACAGGCCGCCCTGCTCAAGACAGCGACCGAAGCGTCCGCGCTCAAGGGCGCCGCCTTTGTCGACGCAGCCGATCCCGGTCAGCGCCTGGGTACGGTCTTCCGGGTCGGTGAGGAAATTCGTTCGACTGGCAAGCTGTTGGTCGGCAACGACTGGAGCTTTGCCGGCACCAGCGCTGCTGGCGCAGTTGGCGCCCTGACGCTTCGTGCCGAGGGCGATCTGCTGGTCAGCGGTACGATCACCGACGGTTTCGTCCGGAACGGTTCGGCAACCGCCGGGGTGGCCGATATTTATCGCGATGCCCGCGTCGGCAGCGGCGGCGATAGCTGGTCGTTCCGGCTCGTCGCCGGGGCGGATGCCGATCAGGCCTCGCCGCTGGGGACGAATGCTTCGGCCACGACAGGCAGTCTGGTTCTGGCCGACAACAAACTGATCCGCACCGGGACGGGCAGCATCGATATTGCCGCCGCGAAAGACATCCAGCTTGGCGACCGGGCGGCGATTTATACGGCAGGTGTGACCGATACGACAGAGCTCGATGGCTTTACACCGGCTTTCGTCAATAACAACTACACGGCGAAGGGTGTGTACTCGGCTTTCCTGACCGGCGGTGGTGACGTCTCGCTGCAGGCTGGCGGTTCGATTGAGGTTGAAAAACCTGAACTGGCGTCGGTTTATCAGGGCAATCCCAACGAATGGCTGATGCGGGTGGGGGGCAACAAGAACCTGCAATGGTGGTCGCGGGTTGCCTCGTTCCAGTCGGGTATCGCCGCATTCGGCGGTGGTGATATCAGCCTGACGGCGGGCAGCGACATCAGCAATGCCATCGTGGCCATTCCAACCAGCGGTCGGGTGCCGACGGTGGATGGCGAGGCGCAGCCTGACCGGGCGTTGATCATGGGCGGCGGTGACCTGAGCGTGCAGGCGCAAGGCTCGATCATCGGCGGGATGCTCTATGCCGAAACCGGCAAGGTGACGCTGACAGCCGATGCGATCAAGCCCTATGTCATCGTCACCACGAATGGCAATGGCGATCTGGTCGACAACAATTTCTACACGACGGTCGCCATTGGTAACAGCAGCGTCGATGTCGTTGGCCGGCAGGACGTCCAACTGGGCAATGTGTACAACCCCCTGTGGGCCAACACCAACTGGCTCTACAACGGCACCTATACGACGGGTGCCAAGGCAACGTCGGGATTGGTTACGGTGACCGGCAACTACAGTGTGCGCCTGGGTACCTTTGGCGAACGTTCGGCGCTCGATGTCGTTTCCGTGGCCGGCAATGTCGGACTGAACGCCCAGGATACGGTTTACGGGGTGATGGACAGCGAGACCCACCGGCTGATGCCGGCGCAGGTGAAAGTCGCGGCGCTGAGTGGCGATATCGGTGGTTCGGTGGTTCAAGTACCGGGACAGTCGGGCCAGCTGGACATGCTGGCACAGGGTGCGATCGGGCTTTCATCGTCGATTCAACAACTCGATCTGGCCGAGCGCTACCTGCCGAGTGTGCGGAATCCTGTGCTGGGCAATGGCTTGCTGGGCGAGACCGGTTTTGTGCTGTTGAGCGCCTTGCAGTCCGGAGCCGCGCTCGAAAAACACACCGCCCAGAACTGGCACGCCAACGATACCGAGCCTAGCCGCCTCGTCGCGCTGACCGGAGATATCGTTGACCGACGTTTGTACAGGGGGGCTGACGAGGCACATCTGTTCAACGAGGCCGTGCTCATCGAGGCGGGTGGCGACATCAAGAACATGAGCCTCGATATTCAGCATAACCATGCCGATGACGTAAGCGTCATCAAGGCTGGAGGAGACATCCGCTACGACTACCAGACGGTGACCGATCCAAAGAATCTGCCTACCCCGGTAACTGACCCGCTCAAGGGCATACAGGTCGGTGGCGACGGCTCGGTACTGGTCCAGGCCAAGGGAACGATCGATCTGGCCGATACCCAGGGCATCGTGACGCGCGGCAATCTCGATAATCCCTATCTGCCGGAGGGGGGCGCCAATATCCTGGCTATCGCCGGTGGCACGCCGGACTATCAGGGTTTGTACAAGGAGCTGGCTTCGGGCAGAACCGAACTGGTCAACCTGATTGACCCGGACAAATCCTATTCAGCGGCCGAACTGGCCAGGAATGCGGGCCTGCAGGCCATTCACCAGAAAATCATTGACGGCGAAGCGGTCAGCGATGCCGAAGTGCTCGATGTTTTCTACGGAAAACTCACCGAGTACGGGCGGGCTGCGCAGAATAGCGGCGATCCGTCGCAGTACGACAAGGGGCGGACGCTGGCCGCAGCCTTGTTCCCCGCCGCCAATGTCGGCAAGGGCGACATCCTGCTCTCGATGAGTCAGATCAAGACCGAGCAGGAGGGCAATATCCAGATGCTCGTGCCGGGCGGCAACACCGTGGTTGGCGTGGCCGCGCCCTCCTTGTCGAAAGCGGCTTCGGATCAGGGCATCTTCACCATCAACGGCGGCGATATCCTGGGCTATGTTGCCGACGATTTCCTGGTCAATCAGTCGCGGGTATTCACGCTCGACGGCGGCAACATCATGATCTGGGCAGATCGGGGCAACATCGATGCCGGTAGCGGCGCGAAGACGGTGAACTCGACGCCACCGCCGGTCCTCGTCGTGCGTAACGGTCAGATCGTCCTCGATACCGCCAACTCGGTATCCGGTTCGGGGATCGGCGTACTCGCTTCGCGCGATGACACGCCGCCCAGCGACATGGACCTGTTCGCACCGGAAGGGGCGATCGATGCCGGCGATGCCGGCCTGCGCAGTACCGGCAACATCACGCTCGGCGCGCGCGTCATTCTCAATGCCAGCAACATTCAGGCAGCGGGTGCCGTGACCGGGGCGCCGGCCGCGGCGGCTACTGCCGCCCCGGTTGCAGCCGTTACCTCGCCGACCAATTCGGAAAACCAGGCGCTCGAAGATGCCGCGCCAGGTGCCGGCAGGCGCGAAGGGTCTGGCGGCATGCTGACCGTCGAGGTGCTTGATGGCGGTCCCGAGGCGATGCCGGATTGTCCATCCGGGAAGGGCGACGACGGTAAATGCAAACCCCGGACGACGGGGTAGCACGCCTGTAAAAAACGGTTTTCATAATAGTCAGATCAACCCAACAACATTGAAGATGATGAGAAACTTTGCACACTGGATGATGGCGGCGGCGAGCTTTGTTGCCCTGAACGCGCAAGCGGCGGATGGTTTCAATCCGGACGACTGGCAGTACAAGCAGAAGACGCTGATCGACACGACGGCCGAGGGCGTCGAGTTGAAGCTGGGGGCCACCCAGTTGCCGCTGGCCTTGCGCCTGCACACCGGCAATTTTGCCTTTGCCGAAGCCAAGCCGGACGGCAGCGACCTGCGCGTGACGGCCGGCGACGGCAAGACGCCGCTGCGTTTCCACATCGAAAAATATGATTCGACCAACGAGCTGGCAGTGATCTGGGTGCAGCAGCCCAAGCTGGCGCCGTTGGCCAAAACGGACGCGGTCACGCTGCTCTGGGGTAATGAAAAAGCGGCTGCTGCCAGTGATGCCAAGGGCAGCTACGATGCCGCCCAGAATCTGGTGCTGCATTTCTCCGACAACGGTCCGGTACAGGATTCCACGGTCAACCGGAATAATCCGCAAAATTTGACAATCAAACCCGTCGCCGGCCCGCTCGGCGACGCGGCCAGCCTGGATGGCAGCACGACGCTGACGGTTCCGGCGTCTCCCTCGCTCAAGCTGATTACCGCCAATGGCCTGACATTCACGGCGTGGATCAAGCCGGTGGCCAATGCTTCCGGCACCCTGTTCCAGCAAAGCGAAGGCGGCAAGAGCCTGGCGCTGGCGGTCAATGGCAGCAAGCTGGTGGCGGTGGTCAATGGCAAGGAGTTTCCGTCGTCGGCGACGGTGCTGGCTGATACCTGGCAACACGTGGCGATGACGCTGATCGGCGGCAGGCTGACTTTCTACATGGAAGGTGCCGAAGCCGGCACGGCCGATATCGCGCTCGACGACACCGCTGGCGACATCCAGATCGGTGCCGGTTTCCAGGGCGAGCTGGATGAAGTGACGCTGGCTGCGACCTCGCGCTCGGCCGATTACATCAAGGCCCTGTATGGCAGCCAGCAGCCGGACAGCCTGATGTATGGCGTCGAGGAAGAAGAGGCGGGTGAAGAAGCTTCCTACGTTGGCATCCTGCTCGGCGCGCTGACGGTGGACGGCTGGGTCGTCATCGGCATCCTTGCTGTCATGGCCGTCATCAGCGTTGCTGTCATGATCGGCAAGACGATGTTCCTGGGCAATGCGGAAAAGGCCAACGATGCCTTCCTCAACCGCTTTCGCGACAATCCGCGCAAGCTGCTGCAACCGGACTCGATGGATACCAAGGCACTGAGCGAAGACGAGGCGTTGCGCCATTCAACGATCTTCCGGCTCTACAAGATCGGCATCCAGGAAATGCATCACCGCTTCGACACGCAGACCAAGAGCGGTGTCGAAAACAAGCTCTCCGATGCCGCGCTCAATTCGATCCGCGCTGCCATGGATGCTGGACTGGTTCGCGAAAACCAGCGCCTGAACAGCCAGATCGTGCTGCTCACCATCGCCATTTCAGGCGGCCCTTTCCTTGGCCTGCTCGGTACTGTGGTCGGCGTCATGATCACTTTCGCGGCGATTGCCGCGGCGGGCGACGTCAATGTGAACTCGATTGCGCCGGGTATCGCCGCGGCGCTGGTCGCCACCGTCGCCGGTCTGGCCGTGGCCATTCCCGCCCTGTTCGGCTACAACTGGCTGGCCATCAAGATCAAGAACGTTTCAGCCGACACTCAGGTGTTCGCCGACGAGTTCCTGACCAAGTCGGCCGAGCTGTACGCCGTCTAAGCGGGAACGAGCCCGATGCACGTTCAGGAAGACAACCAGCCTTATGACGAGATCAACGTCACGCCGATGCTCGACCTCGCCTATGTGCTGCTCGTCATCTTCATCATCATGACGACGGCTTCGGTGCAGGGCGTCAAGGTCGAGTTGCCGAAGACGGTGGCCAGCACCAGCCTGGCCAAGCCGGGCACCAAGGCAGTGACGGTGGCCCGCAACGGCGACGTCTTTCTGGACGCCTACCCGGTGACCATGGAACAGCTCGACCTGCGCCTCGCACAGAATCTGGCCGCCAACCCGGCGCTGTCCATCGTCATCAAGGGCGACGGTCAGGCCCAGTACGCCAAGGTCATGGAGGTTATGGAGCTGCTCAAGCGCAACGGCATCACTGATCTTGGTCTGGCCACTACCCGGGCGCAGAGGTAGGCGATGCACGTTCAGTCCGAAACCAAACCCTACGACAGCATCAACGTCACGCCGATGCTCGACCTTGCCTATGTGCTGCTGGTCATTTTCATCCTGATGACCACCGCCTCGGTGTCGGGCATGTCGATCAACCTGCCCAAGCCATCGAACAAGCCGAGCACCGAGAAGCACGAGATCAAGATCGTCCAGATCAAGCCGGACGGCTCGCTGCATCTCAACGGTGTCGGCGTCACCGTCCGCGAACTGGAGGTCCAGCTCAAGGCGACGATGGCGCGCGACCCGAAGGCCTCGGTCGTCCTCAAGGGCGACCCGGCAGTCAATTACGCGCGGGTGGTCGAAGTGCTCGACCTCACCGGTGCCATGGGCATCGGCTCGGTGGGACTCGTCACGGCAAGAATCGGCAACTGATGACCATGCAAAACCAGAATCCGCCGCCGCGTCGCTGGCTGAAGATCGCTGTCCTCGTGCTGCTTGGCGTGGTCGTGCTCGGCCTCATGGTATGGGGCGTCATGAGCCTGATGAACGGCAAGTCCGGCAAGCCGCGCAAGCCGCCGGTCATCACCCTGCTGCCCGATAAGCCACCGCCGCCTCCGCCGCCGCCCAAGGAAGAGAAGAAGCCCGAGCCGCCCAAGGAAAATCCCAAGGACGTCAAGATGGAGCCGCCCAAGGAGACGCCGCAACCGGCCCAGAACGAGCCGCTCAAGATGGAAGGCGCGGCCGGCGACGGCGACAGCGCCTTTGGTGCCGGCACGGTTGGCCGCGAATACGCCGGCGGGGCAATTGGTGGCGCCGGCATGCAGGGCATGTACGCCGGCCGCTTGCAGCGCCATCTGCAGGAACAGCTGAGCCGCAATCGCAAGCTCAAGGAATCCGACTATCGCGTCACCGTGCGCGTCTGGCTGCGCCGCGACGGCTCGGTCGAGAAGGCCGATCTGGCGCAGAGCACGGGCAATGCCGGGCTGGACGAACAGCTCCGCGAAGCCCTGCTGCAGGTTGCCGCCATGCGCGAAGCGCCGCCCGAGAACATGGCGCAGCCGATCCGCCTGCGCATCACCGCCCGCGGCGCGCCCTGATCACGAATTGAATTGAAGAAACCACGAGAGAAATCCATGAAATTCACGCAAAAACCTTTGCACAAAGCCATGGTCGGCGTCTTTGTCGGCTTGCTGGCGGCTGGTCAGCCGGCCCTGGCCGACGACCGGGAATCGCTCGAAACCTTGCGCGAAACGACGCTCAATCTGATCGACGCGCTGGTTGAGCAGGGTATTTTCAGCCGCGAAAAGGCCGATGCAATGGTCAAGGCAGCCCAGGCCAAGGCCGCGAAAACAGCGGCCCGCGAAAAGCCGAAGGGGTCGGCGCCGGTGCGCGTCCAGTACGTTCCGGAAATCGTCAAGACCGAGATCCGCGAACAACTGCGCCAGGAAGTGCTGGCCCAGGCCAAGGCCGAGCGCTGGGCCGAGCCGAATGCCGTGCCGTCGTGGCTGGATCGGATCAAGTGGGAAGGCGATATTCGGGTGCGTTATCAGATGGAGGAGTTTGCCAAGAGCAATGCGACGCCCGACGACTATTTCCTGGCGCTGACTTCATCCCCCGAAACGACCCGGGCCGCCGGCTTCATCCCGGTTTCGGCGAATACCCAGACTGATCGTGAGCGTTTCCGCGTGCGGGCCAGGCTGGCCATGCTGGCCAAGGTGTCGGGTGACTGGAGCGCCGGGGTCCGCCTCGCGACCGGCACGACGAGCGACCGCGTGTCCACCAATCAGACCCTGGGGCAGGATTTCAACAAGTATCAGTTCCTGGTCGATCGTGCGTACCTGAAATACGATCCGGTCGAGTGGTTGTCGGTGACCGGCGGACGTGTTCCGAATCCCTGGATGTCGACCGATCTGGTCTGGGATGAAGACTTGAATTTCGAAGGGTTTGCGGCGACGTTCAAGCCCAGTTTCGCCGATGGCGATTTTCGTCCCTTCCTGACCGTCGGCGCTTTTCCGATGCGTGAGGACGGCCCGCCGTCGAAGAGCAGTCGTTGGTTGCGGGGTGCCCAGCTGGGTGCCAAGTGGCAGTTGCTTCACAACGCGCGCCTGAGCTTTGGGGCTGCGCTTTACGATTACGACAATCTCGAGGGGCGCCCCGAAACACTGGCGAATTACCAGAGCTACCAGTTGGGTGGTTCGGCAACCTACGGCCAGTACGAGTATGGTTCTGGCCTGCGCCAGAAGGGCAATACGCTGTTCGATACGGCTTACCAGGCCGATACGAACAGCATCTGGGGCCTCGCCTCCAAGTTCCGTCCGCTCAACCTGACCGCCTCGCTCGATCTGGCTCATTTCGATCCGTTCCACGTTGTGCTGACGGCCGACTATGTCAAGAACACGGCGTTCGATCGTGGCGAAATTCTGAGCCGGACAGGCGTCGCCCTGACCGATGGCAAAGACTACGGTTACCTCTTCAGGCTCACCGTGGGCATGCCCAAGCTGAAGAATCAGCATGACTGGCAGACCTCCTTCACTTATCGCTACATCGGCTCGGATGCTACGGTCGACGCCTTTACCGACTCGGATTTCGGCCTGGGCGGGACCAATCTCAAGGGATACCAGCTCGGCATGAGTTACGCGATGGATCAGAACGCCTGGCTGTCGTTGCGCTGGCTGTCGGCCGAATCCATCGAGTCCTTCTCGCTCGATCCGGCGCATCGTTTCGGGGTTGAACTTCTTCAGGCTGACGTCAATGTGCGCTTCTAGGACAACACTGGCGATCTTGCTGCTGGCCGCGGCGTTTATTGCCACGCCGGGCATCGCTGCCGAGAAGAAGGGCGATTCGGGCAAGGCTGAGGTGCGTCGTTTGCAACAGATCCAGCGCCAGCTCGAGCGGGAAAAGATCCGCCTGGCCGAGGAGAAGGCAAGCGCCGAGACCGAACTGGGCGAGGTGCGAAAAAAGGTCGACGGCGAGTCGCGCCGGGCCGCCGGGCTGAGTCGCGATGTCAAAACCTTGCGCGCCGAGGGCGAGGCGATGGCCGCCAAGCTGGCCGAAACCGAGGCCGAACTGGCCCGGACCCGGGAAGCGCAGCGGGCCGCCGAGGCCGAAGGCAAGCGTCTGCAGGCAGCACTGAAGGCCGAGAAGCAGCAGCTTCAAGTGTGCACCGAGCGCGGCCAGGAACTGCGCAAGGTGAGTGGCGAGATACTGGATCTCTACGAAAAAAAATCCTGCCTGGACAGCAGCTTGCAGCATGAGCCTTTCACCGGCCTGAAGCGGGTGGAAATCGAGAACGCCGTCGAGGACATGCGCGAGAAGCTGGATAGCCGGCGCGCCGGATCGTGAGCACGGAGGTTCTGACCCGGGGCTTGCCCTGGCCAGCCCCGGTGCTGGCCCGTGCCGTGCCGTTTGCCGTGTTCATCGGCCTGATGGCGGCTGAGCCGTGGTTGGCGGCGCAGTTGGCAGAGGTGATCGAACCGCACTGGTTGTACGGCCTGCGCGCTGCGCTGGTGGCCGGACTGCTCTTCGCGTTTTGGCCGGGCTTCACCGAACTCACCGCGGCACGTCGTCCATCAGCTCGGGAAATCGGGTTGGCCCTGACGGCCGGCCTGATGGTTCTGGGCATCTGGTTGTTGCTGGATAGCGGCATTTTTGTGCTCGGCGAGTCGGGTTCCGGCTTCGTGCCAGACGCTGCCGATGGTGGTATCGATTGGCCGCTGGCCCTCATGCGACTGGCCGGTTCGGCGCTGGTGGTGCCGCTCATGGAGGAATTGTTCTGGCGCTCGCTGGTCATGCGCTGGCTCGAAGAGGCCGATTTCTCGGCGGTCGACCCGGCGCGCATCGGTTTGCGCGCCGTGCTTGTTTCCAGCCTCGTTTTCGGGCTTGAGCACAGCCAGTGGGCGGCCGGCATGCTGGCTGGCCTGGTCTATGGCTGGCTCTATATGCGCAGCGGCAACCTGTGGGTGGCCATCGTGGCGCATGCCGTGACCAACGCCGGCCTGGGGATCTGGGTGCTGGCGACCGGCGCCTGGTATTTCTGGTGAATGCCGCGGCGGAAATCTTAATATCATCATCCGGTAATGTTGTCGGAATATCTTGAGCGGCTGTGAAATGCAGGTAAATGGGCGGGAGATGTCAGCAAGAATTCTGGTCGTTGAAGACGAGCCGTATGTCAGCGAGTTGATTGTGATCAACCTCAAATACGCCGGTTTCGAGGTGCATGCCGTCGATTGCGCGGAGTCCGTCTGGCAGCTTCTGCCGGCAAACCTGCCCGATGTCATGCTGGTCGACTGGATGCTGCCCGGCATGTCCGGTTTCCAGCTGATTCGCCACCTGCGCGCCGATTCTCGCTGGCGTGAAATTCCGGTGATCATGCTGACCGCCCGCAGCGAAGAGGTCGACAAGATTTCGGCGCTGGAAATCGGCGCCGACGACTACATGACCAAGCCCTTTTCGCCGCGCGAACTGGTCGCCCGCGTCAAGGCGGTGATCCGTCGGCGCGACCCGAAAATGCTCGAGGGGACGGTCGAGATGGGTGGCCTGCGCCTGGTGCCCAATTCGCGCAAGGCGCTGGCCGGTGATGAACCAGTCGTGCTCGGGCCGACCGAGTTCCGCTTGCTGCATTTCCTGATGACCCACGCCGAGCGCGTCCATAGCCGTGGCCAATTGCTCGATTATGTCTGGGGCGGTCGTTCCCACATCGAGGAGCGGACCGTCGACGTGCATATCCGTCGCCTGCGCAGCGTTCTCGAAAACCACGCGCTCGACGGCATGGTGCAGACCGTGCGCGGCATGGGCTATCGCTTCTCGATCACGCCGGATGGCGGCTGATCGGACCGTTCCGGCCTTTTGATTTTGGCCAAAATTTCCGGTTGACCGTAGGATTGATCGGGAAAGCCGTTCAGCTTCCCTGCATCCGGCGGTAATGGGCGACGACCAGCGGCACGTAGCGCCGGGTTTCGGCGTAGGGCGGCAGGCGGCGGCCGTGGCGGATAACGGCGTTTTCGCCGGCGTTGTAGGCGGCCAGCGCCAGTTCCAGATTGTTGTCGAACAGGGCCAGCAGGTCGCGCAGGTAGCGGGCCCCGGCCCGGATGTTTTCGCCGGGGTCGAGCAGGTTGACGGTGCCGTAGCGGCGGGCGGTGGTCGGCATCAACTGCATCAGGCCGGTCGCCCCCTTGGGAGAAACGGCGCGCTGGTTGTAGCCCGATTCGACGGTGATCACCGCATGCAGCAGCTTGGCATCGACTCCCGTATCGCGACTGGCGCGCAGCACTGACTCGTGAAACGGCCGCTGGCCGAAGGGCAGGGCGAGCACGCCGCGCGGTGCGCGCAAGGCCGCCCGGGCCGGTTCGAAGCGGTCGGCGAGGACCAGCCGGTAGCGTTTGTCGTCCGGAACGTTGCTGAGGTGTTCGACGCCATCGTCATCGACAAAACCGAAAATGCCGCCAGCCGCCAGGGTCGGGGCCGAGGCGGCGATGGCCAGGCAGAGGAGGGCGGGGCGCAGGGGCATCGGCGGCAGAAGTTGGAGCGAGGCGCCCAGACTACGGGCCGAGTGTTACAGGAGATTGACCACGTCGTCATGGTTCTGTAACGCTGAATGCATACCATCGCCGACAGGCTCAACCAACCCTGGCGACCCCGTGCTGCACAACCCGCTTTCCATTCCTGACCACCGTTCGACCGCTTGCCGGCTGCGTCAGCGCGGCTTCACCCTGCTCGAACTGCTCGTCGTCATGGTCATCATCGGCCTGCTCGCCGGCTATGTCGGGCCGAAGTATTTTTCGCAGATCGGCAAATCGGAAATCAAGGCGACGCGCGCCCAGATCGATGGCCTGGAAAAGGCGCTCGACCAGTATCGGCTCGATGTCGGCCGCTACCCGAACAGCGAGCAGGGGCTGGCGGCGTTGAACAAGCGCCCGGCTGGCGAGAGCCGCTGGCAGGGGCCCTACCTCAAGAAGGAGGTGCCGGCCGACCCGTGGGGCGCCGCCTACCAGTACGCCCAGCCCGGCGAACACGGCGAGTTCGATCTCTTCTCGTTCGGCAAGGATGGCAAGGCCGGTGGCGAGGGCGAAAACGCCGACATCACCAACTGGTGAGCCGCGCATAGCAATGGACTACGACGTGATGGCCGTCTTTCCCGGTCGCGGTGTTTGCCGACTGACGGTTTCGGCCGAATCGCCCGATCTGGTCGCGGCGCTGCCGGCCCTGCAGGGCGGCGTTGTCGTTTCGCAGCGCGCGCTTGGCCGGCGTCAGGCGCGCGGGCGAGGTGGAAAGTTTCCGCTGCCGCTGTTTACCCGTCAGCTACTGTCCCTGCTCCAGGCCGGGCTGACCGTGGTCGAAGGGCTGGAAACGCTGGCCGAGCAGGATCAGGGCTCGGTCACTTCCGAGGTGCTGGGCAGTTTGCTTTCGCACCTGCGTGAAGGACAGTCGCTATCGGCTGCCCTGCAGCGCCATCCCGAAGCCTTTCCCGATCTCTACGTGGCGACGGTGAGGGCCAGCGAGCGCACCGGCGACATGCCCGAAGCGCTGCAGCGCTACCTCGTCTTCCACGAAAAACTGGCCGAGCTCAAGAAGAAAATCGTCAGCGCCGCCATCTACCCCGTCCTGCTGATGGCGGTCGGGGCCTTGGTCACGCTCTTTCTGCTCGGCTATGTCGTGCCCCGCTTTGCGCTGGTCTTCGCTGACAGCGGGCGCGACCCGGAGGGGATTTCCAGTCTGCTTTTCGCCTGGGGCGGCTTCATCAACCACCACGCCGGCGAACTGGCCATCGGTGCCGGGCTGGCTGTGGCCGGCCTGATCGGGCTGTTTTCCCTGCCCGCCGTGCGCGCCGCTGTGGCCCGTGCCGCCTGGCGTGTGCCGGCGCTCGGCGAGCGCATCCGGCTGGTCTTCCTGGCCCGGTTCTACCGCACCACCGGCATGCTGCTGCGCGCCGGCATTCCCCTGAAAACAACGCTCGGCATGGTCGCCGAGATCCTGCCCGTCGCCCTGCGTGCCGGCTTGCTGCAGGCAATCGCCGACATCGAACAGGGACGGCCGTTTTCAGCCGCGGCGGAAAGCGGCGGGCTGACCACGCCGGTGGCCATGCGCATGATCGCCGTCGGCGAACGCAGCGGCCAGCTCGGCGACATGATGGAAGCCGTCGCCACCTTCTACGACGAGGAAATCAACCGCCTCGTCGACATGTTCACCCGCTTGTTCGAACCCCTGCTCATGACGGTGATCGGCGGCGTCATCGGCGGCATCGTGCTGTTGCTGTACATGCCGATCTTCGATCTGGCCGGAAATTTCCAGTGAACTCACCAATCGAGGCATGTTTGCCGATGGAACACGATGTCCTGCTCGGCGAGGCCTGCCGGCTGGCCGCGGCCGGTCGCGGCCTGCCGGCCGTGATGGCTGCCCTGCAGGCCGATTTTGCCCAGAGCGAAGAGGCGGCCGGCGAATTGACGGCCCTGGCTTTCGGCCTCAATGCGATCAGTCTGGCCGAGCTTTCCGAACACTCGCTGGCCCTGTCGCTGGCGCCGTTTGCCGAATTCATCCGGCGCCAGGCGCTGGTTCTCGAAGCCGGCGAGGCCTACCTGATCGCCACGCCAAACCCCTTCGACGTCACCGTGCGCGACTGGCTCGAAGGCCTGGTGCCGCTCGGCAAGCCGCTGCATTGGCGTCTGGCGCCGCCTTCGGTGCTGACGGCTTTTCTGGCCCGCGAAGAAACCCGGGTCCGGGCCCTCGACGGCAGCCTGAGCGGCGAGGGCGGCCAGATCGCCATCGGTTCGGTGGCCGAAGACCTTTCGCTGCAACGCATTTCCGAAGATGGCAGCGCCGTCGTCCGGTTGCTGCGGTCGACCCTGCATGACGGCCTGAAAGCCGGGGCCAGCGATATCCACGTCGAGGCCAACAATCGCGGCCTGGCCATCAAGTACCGCATCGACGGCGTGCTCAATTACGCCGGGTCGATTGACGGCACAGATACCGCCGAACAGATGATTTCCCGCGTCAAGGTGCTCTCCGAGCTCGACATCTCCGAGCGCCGGGTACCGCAGGACGGCCGCTTCAAGGTCAGCTGGCAGGGGCGCGAGATCGACATCCGTGTCTCCATCATGCCCAGTATCTGGGGCGAGGATGCCGTGCTGCGCGTGCTCGACAAGCAGGCGCTGACCGATCACCTGCAGGGCCTGCGCCTCGACGCCATGGGCTTCGACGCCGACATCATGGCGCGCATCCGCCGCCTGGCCAGCGAACCCTACGGCATGGTGCTGGTCACCGGCCCGACCGGTTCCGGCAAGACGACGACGCTCTACGCGGCGCTGACCGAGATCAACCACGGCGAAGACAAGATCATCACGATTGAAGATCCGGTCGAATATCAGCTTTCCGGCGTCCTGCAGATCCCGGTCAACGAGAAAAAAGGCCTGACGTTCGCCCGCGGCCTGCGCTCCATCCTGCGTCACGACCCGGACAAGATCATGGTCGGCGAAATCCGCGACTCGGAAACCGCGCAGATTGCCGTCCAGGCGGCGCTGACCGGCCACCTGGTGTTCACCACGGTGCACGCCAACAATGTTTTCGACGTCATCGGCCGCTTCCTGCACATGGAAGTCGATCCGTACAACCTCGTCTCGGCGCTCAACGGTGTTGTCGCCCAGCGCCTGATCCGCACCCTGTGCCCGGCCTGCCTGCAGCCCACGATCCCGACCGCCGAGGATTTGAGCCACGCCGACATCGACCTTGCCGCCAGCGCCGACTGGAAATTCCGTCACGCAGTCGGCTGCGGCACCTGCCGCGGCACCGGCTATCGCGGTCGCAAGGCCATCGCCGAACTGCTCGTCCTCAACGACGAAATCCGCGAACTGATCATCAGCCGCGCCCCGATCCGCCAACTCAAGGAAGCGGCCCGCCGTAACGGCACCCGCTCGCTGCGCGAAAGCGCCCTTGACCTCGTCCGCGACGGGATAACCAGCCTGGAAGAAGCCAACCGTGTCACTTTCGTGGCTTGATCGCCTGACCCTCTTTATCCACCCGCAGCGCGTCGTTCTCGAACGGCAGCCGTGGCGCGGTGCGCCGTCCAGCCAAACGGCCGAGGTGGCGCTGCCGACGCTGGGCGAAGCCGACTGGCAGCCGGTGCTGGCCGCCGCCGATGCCTTGCTCAAAACTGCCGGCAAGGGCGCTGCACTGCGCATCATCGTCGCCGACCATCTGGTCCGCTACACCTTGCTGCCGTGGAGCGAGATGTTGACCGGCAAGGCGGCCAGAATGGACATGGCCCGCGCCCTGTTTCGCAACGCGCTGGGCGAACGGGCGGCGGCGCTGGACATCGCCCTCGACCGTCCGGCCTTCGGCAAGAACGGCATTGCCGCCGGTATCGACCGCCAGTTGCTGGCCGGCTTGCGCGCCGCCGCCAAGGCCCGGCGCCTGCGTCTGAACAGCGTGCAGCCGCGGCTGATCGCCGAACTGGCAGCGCAGCAGACCCAGTTGAACGACGGCTGGCTGGCCTGCCTCGACCTCGGCTGGCTGACCCTAGCCGGCGTTCGCGACGGCGAGATTGCCAGTCTGCGTAATCACCGCGCCAGTACGACGGAGCCGGCCATTCTGGCGGGTGAGCTGGCCGGCTTGCTGGCCGCAGAGTCTGCTACGGTCAACGGGAAAAAAGTGCTGATTTCAACAACTGCTGTCGCCGCCCCGAAACTCGCGGGCGGCTGGGAAACGACGCTGGTCGCGCCCGTCGCCGGAGGCGCCCATGCGTGATCTCGGCCTGGATTTCCAGCCGCGCCGTCCCGGCCTGCTGACCGTCGTTTTGCTGCTCGCTGGCGTCGTGCTTTGCGCCGACGCCTGGCTCGAAGACCGCACGCTGCTCAGCCAGCAGGAAGAAGTCGAAGCCAGGTTGGCCCAGGCCCAGCGCCGGGCCGACCGGGTCGATGCCGGCCGCCGCGACAGTCGCCCGGAAAACGTTTTTTCGGTCGAAGAAGGCAAAACCCTGCGCCAGACCATCGGCCTCATCCGGATCGACTGGGAAAAGCTCTACCGCAGCATCGACGCGGCCACCGGCGAGGATGTCGCCCTGCTCGCCATCCGCCCCGGCGCGGCCGGCAAGGCGGTGCAGATTTCCGGCGAGGCGCGCAACATGGCGGCGGCGCTGGCCTTTGTCGAAGCCCTGCGCCGCGAACCGCTGGCCGCCGCCGTGCTGCTCTCGCATCAGATCAAGCAAAGCGACCCGCAACAGCCCATCCTTTTCGAGATTGCCGCGACATGGCTGACCGGTTCCTGAACCTCCTGCTCGCCCGCCTGCGCTTTGCCGCGGCCAATCTGCCGGTGCTGCCGCTGATCGCCTTTTTGCTGGTCGTGGCCGCCACGCTGATTCATGTTGTCGTGTTGCCCGGCCGGGAAGCGGCCATCGAGGAGGGTGAGCGTCGTCTGGCCAGTCTCGAACGCAGCGCCCGCCGTGCCGCGCTGGAACACAAGATCGAGCGGGTGACCCCGGAAGATACGCGGCAGCGCCTGCTCGACCGTTTCCCGAGCGAGGACCAGCTCAACGCCGAACTCGGTCGCCTGCTTGAACTGGCGAGCAAGGAAGGCCTGCAAGTCCCGACCGGCGACTATCGCCTGGTGCCGGGCAAGGATGGCCTGTTCGACCGCTACGTGCTGAACCTGCCGGTCAAGGGCAGTTACATGACCATACGCCGCTACGTGGTGGCGGTGCGCCAGGAGTTCCCCGATCTGGCCGTCGAGGACATCAGCCTGCGCCGCGAAAACATTGGCAGCGCCGAGGTCGAGGCGCAATTGCGCTTCATCCTCTTCGGCCGGAGGAAGGCAGCATGACGCCGAAACAACGCTGGATCATCCTCGGCGGCCTGCTCTCGGCCACCCTCGTCGCCGGCTATCTGGTTGAGGACGAACCGGTGCCGGAGAAAATCCAGCGCAAGGGCGGTGTCGCCAGCAAATCGGCGGCGTCGTCGCAAGCGGAAAGCCGGCGGGCCTGGGCGAAGGAACGGACGACCGAATTGGCCGCTGCCCCGCTGAGTTTTCCCGAGCCGGCACCGGTCGACGAGAGCAAGACGGAGGCGGACGAGACGCGCATCGACCCCTTCCGCAACAAGAGTTGGTATGTCGCGCCACCGCCGCCGCCACCGCCCACCCCAAAAGCGCCGCCGCTGCCGTTCAAATATCTGGGCAAGCTCAACGATGATGGGGAAATCCGCGTCTTTCTGAGCCATCAGGGCAAGCACGTCATCGCCAGGGTCGGCGACGTCATCAACGGCACCTACAGCGTCGAGGAAATTTCCGGCGGGCGGATGACATTGCTCTACCAGCCGCTGAAGGAAATCCAGACGCTGGCCATCGGACCCGACAAGTAAGGCAAACCGGGTTATCGCCGGTTTCATGTTCGCCCCGGCTGGTTGATGACAATGGAACTTTATCGAAATTCCATCGTCATTGTTTCGCCAGCGCTCGAGATTGCCGGGCCGGCCCGTCCGGGATGAGCCGAACGGCTCATTGTCGTGGCGATGAATTGAAACAATTGGCGTCAATGATCGTCCTGACGTGACGAGGTTCCCCGGCGTCATTGGCGGCACATTGTTACGGTCAACCGGAAAATTTCCCCAAAATCAGAAGGAGACAAAACATGAAAAGACCAACTATTGCGCCGTCGCTACCGGCCGTCCGCTGCCTCAGCACACTGCTCATGCTGCTCGGCGCCGGAGCTGCCCAGGCCGACCGGTGCGCCAATCTGGTCCACGCTTTCGGCAACCAACTGGCCGACGTCAGTTGCGTCGACAGCGCCGACCTGACCACGGCCAACCCGGATACCACCCCGGCCAACAATTCGCTGCCCGGCCTGCCGCCCTTCGCCTTCACGCCGCAGACCGACCGCGCGACGATTTCGCCGGACGCCGCCAATCGCCCGCCGATCACCACCACGGTACCCGGCGTCCAGCTCAATGCACGGATCGCCAGCGATCCGACCGGCCAGGCCCGTTTCCTGTTGCGCCTGCCGGCAAAATGGAACGGTCGCCTTGTCGTCGCCGGCGCCTCCGGCACGCGCAGCGAGTTCAACGGCGATTTCGCCTGGAGCGATTACGTCGTCCAGAAAGGCTACGCCTACGCCTCGCAGAACAAGGGCGTGCTCAACCTCAAGTTAAGCGACCCCAGCGATCCGCTGGCCTGCCGCCTCAACCCGGGTTCGCCGCTGTGGGTCCAGTTTTACGATAACGGCCCGGGCCAGGAATTCACGCGCTGGCGCGACTACATGGTGCTCGCCTCCAAGCTCGCCCACAAAGGCGCCGCGGCCAACTACGGAAAATCGCCGCGCTACACCTACGCCGTCGGCACCTCGAACGGCGCCTACCAGGTCCGGCGGGCCGTTGAGTCGGCGCCGGAATGGTTCGATGGCGGCGTCGATTGGGAAGGCACTTTCGTCGACGAAAAGGCCCCGAACCTGCTGACCGATCTGCCGACGGCCATCCTCAACTTCCCGGACTATGTGGCCAGTGGCGGCGATGCGAGCAGCACCGCTGCCAAGAACATTCGCGGCGCCGGCTACCCGCCCGATCTGGGGTCCGGTACCGGATCGCTGTGGTCGATGAATTCCGCCTCGTTCTGGGAAGTGACGCTGTGCCAGTGGCAGAAGCGCCTCGATCCGAGCTACGACACCTACGGCAGCGGGCCGGAGAATTACAACTACTTTGCCCGGCTGCCGGTTTCCAATGCCGACGGCAACATCGCCGATTTCGCCACCACCGGCCGCATCCAGCGCCCGCTGATCACCGTCGCCGGGACCATGGACGCACTGCTGCCGATCGATCACCATGCCCGCGCCTACGCCCGCAAGGTGGCGGCGAGCAGTACGGAGCGCTTTGATGACGACGAGCATGATCGGCGCCGTCACCATCACCATGATCGCAACCCGGCCTACCGGCTCTACGAAGTGCAGAACGGCAACCACATCGAGACCTACAAGCTGAGCCTGCCGCAACTGGAATTCATCCAGCCGCATGCCCAGCGCGCTTTCGATCTGCTGGTCAGCCATGTCGAGCAGGGTAAGGCTCTGCCGCCTGACCAGTGCATAGCCCGCGGCACCGCCATCGCCGACGAACCGGCCCAGCCCGGACACTGCGCCGAACTGCTGGCGCCCTGATCCGACGTTGCCCGCGCCGGCGGGATTTATTGCGGCCGTTCATCCCGCCGGGAGGAACGGCCGTTTGCAATCTATCGTCATATTTTGTTCACCGGGAGGTAACGAGGCAGCCCTATATTTCGGTTGCTTGAGCGAAGGAGAAAGAACGCCATGACGCGTGACGAAATGATTCGATTGCTGGTCCTTGACCGCCTTGAATACCGGGACGATCTGGCGCGCTATTTGCACCTGCAAAGGGTGCTCGAGAACGGCTTTCGCGGCTTCCGGGAACTCTCGGACCATGAACTGGCCGCCGAGATCCAGGCGCTCGGACTGGATCGCCGACTCGACGCCGCCGACGGTCTGGATGACGACGACCCCGATGCCTTTGCCGACGACAGCCTGTTCGACTCCAGCCTGTCGGTCGGTCATGCGTTCATCCTTGGGCAGTCAGCCGACTTCTCGCAATAGGCTGTCCGGCCCGGCTTGCCGCGGCCGAATGTACGCCAGGCCCTGGATTGCCGCCCGCCAATTCCGCTGACATTTTCCGGCAATGCTGTTGTAATTCTCCGCCGCTAGGCTGGGCTACCTTCATATCCTCCAGGCAGCCCTCATGACCACTCGCACTCCGACCCAACGTCGCCGTTTCCTCCGACATTTCGCCATGGGAGGCGTTGCCGCCTCGGCCGGCAGTCTGCTGCCATTGCGCGCCATGGCCCACGACTTCGATGCCGAGGACCGACAGTTCGATGAACTGCGCGCGCTGGGCCACTTTCCGCATCGGCACAAGGTCAGTTTCGCGCATGGCGTGGCCAGCGGCGACCCGCTCGCCCGCAAGGTCATCATCTGGACGCGGGTTACCAGCGAGCGCGGCGGCGTCGTTCCGGTCAAGTGGGAAATGGCCCTCGACGCGGGATTCCGTCGCGTCGTCCGCGCCGGTATCGCGCTCACCGATGGCCGCAAGGACCACACCGTCAAGGTCGATGTCAGCGGTCTCAAGCCGGGCACCGTCTATCACTATCGTTTCGCCGTCGGCCATACGGTGTCGCCGGCTGGTCGCACGCGCACCCTTCCGGTGGGCAGCGTTGCCCAGGTCAAGCTCGCCGTGTTCACCTGCTCCAACTTCCCGGCTGGCTATTTCCACGCCTACCGCGAAGCGGCGAAGCTCGAAGGCATCCATGCCGCCGTCCATCTCGGCGACTACATCTACGAATACGGCCGCGACGGCTACGCCTCGACCGATGCCGCCGCGCTCGGCCGTGAAGTGCTGCCGGCCGGCGAGCTGCTCACGCTCGACGACTATCGCCAGCGTTACGCCCAGTACCACACCGATGCCGACCTCCAGGCCGTGCATGCCGCCATGCCTTTCATCAACGTTTGGGACGACCATGAGATCGCCAACGACACCTGGAAGGACGGCGCCGAGAACCATGATTCGGCGACCGAAGGCGAATTTACCGTCCGCCGTGCCGCCGCCCTGCAGGCCTTCCACGAATGGCTGCCGATTCGTACCCCGGATCCGCGTCGACCGCAGCAAATCAACCGCAGCTTCACCTTCGGCAACCTGCTCGCGCTGCACATGCTCGATACCCGCGTCATCGCGCGCGACCAGCAAATGGACTACGCCAACTATTTCGTCAGCGACGGCAGCTTCGACGGTGAGCGCTTTGCCGCCGATCTGGCCGATACCGACCGCCAGTTGCTCGGCGCCGAGCAACTGCTCTGGCTGCAACAGCAGTTTTCCCGCTCAACTGCAACCTGGCAGATGCTCGGCCAGCAGGTGCTGATGGGCCGCATGAATATCCCGGCGCCGCTGGTTCTCGGCCAGATCAGCTTCTCCGCCTACTCGGCGCTGGTCTACAAGGCGCAGACGGCGCCGGCCACGCTGACCCCGCAGGAGCAGTTCATCCTCGCCCAGCCGGCCATTCCCTACAATCTCGACGCCTGGGACGGCTACGCCATGGCCCGCGAAACCGTGCTGGCCATGGCTCGCGGAATGGACAAGAACCTTGTCGTGCTGGCCGGCGACACCCACAACGCCTGGGCCAGCGATCTTCAGGATTACCAGGGCAAAGCCGTCGGCGTCGAATTTGCCGTCGCTTCCGTTTCCTCCCCGGGCCTCGAGGAATATTTCCCAAGCGAAAACCCGCTCGCCGTGGCCGCCGGCCTGGAAGCCATCATCGGGCCGCTCAAGTACGCCAACACCGGCGACCGCGGCTACATGGTGGTCACCGCCACGCCAGGCGAATGCCGGGCCGACTGGCATTACGTCAGCACCGTCAAGGCCGAGGAATATACGATGCTGGGCGGCAAGTCGCTGCGCACCTTGCCGGGGGCGGTCAATCGCCGGCTGATGCCGGTTTGAGCTTGCCGGCGCAGCGCTCTCATGAAGTGAATTGAGGCGGTGTGGGGCGAGGATAGAAACGAAAAACCCCGCCGGAGCGGGGTTTTGGTACTTCATGAACGGTCATGAAGCGGGTATCTGGTGCGTCCTGACGGGCTCGAACCGCCGACATTCTGCGTGTAAGGCAGACGCTCTACCAACTGAGCTAAGAACGCATGGGCGCGCATTATAACGAATTAAGCGCGTTCCGCCAGTGTTCCGGATGAGGTTGATCTGTTTGGCGCTTCGCCCTGGCCTGCGGAAATCGTTGTGTAGCGAGAGAACTTCATGGTTTGTTGGTAATCTACGAACCGATGCCAGCTAATTCTCCCGTTCAATTTACCTTGCCCGCCCTGGCCGGCTTGAAACTTTCCGAATTGATCTCGGCGCTCAGCCACGCGCTCGACATTACCGAAGGGCAGCCGGAAGGCCACTGCGTGCGTTGTTGCTGGATCGGCATGCACATCGGCCGCCGTCTCGGGCTTGGCGACGACGATCTGTGGAATCTCTACTACACCTTGCTGCTCAAGGATCTGGGCTGCAGCAGCAACGCCGCGCGCATCTGCGAGCTGTACCTGACCGACGACCTGAGCTTCAAGCGCGACTTCAAAAAGGTCGGCGACAGCCTGCCCCGGGTGCTCCAGTTCGTACTCAGCCACACCGGGCTGAGGGCGCCGCTGGCCGAGCGTTTCCGCAGCGTCATGACGATCATGCGCGACGGCGAACAGATCGCCACCGAGTTGATCGCCACACGCTGCCAGCGTGGCGCCGAAATCGCCCGCCTGCTGCGTTTCCCCGAAAGCGTGTCGGCCGGCATCTACAGCCTGGACGAGCATTTCAACGGACAGGGCAAACCGCACGGCCTGGCCGGCGAGGCGATTCCGCTTTATTCGCGGATTGCGCTGCTGGCTCAGGTGATTGACGTTTTTCATACCTCCGGTGGCCCGCAGGCGGCTTTCGACGAGGTACGGCAGCGCGTCGGCGGCTGGTTCGATCCGGCTCTGGTAGCGGCATTCGAGCAACTGGAGGGTGATGATGCCTTCTGGAAGCTGCTGGCTTCGCCCGATGTCATGGCAGCGGTGCTGGCGCTCGAGCCGGCCGGTCATGTCGTGGCGCTCGATGACGATTATCTCGACGACATCGCGGCTGCCTTCGGCCAGGTCGTCGACTCGAAGAGTCCCTACACCAGCGGGCACAGCACGCGGGTTGCGCTCTACGCCGACCTGATCGCCGAAACGCTCGGTCTGGCAGCGGACCGTCGGCGCTGGCTGAAGCGCGGCGCGCTGCTCCACGATGTCGGCAAACTTGGCGTCAGCAACAGTGTGCTCGACAAGCCCGGCAAGCTCGATGACGAGGAGTGGGCGGCGGTCAAGGCGCACGCCATGTACACCGAGACGATCCTCTCGCGCATCGACGCTTTTACCGAACTGGCGCAGGTGTCGGCCGCCCATCACGAGCGCTTCGACGGCAAGGGCTATCCGCGCGGCGTGATGGCGAAAGATATCTGCCTCGAAACGCGGATCATCACGACGGCCGATATTTTTGACGCGATCACCGCCGAACGCCCGTATCGCGGTGCGGTGCCGATTCCCAAGACGCTGGAAATCATGGCCGAGAATGTCGGCACGGCCATTGACGCCAAATGTTTTGACGCGCTGAAACAGGCACTTGCCCGCCTGCCAAGCTGATTCCCCCGTAAAATACGCCCTTTGTTTGCCGGCCTGTCCGGATAAGGTTTCCATCGCATGAGTATTCAGCAAAAAGTGCCGACCGTCGGCTTTGTTTCCCTGGGCTGCCCGAAGGCCAGTTCCGATGCCGAGCGCATCCTGACCAAGCTGCGCGCCGAAGGCTACGAGATTTCGCCGAGCTACGACAATTCCGATCTTGTGATCGTCAATACCTGCGGCTTCATCGATGCCGCGGTGGAAGAGTCGCTCGACGCCATCGGCGAAGCGCTCAACGAGAACGGCAAGGTCATCGTCACCGGCTGCCTGGGCGCCAAGGGCGACATCGTGCAATCGACGCATCCGGCCGTGCTCGCCGTCACCGGCCCGCACGCCGCCGACGAGGTCATGGGCTACGTCCATACCCACCTGCCCAAGCCCCACGACCCGTATTCCGACCTCGTGCCGCCACAAGGCGTGCGCCTGACGCCGGACCACTTCGCCTACCTGAAAATTTCCGAAGGCTGCAACCATAGCTGCACCTTCTGCATCATCCCGTCGCTGCGCGGCCCGCTGGTTTCTCGGCCGGTCGGCGATGTGCTGGCCGAAGCCGAAAACCTGGCCCGGGCTGGCGTGAAAGAAATTCTCGTCATTTCGCAGGACACCTCGGCCTACGGCGTGGACCTCAAGTACCGCACCGCCTTCTGGGGTGGCAAGCCGGTCAAGTCGCGCCTCAAGGAGCTATGCGAGGCGCTGGCCAGCTTCGGCATCTGGGTCCGTCTGCATTACGTTTACCCGTACCCATCGGTCGATGACGTCATCCCGCTCATGGCCGAAGGCAAGATCCTGCCTTACCTCGACGTGCCTTTCCAGCACGCCAGCCCGACCATTTTGAAGGCGATGAAGCGCCCGGCCTCGGCCGAAAACACGCTGGAACGCATCGCCAAATGGCGCGAGATCTGCCCGGAAATCGTTATCCGCTCGACCTTCATCACCGGCTTCCCCGGCGAGACCGACGAGGATTTCGACCAGCTCATCCAGTTCCTCGAAGACGCAAAACTGGATCGCGTCGGCGCTTTTGCCTACTCGCCGGTCGAAGGCGCCAAGGCCAACGAACTGGCCGACCTGCTGCCGGAATCCGTGCGCGAGGATCGTCGGCGCTGGCTCATGCAGGTCCAGGAAGACATTTCCGCCGCCAAGCTCGAAGCCAAGATCGACACGGTCATTCAGGTGCTGGTCGATGCCGTCGATGAGGAGGGCACGATTGCCCGCTCCAAGGCCGATGCGCCGGAAATCGACGGCGTGGTTTACCTCGACGGCTATTTCGACGCCCAGCCGGGCGACTTCCTGCAGGTCAAGGTCATCGACGCCGACCACCACGACCTCTACGCCCAGCCGGTCGGGCCGGGCTGATCTGTCGTGGCCCGGCCGCGTCTCGGCATCGCACTTGGTTCCGGCTCGGCGCGCGGCTGGGCGCATATCGGCGTGTTGCGCGCCCTGCAGGAGGCCGGCATCGAGCCGGATGTCGTCTGCGGTACCTCGATCGGCGCCTTTGTCGGCGCCGCCTACGCCTCGGGCGATCTCGACAAGCTTGAGGCCTGGGTCGGCGGACTGAGCCGGAGCGATGTCCTCGGTTTTTTCGATGTCAGCCTGACCGGCGGGTTGATCAAGGGGGCAAAGCTGCTTGATTTTGCCTCGACCTCCTTCCTCGACAACACCTTTTCCGATCTCGACCGGCCCTTCGCCTGCGTTGCCACCGATCTGGCGACGGGGCGCGAAATCTGGCTGCGCGAGGGCTCGGTCGCCGCCGCGGTCCGCGCCTCCATCGCGCTGCCCGGCCTGTTTTCACCGCAATTACTCGACGGACGTTTTCTGGTCGATGGTGGCCTGGTCAATCCGGTGCCGGTTTCGCTGTGCCGGGTGCTCGACGCCGAAGTGGTGATCGCCGTCGATCTTGGCATGGACATCCTGACCACACTGCAGCGGCGCAACGGCAAGCCGGCGGTGGCCAACGGCGGCTGGCGCAACGCCGTCGGTCGCTGGTTTGGCGGCGGCGAAGCCACGCCGGTCCTGCCTTCGCTGGCCGATGTGGTGAGCAACAGCATCGCCATCATGCAGGGCCGCATCTCGCGGTCGCGCCTGGCTGGCGAGCCGGCCGACGTGCTGATCACGCCGCGCCTCGGGCAGCTCAACCTGCTCGACTACCATCGTGCCGGCGAAGCCATTGCCGCCGGGCGCAAGGCCGCCGAACATATGCTGCCGCTGCTGCATTCGCTGCTCGATTGAAAACCTGATGAGCGATTCCCTGATCGGTCAACTCGTCGCCCTCGTCGGTCCGGCCCAGGTGCTGACCGAGCCGGCCGACATCGCACCCTTCGTCACCGACTGGCGCGGCCGCTACCGTGGTGCCGCCCAGTGCGTCGTCCGCCCCCGCAACACTGCCGAGGTGGCGGCGGTCGTCAAGGCCTGCGTCACGGCCGGCGTGGCCATCGTGCCGCAGGGCGGCAACACCAGCCTGTGCGGCGCGGCAACGCCGGACGACTCGGGCGGCGCGGTGGTCGTCAGTTTGAGCCGTCTGAACCGCATTCTTACGGTCGACCGGAAAAACGGCACGATTTCAGTGGAAGCCGGCTGCACGCTGGCCGCCATCCAGGAGGCGGCGCGCGCTGCCGACCGGCTTTTCCCGCTGGCCCTGGCGTCGGAAGGGACGTGCCAGATCGGTGGCAACCTGTCGACCAATGCCGGCGGTGTGCAGGTTTTGCGCTACGGCAATACCCGCGAACTGACGCTCGGCCTCGAAGTAGTCCTGCCCAACGGCGATATCTGGAACGGCCTGCGCGGGCTGCGCAAGGACAACACCGGCTACGATCTCAAGCAATTGTTCATCGGCGCCGAAGGCACGCTGGGCATCATCACCGGCGCCGTGCTCAAGCTGTTTCCGCTGCCCAAAAGGCAGGTTACCTGCTGGCTCAACGTCGCTTCACCGACTGCTGCGGTCGACCTGCTGAATTCGGCAAAAACCGCTTTCGACGCCCAACTGACGGCCTTCGAGCTGGTTTCGGAAACGGCGCTCGGGCTGGTCCTCAAGCACATTCCCGATACAACGCGGCCGTGCGAAGCGTCGCCGTGGTACGTCCTGGCCGAGTTTTCCGACGCCGAGCCGGCCTCCGTCGAAGCCTGGCTGGCCGGGCGAATCGATAGCGCAGAGGTCTCCGACGGCGTCGTCGCCCAGTCTGAAACCCAGGCCAAGAAGCTGTGGGCGCTGCGCGAGAGCATTTCGGAGGCGCAGAAGATCGAAGGCATCAGCATCAAGCACGATGTTTCGGTGCCGGTCTCCGCCATTCCCGAATTCCTGGCGACGGCAGATGCGGCGCTGGCCAGCGCTTTTCCCGGTATCCGCGTCGTTGCCTTCGGCCATGTCGGCGATGGCAACCTGCATTACAACCTGTCGAAGGCCGATGCCCACGACAACGCGGCTTTCCTCGCCAGCGAGCCGGCGGTGCATCGTATCGTACATGACACGGTGCACGCCCTGAACGGTTCGATTTCGGCCGAACACGGCATCGGCCAGCTCAAGCGCGAGGAAATCCTGCGTTACAAGAGCCCGGTCGAGATGGCGCTCATGCAATCGCTTAAGCAGGCGCTCGATCCGCGCGGGCTGATGAATCCCGGCAAGGTGCTCTGAGGCTCGCTGTTCAGCCGTCCGTCAGCGCGAAGGGAATGATGAAACTGAAGCGGCTGCCGATACCGACTTCGCTTTCTACCCTCAGTTTGCCACCCATCAATTCGACCAGCTTGCGGGCGATCGGCAGGCCGATGCCGGTGCCGCCGTGGCGCCGGGTGGCCGAGCCGTCCGCCTGAACGAACAGGCCGTCGAGCGCGGCGATTTTTTCGGCCGGGATGCCCGGGCCGGTGTCGCTGATGGCGAACTCGATGTGGACCGTGCTTGCGAATTGCTCATGAATGCGCGCGGTCAGGGTGATGTGGCCGCGTTCCGTGAATTTGATGGCGTTGTCGGCCAGTTGTGCGAATGTCTGCTGTAGCAGCGAGAGATCGCCCTTGACGAGCTGCGGCAGGTTTTCGTCGAATTGTTCCAGCAAATCCAGGCCTTTTGCATTGCAGGCATTGAAGTAGATGGCATGCAGGCTGGCACCGAGATCGTTCATGGCGAAAGGCGTCAAGTTTGGCTTGATATGCCCGGCTTCCAGCGCCGAAAGTTGAATCAGGTCGTTGATTAGCAGCAGCAAATCGTTGGCCGACTCGCGCAGCGGAGTCAGCAACTCACGCTGTTGCTCGGTTAATGCCTCAAGTTCCAGTAGTTCCGACAGTCCCATGATGCCGTTCATGGGGGTGCGCAATTCGTGGCTGATATTGGCCAGGAACTCGGTCTTGGCCCGGTCGGAGCGTTCAGCAAATTGACGTGCATGATCGAGATTGTCGAGCAGGCCATCTTTTTCATGCTCGAGACGGAAGGTGTCGTGCAGCGTGCCGTGGAAGAAATCGGCGCTGCGCGTCACGGCCAGCAGCAGGATCAACGACATGGCGGTAAAGGCAATGTGCAGCGGGTCGCTGCCGAGCGAGCCGAAGGCGACGGCAAGCGCGACGGGTATCGCGTAGCAGCGGAATATCAAGCGGTCGGCAGCGAGGATCGGTACGGCCCCGGCGACCATGCCGGACATGACCAGCGCGGCCAACAGTTGCAGCCGGGTGTCGCCTTGCGACATGAGCAGCAGGGCGCCGCCGGCCCAGACAATGCCGGCTCCGCCGGCGCTGAGCAGGGCGCGCCGGCGCCACAAAAGGGCGTTGTCGAATTTGTCCGGCAGTGCGACGCGCCGATAGCTCATGGCCTGGCTGATGCGCAGGCCGGCCATCGCGATAGCGGCCAGCCACCAGGCGTAAATGGCCGGGTTGTCGATCAGCGAGGCGGCGACCCAGGTCAGGAGAGTCGAATTGATGATCGAAACGATCTGCCCGAGCAGGACGTTTCGATAGAGCAGTTCGACCCGACGGCCGAGGACGAAAGCGTCTGTCGGTGCAGTCAATGCAGTGCCTTGCCTTCGCTGACGGCAAACAGGGCGGCCACGTCGTCGGCGCTGAAGTGGTAGTTGCGGTTGCAGATGTCGTCGCGGATGACGATTTCGCCATGTTCGGCGAGGATAGTCTCGGCATCGGCCCGGCCCAGGCTGCGGATCATGTCGGCCACCTTGTTGCGGTCTTCCGGGCAGTGGTAGGCCACCGGACGCGGGTCGTAGAGGCGGATGCCATGTTCCGCCATGTCTTCGTGGAAGAGGCGGCCGAGCAGGCTGGCGCTGTCGAGTTCGAGCAACTCGGCCGGCTTGACCGTGGCGGCCAGCTGGGTGATGCGTTGCCAGCCATCCTGGTCATGGTGGTCGGCCTCGGGCAGTTTTTGCAGGAACAGGCAGGCCGCTGCCTCCTGGCTGCAGGCAGCAAACAGGCGCGATGGTTGTTGTTCGGATTGTTCGAGGTAATGCTCGAAGATTGCCGCAATGCTGTCGCCGACCATCGGCACGTAGCTTTGATAGGGCTGGCGGGCCTCCGGCATGTCGAGGCTCATCATGAGCTGGCCGCCCTGATGGGCGCCGAGCAGTTCCGGCACCGGCGCCGCCAGAACGACCGGGTTGCTGCGTGCCATGCCGCGCATCTGCAGCTGTTCGTTGCAATCCATGACCAGCAACTGGACCGGGCCGTTGCCGCGCAATTGCAGGGTCAGGCGGCCGGGCTGCTTGAGCTGCCCGGCAATGAGCGCCGTGACGGCTGCTGTCTCGCCGAGCAACTGGGCGACGGTCGGTTGATAGTCGCGGCCGGCCTGCATTTGCTGCCAGGCATCGCCGAGATGAACGACGGCGCCGCGAATGTCGAGGCCCTCGAAAATGAAGCGCTGGACGTAGCTCACTTCAGTTTTTCCGCGTAGTTTTCCGGCGCGAAGCCGACGATGAGCTGGCTGCCGGTGTCGAGCACCGGGCGCTTGATCAGGCTCGGGTATTGCGCCATCAATTTGATGGCTTTTGCCTCGTCGACCGCAGTACGTTCCTCGTCGCTGAGTTTCTTCCACATCAGGCCGCGCGTGTTGAGCAGCTTTTCCCAGCCGGCCCGGGCGTTCCAGTCTGGCAGGTTGGCTTCGGCGACGCCGGCTTTCTTGTAATCGATGAATTCGTAGGCGACACCATTTTCAGCGAGCCAGTTCATGGCCTTCTTCATGGTGTCGCAGTTCTTGATGCCGTAAACCTTGGTCATGACTGCGTATGTTCGTTGCGGAGAGCGAATCATACCAGCCGATGCCGGACCTATCTGAACTCGAAGGCCTCCTGGTGGAAGGCGGCGCGCGGCAGGCCTCCGGTCTGCAGTGCCTGGCCCAGGGCCTTGCCCCAGGCGGCTGGGCCGCAGAACCAGACGGTGCTCTCGGGCTGGAGCGTGGTGGCGACTTCCTGTGGCGTAAGGAGGCCGGTGTGGTCGGTCTGGCGGCGGTGCAGGCGGACGCCGGCGGCAGCGCAGAGGGCTTCGAGATGTTCGGGGAAATCGCCGGCCGCGGCGTTCGGTGTGCAGTAGAAAAGATCGGCCGTGGCTTTTGCTGGCGCCGGGGCAGCGGCCAGTTGCTCGAGGCGGGCCAGGAAGGGCGTGATGCCGATGCCGCCGGCAACCCAGACCTGATGCGCCGCATTCCTACACCCCAAGAGTGCTTCCTGCGGGGCGCGGTCAACCGGAATTTTGGCCGAAAAATCAAATGCGCCGTAGGGGCCTTCGAGGGTGATTGTCTGGCCGGCCTCGATCAAGGCGGGGAGCTGGGCCGTGAAGTCGCCGAGCGCCTTGATGGCCAGGGTCAGCGTGCCTTCCTGCGGGTTCCAGGCCGAGGCGATGGTGAATGGGTGGGCGCCTTCGCCGGGCGAGCCGAAGTTGGCGAAGAGGAATTGTCCGGCCTGGTGACCGGGCCAGTTCTGTTCGGGGCGGCAGACGATTTCGAGCAGCTTGCCGTCGTGCCGGCTGAGCGAAACGATCTCGGCGCGATGCTGGCGTTTGCGGCCGATGCGATTGCTCAGCGAGAGCAGGGCGGGGATGACACCGGCCGCGGCGACGGCTGCGGTCAGCCAGCCGAGCGGGCTTTGCCAGAAAGTCGTCGGCATGAGCAGCAGGCCGTGGAAGGCGCCAGCCAGAAAAACGGCGCCAAAGGCCTTGTGCACCCAGCGGAAATAGCGGTAGGGAATGCGTTTGATCAGGGCCACGACGACCAGCGCCATCAGGATGTAGCCGGCCCATTCGCCGACATCCTTGGCCAGGTCGATCCACATATCGGGCTCGCCGCGTGGTCCGCGCGGGCCGCGTGGACCGGTGATCAGGCCGGCCTTGGACAGGTTCTTGGGCAGCCATTCGATCATCCAGTGGGTGAAGACGAGGAGGCCGGCGCCGATGCCGATGTTCTTGTGCAGGCGGTAGAGCTTGTCGAGGCCGCCGAAACGTTTTTCCAGCCAGGGGGCACGCGTGGCGAGCAGCATGCCGGCGCTCATCCACCACAGGGCGAGCAGGCCGGAGAGGATGATCAATGGCTTGCGCCAAGCCCAGGGGCCTGGGGGATTGGCGGCGAGGACGTCGGGCAGGGCGAAAATTCCCCACAGAGTGAGGGGGATGAGGGCGAGGAAAAGCAGGGGGCGTTTCATGATGGCAACTGAATGGTGCTTTGATGACATCAGTCTAGTCTGCAAGTTGCCATCCCGCTGTCAGCAGGCTGTTTCAGGTTGTAAGCAAATGAAAATGGCCATTTCGATTTTGGCCATTTTTTCGGGTTGACCGTGGCAGTGCGCGAATTACTTCCTCAGCTTGGCAAAGGCTGACGCCATCGCGTTGCCGGCCGGGGCCGGGCCGGTACTGCGTGGCTGGGGCCGGCTCGGCGCATTGCCGCGCCCGCTCGGGGCGGCGTCGTGGCGTTTGGCCTGGCTCGGCTCGTCGCCCATGCGCATGGTCAGCGCGATGCGCTGGCGTTGCAGGTCGACTTCGAGCACCTTGACCTTGACGATCTGGCCAGCCTTGACGACGGTGTGCGGGTCCTTGACGAAGGTGTTGGACAGGGCCGAGACATGCACCAGACCATCCTGGTGCACGCCGATATCGACGAAGGCGCCGAAGGCGGCGACGTTGGTGACGACGCCCTCCAGAATCATGCCTGGGCGCAGGTCGCCGACTTTTTCGACGCCGTCGGCGAAGGTGGCCGTCTTGAACTCGGGGCGAGGGTCGCGGCCGGGCTTTTCCAGTTCCTTGAAGATGTCCTGAACGGTTGGCAGGCCGAAACGTTCGTCGGTGTATTTCGCCGGGTTGAGGCCCTTGAGGGCGCGGCTGTCGCCGAGGATTTCCTTGATTGACTTGTTGAGGTCAACAATGATTTTTTCGACCACCGGGTAGGCTTCCGGGTGCACCGAGGAACTGTCGAGCGGGTTGTCGCCGTTCGGCACGCGCAGGAATCCTGCCGCCTGCTCGAAGGTCTTGTCGCCGAGGCGCGGGACTTTCCTGAGTTCGTCACGCGAGCGGAAGGCGCCGTTGGCGTCGCGGTAGCTGACGATGTTGGTGGCCAGCCCTGCCGTCAAGCCAGAGATGCGGGCGAGGAGCGGCACCGAGGCGGTATTGACGTCGACGCCGACGGCATTGACGCAGTCCTCGACGACGGCATCGAGATTCTTCGCCAGCTTGGTTTGCGAGACGTCGTGCTGGTATTGGCCGACGCCGATGGATTTGGGGTCGATCTTGACCAGTTCGGCCAGCGGATCCTGCAGGCGGCGGGCGATGGAAACGGCACCGCGGATCGAGACGTCGAGGTCGGGGAATTCCTTGGCGGCGAATTCGGAGGCCGAATAGACCGAGGCGCCGGCTTCGGAAACCACAATCTTCTGCAAGCGGGCTTCCGGATAGCGCTTCATGACGTCCTGCACCAGCTTGTCGGTCTCGCGGCTGGCCGTGCCGTTGCCGATGGCGACCAGGCTGACCTGGTGCTTGGCGGCCAGGCGGCCGATGGTGGCTATCGAGCCGTCCCAATCGCAGCGCGGTTCGTGCGGGTAGATGGTGGCGTGGTCGAGCATCTTGCCAGTGGCGTCGACGATGGCGATCTTGCAGCCGGTGCGGATGCCCGGATCGACGCCCATGGTGACGTGCTGGCCGGCCGGGGCGGCGAGCAGCAAATCCTTGAGGTTACGGCCGAAGACGCGGATGGCTTCTTCCTCAGCGCGCTCGCGTAGCTCGTTCATGAGTTCGAGTTCGAGGTGGGTGTAGACCTTGACTTTCCAGGTCCAGCGCACGGTGTCGGCCAGCCACTTGTCGGCCGGTCGGCCCTGCGGCTTGATGCCGAACCGGACGGCGATGCGCTGCTCGCAGGGGTTTTGGGTGCCGGGCTTGACGGCCTCCGGGTCAAGTTCGGAGTCGAGAACCAGCGCCACTTGCAGCATGCCTTCGTTGCGGCCGCGGAGCAGGGCCAGGGCGCGGTGCGAAGGCATCGTGGCAATCGGTTCGGCGAAGTCGAACCAGTCGCGGAACTTTGCCCCTTCGGTTTCCTTGCCTTCGACGACGGTCGAGCGAACGTGACCGTGTTCGCTGAGGTAAGTACGCAGGCCGCCGAGCAGTTCGGCATCCTCGGCAAACTTTTCCATGAGGATCTGGCGGGCGCCGTCGAGGACGGCCTTGGCGTCGGCAAAACCGGCCTCGGCGTTGAGGTATTTCTCGGCTTCGTCGTCCGGCGTCAGGTTCGGATCTTCAAGCAGGCCGAGGGCGAGCGGCTCGATGCCGGCTTCGCGGGCGATCTGCGCTTTGGTGCGGCGCTTTTGTTTGTAGGGGAGGTAGAGATCCTCCAAACGCTGTTTCGTTTCGGCATCGCTGATCTCGGCCTTGAGTTCCGGCGTCAGCTTGCCCTGTTCCTCGATGCTGGCCAGGATGGCGGTGCGCCGCTCTTCGAGGTCGCGCAGGTAGGTCAGGCGTTCTTCGAGGTTACGTAGTTGCGTGTCGTCGAGGCCATCAGTCGCTTCCTTGCGGTAGCGCGAGATGAAGGGCACGGTGGCGCCTTCGTCAAGCAGGGCGATGGCGGCGTTGACCTGGGCCGGGCGGACGCCGAGTTCGGCGGCAATGCGGTGTTCGATGGATGGCAGCATGGGTGCGGCAGTACGGCAAAAATGGGGGTGCACTATGCGCAATAGTGGTGGAAAATACAACCATCACCGCAGGGGGTAGAGTATGTTGTATGCATTCCAATCGAGAGGAGAAAAACGATGAAAATTGAAACCTATTTGTTTGGCGCCGTAGAGGTGAGCCCGGAAAAAGTCATCACTTTCCCGAGTGGCCTGGCCGGCTTTGAGCAGAGCAAGCGTTTCATGCTGGCCCATGAAGAAGGCAAGGAGCACCCGGTCAGCTATACGCTGCAGTCGCTCGACGACCCCATGCTGGCTTTCCAGATTGTCGACCCGACGACACTGGGCTTCAACTATGAACTGGTGCTGAGCGATGCCGAAAATGCGCTGCTCCAGTCGCCCGCTCCGGAGGATGTGGTAGTCATGCAGGTGCTGTTCAAGCAGGACGAAGGTGGCAAGGCGGCGATCACGCCCAACCTGCGCGCCCCGCTACTGATCAATACGAAGGCGCGGGTCGGTTTGCAGAAAATCATGGAAAACATGCTTCCGAACATCACGCTGTCGAATCTGGCGAACGCCGTCTAACGCTTCACGATTGTCAGCCGCAAGCCGCTATCCCCGGATAGTGGCTTTTTAACGTCCCGATATCCTTGCATCCGGGGCGTCCAGTCGCTCATGACTTGCCGCGCAGCACCTTGCCGACGGCGCCGTCGCAGGCATTGGCGACGCGTTCGTATTCTTCGGCGGTATCGATTTTGGCCTGGGCTTCGTCGACCAGCTTGATCTGCCGCTGGACGTAGGGCGCCCAGCGCGCGTCGAGTTCCTGGCGGAGCCGGGCGGCGGTCTGGCCGACCGGGCCGCGCCAGATGGCGCCGGTGGCAAAGCGGGCGGTGAGCGATTCGGTTAACGCTTTTTCGATGTTGGCGATGTGCTTCCGGTAGGCCTCGACGTGGCGCATCTCGTGGTCGAGGATTTCCTTGTAGGCGCAGCTCCCTTCGGGGAATTCGCGGGCAACGTAGACGGTCATCGGGCTGAAGCCGAAGCTCAGCGTGATCTGCGGGCTGGCGCATTCCCAGCGGCCGCTCGGGTCGGTGATGGCCGGCGTATTCGAGGCGAAACCGACGGTCGCGTTGCCGCGGGTCAGGCCGAGTACCTGTTTGCCGGGGCGGGCCAGCGCGGCGCCGATGTTGGTCAGCGACTGGTAGCTGTACTCTGTGTTGGTGCTCAGGCGCTCTTCGATACGCTTGATCGTCACCGACGGTTTGGGCAGCGCGTCGCACGGGGCGGCCCGGCTCGGGGTGGCCATGAGCAGCAGGGGCAGAATGAGCAGGAGGCGCATCGGCTGGCCGGCTTACAGCGGCATCAGCATGTCGCGATAACGTTGGGCGTTGGCGACGTAGTGTTCGGCTGATTTCTGCAGCTTGGCGACATCATCGTCGCTCAGTTCGCGCACCACCTTGCCGGGCGAGCCGACGATGAGCACGCGGTCGGGAAAGACCTTGCCTTCGGGAATCAGCGTATTGGCGCCGACGATGCAGCCTTTGCCGATCACCGCCCGGTTGAGGATGACCGAGCCGATGCCGATCAGGCTGCCGTCGCCGACCGTGCAGCCGTGCAGCATGACGAGGTGGCCGACGGTGACGTTGTTGCCGATGTGCATCGGGACGCCTTCGTCGGTGTGCAGCACCGAGCCGTCCTGGATATTGGTGTTGTCACCGATGTGGATCGGATCGTTGTCGCCGCGCAGCGTGGCATTCCACCAGATTGAGCTGTTGGCGCCAAGGCGGACGTCGCCGATGACCGTGGCGTTGGGCGCGATCCAGGCGTTGGCGCCGAGTTGCGGCTGTTTGTCGGCGAGGCGGAAGAGGGGCATGCGGACTCCTTGGGACATTTCAATTTTGGCCGTTTTTTCGGGTTGACCGTAGCAATGCCGGCTAACCGCGAGATTGGCTGATTTTACCTGCCTGGCGGCCGCCAACTAAGCGCAATACTCCCGCCAGGCGCCCCGGCCCGAACGCTTGACCTGATACAACGCCTCGTCGGCCTGGCGGATCAGCGCCGGCACGTTGTCGGCATGTTCCGGGTAATGGCTCCAGCCCAGGCTCAGGCCGACGCAAACCGGCTCGGCCAGCCCGAGGTCGAAGGGGGCGCCGATCCGTTCGATCAGTTGCTCGGCCACCGCGACAATTTCGTCGCGCCCGACATCCTCGAGAACGATCAGGAATTCGTCGCCGCCGAGCCGGGCGATGGTGTCCGTTTCGCGCATGTTCTCGCGCAGGCGGGTGGCGACAACCTTGAGCAGTTCGTCGCCGACCGGGTGGCCGAGCCTGTCGTTGACCGCCTTGAAGCCATCGAGGTCGAGGAACATCACGGCAAACGGCTTGCCGTCGCGGTGGGCGCGCTCCCAGGTTTTCTGGATGCGCGAATTGAGCAGCAGGCGGTTCGGCAGTCCGGTCAGCGCATCGTAGTGGGCGAGCCGCTCGACGGCGGTCTCGACGTGATTCATCCGGCTCATGTCGGTGGTGATCCCGACATACTGCACCGGCCGTCCGTCGCGGTCCCTGACCGTGCTGATCGACAGCCACTCGTGATATATCTCGCCACTCTTCCGCCGATTCCAGATCGCCCCCTGCCATTCGCCGGTGCTCAGAATCGAATCCCACATCCGGCGGTAGAAGAATGGGTCGTGCCGACCCGAGCGCAGGACGCGCATATGCTGACCGAGAAGTTCCTTCTCGGTATATTCGGTGGCCATCTCGAAAGCCGGGTTGACGGCAACGATGCGGCAATCGACATCGGTTACCACGATGGCTTCCTGCGTCGACTGGAACACCGTGCTGGCGATATGCAGTTTGGCCTCGACCTCCTTGCGCGCCGTGGCATCGCGGACGACACACAGCGTTTGTTTCCGGTCGCCGATCTCCAGCGGCGAGAGCATGACATCGACCGGAAACAGGCTGCCATCCTTGCGGCAGCCGAGCAGGTCACTGCTCGCGCCCATCGCGCGGGCTTTGGGCGCGGCCTGGTATTGCTCACGATAAGCCACATGTACGGAGGCCAGCCGGCGTGGCGTCAGACGCTCGACCGGCTGGCCGACAAGCTCCTCCGGCAGGTAGCCGAACAGACGTTCCAGTGCGCCGTTCGCATATAGAACCAGGCCTGCTGCATCGACCACCAGCAAGCCATCGGGAACCGCTTCGAATATTTTCTCAAAGACCTGCATCAGTCGTGACCATGCAATGCCTCTTACTTCTCCCGGACGATTCTGTTAAAACGCCGAATCCGCGACAAATACATCGAGTTGGATAGCGGTCCGCCACCGAAGGTTCCCCGGTGGCCCCCCATGCCGGCCCTGATCGAAGCGCATTGCCGCGACCGGGCCGGGCTGGCATGATCGCCGCTCAGTCAAAAGGATTTCAAAATGAGCGATTTTTCGGCGTTGACCGTAGCACTGCGGGCGTTTCGCGATGCCCGCGACTGGCAGCAGTTTCACACCCTACGCAACCTGATCACCTCGCTCAATCTCGAAGCGGCCGAGTTGCTCGAACTGACGCAATGGAAAAGTGATGCCGAGGTCGAGGCGCTGCCGGCCAATCCGCAAGCCGCCGAAGCGCTGCGCGACGAATGTGCCGACATCCTGCTCTATCTGCTACTCATCGCCGACACGGCGGGCATCGATCTCGCCGCTGCGGCCCATGCCAAACTGGCCAAGAACGCCGAGAAATACCCGGTCGACAAAGCCTACGGCTCGCGGGCCAAATATACTGAGCTGGGCTGATCCGTCAGGTCGATTCGCTTTCCAGCGTGTATTTCGCGCCGGCATCCTGAGCGAGCAGCTTGGCCAGTGCCGGTAGCGTGTCGTGCAGGGTCTTTTCCAGCGTCCATGGCGGATTGATGATGAACATCCCGCTGCCATGCATGCCGAAACCATCCCTGGCCGGTGCCTTGACTTCCAGCGTTGCATGCAGCCAGTTGGCAGAGCCCAGCCGTTTGAGCTTGTCCGGCAACTGGCGGGATTCCGGTTTGCCGAGCATCGGGTACCACAGCGCGTAGGTGCCGGTGGCGAAGCGTTTGAGCGAATCCTGCAAGGTTTTGACGACGGCCGTGTAATCGCCCTTGGTTTCGTAGGACGGATCGATGAGCACCAGCGCCCGGCGCGGTGGCGGGGGCAGGACGGCCTTGAGGCCGGCAAAGCCGTCGCCCTCGGTGATGGCCACGGCGCGGCCGGCGCCCTTGAAGCATTCGGTCAGCAGCTTGCCGTCGGTGCTGTGCATTTCGTAGAGGCGCAGACGGTCGCTGTCGCGCAGCAGTTGGCGGGCCAGCCACGGCGAACCGGGGTAATGGCGCAACTGGCCGTCCGGGTTCAGCATCCTGACGAAATCAAGGTAGTTGAGCGCCGCCTTGGGCAAGCCCTTGGCTTCCCAGAGACGGCCGACGCCGTCGCGGTATTCGCCGAGCTTGGTGGCGTGGGCTGATTCCAGCGCATAACGCCCGGCCCCGGCGTGGGTGTCGATGATCCAGAACGGCGCCGGCTTTTCGGCCATGTATTGCGCGATCTCGATCAGGATGAGGTGTTTGAGCACGTCGGCGTGGTTGCCGGCGTGAAAGGCATGGCGGTAGCTGAGCATTTTTTGGAGCCTGTCTGGCCCTTAATCCGGGAGTCGGTCGAGGGCGAAGAATTCTAGCCCCTCGTTGGCTTCCATGCATGTCCCGATTTGACGGTGCAGCGAACGTCCCGGCAATTTGACCATGATTTTCTGGCCGGTCCGGAATGTGCCCGGTGCCGTGATCAGCCCGGAATACTTGCCGTAGGCCGGCAGGGTGTGCAGGAAAACGGCCCGTTGCTCGGCAATTTCCTCGGCCACGACATCGACCACACTGACTTGCGGCGACATGAGCTGCAAGCCGAGTTCGAGCCGGATCTGGGAAGAGGAAATGCGACGGACCAGGCAGACGTGAATCTTGCTCGACTCGCGCGGCTGCAGGGCGACGATGTCGCCGGCCCCCAGCTTGCGCTTCTCCCCCTTGATGAAGCGCAGGCGGAAGCCGTCCGGACTTTCGTCGACCATGGCCCATTCGCTCGACGCGTAGTCGCGGCCATCGTAGCGCGAGGCCGAGTCGACCGAGCGGCGCGAGAACGTGTTGCCGTCGAGGAAACTGAGGACCGACCCGAACCCGCTGACCAGGTCGCCGCGCGGGCGAAAGCGGGTGCGGCTGAAGCGGCGGGCGCTCTTGCCGCCAATGGCGACGCGCAGGGTCTGGAGCAGGGCCGGTGACGCATCGAGATCGGGGTCGATGGTCTTGCCCGGGCGCCGGGTAATGTTGCGGTCGATGGCCGTGATGACCTGCGTGCAGTCGATGAGCAGGCTGCCGAAAGTCGAGGTGCCGGAAGGCAGGCGCGAGATCGGATAGCCCGGGTTGCCTTCGTCCGGGCGAACGAGGAAATAGGGATCGCTTGTCTTGCCGGTGCCGGTTTCCGGCGTGACTTCACCGATCATCGCGTAGGCGGCCAGTTGCCGGGTGCAGGTGTTGATGAGGTCGAGCTCGGCCCGGGGCAGCTTGGTCGGCTCCAGGTAGGCAAAGAGCAGGGCGCCGAGGTATTCGTGTTCGATCGGTGCAGTTTCGCCGTTGAGCGGCTTCGAACGCTGGCCGCGCGCCATCTGGTAGAGGTCGTGCAGGGCCTGCCACGAACCCGCCGAGGGGGCAGCGTAGGCTCGGTAGGCGAGGAGCTGACGGCGGCTGATCATGGCCATGGCACGGCGCACGCTGCGATGCATGAGGTGGCTGAGCCCGTCGTTGAGATGGCCCTTGTTGATGCTGCGGGCAATGCCGGTGTAAGCAAGGGCCAGGCCCTTGAGCAAATTGTCGGCGTGCAGGGCCGAGGTGGATGCGCTGAGCGGCAAGGGCAGGACTGCGTGGCCGATCAGTTTTTCGAGAACGGGCAGGGCTTCTTCGGCTTCGAGCCTGACGTCTTCAAGCAGCTTGAAGCGCATGTGCAGGTTGGGTTGCCCGTTGATGCTGGGCAGGACGCTGCCGGCCAGTTTGGCGATGGTTTCCTGCGGCGACAGGCCGGTCACCGTATCGAGCAGGCCGCGAACTGCAGCTGCGCTTTTCTGTTCAGCCGCATTCTGGCCGAACGGAAACAGGTCGCGTAGCAGTTGCAGGGGTGATTCCATGATGGCCACAGAAAATTTGACATGCGAATTATCCGGTAATTTACCGGGAATTTCTGTGCGTTATTTCCGCATTACGTATACTCCGGCCATGAATTTGAGCGAAATCCTGTTTCTTGCCCTCATCGGGCTCGCCGTCTGGTTCTGGCTGGATAGCCTGAAAACGCGGGAAATTGGCGTCAGAGCAGCCCGCCAGGCTTGTCAGGACGACCATCTCCAGTTTCTCGACGAAACCGTCGTTGGCACCTCGGTGCGCCTGGCGCGCGACGATGCAGGGCTGCTCAGGCTGCGCCGAATCTATTCCTTTGAATACAGCGACACCGGTAACGACCGTCGTTCAGGCAGCGTGACGCTGCTTGGCCATGAAGTCGAGATCCTGCATGTCCGTCCCCACCTTTACGTGATTCCGAATCCCCATGAAACTCTCCATTGAAGCCATCGATTTCCACGGCATCGAAGCCCTGCGCCTGAACGGCCCGCGCGGCGCCAGCGCCATCATCAGCAAGCTGGGCGCACAGGTTTTGTCCTGGGTGCCGCCGGACGGCAAGGAGCGCCTGTTCCTGTCCGATAAGGCGGTTTTTGATGGCAGTGTCGCCATTCGCGGCGGCATTCCCGTCTGTTTTCCGCAATTCGCCGAACGTGGCGATCTGCCCAAGCATGGCTTGGTGCGGACCCGCGAATGGACGGTGAGCAGCCAGCGGACCGGCGACGGTTTCGCCCTGGTGACCATGGAGTTGGCCAGCGATGCGTCCACGCTGGCGCTCTGGCCGCATGCCTTTGTCGCCGAACTGACCTTGATGCTGGAAGCCGACCGCATCGACGTCGAGCTGTGCATCACCAATACCGGCGGCACGCCGCTGTCCTTTACCGGGGCGCTGCACACCTACCTGCGCGTCGCCCAGGTCGAGGAGGCCGTGCTCGAGGGGCTGGACGGCCTGGAGTACTGCGATGCCCTCGACAACGACCGAATCGCCCGCGAAGCCCGCTCGGAAGTGACGGTCGACAGCGAGGTCGACCGCGTCTATTTCAACGCCAAGCGCCCGCAATTGCTGCACGCCGGAAAAGTGAGCATCGCCACCCAGAACCAGGGCTTCCCGGATGTCGTCGTATGGAACCCCTTTGTCGACCGCTGCGCCGAGCTCAAGGACATGCCGGCCAACGGCTGGCGCCACATGCTCTGCGTCGAGGCGGCAGCCACCCGGCCTATCACGCTGCCGGCCGGCGAGGAATGGTACGGACGGCAGACGCTGGTGGTTGTTTGATCGCTTGGCTGTTTAGACACGCCCGGTAAATTTGATTTGCATTAGAGCGGGGCGAGGGGGCTTTTCGCTAGTCTCGGTCAATCACCCAGCCATCCGTCCGGATGGCTGTTTTTTGATCGGATTGACGGATGACCCTTTCCCCTCTAAGCATTGGCAGCCTGCACCGCGCCCTGGCCGAAGGCTGGCGCATAGCCAATGCGACGCGCGGCATCAGCACCGGCTACGCCCTCGTTTTTGCGCTCGGCGGCCTGGCCATCATGGGCGGCCTGCTGGCCCAGGGCTGGACGCCGTTCATCATCGCCGCGGCTGGTGCTTTCATGCTGGTCGGTCCGGTCGCCCTAGCCGGATTTTTCGGCATCGCCGGGGCGTATGAAGCCGGCGAGGCAGTCGGTCCGGCCAGCATCGTCAGCGGCTTTGCCCGGGCCTCGCGGGCGCTCTGGGCGCTGTCGCTGGTTTGCGCGCTGCTCTTCATGATCTTCGTCACCGACGCGGCGATTCTCTACGCCTACATGGTCGGGGCGACGCCGGTGTGGCTCGACAGGCTGCTGCCGGCCGCCGCCAATGTGCTGTCCTTCGTGCGCTGGGCCGGGGTTTCCGGCCTGGTTATCGCGCTGCTGCTGTACTGCGTCGCGGCCTTTTCCGTGCCGCTGCTCTGCGAGCGCCGGGCCGGGCTGGTTGAGGCGGTGGTGCTCAGCGTGCGCGTCGTTTTCGCCAATTTCATACCGGCCATTTTTTGGGCTTTTTTCCTGTCGACCGTGACAATCGGCAGCGTCCTGCTTTTGCCGCTCCTGCCGCTGACCTTGCCGTGGCTGGCCTACGCCAGCCGGGCGGTGTACCGGCAAGCGCTGCCCGTTTCCTGAACGCCGGTGCTTGTCGGGTGGCAAAGGTATAATTGCCGCCTTTCCGCATTTCCAAGCCCAGCCGTGACTCCCCTCGATACCGAAATCGCCCGCCGGCGTACCTTTGCCATCATTTCCCACCCCGACGCCGGTAAGACGACGCTGACCGAAAAGCTGCTGTGGTTCGGCGGCGCCATCCAGGTGGCCGGTGAAGTGCGCGCCCGCAAGGCTTCGCGCCACGCGACCTCGGACTGGATGGAGCTAGAGAAGCAGCGCGGCATTTCGGTGACCTCGTCGGTCATGCAGTTTCCCTACCGCGAGTGCATGATCAACCTGCTCGACACGCCGGGCCACGAAGACTTTTCGGAAGACACCTATCGCACGCTGACGGCTGTCGACTCGGCGGTCATGGTCATCGACTCGGTGAATGGCGTCGAGGCGCAGACGATCAAGCTGCTCAACGTCTGCCGCATGCGCGATACGCCGATTCTGACCTTCATCAACAAGCTCGACCGCGAAGGCAAGGAGCCGATTGACCTGCTCGACGAAATCGAGTCGGTGCTCGGTATCCAGTGCGCCCCGATGACCTGGCCGATCGGCATGGGCAAGCGCTTCCGTGGCGTCTATCACCTCTACGACGACGCCATCGCCTTCTTCGATCCGCAGGCCGAGAAGGGCACGGCCGAGATCATCCAGGGCCTCGACAATCCGCGTCTCGACGAGCTGATCGGCAGCCAGGCCGACGAATTGCGCATGGACATCGAACTGGTTCGCGGCGCTTCGCACGCCTTCGATGCGGAGGCTTATCTGAGCGGCAAGCAGTCGCCGGTCTTCTTCGGTTCGGCGGTCAATAACTTCGGTGTGCAGAGCCTGCTCGATGCCGTCGTCGACCTCTCGCCGCCACCGATTGCCCGGCCGGCGGTGACCCGCCAAGTGCAGCCGAACGAGCCGAAATTCTCCGGTTTCGTGTTCAAGATCCAGGCCAACATGGACCCCAAGCACCGCGACCGCATCGCCTTCCTGCGCGTCTGCTCCGGCAAGTTCGAGCGCGGCATGAAGGTCAAGCAGGGCGCCGGCGGCAAGCTGCTGTCGGTCAACAACGCCATCACCTTCATGGCCCGTGACCGCAGCACGACCGACGAAGCCTATCCGGGCGACATCATCGGCATCCCGAACCACGGCACGATCCGTCTCGGCGAAACCTTTACCGAAGGCGAGGACCTGCGTTTCACGGGCATCCCGTCCTTCGCGCCGGAACACTTCCGTCTCGCCCGCATCGCCAACCCGCTCAAGATCAAGCAGCTCCAGAAAGGTTTGCAGCAACTGGCGGAAGAGGGCGCGACCCAGTTGTTCCGGCCGCTCTCCGGTACCGATCTGATCCTTGGCGCGGTCGGCACGCTGCAGTTCGACGTGGTGGCCAGCCGTCTGGAAAACGAATACGGCGTGCAGGTCATTTTCGAGTCCTACAACTGCGCCACGGCGCGCTGGATTCAGGGAGATGCGGCCGAACTCCGCCAGATTTCCGACCGCTACAGCGCCAACGTCGCGCTCGACGGCGCGGACGATCCGGTCTACCTGGCGCCGAACAATGTTTATCTGAACATGGTCAAAGAGAAGTATCCCAAGCTGCGTTTCATGGAAGCACGCGAGGTAATCTAAGCATGACCGTCCGGGTCCAGGAAGCCGATTTCGATCTTGGCGCCGAGTTGCTGGCGCTGCGCGCGGCTGATGCCCGGGTTGGCGCGCTGGCCAGCTTTCTCGGTCTGGTTCGCGATATCAACGATGGGGCCAGCGTTGCTGAAATGACGCTGGAGCACTATTCCGGCATGACCGAAAAGGCGCTCGAGGCAATCGTCGCCGAAGCCAAAGGCCGCTGGGACATCTATGACGCGCTGGTCATCCACCGCGTCGGCCCGCTCAAGCCTTGCGACCAGATCGTCCTCGTTGCCGTGACCAGCGCCCACCGCGGCGAAGCCTTCGCTGCGTGCGAATTCATCATGGATTACCTGAAAACCCGCGCCCCGTTCTGGAAGCGCGAAGCAACGCCGCAAGGCGCGCGCTGGGTCGATGCCCGCGACGCCGACGACAGCGCGGCAGCGCGCTGGCAGAAATAGCGCGTTCACCGTGCCGTGCCGTGCCGCAGCGACGCTTGTTCGCTACGGCGGCGACTGTTTTCGATTGACTCTAAATGCCCGACATCGGGATGAAGCCGGGCAGGGCCTTGATGCGTGCTATCCATGCCCTGATATTCGGATAGGGCTGGAGCGGGATGCCGCCTTCGGGCGCCAGCGCGACGTAAGGCATCACCGCGCAGTCGGCAATGGTTGGCCGATCGAGCGCCAGCCATTGGTGTTTGGCGAGATGCGCTTCGATGACCGGCAGGATGTTGTCGGCGCGCTTCACGGCATCGGCCTTGTCGATGGCGTAGCCGAATTTGTCGACCAGTCGGGCGGCGCCCGGGCCATTCTGGATTTCGTTGGCAGAGGTCGACAACCATTGCATGACCTCGCCCATGCCGGCCGGGTCGCGCGGCAGCCAGCTTTCGTAGCCATATTTGCCGGCCAGGTAAACAAGGATGGCCTGCGAGTCGCGCAGCACCACCGGGGCATCGTCGAGGATGGGGAGCTCGCCCAGCGGGTTGAGGTCGATGAGGGGCGCGCGCTTGTGTTCGCCGCCCATGAAATCGACTGGAACGATGTCCAGCGGAATCTTCGTCAGTGCGGCAAACAGCCGAACCTTGTAGCAGTTGCCGGAGGGTTCAAGATCGTACAGTTTCATGTCTTACTCCTTGGTGATGGACGTGGTTGGCAGTGACGAAGAGCGGGTTTGCCACTCGCTTTCGGTAAAACGTGGGGTGATGTGGCGGGAGCAGTTCCAGTCGAAAGCGGCGATCCGGATGAGCATGATGCGCTCGACGTCGCTCTCGGGAATTTTCATTTTTGCCAATAATTTCGGGTTGACCGTGGCAAGCTCGACCATCTCGACGTGACCCAATATTTTCAGGCGGCGCCGGTTCGGGTAATCCATCAGGATCAGCGCTGCGCGGTCATTCCCGCTCAGGTTGCCGACGCTAACGTACTGGCGGTTGCCGGATAAATCGACAAAGGCCAGCGTGGTCGGGTCGAGTACCTGGAGAAATCCGGCCTGTCCGCCGCGATGCTGGACATGCGGCCAGCCGCTTTCGCTGACCGTAGACAGGTAAAAACTGTCGCGGGCCGCAATGAATTCATACTCGCGCGGGCCGAGTTCGACGACCGGTGTTTCGCCGGTCTCGTCCAGTCCTTCGCCCAGGTCGCGTCCGCCATGGAGGCGCTGGCTGGCCCGGACGCTGGGCGTGTAGGCGATGCTGGCAAAGTGGCGGGACACGGCGGGTTTCCTTGTTGATGCGGGAAAGCGGTCATCATCAGCTATGCGGCAATCGCAATAAATAGACTTATAGTTAGAATACTTATGCAAGTATCGGTTTAATTTCACCTCATGGATAAATTGCATGCCATGACCACCTTCGTGCGCATCGTCGAGGCCGGCAGTCTGACGGCCGCCGCCGACCGCCTGGGCACTTCGCCTACCTCGGTGGTGCGCAGCCTGTCGGGGCTGGAACGGGCGCTGGGGGTTCGCTTGCTCAATCGCACGACCCGACGCATGGCCCTGACCGACGAGGGGCGCGAATATTTCGAACATTGCCGGCATCTGCTGCAGGATATCGAGGAGGCCGAAGCGGCCCTGCTGGCCCGTCAAGTCAAGCCGGCCGGACGGCTGGTCATCACGGCGCCGGTGATGTTCGGGCGCTTGCATGTCGGTCCGGCCGTCACCGATTTTCTTGCAGCGTATCCCGAGGTGCGCATCGAGCTGTTGCTGCTTGATCGCGTCGTCGATCTGATTCATGAAGGCATCGATCTCGCCGTACGCATCGGTACGCTGCCTGAATCTTCGCTGGTCGCCGTGCCGCTCGGTGCGACCGGCCGGATTGTCTGTGCCAGCCCGGAATACCTGGCCCGCCACGGTCAACCGGAAAATCCGGCCGAATTGCAAAAGCACAAGGCGATTCGAATTACTGGATCAAGTCTTGAACCGGACTGGTCGTTTCAGGAAAACGGGCGTCCGCTACGGGTGACAATGCCCGAGAACCTGAGCACCAATCACATCGATTTCGCCATCGATGCCTGCCTGAAGGGACTTGGTTGCGGGCTATTTCTTGCCTACCAGGTACGCGAGCAACTGGCGGCCGGCAAGCTGGTCCGCTTGCTGAGTGCCTACGAGCTGCCACCAGTCCCGGTCAATTTCGCCTATCCCCACGCCCGTCTTTTATCGTCCCGGGTTCGTGCCTTTATTGATCGAGCCGCCCCGCAGCTCCGGGAAAAACTGATCGAAGCCCGCGATGCGGGCGACAGCGCCGTGGCGCGATGGCAGAAATAAAAATGGGGAGCCTTGGCTCCCCGGAAAGATATTTCCTTCTGATCAGGTCTTGAACTGCGCCACCATCTGCCGCAAGGAGGTGGACAGCGCCTGCATCTGGCGCGCTGCATCGGCCGTATGGCGAACGGCTGCGGCACTTTCCTCGGACATCTGGGCGATGACTTCGAGCTTCTGGGCGATTTCGTTGCTGGCCATGCTCTGTTCCGAAATCGAGTCGGAAATGCCGTTGACCACGACCGTCACGCGTAGCGCCCCGTCGCGAATGCGGTTGATCGAATCGCCGGCCTGGTTGGCCAGCTCGACACCGTTGCTGACCTGACGGACGCCGTCCTGCATGCTGGCGACAGCGCTGCGCGTCCCGTTCTGGATCTTGGCCACCATGTCGCCGATTTCCTTGGTCGAGTTTCCGGTGCGCTCGGCCAGCTTGCGCACTTCGTCGGCGACCACGGCAAAGCCGCGCCCCTGTTCGCCGGCGCGGGCCGCTTCGATGGCGGCATTGAGCGCCAGCAGATTGGTCTGGTCGGCGATTTCCTTGATGGTATTGACGATGGAGGTGATCTGGTCGGACTGGTGGCCGAGATCCTCGATGATCTGCGAAGAGGCCTGCACCGCATCGGAAATCTTGCGCATCTCGCTGGCCGCATTGTGAATGACGGAGGCGCCATCTTCGGAGATTTCGCCGGCAGTTTGCGAAATGCTGTGCGCTTCGTTGGCATTTTCCTTGACCTGATCGATGCTGACTGCCATTTCCTCGACCGAGGCAGCCATTGACGAAGCGGCGTCGCTCTGCTGGCTGGCCCGTACGGCAACCTGCTCGGATGCGCTGAGGAGCTGGGTGGCGGCGGTGGCCACCTGCTCGGCATTGGCGACGATGCTCGAGATCATGAAGCGCAGGGTTTCCTGCATGCTGCGGATGTTGGCGAGCAGGCTGTCCTGATCCCCCGGCGGGCAGTCGACGGGCGTCGCCAGGTCGCCGGCGGCGATGCGCTTGGTGATGGCCGAGGCCACTGCCGGGTCGCCGCCCAAGGTCTTGACGATGTTGTTGGAGAGGACGAGCAGCGAGACGGTGATAAAGCCGGCGATGCCCAGTCCCCAGAGCAGGAGCTTGATGGCGTCGCTACGGAACTTGGCATCGACGTCATCAATGTAGATGCCCGAGCCGATCACCCAGCCCCAGGGTTCGAAGCCCATGACGAAGGAAATTTTCGGTACGCCTTCTTCGGAACCCGGCTTCGGCCACAGATAGTCGACAAAGCCGGAACCGTTGGCCTTGACTGTCTTGTTGAACTCCTGGAACAGGAACTTGCCGTTCTTGTCCTTGATCTGGTCGAGTTTCTTGCCCTCAAGCTCAGGCTTGATCGGATGCATGACCATGGTGTCCTGCAGGTCATTGATCCAGAAATATTCGACCTTGTCGTAGCGCAGGGTGCGGATGGCCGCGGCGGCGAATTTCTTGGCGTCGTCTACCGACATCTGCCCGTCACGTGAGGACTTCTCGTAGAAAGTCAGAATGCCATGCGTAGCCTCGACCAGGTTGCGTACCTTGGCTTCACGGTCTTCCAGCATCTGGCTCTTGCCGTTGATCAGTATTGCCGAGAGCAAGGCGGTCAGTGCGATGACGGTGATGGCGGTCATGGCAAGCAACTTGCCGCGTAGGGTCATTCCTTGATTGGCCATTTTTTCATCCTCCGCATGTTATTTTTATCGAATACTTCAAAAGTATCATTACAAGCGTATCACTAATATTTGATGCGAATGGTATTTTTGGTGGTGCCGGTACAGAAAATCAACCTCCGGCTGCGGGTTGAAATTTGCGGGAAAGTCCTCATCTGACTGGTATTGGAAATTTCCGCTCAGGGAGAATCAAGATGCGCCTCGACAAATTAACCACCAAGTTCCAGCAAGCCCTTTCCGATGCCCAGAGCCTGGCCATTGGCGGCGACCAGCAGTTCATCGAACCGCAGCACCTGCTGCTCGCCCTGCTCAATCAGGATGACGGTGGCACGACCTCGCTGCTCGGCCGGGCCGGGGCCAATGTGGCGGGCCTGCGCAAGGATCTCGAGCAGGCGCTGACCCGCTTGCCCAAGGTCGAAGGTCATGGCGGCGAGGTCTCCATCGGGCGCGATCTTGGCAACCTGCTCAACCTGACCGACAAGGAAGCCCAGAAGCGTGGCGACCAGTTCATCGCCAGTGAAATGTTCCTGCTCGCCGTCTGCGAGGACAAGAACGAAACCGGGCGTCTGGCCAAGCAGCATGGCCTGAGCCGCAAGGCGTTGGAGGCGGCGATCATGGCCGTGCGCGGCGGGCAGGGTGTCGATTCGCAGGAGGCCGAAGGCCAGCGCGAATCGCTGAAAAAATACTGCATCGACCTGACCGAGCGCGCCGCCCAGGGCAAGCTCGACCCGGTGATCGGCCGCGACGATGAAATTCGTCGTGCCATCCAGATTCTGCAGCGCCGGACCAAGAACAACCCGGTGCTGATCGGCGAGCCGGGCGTCGGCAAGACGGCCATCGTCGAAGGCCTGGCCCAGCGCATCATCAACGGCGAAGTGCCGGAAACGCTCAAGGGCAAGAAGGTGCTGGTCCTCGACATGGCCGGCCTGCTGGCAGGTGCCAAGTATCGCGGCGAGTTCGAGGAACGGCTGAAGGCGGTCTTGAAAGAGGTGTCGCAGGAGGCCGGGCAGATCATCCTGTTTATCGACGAGCTGCACACCATGGTCGGCGCCGGCAAGGCCGAAGGTGCCATGGACGCCGGCAACATGCTCAAGCCGGCGCTGGCCCGCGGCGAACTGCACTGCATCGGCGCGACGACGCTCAACGAATACCGCAAGTACATCGAGAAGGATGCCGCGCTCGAGCGCCGCTTCCAGAAGGTGCTGGTCGACGAGCCTTCGGTGGAGAGCACCATTGCCATCCTGCGCGGTTTGCAGGAAAAGTACGAATTGCACCATGGCGTCGACATCACCGACCCGGCCATCGTTGCCGCCGCCGAGTTGTCGCACCGCTACATCACCGACCGCTTCCTGCCCGACAAGGCGATCGACCTGATCGACGAGGCAGCGTCACGGATCAAGATGGAAATCGACTCCAAGCCCGAGGTCATGGACAAGCTCGACCGCCGCATCATCCAGCTCAAGATCGAGCGCGAGGCAGTCAAGCGTGAAAAGGACGAGGCGTCGCGGAAGCGTTTTGGCCTGATCGAGGACGAAATTGCCAAGCTGGCCAAGGAGTATTCCGACCTCGAGGAAATCTGGAAGGCCGAAAAGGCCCAGGTTCAGGGCTCGGCGCACATCAAGGAAGAAATCGACAGGCTCAAGGCTGAAGTCACCAAGTTGCAGCGCGAAGGCAAGCTCGACAAGGTCGCCGAGCTGCAATACGGCAAGCTGCCGCAACTCGAAGCCCAGTTGAAGACGGCCGAAAAGGCCGGCGAAGGCGAGGGCAAGAAGAATATTCTGCTGCGCACGCAGGTTGGCGCCGAAGAAATCGCCGAGGTGGTGAGCAGGGCGACCGGTATCCCGGTCAGCAAGATGATGACCGGTGAGCGCGAAAAGCTGCTCAATATGGAAGAAAAGCTGCACAAGCGCGTGGTCGGGCAGGATGAAGCGGTGCGCCTGGTGGGCGATGCCATCCGTCGTTCGCGCGCCGGCTTGTCCGATCCGAACCGTCCCTACGGCTCATTCCTCTTCCTTGGCCCGACCGGCGTCGGCAAGACCGAGCTGTGCAAGGCCCTGGCCGAGTTCATGTTCGACGCCGAGGACCACCTGATCCGCATCGACATGAGCGAGTTCATGGAGAAGCATTCGGTCGCTCGCCTGATCGGCGCGCCGCCGGGCTATGTCGGCTACGAAGAGGGCGGCTACCTGACCGAAGCTGTGCGTCGCAAGCCGTACTCGGTGATCCTGCTCGACGAAGTCGAAAAGGCGCATCCGGACGTTTTCAACGTGCTGCTGCAGGTCCTCGACGACGGCCGGATGACCGATGGTCAGGGGCGCACGGTCGACTTCAAGAACACGGTCATTGTCATGACGTCCAACCTCGGCAGCCAGATGATCCAGCAGATGTCGGGCGACGAATACGGCGTGATCAAGATGGCCGTGATGTCCGAGGTCAAGAACTACTTCCGGCCGGAATTCATCAACCGGATCGACGAAGTCGTCGTCTTCCATGCGCTCGACGAGAAGCACATTGCCGGCATTGCGAAGATCCAGCTCGGTTATCTCGAAAAGCGGCTGGCCCAGCTTGACATGGGCATCGTCGTCGAGGACAGCGCCCTGGCCGAATTGGCGCAGGCCGGCTTTGACCCGGTGTTTGGCGCCCGGCCGCTCAAGCGGGCGATCCAGCAACAGATCGAGAACCCGCTGGCCAAGGCCATTCTCGAAGGCAAGTTCGCCGCCAAGGATGTCATCCACGTCAGTTGCGACGCGAGTGGCGTGATTCGTTTCGTCAAGGATTGAATCGCGGAGGTGCCGATTGTGCCCGTGGCCCGTTCAGTGACATGATCGGGCCATGAGCCTGCCATCGCTGCGATCCCTGCTCGCCGTGTTCAAACCCGCGCATCCGCCCGGGCTGCCGCATGATGGGCGGGGCGGTCGGTTCGTCGTGGTGATCGACTGTGTGCTGAACCAGAACGTTCGCGATCAGGGGGCGGCCAACTGCCCGGCGATGAATTTTGAAATCCTGCGCCTGTGCCACGAAAAAGGCATCGGCATCATGCAGATGCCTTGTCCGGAGATCGCGGCGCTTGGCTTCAAGCGTCAGCGTCCACCCGGCATCAGCATCCGTCAGGCGCTCGATACCCCGGCCGGTCGGCTCGCCTGCGCTGAACTGGCGGCGTCGGTGGTTGGGCGTGTTGTCGAGTTGTCCGAACAAGGCTTCACGCCCTTGGCCGTGCTCGGTGGCAACCTGCGCAGCCCGGGCTGCGCGGTGCATCCGGAGACGAGTTCGCTGGGCGCCGAGTCGGGTATTTTCATGCTGGCCCTGCAGGCCGAATTGCGCCGCCATGGCCTGGATCTGCCCTTCCGTGGCCTGCGCGACGCATCTCCCGATGGGCTGGCGGAAGACCTGAGATGGTTCGGCCGGTTGTCCGTTGTTGCCGATGCATAGCTGCGTTTTACTTCAATATAAGTGAATAACGAGGATCAGAAAAAATGTGGGACGACCTGAAAGACTGGCAGGCCAGACGTCATGCCGAGCTTGCCGGCCCCGACAGTTGGCTCGGGCTGGCCGGGTTGTTCTGGCTGGAGCCGGGGCTGAACGGCGTCGGTAGCGGCGAAGGGTCGGTCGTTCTTCTGCCCGGCGGCCCGGCGCATCTGGGCGATCTGCTGTGGCAGGACGGGCGGGTGATCTGGCAGCCGGTAGGCGGTGAGTCGCGGGAGTTGCAGACGGATTTTGCCGGGCAGCCGAGCGTCGTCGATTTTCAGAATTGGTCGTTTTTTCCGGTTGACCGTGAGAGTCGCATTGCGGTGCGTCTGCGCGACCGCAACTGGGCGGCGAGCCAGCCGTTCGACGGCGTGGAATATTTCGACTTCGACCCGGCATGGCAGATCGAGGCCGAATGGCAGGCGCTGTCGCCGCCGCTGAAAATGGAAGTGCCCAATGTCAGCGGCGATCTGAAAGTGGTTGAGGTCAGCCATCGGGCGGTATTTCAAGTTGCCGGCCAGGCCGTCACCCTGCTGCCCATGGCGGTCGGCGACAAAGAGGTTTTCTTCGTCTTCCGCGACCGGACGAGCGGCAAGGAGACTTACGGCGCGGGCCGCTTCCTCAAGGCCACTCCTGCGGTCAACGGGAAAATTCGCCTGAATTTCAATTGCGCCTACAACCCGCCGTGCGCCTTCACGGCCTTCGCGACCTGCCCGCTACCGCCGCCGGAAAACTGGTTGCCCTTTGCCGTCCCGGCCGGGGAGCGAAAGTGGGTCAAGCCGGGCTGAATGGCCGTTGGTAAGCACAAACCTTGTTTGGCTATTGTTTTGCCAATTTTGGCTCATTTTGAATGTCAGATCGGCAGATTGCCGATTTATGTCTACGCCTAATGGCATAGTGGTGCGATAATAATTCCCACTCAAAATTCAGCCCGGATTGCGGTGCGATGCGGATGGCCGCCTCTCTGCAAGGTTCGGTACACAATCGGAGACAAATCGATGGCGTGGTTTGGAAATGGCGAACTGTCCAGCCTTAAATTGGCGCATGAAGCTTTGCGGCAGCGTGAGGCAAGCCTCCAGCAGGAACTAGAGGCAGCAAAATGGGCGTTGGTTGAACAGCAAAACGCCGCCGCAGCCAAGAACAAGGAGTGCGAGACGCTCAAAAGCGTAGTGCAAAGCCTGTCGAGTTTCAGCGCGACACTGGCCGGTTCGCAAGGTAGCCTGGGCAACATGGCCAACGTGCTGCATGAAGAGAAATTGCAGGCGGTAGAAGCGGCAGAAGTGGCAAAACTGAGCGGCCAGGCGACGACGGAAATTGCCACCAACCTGCACCAGCTGGCGCAGGACTCGGCGAAATCGGCGCATGAAGTCGAGTCGCTGGCGATTCAAGCCGACAAGATCGGGTCGATTGTCCAGCTCATTCACGAAATTGCCGACCAGACCAACCTGCTCGCGCTAAATGCGGCCATCGAGGCGGCGCGGGCCGGTGAATCGGGGCGCGGATTCGCGGTCGTCGCCGACGAGGTTCGCAAGCTGGCCGAGCGCACTTCGAAGGCAACGCAGGACATCGACGGCCTGGTCAACGACATCCGCCACAATTCGACCAATGCCAAGGAGGCCATGGAGCTTCTCTCGTCGTCGGCCGACGATTTCAGCCAGCGGGGCGGCAAGTCGACCGAAGACATGCGCCGTCTCATGGACATGTCGCAGAAAATGGAACAGGTCATCGCGGCCAGTGCCCTGAGCAGCTTTGTCGAAGTCGCCAAGGTCGATCACCTGGTCTTCAAATTCCGTATCTATATGGCGCTGTTCGACCTTGAAAACCTGTCGGCCGATGGCGTCGCCTTGCACACCGGCTGCCGGCTCGGCAAGTGGTACTACGAAGGCGAAGGAAAGTCGTTATTCAGCCAGCTACCCGGCTATCGCGAGATGGAGGCCCCGCACGTCGTGGTCCATAACAGCGGCAAGGCCGCCCTGCAGGCCAAGGCCTCGGGCGACATCGAGGCCATGCTGAAACATGTTCAGGCCATGGAGCAGGGCAGCGTGGGGGTCATCGACAACCTCGAACGCATGGCGAACGCGGTTGCCGTCCAGTAAGTTGGCTTGAGGTCTTAGCCGCGGGTGGCTGCGGCCAGGGCCGTGGCGAAGTTGTCGACGGTCTGCGCCGGATTGTGCAGCTTCTCCAGCCCGAACAGGCCGAGGCGGAAAGTCCGGAAATCGGCCGGCTCATCGCATTGCAGCGGGACGCCGGCGGCGCTCTGGAGGCCGACGGCGATGAATTTCTTGCCGGTGTGGATGTCCGGGTCGGTGGTGTAGCTGACCACCACGCCGGGCGCCTGGAAGCCCTCGGCGGCGACGCTGGGAAAGCCGTTGGCGACGACCAGTTGGCGGATACGCCGGCCGAGTTCCCACTGTTCCTCGCGCACTTTGTCGAAACCGTAGGCTTCGGTTTCGAGCATGACGTCGCGCAGGGTGGCCAAGGCGTCGGTCGGCATCGTCGCGTGGTAGGCGTGGCCGCCGTTCTCGAAGGCCTCCATGATCTGCAGCCATTTCTTGAGATCGCAAGCGAAGCTCGTGCTGCTCGTCGCGTCGATGTGGGCGCGGGCGCGTTCGCCGAGGGCGACCATGGCGCAGCACGGCGAGGCGCTCCAGCCTTTCTGCGGGGCGCTGATCAGGATGTCGACGTTGTTGCCGATCATGTCGACCCACACCGTGCCGGAAGCGATGCAGTCGAGCACGAAGTAGCCATCGACGGCACGCACGGCCTCGCCGACGGCGCGGATGTAGTCGTCGGGCAGGATCATTCCCGACGAGGTTTCGACGTGCGGCGCGAAGACGACTTCCGGCCGGTGCTGGCGGATGGCGGCGACGACCTCGGCTAACGGCGGCGGCGCAAACGGCGCCTGCGACCCGCTGCCGACTTGCCGGGCCTTGAGGACGATGCTTTCGGACGGGATCCGGCCCATGTCGAAAATCTGCGTCCAGCGGAAGCTGAACCAGCCGTTGCGGATGACCAGCACCTTGCGATGCGTGGCGAACTGGCGGGCCACGGCTTCCATGCCAAAGGTGCCACTGCCGGGCACGATGATCGCAGCCTTGGCGTTGTAGGCTTTCTTGATCAGCCGGGAAATGTCTTTCATGACGCCTTGGAAGCGTTGCGACATGTGGTTCAGGGCGCGGTCGGTGTACACCACTGAATATTCGAGCAGGCCGTCGGGATCGGGTTGGGGCAGCAGTGCGGGCACGGAAGGTCTCCTGTAGATCGTTGTTTTCGAGAGCATACCTGCAAGCCCTGACGGCGCGCTAGTCAGCATGGCCTTGTTGGGCGACACTGGCGGAAAATCAGCCCGAAAGGAATCGACATGAGCACCCCCCAACTGCCTTCCTACCTTTCAAAGGAAAACATCGGTCCCTGGCATATCTTCCTGCAACAGGTCGAGCAGGTCGCCCCATTGCTCGACAAGTCGCTGTGGCCGTGGGTGGAAACCCTGCGCCGGCCGAAGCGCTCGCTCATCGTCGATGTGCCGATCCGCCTCGACAGCGGTGTGGTCGAGCATTTCGAGGGTTATCGCGTGCATCACAACACCTCGCGCGGGCCCGGCAAGGGCGGCATCCGTTTCCACCAGGACGTGACGTTGTCCGAAGTCATGGCGCTGGCCGGCTGGATGACGATCAAGAACGCCGTCGTCAACGTGCCCTTCGGCGGCGCCAAGGGCGGCGTCCGCGTCGATCCGCGGCAACTTTCCCTGACCGAACTGGAAGGGCTGACCCGCCGCTACACCAGCGAAATCAGCTCGATGATTGGCCCCGACAAGGATATTCCGGCCCCGGACATGAATACCAACGCCCAGGTCATGGCCTGGATGATGGATACCTACTCGATGGGCGAAGGGCGCACGGTGACCGGCGTTGTCACCGGCAAGCCGCTGTCGCTTGGCGGCTCCCTCGGGCGGCCGGATGCGACCGGGCGCGGGGTTTTCGTCACGGCGCGCGAGGCGGCGCGCAAGATTGGTCTGCCCATCGACGGGGCGCGGGTCGCCGTGCAAGGCTTCGGCAATGTCGGCGAGGCCAGCGCGCGGATGTTCGCCCAGGCCGGAGCCAGGGTGACTGCCGTGCAGGATGTCAGCGGCACCGTGTTCAACGGCGCCGGACTCGATGTCGCCGCCCTCAAGCGCTATCTGGGCGAGCACAAGACGCTGCACGGCGCACCCGGCACCGAGACGATCACGAACGACGATTTCTGGTCGGTGCCCTGCGAATTCCTCGTCCCAGCCGCGCTCGAGTCGCAGATCAACCGCTACAACGCCGAGCGCATCGCCGCCCGCATCGTCGTCGAAGGCGCCAACGGGCCGACCACGCCGGAGGCCGACGCCATCCTCGCCGAGCGCGGCATCATCGTCGTCCCCGACGTGCTGGCCAATGCCGGCGGCGTCACCGTCAGCTATTTCGAGTGGGTGCAGGATTTCTCGAGCTTCTTCTGGAGCGAGGATGAAATCAACGCCCGCCTTGAAGGGATCATGGCCGACGCCTTCAACGCCATCTGGCAGATGGCCGAAGAACGCAAAATGCCACTCCGTTCAGCCGCCTTCGTCATCGGTTGCAGCCGGGTGCTCGAAGCGCGGGCGACGCGCGGGCTGTATCCGTGATTTGGCGATTGCTACGGTCGACCGGGAAAAACGGCCAAAATTGAAATCTAGTGTGGTGTTGCGCACTTGAAGGCACGAATAAAACCGCTGGATTTTTGGTCAGGGCAAGGCGCAAACCACAGCGATACCCAGTGGTATCGCGCGGATTTGCAACGCCGCCATGGCCGAAAAGACAAGGTTTTATGTGCCTGACAGTGTGCAGCACCACACTAGCGCCGAGCCAGGATCAGCGAGCCTTTTTCCCGTGGCTCGAGATCGATTCGTTCAATCGCCGAAAATCCCGCGGCCAGCAGCCAGGCGCAATAGTCTTCGTGACGGTGCGTCCGGGTTCCGGTTTCCAGCAGCAGCGTCAGGCGGAAGGCGGCATTCAACGCGTCGAGCGAGGTTTCGGCCAGGTATTCGTGAATGACCAGCAGGCCGCCCGGGTTCATCGATTCGCCGATCTGCCGGATGGCCAGGCGGTTCTCTTCGGCCGAGTGGTTGTGGGCGACCGACAGGTAGAAAACCAGGTCGTTGGCCTCGCCCCACTCGTGTTCCTGCAAGGTGCCCGGGCTCAGGCTGATGCGCTGCCTCAGCCCGGCTTTCGCGATCTCCGGCCCGGTTTCGGTCAGGGCGCTCGGCATGTCGACGATCACCGCGGCAAGCTGCGGATAGTGCTGGCAGAAACGGATCGAGTGCAGGCCGTGCGAGCCGCCAAGGTCGAGCAGGCGGCGATAGTCCGGCGACACCGGCACGTGCCTGAGCAGGTCCGGCCCGAGATCGGCGGCAAAGGCGCCCATGTAGGACGAGAAAAGGGGGCCGAGATGCGGCTTTTCGATCATCGCCTCCCACAGCGTTTGCTCCGGTTCGCCCTTGCGCACCGTTTCGGCCAGGCTGCCCATCATCGCCCACGCCTCGTGGGTCCACAGCAGGCCGGGGGTGTAATCGACCTGGCCGGCACTGGTAAACCAGCGCTGGGTGCTCGCCGTATTGGCAAAGGCGTCGTCTTCCTTTTCGAGGTAGCCGATGGCGACCAGAAAATCGACCAGCGTTGCCGTGCCGCGCAGGCTCGAATCGATCCTGGCGGCGAGTTCCACCACCGTCAGCGGGCCATCGACCAGCGCCTCGAACAGGCCCAGCCGGCCGGCTGAAATGATCGCCGACGACTTCATCATCGGCATGTAAACGTCGAGCATGGCGAGTTCGGCCGAGCCGGTCGGCTGGCAGACATCCGGTTTGCGTGTGCGGGGCATCGATCTTCTTGTTTTTGGGTTGCAGGGTCAGCCGAGGGCCGCTTCAATCGCGGCGACCAGGGCCGGATCGTCCGGCGTGGTATCCGGCGAAAAACGCTGGAGAATCCGGCCGTCGCGCCCGATCAGGAATTTCTCGAAGTTCCACAGCACGTCACCCGCCTGCTTGGGCGAACAGCCGTAACCGGCCAGCTTTTCGCGGAAATCGCTGCCGGCCGGGAAGACCGCTTCGGGCTGCGCGCCGATCAGTTGCGCGTAGAGCGGATGGCGCGGCGCGCTGTTGATGTTGAGCTTTTCGAACATCGGGAACTCGACGCCAAAATTGGTCGTGCAAAAGCTGGCGATTTCCTCAGCCGAACCTGGTTCCTGTGCCGCAAAGTCGTTGCACGGAAAGCCCAGCACCTGCAAACCGCGCCCGCGATACGCCTTGAACAGGCTTTCCAGCCCGGCGTACTGCGGCGTCAGCCCGCATTTGGAGGCGACGTTTACAACCAGCAACACCTGCCCCTTGAACTCGCTCAGTGTCAGGGCGCGACCATCGAGGCTTTTGAGGGGAATGTCGTAGAGGGGGGCGGTCATGGTGATCTCGTTTCGTGGTCGGAGGGGGCGGGCGTATTTTACGTGTTGAATGGCGCGCGCGATGGCGGTAATGAGGGGGCGGCCGGTTACTATCTGCCTTCGCCAAATCAAGAGAAACAATTTCGCATGCAGATGGAAGTAGAACAAAAGCTCAGGGTCGCCGTTGCCGCGTCCGTACAGCTACCGAACGTGAGCGACATGGAGTTCGAAGCGTCGCTGACCGAACTGCGCGAACTAGCTAAAACACTGGGTTTCAAGGTTATTCATAGCTTCGTCCAGAAGCGCACGAGCTTTGATACGACGGGTTATCTGGGTGTCGGCAAGCGGCAGGAAATACGTGCTTTCGTGCACGGCGAGCCGATTTTTGATGAGGCGGGCGATGAGGTGCTGTCGCTGGCCGAGTCGAATTTGCCGGAGATCGACGCGATTCTCGTCGATCACGAGATTTCGCCGTCGCAGGCGCGCAATCTGGAAATTGAGGCTGGTTGCGAGGTCATGGACCGGACCATGGTCATCCTCGAAATTTTCCATCGCAATGCCCGCTCGCGGGCGGCCAAGGCGCAGGTGGAAATCGCCCGCCTCGGCTACATGGCGCCGCGTCTGCGTGAGGCGGCCAAGCTGGCCGGGCCGCAGGGGCGGCAACGTAGCGGTGTCGGCGGTCGCGGGGCCGGCGAGTCGCACACCGAACTCGACAAGCGAAAGATCCGCGACAGGATCGCCGAACTGCAGCTGGAAATCCTTGCCATGGAAGCCGAGCGCAAGACCCAGCGCGCCCGCCGTCAGGAACGCCAGAGCCAGGCCGCCGTCGCGCTGGTCGGCTACACCAACGCTGGCAAATCGACGCTGATGCGGGCGCTGACCGGCAGTGAAGTGCTGGTTGCCAACAAGCTGTTTGCGACGCTCGACACCACCGTTCGCGCCTTGTATCCGGAGAGCGTGCCGCGCGTGCTGGTCAGCGATACGGTCGGTTTCATCAAGAACCTGCCGCACGGCCTGGTTGCCTCGTTCAAGTCCACGCTCGATGAGGCGCTCGATGCGTCCTTGCTGCTCCATGTCATCGATGCCAGCGATCCTGGCTTCGAGCGCCAGCTTGAGGTGACCGACAAGGTGCTCGAAGAGATCGGCGCCGATGTCGTGCCGCGTCTGCGCATCTTCAACAAGATCGACCACGTTGGCGATGCCGCTGCGCAGGCCGAGTGCGCAGCGGCCTTGCGGGCGATGTACCCGGATTGCGTCGTGATGAGCGCCCGCCAACCGGATGACGTGGCCGCGCTGCGCCTCCAGATCATCGCCTTTTTTCAGCGTGATCATGTCGAGGCCGAGCTTTTCCTGCCCTGGTCGGCGCAGCAGTTGCGCAAGGACATCTTTGCCAGTTGCGAGGTGCTGGAAGAACGTGCCGATGCCGACGGCGCCATCTTCACGGTGCGCGGCGAACGCGTTGTCGTCGATGCCCTGCGCGAGCAGTTCGCGCAAGTCCAAGACTGAGGCGCCGGGACGATTTTCAGATTGCTACGGTCAACCCGGAAAAACGGCCAAAATCAAAGTCGACCGTAGTGCCTGGCCAGCCAGGTCAACGCCACGGCTATGGCCGGCAAGGCCAGCGCCACTGCCGGCTGGTCGAGGCGTTCCGGCGCCACTAGCAGGACGGCGCCGAGGCCGGCCATCATCAGCCCCGAGAGCAGTTTGAGCAGTCGGCCGTCGCGTTCGCTGAGCTTGCGCGTGCCCATTGAGCGGACGAAGGCGAGCACGATGACGAGCAGCGGCAAAACGTAAATCACGTTGTACAGCGCCAGGTACAGGTAATGCTGGCCGAGGCCATGTTCGCGCAGGGTGAGCAGGCGCGTGAAAACCATCGGGAAGCCGGCCGTGCACAGCAGTTCGTAGAAATTGGCGGCAATCGCTAGCACGACGGTCGCCGCCAGCATGGCCGGCAGGCTGCCGGCGGCCAGGATGCGCCGGCCGCGCTGAAAAATATCGGCCTTGCGTCCTTCCGTAATCGACAGTGAAGGCCCGTGCTTGAAAGCGACGAAATCCTTGATGTTGAACGCCCCGATCAGCAAGGCAACCAACCCGGCGCCGGCGGTGACCCAGGGCAGGCTGCCGACGACAAGAAACAGATTGAGCCAGGCGGCCATGAAGGCGAAATACATCAGCCCGGAAAAAGCGACGAAGACGCCGCCGATAAGCAGCATCCGGCTGCGCTGATGCTGATGGATGAGCAGCGACAGCAAAAAGAGCAACACGAAAAAGGCGCAGGGATTGAAGGCATCCAGCCCGGCCAGTAGCAAAGTCAGCAAGGGGAGCGAGGCTGACGCCGGATCGATTTCACCTATCAGCGGCAGGTTCAGTGGCTCGTTGGCAACCGGCTTCGCGGTCTCGCCGCTGCCGTCGCGGCAGGCTTTCAGCCGGGCGAGCAGGGCCGCCTGGGCTTCCGGGCGATCATCCCAGCCGACTTCCATGCGGCCGCAGTAAATCAGCGTCGGGACGGATTGCGCCTCCTCGCCAAGCTCACGCGCCATGGTGACGAAACGTTCGAGGTTTTCCGGCGACTGGGTGATTTCCTGGTCATGCAGGCGTAGCCACGGCTGCTCTGCCGCCAGCGCCTGCACCTGCGGCCGCGCTTCCAGGCAGTGCGGGCAGCGCAAGGACCAGAACAGGAAAAGATCAACCTCGCCCTGTGCCCAGGCCGGGAGGGCGAGGCACAGGCTGAACAGGGAGGCGAAAAGGAGGCGGGGAAACATGTTTGTCGGCGCGGCGGGATAGCGGCGCTAGTCTCAGGATAGCCGGTTCCGCGGCAACCGCCAGTCGGCGCGGCGCTTAGCGCCCGGCCTTGCCTAAATGCTCGACCACTGCCGCCTCCACATCTTCGGTCAGCCAGTCGCCGCGTATGCCGGCCGGGCTTTCCTTGACCGCCGGGAAGTTGACGAAATTGACGGCGCTGCCGTTTTTGCGCTGGAAGGCGGTCTTGCCGTCGATCAGGATGGCGATGGGGACGTGGCCCTTGAGGCCGATGGTTTCAAGGCGCTTTTCGCCGGTCGGGCTTTCAGCGTCAATCTCGACGACCCGGACTTTGCCGGCCTGGCCAGACAGCCATTCGCGCAGCGGTTTGAGGGCGCTCTGTACCGGCGGATGGGCCATGGCGATGATTTCGACGGTCGGCGGGGCGGCCTGGGAAAGTGCCGGAATGAGGCCGATGAGGGCGATGGCGAAAGTCGCAATGAGTTTTTGGCGGGAGCTCATGTTCTGTCCGTTTTCAGGTTATTTGCAGTTGTGGTGCAGCTTCCATTTGTCGGCATGGCCCATGGCGACCGCCCAATCAGGTGGCGTGCAATCGCTGGCGGGCTGGGCCGTTTCGGGCGTCGCAGCGGCGGCCGCTTGAGGTTCGGCATCGCGGGCGTCGTTCAACAAGGCTCGGCCGATAAAGACCATGCCGACAAGGAACAACACGGTCACCGCCATCTGGGCGCGGCTGACCGGCAAGGCCGTTCGCGTCTCGCAAACGCCGCCGGGGCAAAGCTGGGCCTGACGCAGGCTGAACAGGTTGTAGATCTTGCAGCCGAGGCAGATGCCGAAGGCTGATTCGAAGAACATCAGCAACAGGCAGGTGGCGCAGATGATCAGGTTGACCGGCCCGATGACGCGGTTGATGACGACGAGAAACAACATGGCCAGCGCCAGTGTCCAGCCGATGGCCCAGGCGAAGCGCTTTTGCGGCGCGCCAACGTATTCGGGCTGCTGCCGGCGTACCATCAGGCGGCCAAGAACGAGGCTGGGAGCGTATTTCGGGTTGATGAAGACACGGATGCTGAAATCGATCAGGAAGGCGACGACGAAGACCCGCGTGAAGCGAAAGTCGCCGACCAGCCAGGCGTTCATGAAGGCGATCAGGGCCAGGAAAAAGAGGATGCCGGCGCTGGCCCGGACTTCCCGTTCGTTGAGGACGGGAACCTCGTAGCCGTTGATCTGTTCGCCGAAGGTCAGCAGTTTGTTCATGGTGGTTTCCGTCGTGGTCAGGCTGGTAATTTATCGTGAACGCGGTCGTCGGCGACGATGTCGCCATCCACCATTTCGATGATCCGGTCGCAGCGGGCGGCGAGGCGGCGGTCGTGGGTGACGATCAGGAAAGTGGTGTTGAGCCGGGTGTTGACCTCGCGGAGCAGGGCGAAGACGTCGTCGGCGGAATGGGTGTCGAGGTTGCCGGTGGGTTCGTCGGCGAGCACCAGCGAAGGGCTCATGGCCAGGGCGCGGGCGATGGCGACGCGCTGTTGCTGGCCGCCGGAAAGCTGGTTGGCGAGATTCTGCTTGCGCTCGGCGAGGCCGACCTGGTCGAGCAGTCGGCCGGCCTGCTCGAACATCTCGGCGTCGGGGCGGCCGCGGGCGACGAGCAGCGGCATGGCGACGTTTTCCAGCGCCGTGAAGGCGGGAATCAGGTGGTGGTGCTGGAAGACGAAGCCGATGCGCTGGCCGCGCAGGCGGGTCAGGCCGGTGTCGTCGAGCTGGCCGGTTTCCTGGCCGTCGATGAACAGTTGGCCGCCGCTCGGCCGGTCGAGCAGGCCGATGAGGTTGAGCAGGGTGCTTTTGCCGGAGCCGGAGGGGCCGATCAGGGCGGCGAATTCGCCGCGTTCGAGGCGCAGGTCGATGCCGTGCAGGATTTCGCTTTCCGTTTCGCCGCTACCGTAGGATTTGCGGATGCCGGTGAGCTGGAGGACGGGATGGGTCACGGGATCAGCCACGGATCGCCACCACCGGATCAAGGCGCGCCGCCCGGCGGGCCGGCAGCAGGGCGGCGAGGATGCCGACCAGACTGGCGCCGCCGGCCGCAATGGCGACCAGCCCGGGATCAACGCCGATGACAAACATCGGCGAACCGTCCGCGTTGCGCGCCATGAGCCGCCAGAGCATCAGGAAAGTCCAGGCCAGGCCGGAGCCGAGCAGGGAACCGAAGAAGCCGACAATGCCGCCCTGGAGCAGGAAAATGCGCAGCATCTGCCCCTGCGAGGCCCCCATGGCGCGCAGGATGCCGATTTCGCGGGCGCGCTGGATGACCGAAACGACGAGCACGCTGGCGATGCCGAAAGCGACCGAGAGGCCGATGAAAAAGCGGATGACGTTGCTCGACACGCGCTGTGAGGTCAGCGCGGTGACGAACTGGGCGTTGGTCTTGATCCAGCTGTCGGCAGTCAGGCCGGTTTCGGCGGCAATTTTGCTGGCCAGCCGTTCGGCCTCGTCGATGTCGTGCAGTGAAATGTCGATGCTCGATACGCCGCCGACCAGATCAAGCAGGCTTTGCGCCGAGCGCAGGCTGACATAGACGTTGCGGGCATTGACGCCCTTGTTGCCGAGGTCAAAGAGGCCGGTGACGGTGAAGGTTTCGGTCGCATCGCCGGCCGTCGTGACGCGGATCTTGTCGCCGATGTCGGCGCCGAGGTCCTTGGCCAGCTCGATGCCGATCACCGCCTCGCCGGCGCCGACGCGCAACTGGCCGGCGACCATGCGTTCAGGCAGGGCGATGACGCCGCTGTAGCGCACCGGGTCGATGCCGAGCAGGGTGATCGCCTTGTTGGCGTCGCCGCGCACGACGAAGGCCGGGCCGGAAGCCATCGGCGAGATGGCGGCGATGTTCGGCAAGCCTTCCAGCCGGGCCTGAATCTGCTGCCACTGATCGATTGAGCGCAGGCGCTGGGCCTGTTTTTGCAGGCGGAGCGAAATGCCCGCCGCCGGCGATTGCGGCCGGGCGATTTCTTCGGGCGGCAACAGCACGATGTGGGCTTGCGAACTGAGCGTGCGTTTGACCAGATTGGCCTGCAAACCGGAAAGCAGCGCCGACATGAAGACGATGACGGCGACGCCAACACCAACGCCGACGATGATCAGCAGCGACTGCATGCGGCCCTCACGCAGGAAGCGGATGGCGGCGATCCACTCGAAAGGCATCCAGGATTTCATTTTTGGCCGTTATTTCCGGTTGACCGTAGCAACCTTGCGGCCCTCGGCCAGAGTCTGGCTGGCCGCAGCCAGTGCCTCCCCGGCAACGACGCCATCGAGGATTTCCACCCGGCCAGCGCCGCGGATGCCGAGCTTGACCGGCTGGCGCTGCGCCACGCCGTCACGCACCACCATCACCCACGGTTGGCCGGACGCCTGGTCGCGGACGACATCGGCCGGCACGATCAGCGTGTCGGCGCGGTGGGCCGAGGCGATGTCGATGGAAACGGTCATTTCGTGTTTCAGGTAAGCCGGCGGCTCGGCGACGCGCAGGCGGATTTCGACCGAGCCGCGCTGGGCATCGACGGCCGGGGCGATGTAGGTGACCTCGGCCTTGAAGCGTTCGCCCGGGTAGGCATCGGCCGAAGCCAGCGCCGTTTGCCCAAGCTGGAGCAGGGCGAGATTTTTCTCGTCGATCTGCGCCGTCAATTCGGTGTCGCCCTGCGGCGCCACGGTCAGTAAAACCTTGCCCGGCTGCACCATGTCGCCGGCTTCGACATTGCGCGTCAGCACCCGGCCAGCACCCGGCGCCGACAGCGTGGCGTAGGCCAGCCGCGCTTCGGCCACGGCCAGCGCGGCGCGCGCCTGTTCGACATTGCTGCGCACGACCTGCGCCTCGCTGCCGCCCGGCTGGTTGCTGGCCAACTGCAATTTGGCCGCCTGCCACTGGCTGTCGGCGACCTGCGCGTTGCGCCGGGCATCGTCGAGCTGGGCAGTGCTGTAGAAACCCTTGGCGACCAGTTCGCCGACCCGCTCCAATTGGCGCTTCGCCTGCTGGGCGTTGGCTTCCGCCTGCTGCACGCTTTGCTCGGCCACCGGCCGGCCGAGGCGGTCGAGCTGGCGCTGTTTGGCCTCGGCCTGCGCCAGGCTGGCTCGGGCCTGGGCGGCGCTCGCCCGCCATTCGGTGTCGTCGAGCTGGACCATCGTCTGGCCGGCCGTCACGGCATCGTCTTCGCGCACCTTGACGGCGACCACGCGAGCGCTGATCTGCGCCGCCACCTCGATGCGCTGCGGCGTCCGCACCCGGCCGCTGGCCACCACCGCCTGGCGCAACTCGCCGCGTTCGGCCACGGCCACTACGACGCGCTCGCCACCCCAGCCGGTATAGCCGGCGACAAGCAGGGCCACGGTGGCAATGCCTGCAATGACAAGCAGGCTGGAGCGGGAACGAAAGAGGCGGGTCATGGGCGGGCAGGGCTTTTCTGAAGAGAAAATTAGCAAATGCTGATGTTAATCGAATGACGGCAAACCCGAGGCGTATAATTGTTTGCTTATGTAACCGAGAGCCATTGCGGGGCTTCTGGAGAACATCGTGCTGAAGTTATTGTCCCTCGTTTCAAAGAATCTGATCCTCGCCATTCCGGTCATGCTGGTGCTCGGTTTCGGCTTTGGCCTGCTCGCGCCGACTGCCTGGCTCAAGTCGCTGATCGTGCCGCTCACCTTCCTGATGGTCTATCCGATGATGGTCACGCTCAAGCTGACCAAGGTGCTCGAAGGCGGCGACAGCAAGGCACAACTGCTCGCCCAGTTGATCAACTTCGGCATCATCCCCTTCATCGCCTTCGGCCTTGGCCAGTATTTCTTCCCGACTCAGCCCTATTACGCCATGGGCCTGCTGCTCGCCGCGCTGCTGCCGACCTCGGGGATGACCATTTCGTGGACCGGCTTTGCCGGCGGCAACCTCGGCGCGGCCGTCAAGATGACCGTGCTCGGCCTGATCCTCGGTTCTCTGGCCACGCCGTTCTACGTCCAGTGGCTGATGGGCGCGACGGTGCCGGTCGATCTGTGGGCGGTGTTTTCGCAGATCGTCTTCATCGTTTTTCTGCCCATGGTGGCCGGTCACTTCACGCAAAGTTACCTGCTCAAAAAGCACGGCCAGAAAGCATTCCAGGCCGAATGGGGGCCGAAGTTCCCGCCCTTCTCGACGCTCGGCGTACTCGGCATCGTCTTCGTCGCCATGGCCCTCAAGGCCCAGCAACTCGCCGCCCAGCCGGCCGAACTGCTGCAACTCGTCGGCCCGCTGCTCGCCCTCTACGGCATCAACTATCTCCTCAGCACCCTCGTCGCCAAGGCCCTGCTGCCGCGCGGCGACGCCATCGCGCTGGTGTACGGCACAGTCATGCGCAACCTGTCGATTGCCCTGGCCCTGGCCATGAACGCCTTCGGCAGCGCCGCCTCCGACGCCGCCCTGGTCATCACGCTGGCCTACATCATCCAGGTCCAGTCGGCCGCCTGGTACGTCAAACTGACCGATACGCTGTTCGGGAAAAAGCCAGTTCAGGGGTGATGCTGCGCCCGCTGGGCGCGAGGTTCTGTGGTCATCTGCGGCATGTCTGCCCGGATGACCATGGGAGCGGGTGTTCCTGACTCTCGACTATTCCGGTCGTTGGCCCAATGCGCTGTATCTGGCTCCAACCAGTCGCTTTTCTCTACCGTTCCACCTTGTGAGGCAACGAACGGCAGCTCCCCATCCAGCGAACGCGGAATCTGTGCGCATAGTTGCCACTTTGTATGGTCAATAATGAGCAACCGCTTCAGTTCCTTGAATAGACCAATACATTTAGATTCAGATCTGATGCAGAATGGGCTGCTCATGCGGCCCGCATCGCTTGCACCAAGGAGGAGCCGCTTTGACGGAGACAAGCTCAGTTCAGCCAGCATGGCTACAGAACCTCGAATCGTAGGAACAATAGAGGCGGCTCACGGCCCAGTGGTCGACGTGCGCTGCAGCTATCTGCCGCCCATCGGCCAGGCGCTGGATGTTGTCGATCACGACAACGATGGCGAGCGCTACGTACTGGAGGTCTATCAGCACCTTGACCCGACCCGCATTCGCGCCATCGCCTTTCACCCGACTGCGGGACTGTATCGCGGCATGCCCGTTTTCGACCGAGGGGCGCCGCTACACGTGCCGGTTGACCGCGCCTGTCTGGGCCGCATGCTGAACGTTTTTGGCCAACCGCTCGACGGCGGCCCGGCGCTACAGGCAGCACAGTTCCACAACATCCTTTCTCCGCCACCGGCACTGTCCGACACCTTGCCGCCGACACGCATCATCGAAACCGGAATCAAGGTCATCGACCTGCTGTGCCCCTTTGTCAGCGGCGGCAAGACCGGGCTGTTCGGTGGCGCCGGGGTCGGCAAGACGGTGCTGATGATGGAATTCATGCACGCCATCAGCAACCGTCTGCAAGGCGTCTCTGTCTTTGCCGGTGTCGGTGAGCGCATGCGCGAGGGTCACGAACTTTGGCACGAGATGCAGAATGCCGGGGTTCTGCCGGGCGCCGTGCTGGTCTATGGCCAGATGGACGAGTCGCCCGGGGTGCGCTTCCACGTCGGCTTTACGGCGCTCGCCTATGCCGAGTACCTGCGCGACACGCTCGGCACCGAGGTGCTGTTCCTAATGGATAACATCTTTCGTTTCGTCCAGGCCGGCAGCGAGATTTCCGGCCTGCTCGGGCGCATGCCGGCGACCGTGGGCTACCAGCCGACCTTGCTCACCGAGGTAGCCTCTCTGGAGGAGCGCATCGTGTCGACGCGTAGCGGCTCGATCACCTCAGTCCAGGCCGTCTATGTCCCGGCCGATGACATGTCTGACCCCGCCGTGGCGACCATCCTTGGCCACCTCGACAGCATTGTCATTCTTTCGCGACAGCAGGCGGCCAAGGGCATTTATCCGGCCGTGGACCCGCTCAAGTCGAGTTCGCGCCTGCTCGACCGACGCATTCTCGGCGAGCGGCATTACGCGGTGGCACAGGCGGTACGCTCGAATCTGGCGCGTTATCGCGAGCTTGAAGATATCATCGCCATGCTCGGCATCGAGGAACTTTCGGCTGAGGATCGCCGCATGGTAGAACGAGCGCGGCGCATCGAACGTTACCTGACCCAGCCATTCGCCGTCGTCGCCGATCACACCGGCATCGCCGGTACACGCGTGCCCCTGGCCCAGACGCTCACCGATTGCGAGGGTTTCCTCGATGGTCGCTTCGATGCGTTGACCGAGGCCGAGTGCTACATGCGCGGAGCAATGCCGACATGAAGACTTTTGCCCTCATTCTGCTCGACTCGGCAGGGGCCGAGCGGTTTGAACATGTGCGTCAGTTTGTCGGTGCAGACGGCAGTGGCGCCTTCGGCATCCTTGGCGGCCACGAGTCGATGGTCGTGGCTCTGCGCTACGGCCTGGCCCGTTTCGAAGATGCCGGCGGAGCCTGGCATTACATCGCGCTGCCCGGCGGCATCCTGCGCTTCAAGGGCAACACCCTGAGCGTGGTGGCGGTGCGCTACTTCCTGGGTGACGAACCGGGCGTACTCGTCGAGCGCCTGGCAGCTGAACTGGCTCGCGATGATTCCGAACTCGGTGCCGCCCGCCAGACGTTAGCGAAGATCGACCGCTCACTGATTCGGCGCCTGGCTGACATGGCGGGGCACGGCGGCATGGTGCAGGAAGGGCTCGGATCATGAGCGATCGTGACAAACTCGTTGCCGAAACCGACCGGGACGTGAAGCGTCTTGAGGAGAAGCGCCGCCAGCCCGCCACCCTGATCGGCATCGTCTTCTACGGCGGAACCCTTGGCCTCCTGTTCGTAGTACCCATTGTCGCCGGCGCCTATCTTGGCCGCTGGCTCGATTCGCTGGCGGCCGGCTATTCGGTGCGCTGGACCATGAGTCTGATCGTCCTCGGCATTGCCGTCGGCGCCTACAACGCCTACCGTTTCCTGAGGGATCGATCATGAACGGCAATCAACTTGGCGCCGACATCGTCTTTCACCTCGGCCCTCTGGCCATCACCGATACCGTTGCCACCACCTGGGGCATCATGCTGCTCGTCGTTGCGCTGGCGGCCTGGCTATCCCGTCGCCTGACGGATGAACCTGCACGCTGGCAGGTCGCCATGGAAGGCATCGTCATTGCCATTGAGACGGCCATTGCCGAAGTTCTGCCGCAGGGCAGCGGAGCGGTACGACGCGTGCTGCCCTTCGTCGCGACGCTGTGGCTGTTTGTGCTGCTGGCAAATCTTGTCGGCCTCATCCCGGGGCTGCACGCGCCGACACGCGATCTTTCGGCTACCGATGCATTGGCCGTGCTGGTGTTCGCTGCCACTCACTGGTTCGGCATCCGCGCCAAGGGATGGCATGCCTACCTGCGCCATTACGTCGAGCCGAGCGCGATCCTCCTGCCCTTCCACATCATCAGCGAACTCACCCGTACCCTGGCGCTGGCGATTCGCCTGTTCGGCAACATGATGAGCCTGGAGATGGCGGCGCTGCTGCTGCTCCTGATCGCCGGTTTTCTGGTGCCGGTGCCCCTGCTGATGCTGCATGTGGTGGAGGCTGTGGTACAGGCTTACATCTTCGGCATCCTTGCCTTGATCTACCTTGCCGGGGCGCTTGAAGTTCCGGAGTCCGAAACGGCAATACCCAAGGAGTCATCATGAACGACCTTCATCTATTCAGTTCCCTGTCTACCGTTGTTGCCGGCCTGGTAATCGCTCTCGGCACCATGTTGCCGGCCATCGCCATGGGGCGCGCCATCAGCAGCGCACTCGATGCGCTGGCGCGCCAGCCGGAAGCCGAGAAGACGATCACGCGCACCCTGTTCATCGGGCTGGCGATGATCGAGTCGCTGGCTATTTACTGCCTGGTCGTCGCCCTGATTATCCTGTTCCGCAACCCCTTGCTCGAATATTTCCTCAAATAGGCACGAGCGGAAAGGAGGATTCATCATGCAAATGGACTGGACGACATTTGTGCTCGAGGTAATCAACTTTCTTGTGCTGGTGTGGCTGCTGCGCCATTTTTTCTACCGCCCGGTGCTCGCCGTACTCGATGCCCGGCAAACACGGGTAATGGCAGTCAAGGATGAGGCCGCGACGCTGTACAAGGACGCTGAGGCATTGAAAGCGCAGTACGATGCGCGCATCGCCGCATGGAGTACGGAGCAGGACGCTGCCCGCCAGAAGCTTGATCAGGAACTGCTACTCGAGAGAAACAGGAGCCTCGGCGAACTGAAGCTCACTCTGGCCGACGAGGAAGCGAAGAGTCGCGCCCGGGGAGATGCCGCGGCGCTCGTCCGCGAGTCGAGCTTCAACCGGCAGGCGATGGAGGAAGCCTACGGCGCTGCGGCGGCGATCTTGCAGCGCCTCGCCTCTCCGGCACTGACTTCGCACATCGCTCAGGTGTTCGGCGAAGATCTCGCCGCCATGCCTGAGGAGGACCGCGCTACCCTGCAGCAGGCAGTCACTGCCTTGGGGGAGCAGGAAACCATCGACATTGCCAGTGCACATCCACTGGCCGAAGCCACTCGCCGGGAATTGACGAAGGGTCTGGAACGTGCCGCCGGGCGGCATCTCCAGACACACTTCCGGGAAGTCCCCGAATTGCTGGCCGGTCTGCGCGTTGCTGTTGGTCAGTGCCGTCTCGATGCAAGCCTGTCTGACGAACTGGCCTTTTTCCGGAAAATGAACAGGCATGCCTGATACGGCAACACCCTATCGCTTCGGCCTGCGGCTGACCGAGCGCGGCAACGTGGTCGGGGTCGGCGATGGCATTGCATGGGTGCGCGGCCTGCCGTCAGCCAGGCTCGGTGAACTGATCGGCTTCGATGACGGCAGCACCGGTCTGGTATTCCAGCTTGCCGAGAAACTGCTTGGCGCCATCCTGTTGTCGCAAAAACATGGCCTCACCGCCGGCATGGCCGTACAACGCACCGGTCGCCGGCTGGAAGTCGGCGTTGGCGACACGCTGCTCGGCCGCGTGGTCGATCCCTTGGGCAATCCGCTCGATGGCCTGGCGCCGCCGCAGACCAGCGAACTCGCCCTGCTCGAATCTCCTGCTCCCCCCATTGTCGAGCGCGATTTTGTCAGCGAACCGCTCTACACCGGCAGCAAGATCGTCGATGCACTGATTCCCATCGGCAAGGGCCAGCGTCAGCTAGTGGTCGGCGATGACGGTCTCGGCAAAACCTCATTCGTGCTGGATACCGTGCTCAACCAGAAGGGCCGCAACGTCCTCTGCGTGATGGTGGTGATCGGCCAGCCGCGCTCGGCCGTGGCGGCGACCATCGAGGCGCTGAGTCAGTCCGGTGCAATGGCCTATACGGTGGTAGTAGTGGCCGAGGCCGACGCCCTGCCAGGATTCCGTTACCTGGCACCCTTCGCCGGCTGCGCCATGGCCGAATATTGGATGCGCGCCGGACGGGACACCCTGGTCATCTACGACGACCTTACCCGCCACGCCCAGTCCTACCGGGAGTTGTCTTTGCTGCTGCGTCGCCCGCCTGGCCGCGAAGCCTATCCCGGCGATATTTTCTACCTCCATTCGCGTCTGCTCGAACGGTCGACGGTGCTGGCGCCCGGCTTCGGTGGCGGCAGCATGACGGCGCTGCCGGTGGTCGAGACAAGGCAAGGCGAGATCGCCGCCTACATCCCGACCAACCTGATCTCCATCACCGACGGCCAGATCTATTTCGACGGCAAGTTGTTTGCCGCCGGTATGCTGCCGGCCATCGACATCGCCCGCTCGGTATCGCGCATCGGCGGCAAGGCGCAGCACCCGGCGATCAAGGCGGCGGCGACGCGTATCCGCCTTGATTATCTGCAGTTCCTCGAGCTTGAACTCTTCGCCCGCTTCGGCACCCGCCTCGAAGCCGCCATAGAAGAAAAGTTGCGCCGTGGCCGCCTGCTCAGGGCACTGCTCAAGCAAGACCGTTTTTCTCCGCTGTCGGAGCAGGCGCACCTTGCCTGGCTGCTTGCCTACGAGAACGGGTTGCTCGATCATCTTGCGCCGGCCGATGCAGTAGCGGCGCTGCCAAAACTCATTGCCGCCATTGGCGAACGCAGCATGGCGGTCGACGCCCCGCAGGAGGTCTGGCTGGCCGCCCTCCGCGATGCCCTGGGCCAGATGACATGAGTCAGAGACGCGAGATCGAAGCGCGGCTGGCGCTCTACGACGATCTGTCGGGCATTCTCGGTGCCATGCGCAGTTTCGCCCTGGCCGAGTTGCATCGCGTCACACGCTGCGCCGCGGCCCAGTTGGAGGTCGTCCAGACTCTGCTGGCCGCGCTGCATGACTTGGCCCCGGCGCTCTCCGAGCCGGTAAAGGATACTGCCGATATCTGGTTGCTCTTCGGTTCGGTGCGTGGGTTCTGCGGTAGCTTCAACGAGGATGTAGTGCGCACCTGGCGCGCCGCTGGTGCCCCGACTCCCACGGTGGTGGTGGGCGAGCGGCTGGCTGGCGGGCTTGGCGAAAACGGTGGGCATATCGAAGTCGCCGGAGCCCTCGGCGCTCTCGACGCTGTAGCAGCAATCGACCGCATCCTCGCGGCACTCGATGTCGGGCGCCAGCAACTACCGGCTGCCAGCGGACTGATGGTTTGCTTCCGCGATGACAGCGGCGCGCGCTGCGAGCGCTTGCTGCCCTTGCCTCCGGGCAAGGATGTCAGCGCCGTCGTGCTGCCGTTGACTCTGGAACCGGCTGCGCATCTCGCCGAAAAGGTGGTTGAACACTACCTGTTCCATGCCCTGTTATCACGGCTACTGTGTGCGATCCGGGTGGAGAATCACATGCGCCTGACGCAAATGGAAAATGCCCTGCAGCATATCGGACGCAGCAGCGAGGAATTGCAACGGCAACGCAACCGGCTACGGCAGGAGGAAATCGTCGAGGAAATCGAGCTGATCGTTCAAGAGCGCCGGGGTTTAGGATAATTGGGTGACCGACCAGTATTGTCCGTATCGTAGATCGTTGCCCCGAACAATTGCTTGTTATTTGGAATGATGGGTCTTGGCCGATTGCGTGAGGCCGCCAGCAACCGCTTTGCAGCACCCCGGTGCTCAAAATCTAGATTTGGCTAACTGAACGGTGTTGATAAGAGTGACTGACCGGACTGGGCGCGCAACCGCCGCCCGACAAAGGCAGGTCAATGATGTGATTTCGGCTGCTTATCGCCGATTCGATTCTGCGGTTAGCCGGCCTTCCTACGGTCAACCGGAAAAAACACCCAAAATTGAAATGCAAAAACGCCGGCCGGGGCGTAGGTGCTGTCGGCAAATCTCGGCGGAGCCATGACTTTTGGGCTGCTGGCACAACAGCAGGCAAGTTGAGGCAGTATGGCGGACTCCGTTTGTTCGAGATAAGCCATGGAACTGTTGCGCCTGAGTCTGCTGTTTGCCGTCACTGCGGTTGCCGAAATCGTTGGTTGCTACCTGCCGTGGCTGGTCGTGAAGCAAGGCAAGAGCCTCCTGTTGCTCCTTCCGGCGGCGCTTTCGCTGGCCCTTTTCGCCTGGCTGCTGACCCTGCACCCGACTGCGGCGGGGAGAACTTATGCCGCGTATGGCGGGATGTATATTGCCGTCGCGCTGCTCTGGCTGCATTTCGTCGATGGTGTCGCGCTGACACGCTGGGATGTGCTGGGTGCAGGCATTGCCCTTGTCGGTATGGCGGTGATTGCGCTGCAGCCTTCGGCGGCCTGATTACAGTCGTTGAATAGCCGTTTCTGATCATGCATAACAACATCGAATCACCCCCTGTCACCAACCGGCCCGAGCGGGGCAGCCCAATTGAGGTTCTGGGGGCTTTCCTCAAGCTCGGGCTGACTTCTTTTGGCGGACCGGTTGCTCATCTGGGCTATTTCCGTTCCGAGTTTGTCGAGCGCCGGCAGTGGCTCGACGACAAAAGCTATTCGGATCTGGTGGCCTTGTGCCAGTTCCTGCCGGGGCCGGCGAGCAGCCAGGTCGGTATGGCCTTGGGGCTGGGGCGCGCCGGCTGGCTTGGTGCGCTGGCGGCCTGGATTGGCTTCACGCTGCCATCGGCCATTGCGCTCATCATGTTTGCGTTTGGCGTGGCCAATTGGGCCGGTTTGGCCCAGTCCGGCGTCGTTCATGGGCTGAAAGTGATGGCCGTCGCCGTGGTGGCCCAGGCGGTGTGGGGCATGGCGAAATCGCTTTGTCCCGACCGCTTGCGGGGCGGCATTGCCATCGGCGCTGCCATGCTGGTGCTGATGCTTTCATCGGCGTTCATTCAGATTGCCGCAATCGCGCTGGGTGGTCTGGTCGGCTGGCGTCTGTTGTCGCTCCCGCATCTGCCGACAGTCGAACACCGCGATTTCGGGGTGAGCCGGATGGCCGGCGGCTTGTTGCTGGGGCTGTTCGGCCTGTTGCTGCTCGGGTTGCCAACCCTGGCTGCGCTGTCCGACTCTCTCGTCGTTTCGGCCATTTCGGGCTTTTATCAGGCCGGCTCGCTGGTTTTTGGCGGCGGGCATGTCGTCTTGCCGCTGCTCCAGGCGAGCGTCGTTCCGCCAGCCTGGGTCAGCAACGATACCTTCCTGGCCGGCTACGGGGCGGCGCAAGCGGTGCCCGGCCCGCTGTTCACGTTTGCCGCTTTCCTTGGCGCGGCGATGCCGGCGCCTTTGGGCGGCTGGGGCGGCGGCATTGTGCTGTTGCTGGCCATCTTTCTTCCCTCTTTTCTGCTGGTCGCCGGAACGCTGCCGTACTGGGAAAGCTTGCGCCAGCGGGATGGCGTTCAGCGGGCAATGGGCGGCATCAATGCTGCCGTCGTCGGGGTTCTCGGGGCGGCGCTTTATGACCCGGTGTGGACGAGTGCCATTCATTCAAAAGCAGACTTTTGTCTGGCTTTGGCGGCATACGGGTTGCTGGTATTTGGCAAGGCTTCGCCGGTCATCGTGGTCATCCTTGCCGCTATCGGCGGATGGTTTCTTGGTATGTGAGATCGGATTGTCGACTGCTACGGTCAACCGGGAAAAATGCCCAAAATTGAAATGCCAAAACCCCGGCCTGACAGCGCCGGGGTTTTTGTTTGCAGCGGATTTGTTCAGGCGTCGCGCAGGGCCAGGGTCCACGCTTCCATGGCTTCGTTGGCCGGTTGCATCGGGGCTTCCATGAAGCTGACGACGTACTTGTCGCCCATGTCGGCGATGCCGATGGAGCGGGGGCGGACGGCGAGCATTTGCGGGGTCGGGATGGCGAAGCCGAAGCAGAAAATGATGTCAACTGCGGCCTTCATGCCTTCGACGATGGGGCCGCCGATCTTGCTGGTGTGGGCGTAGTGGTCGAAGACGCCGATGAACTGGACCTTCGGATTCTCGGCGATCTTGCCCTTGTAGTAGGCGATGAGTTCATCGACGGTGTTGTAGGTGGTTTCGGTCTTGGCGATCTCGGCGACGAAAACGGGGTATTTTTCCTGGAGCAGGGTCTGTTTCATGGTTTTACCTTTTTTGGTTAGTAAGCAAGTTTGATGTCGATGGCGGTTTCCGGCCCGGCCAGGTCGAAGGCGCTGTCGGCAAATTTCGGCGGCCCGATGACTTTCGGGTTGTTGGACAGGCCGTAGCCTTCGGTCGGGAACATGCCGAAACGCAGGTTGAGTTTCTGGTCCATGTTGTCGTCGTGATAGGCCATGACGGCGTAGCGGCCGGCGGGCAGGCCGGTGAAGACGAATCTGGCGTTGCCCTTGGCCGCCGGCAGCGTGGCGACTTTCACGGCCTTGTCTTCCTTGCGGAAGCTGTCCGGCTCGCGGTACAGCGAGGCGCGCAGATTGCCGGTCGCGTCGCGCACGCCAAGCAGGTTGACGACCAGCCGGCTTTCTTCGGCCTGGCTATGGCCGGCGGCGAGCAGGCAGCCGAGGAGCAGGCCCTGGATGGGCAGGCGCGGAATCGTGCGACGGCTCAGCAGCGGGGTGATGGTGCGGGGTTCAGTGGTGATGGTCATGGCCTTGGCAGTGGGTGTTGTCGGGCAGCGGCAGGCGGTCGAGGCGGTTGTCGAGGAAGGTGGAGACCGCGCTGTCCGGGTCTTCTTCAAGGGTGATGACGGACAGGATGCCGCGCTGCATGAGCTTGTGGTACAGGCCGTTGCCCATGCTGCCGGTGATCAGTACGTTGATGCCGGCCAGCTCGTCGGCCATGCTGTGCTGGCGGGCGTGAAAACTGTCTTCGAGGGGCAGCTCGACGAGGTGCTTGTCGGTGACGGCGCCTTTTTCAACGTCGTAAAGCCAGAATTTGCGGCATTTGCCGGCGTGTTCGGTGATGTTTTTCCGGTTTTGGCTGGTAACAGCGATTTGCATGATGACTCCTAGAAAATGGGGGGAAGGCGTCCGTTCTGCATCAAACGCAGGCAGGCCAGCAGGAAGAGGATGACGGTCGCGGCGCCCGAGAGCAGGACGCGACCGATCAGGTTGCGCGGAACGAAGCCGACGCCGCGCACGAAACCGGCGCTCATCGCCCCGAACAACAGCATGGCGGCCGTATGATCGGCTACGCCGTCATCGTCGGTGGCCATGCCGGGCAGAACCGTCATGACGACGAGGATGAGCAGGGCCAGGAACAAGGGCAGCCAGGCCAGGCCGGGTTTGTCCGGCGTGTCTGATTGCGCTTCAGTTTGGGCGGTCATCGGGGGACATCGGGCGCAGCGAGGCGAGTCGGGCTTCTTCGTTGTCACCCCAGAGGGCGTTGAGGATGGCGAGCAGTACGGCAAAGCCGATACCGAGCGCCCAGGCGAAATACCACATGGCGAATTCCTTTCAGGCTTGGTTCTGTTCGTCGGCGCCGATGATCAGGCGCGTGTCGGTCAGGTATTGGTGGGGCGGCACTTCGAGATTGGTCGGGGCCGGCTTGTTCTTGAAAACACGGCCGGCGAAGTCGAAGGTCGAGCCGTGACAGGGGCAGAGAAAACCACCCGGCCAGTCGGCGCCGAGGGCGGCATCGCCAGGGGTAAAAGCCGGTGACGGCGAGCAGCCGAGGTGGGTGCAGATGCCAACGGCGACGAGTATTTCCGGCTGCCGCGAGCGGGTTTCGTTGGCGGCGTAGGCCGGCTGCTGGTTTTCCTCGGAGGCCGGATCGACCAGCATGGGTTCGGCTTTCTTCAGGGCGGCCAGCATTTCCGGGGTGCGGTTGAGAATCCACACCGGCTTGCCGCGCCATTCGACGATCATCATGTTGCCGGGGGCGAGCTTGCCGATATCGACTTCGACCGGCGCGCCGGCTGCCTTGGCCCGCTCGGATGGCATCAGGCTGGTGACGAAGGGCACGATGGCCGTGACGCTGAGGGCGCCGCCGACGCCAACGGTGGCCATCAGCCACTGACGGCGGGCCGGGCTGTCGATGGTGGTGAAGGATGGACCCTGGCAGATGCATTCAGACATGGAAGACTCCTTAGTAAGCGGCGTGCTCGTTTTCGCGGATGTAGGCGGCGGTGACCTTGCCGGCCATCACCTTGTATGCCCAGCTGGTGTAGACAATGATGAGCGGCATGAAGATCAGGGTTGCCCAGAGCATGATGTTCAGCGTCAACTGGCTGGAAACGCTGTCCCAGACAGTGAGGCTGGAACGCAGGTCGCTCGATGAGGGCATGATGAACGGGAAGAGCGAGACGCCGGCCGTGCCGATGATGCCGAGGATGGCCAGCGAGGAGGCGACGAAGGCGGCCAGCGTTGCGCCGTTGGCAGCGAGCAGCATGGCGGTCAGGGCGCCGGCATAGGCGAGGACCGGCAAGAGCATTGTGGCGGGATGGCGGTCGTAATTGGCCAGCCAGGCACCGGCTTCGCGGACCACGGTTTTGTCGAGCGGATTGGGCAGTGCGCCCGGGGTCACCGTTGAGGTGATGGCGTAGCCTTCGATGCCTTGCCACAGCCAGATGCCGGCTGCAGTGAAGCTGACCAGCAGCAGCCCGCCGAAGATCAGCATGGCGGTGCGGCTGCGGCGATAGACCGCGTCGTCGGTGCGATGCATCAAATAGATCGCTCCGTGGAAGGTGATCATCGCCGTTGATACCACGCCGCAGAGCAGGGCGAAGGGATTGAGCAAACCCCAGAAGCTGCCGCTGTAGGTCGACATCAGGTTGTCGGCAAAGCTGAAGGGCACGCCCTGAAACAGGTTGCCGAAGGCGACGCCGAAGATCAGCGGCGGCACGGCGCCACCGACGAACAGACCCCAGTCCCAGGTATTGCGCCAGGTTGCGTTGGCGATCTTGCTGCGGTAATCGAAACCGACCGGACGGAAAAACAGTGCCCAGAGCACGGCGAGCATCGCCCAGTAAAAGCCGGAGAAAGCGGTGGCGTAAACCAGCGGCCAGGCGGCAAAAATGGCCCCGCCGCCGGTGATGAACCAGACCTGGTTGCCATCCCAGTGCGGGCCGACGGTATTGATCACGACGCGCCGTTCGACGTCGTTCTTGCCGACGAAAGGCAACAGGGTGCCGACGCCCATGTCGTGCCCGTCCATGATGGCGAAGCCAATGAGCAGGACGCCGACCAGCAGCCACCAGATGATTTTCAGGGTTGGATAGTCAAGCATGTTCTTTCCTTGTGAGTCGGGTTTTCATCGCGTGTTTTCTCAGGCGTGGGCGTATTCGTTGTCATAGCGACCGGTGCCGAGGCTGCCCGGCCCGAGCTTGGCAAACTTGACCATCAGGTACATCTCGACGACGAGCAGCACGGTGTAGAAGCCGATGAAGCCGGCCAGCGAGCCGTACAGGCTGTTTACCGACAACGTCGACACCGACATGTGGGTGGGCAGTACGCCGTAGATGGTCCACGGCTGCCGACCGTACTCGGCCACGAACCAGCCCAGCTCGCAGGACAGCCAGGGAACCGGCAACATCCACAGGGCAGAACGCAGGAGCCAAGGTTTGTCGGCGAAATTGCCTTTGAGCGAATAGACCAGCGCCGCGCCGAACAAACCGAGCATCAGGAAGCCGAAGGCGACCATGATCCGGAAACTCCAGAACAGCGGCGTAACCCGCGGGATAGTGTCGGCGACGGCTTTTTCGATGATTTCCGGGGTCGATTGGCGAACGTCGGCGACGTATTTCTTCAGTAGCAGGCCAAAGCCGAGATCCGCCTTGTGTTCCTCGAAACGGGCTTTCATGGCAGCGTCGGCCGGATCCTTGCGCAGCGCTTCGAGGGCGGTGACGCCTTCCATGCCGGAAAGGATGCGCTCGCGGTTCTTCTCGCGGATTTCCTTGATGCCGGGGATCTGCTTGTCGAGCGAACGGGTGCCAATGATGCCCATGACCCAGGGAATTTCGATGGCGAAGTCGTTCTTCATTTCGGCTTCGTTGGGGATGGCGATCAGGTTGAAGCCGGCCGGTGCCGGTTCGGTTTCCCACATCGCTTCCATGGCGGCCAGCTTGGTCTGCTGGGCTTCGCCGACGGTGTAACCGGATTCGTCGCCGAGGACGATGACCGAGCAGATGGACGCGAAGCCGAAGGCGGCGGCGATGCGGAAACTCTTTTTGGCGAACTCGACGTCACGGCCACGCAGCAGGTAGAAGGCCGAGATCGAGAGGACGAACATGGCGCCCGTGACGTAGCCGGCCGAGACGGTATGGACGAACTTGGCCTGGGCGTCGGCATTGAACAGGACGGCCCAGAAATCGACCATCTCCATGCGCATCGTCACGTAACTGAATTCGGCGCCGACCGGGTTCTGCATCCAGCCATTGGCGATCAGGATCCACAGGGCCGAGAGATTGGTGCCGACGGCCATGAGGATGGTGACCAGCAGGTGCTGGCGGCGCGACAGGCGATCCCAGCCGAAGAAGAACAGGCCGATGAAGGTCGATTCGAGGAAGAAGGCCATCAGCCCCTCGATGGCCAGCGGCGCTCCGAAAATGTCGCCGACGTAGTGCGAGTAGTAGGCCCAGTTAGTGCCGAACTGGAACTCCATGGTGATGCCGGTGGTGACGCCGAGCGCGAAGTTGATGCCGAAAAGCTTGCCCCAGAAGCGGGTCATATCCTTGTAAATCTGATTGCCGGTCATGACATAGACCGCTTCCATGATGACCAGGATCCAGGTCATGCCGATGGTCAGCGGCACGAAAAGGAAGTGGTACATCGCGGTGACGGCGAACTGCAGGCGCGACAGGTCGACGAGTTGCTCACTGAACATGGGAGTTTCCTGTGTGATGAGTTGGGCTGGCTGCTACGGCCGGTGCCGAGAGATGCGTGGCAATCCGCTCGCTATCCACCTCGACTTTTGCATCGCGCACGAAAGCCCACCACAGGCCAATGATCACCATCAGCTTGATGATCACGAGGAGGGTAAGTTCGTGGCGAAGATTGACAGGATTGCGGGGCATCGGACGTAGTCGGGATAGAAATATCAGTATTTACTTATCAAGACTCGTGCCAGCCCTCATCCCGAAATAATTTGCCGTTCGATCAATGAGATGGAATGGGTGCGACATTCGGTCGCGGGGGCGATTCGCCTACTTTTCAGAGGATGTGTTGCCGTATTTGGCGGTGGTGTCTGCCAATACTGGCAGGGGGCGATGCTTGTCCCTGGCGCACCGGGGCAATCGGCCATTGCTACGGTCAACCGGAAAAAAGGCCAAAAATGGAAACCGGGCAGCACCCGGTTGCCGGCGTCGTGGACAAAAAAAGGGCGGAGACTGGCTCCGCCCAAAACGCAAGTTCTTGCCGGAATATTCAGTGCTTTTCGTCGACTTCCTCCCAGCCGGTGATCATCGCCTTGATGTGGGCAAAGACGGTGTGACCGGTGGTCGTCAGATAGACGTGGATGAAGAAGAAGGCGGTGATCATGTAGGCGCCGAGCGTATGCAGCACGGCCACCGTTTCCAGCGACAGGCTCTGGTCGATGCCCAGCCGCGCCCAGTCACCGTAGAACAGGTAGAAGATGCCGGTGCCCCAGATCAGCGGTGAAATGAAGGCGAGCAGCGCCAGGTAGGCAAGGCGTTGCAGCGGGTTGTGCTTTTGCGAAACGGTCTTGTGGAAGGGATGCGGCGCGTTGGTGAAAATGCCGACCGTGTAGTACTTGATCATCGCCCCGACATTCTTCAGCGAAGGCAGGTATTGCCGCCATTCGCCGGTGGTGAATTGCCAGAAGATGGTGAAGGCCCACAGGGTGAGCAGCGTCCAGGCCGCCAGGCTATGCAGTTGCACGGCTTTCTTGAAGCCGAGCAGCAGGTAGCTGCCGTGGACCTCGAAGCCGGTGATCATCATGACGATGATGAGCAGGGCCTGCGACCAGTGCCAGAAACGCTCGTAGCGCTTGTAGATGTAGATGCGTTCGCTCATTTTGCATTCTCCTTGCGGCGGCTGAGGATACGGACGATGCCGTGGAGCAGGCCGCCACCGATGGCGCCGGCGATGGCCAGTCCGCCAAACAGGTCGACCAGTTGGTTGCTGTCGCGGCCCGGCAGGTAGATGTCGGTGATCGCGCTCAGGCGGCCATCGGCTGCCCGGGTGTGACATTCCTGGCAAGGCACGGCCTTCTCTTTCGGCGCGACCATATGGGTGATGAACCAGTTCATCTGTGTCTCGATGAAGCCGAACTTGCCGCTGTAGGGCAGGCCGGCATACTCCATCCCCGCCTTGATCGACTTGGCATAGTCGTAGTGCTTCCAGAGCGCGGTGTCGTCATCCCCGAAAACATGGTTGACCACCAGTGTCTTGTTCTCGGTGTCGTAAGCCTGCTTGCCGCGCATTACCTTGAACGGCCAGATGCGGGCGTTCGGGTCGCTGGCCGAGCCTTCGACGCGATTGAGTTCGAGAACCTTGCTGTCGTCGATCTTGTCGGTGATGGTGACCGGATGGACGATGCCGTTGTACCACTTGTACTCGGGGCGGACGTTTTCACCATATTTGAAATCGCCCTTGGCGGCCGAGTATTTCAGGTGGCCATGGTCGTCCTTGATGAACAGCGGTTTGCCATCCGGCCCCATCTTGCCGGCTGTAGACCAGTCCCACAGCAACTTGGTGGCGATGCCGCCGCGCGCGAATTCCGGGATATGGCAGGTCTGGCAGGCCACCTTGTCGGTGTGGTTGTTGATCTTGGCTTCCTTGTGCGGCGTGAAGCCGTGACAGGACTCGCAAGTGGCGTGGTTGTGATCGTCCTTGGGCAGGTCGAAACCGTGCTTGTCCTTGGCTGTCGCGGCGTAACGGCTGCCCGAGGGCTGGTGCGCGTTGAAGGTATGGCAGTCGGCGCAGACCATGTTGGCGCCATCCTTGGCCATGTGCACATCAAGTTCGCGCGACGGATTCTTCAGCGACGAATCGAGGTCGCCGTGCTTGACCGCATCGCCACCACCACCGTTGAAGTGGCAGGCGCCGCAGTTGGCACGCCCGGGCTGGCCGACATGCTGGGCGATCTTCGTGAGGTCGGGCGCCTTGAACAGTTTTTTGCCGGGCGGGCCTTCCATCGGCTCGAACTCCCGGTCCGCATAGAGCGGGTGGCCGCCGTCGGGGCCGAATTTCTTGTAGGTGCCCGTGGTGTCATGGCAGGCCAGGCAATCGACGTTGTCCTGGTTGGTGAAATCGAAATTCTTGTCTGTCCAGCCATAGCCGGCGTGGCAACTGGTGCAGCGCGTTTCGTTGGAAAGGGGCGAGCCGCAGAAATTATTGGCTGCCCATTTCTTGCCTAGGGTCTTGCCGGTGGTCGGGCTCTTCGTTTCCCAAGTCCAGTGAATACTCTTCATCACCTGATGTCCGGCCGTGTTGTGGCAGGACAGGCAAGCCTTGGTTACTTCCGGGCCGGTCTTGAATGGCCCTTTCAATGCCTCGAGCTTGCTGTGATCGGTTGTCGAACTTGATATTTCAGCCTTGCCAATGGCCGGTGGCGGCACCGGTCCTTCCGCTGCCTGAGCGAGCAATGCCGCTCCCAGCAAGGCTGCTCCAATAAGCCTGCGTAAATGATCCATTATCTAGTCTCCTCCAGTTATTGCAGAATGGATGATCTCTCTAGGATCAGAGCCATGATTACTCGCAGGCTTGCAGCTACTACTTTGGTAAACAATATTAGCAATATTTAATATACCTCTGATCCAGATCAAACCCCTTGTTATCTTCAGTCGAGAATTCAGGGAGCCATCTCGTGGGCCATGAGTGGCGTGCTAGAATCGCGGCATCGTCTTGAATATCTTGAGGAAGCAGCGAAATGGCGGAAGTGAACACCAGCTACGTGTCCGATCACCAGACCTGGATGAACGAGCAACTCGAAAAGAATCCGCAGTGGGTCGACGACCAGAAAGCCGGTCGCGCCCTGTGGTGGGACAAGAAGCAGGATGTCGACAGCTCGGCACGCAATGCCAGCTCGAAGGTGGCGCAGAAGCCATATCCCTACGATGTGAATTTCTTCGGCGAATAATCGCTGCCGAAATCCAGTCGTTAAAAAAGCCGGTCATCGACCGGCTTTTTGTTTGCCTGCGAGCCGGACCAGCCGGCGCAGGTGATTAACCGGTCAGCGGCTTGACGACGCGCTTGACAGCGGTGTCGTCGGGGTGCGGATGGATGGTGAAGCCGAGGCTGCTCATCAGGCGGAACATCTTGGAGTTGGTCGACAGCACGTCGCCGACCACGGCGCGGTAGCCTTTCATGCGGGCGCATTCGATGAGCGCCGTCATGAGCTTGCGGCCGACGCCGCACTTCTGCCAGTCGTCGCCGACGGCCAGCGCAAACTCGACCGACTCGCCGTCGGGATTGACGACGTAGCGGGCCACACCGATCTGGAGTTCGGTCGGATCCACGTCGTCGACGTTATCGTCGACCGCCTTGCTGATCGTCGCAACCAGCGCCATTTCGCGGTCGTAGTCGATCTGCGTGAAGCGGACCAGCATGGTCTGTGTCAGTTCGCGCAGGGTATCCATGAAGCGGTAGTAGCGCGATTCGTCGGACATGGCCTTGACGAACGCCTGCTCCATGTCGGCATCTTCCGGGCGGATCGGGCGGATGGTGACGACCTTGCCGTCGTTCATCTGCCATTCCTGAACGAGATGGATCGGATACGGGTAGATCGACATGTGGGCGTAGCGGTCGCCCGAAGCGTTGGCGGCATGGTCGATGACGATGCGCGCATCGGCCGCGATGGCACCGTTTTCGTCGACGATCAGCGGGTTGAGGTCGAGTTCCTGGATCCACGGCAGTTCGCAGACCATTTCGGAAATGCACAGCAGCACTTCCTTGAGGGCGGCGCGGTCGACCGGCGGCATGTTGTGGAACTGGTCGAGGATCAACGAGGCACGCGTCGAATCGATGAGATCCTTGGCCAGGAATTCGTTGAGCGGCGGTAGGGCGACGGAACGGTCGGAGAAGATTTCGACATCGAAGCCGCCGGCGCCAAAGGTGATGACCGGCCCGAAAATCGGATCGCGGAAGACGCCGATCATGACTTCGCGGCCGTTCGGGCGGGACAGGAAAGGCTCGATCGAGACGCCGTTGATCTTGGCGCTCGGGTGCCGTTTCTGCACGGTGTCGATGATGTCGTGGTAGGCGTTGCGGACGGCCGGTGCATTGGTGATGTTGAGGCGGACGCCGCCGGCGTCGGACTTGTGCGGCAGGTCCGGCGAATCGACCTTCATGGCGATCGGGAAACCGATCTGCTCGGCGAGCAGCAGGGCTTCGGTTGCCGTGCGGGCAACCATGGTTTGGGCGACCGGCACCTTGAAGGCGCGCAGGATGGCCTTCGATTCCATTTCGGAGAGCACCTTGCGGCGTTCGGCGAGCAGCGCCTCGATCAGCATCTTGGCGCCTTCGGCTTCCGGCCGGCCGTGCTGGCGGGTCGGTTCCGGCGTCTGGAGCAGGAGCTTCTGGTTGCGGTAGTACTTGGAAATGTGGTGGAACAGCTCGATGGCGGTTTCCGGCATGCGGAAGGCCGGGATGCCGGCGTTTTCGAGCAAGTTGCGCGCTTCGCGCACCTGGTCTTCGCCCATCCAGCAGCAGATCAGCGAGCGGTTGAGCTTGTCGGCGACTTCGATGATGGCCTGGGCGACAGCCAGCGGGTCGGTCATCGCCTGCGGCGAGAGCATGACCAGGGTGCTGTCCACGTTGGGGTCGTGGGTGACGGCCATGATGGCGTCGCGGTAGCGTTCCGGCGTGGCGTCGCCGCCGATGTCGATGGGGTTGCTGTGCGACCAGTTGGTGGGCATCTCCTTGTTGAGGATGGCCATCGTTTCATTGCTCAGTTCGGCCAGCGGAATGCCCATGTCGCCAGCCCGGTCGGCGGCCATGGCGCCCGGCCCGCCACCGTTGGTGATGATGGCGAGGCGGTTGCCGAGCGGGCGGAACTTGGAGGCCAGCGCCTTGGCGGCGTAGAAGAGCTGGCCGACGTTTTGCACGCGAACTACGCCGGCGCGCCGGACGGCGGCGTCGAAGACGGTGTCGGAGACGGCAGCCATGCCCGAGTGCATGGCTGTTGCAGCGGCGCCGGCTTCGTGGCGGCCGGCCTTGAGCAGGATGATCGGCTTGATGCGGGCAGCGGAACGCAGGGCGCTCATGAAGCGGCGGGCGTTGCGGATGCCTTCGACGTACATCAGGATGTAGTGGGTGCGGCTGTCGTAGATCAGGTAGTCGAGGATTTCGCCGAAATCGACGTCGGCCGTCATGCCGATGGAAATGACCGACGAGAAGCCGACCTGATTGGCCTTGGCCCAGTCGAGCACGGCGGAACACATGGCGCCGGACTGCGAGACGAGGGCGAGATTGCCGGGGGCGGCAGTGATCTTGGTGAACGTGGCGTTGAGGCCGAGATCGGGGCGGATGATGCCGAGGCAGTTGGGGCCGAGGATGCGCACGTTGTAGGAACGGGCAATTTCCATGACCTTGCGTTCGAGGGCGGCGCCAATGTGGCCGGCTTCGGAAAAGCCCGAGGCGATGACGATGGCGTTGCGCACACCGCTACGGCCGCATTGTTCGATCAGTTGCGGAACGGTCTGCGGGCGGGTGGCGATGACCGCCATTTCGACGCGGGCGCCGATTTCCTCGATCGATTTGTAACTTGGCTGACCCTGAATCGTGTCGTGCTTGGGGTTGATGGCGTACAGGCGGCCTTTGTAACCCGAGCTCAGGATGTTCTTGAAGATGATGTTGCCGACCGAATTTTCACGGTCTGATGCACCGATGACTGCAACCGATTTCGGCTCAAAAAGCGAGGTTAAATAGTGCTGTTCCAACATGGTGAACCCCTAGGCAGTTTGTTTTTTGTGCAATGCGGAATTCTGGCACAACGCCCATGCATTGTCATTGGGGTTGTAGGGTTATTCCCTATGTGGCAAGGGCGCTTTCGATAATCAGCGAATGCGACAGGGCGCGGTGTACCGGGCATTTGTTGGCGATCTCGAGGAGGCGCTGGCGCTGCTCGGCGGTGAGTTCGCCGGCGAGGCTGATGGTGCGTTCGATGTGGTCGCGGGAAACGCCGTCGACCTCTATTTTTTGATGGCTCAGGGCGACGCTGATGTGGGTCAGCGCGAGGCCCTTGCGTTCGGCGTACATGCGCAGTGTCATCGAGGTACAGGCGCCGAGTCCGGCCATCACCCAATCGAACGGGGCCGGGCCGGCATCGGTCCCGCCGACGCTGACTGGTTCGTCGGCGATCAATTGATGCTGGCCGACGGTGACTGCCTGCTGGTATCTTCCTTGACCATTTTCTGTAACGACAACCGACATGACATCCTCCGTGAATGAATCGCCGCAAATCATACCGCCATCGCCCTGGGTGGCCGCGCGTAGCGGGCTGATAGCAAAGGGCGGGCGGGTGCTTGATCTGGCTTGCGGCGGCGGGCGCCACGCTCGACTGCTGGCCGGGCTGGGCTTCGAGGTTGCTGCGGTCGACCGGGATTTTGAGGCAATTTTGAAATTGCAGAATGTCCAGGGAATTACCGCCACCCAGCTCGATCTGGAGGGCGACGAGTGGCTGCTGGCCGGCCGGACGTTCGACGGCATCGTCGTTACCAACTACCTGTGGCGAGCCCGGCTGCGCGATGTGTTGGCCATGCTGGCGCCTGGCGGCGTGCTGATTTACGAAACCTTCATGCTCGGCAACGAGGCTTACGGCAAGCCGTCGAGCCCGGATTTTCTGCTCCGGCCGGGGGAATTGCGCGAGGTGGCGCAGGCGGCCGGGCTGCGTGAAATCGCCTTCGAGGAAGGCTACACGTCCAGCCCGAAGCCGGCCATGCGTCAGGCGATCTGCGCTGTCCGTGAGTGAACGATGGTGGCTGCCAGCAGTTTGATGCCGTCTTCCGACAAATCGTCGGTCGAGAACTTGCCGGAATCCGGCATGCCAGCAAAATTATGATCCTGCGAGCGCCGGTAGAGCGGGTCGTAATGTAGCTCGAGCAGTTCGCGGACCAGCGTCGGCCAGTCAGCATCAGCGATGAATTCCTGCCAGCGTGCCATCGTTTCGCGGCTTTGCAGTGAGCGCAGAACATCGAGGCGTTCGCCGAGAAACTCGGGGCGCGTCAGAAAGTAGTCGTAGTCCTTGAGCAGGAAGGCGACGCGGGCGTCGAGCGTGGCTTCGACGGCGACGCATTCGCCGCTGCGGATGCGGGCGATCATCGCTTCCGGCACGTGCAGGTTGCCGATCTTGCGGCTTTCCGCCTCGACATAGACCGGGCGGGCCGGATCGAGCGCGGCCATGGCCAGCATCAGGGCCGTTTCAAAGCCTTTTTGCGAGGGCTGCGGCGAGTCGGGCAGGACGCCGAGCACCGAGCCCTTGTGATTGGCCAGGTTTTCGAGATCGAGAATCTGTTCGCCGAGCTCGCCAATCGCTTGCAGGATGCGCGTCTTGGCATTGCCCGTAGCGCCGCAGACGACAGTAAACCGGAATTGCTGCGGCAAGGCTTCAAGCGTCGCGATGACATGGCTGCGCCAGGCCTTGTAGCCGCCATCGAGTTGCCCGGCCCGCCAGCCAATGGCCTTGAAAATGGTCGTCATCGAACCGCTGCGGTCGCCGCCACGCCAGCAGTAGATCAGCGGCTTCCAGGTTTTCGGGCGGTCAAGGAAACGTTCTTTCAAATGTTTGGCGATGTTTTCCGAAACCAGCGCGGCTCCGATTTTCTTCGCCTCGAAAGGCGACACCTGCTTGTAGATCGTGCCGACCTGGATGCGCTGCTCGTTGTCGAGCACCGGGCAATTGATGGCGCCGGGGATATGGTCTTCGGCAAATTCGGCGGGAGTGCGGACGTCGATGATTTCGTCGTAGGCCGCAAGGTCGGCTACGGTAGGGCGGGCAGGCTTCATCAAGCTATTTTAACAGCGGCGCCAGCGTCGGCCAGACGTGGTCGAGGATCAGCGGCTGGGCGGCGGCCAACGGATGCAGGTTGTCGGGCTGGAACAGCTGTGGCTGGCTGGCAACCGGCTCGAGCAGGAAATCAACCAGCGGCGTTTTCTTGGTCTGGGCGATGCTTTTGAAACTGGCGAAAAAATCACTCGCGTAGGGGCCGTAATTGGGTGGCAGGCGCATGCCGGCGAGGACCACTCTGGCTCCGGCTGTTCGCGAGGCGTCGATCATGGTCTTGAGGTTGTCGCGCATCTGGCCGAGCGGCAGGCCGCGCAGGCCGTCGTTGGCGCCGAGCGCGATGAAGACGATGGTCGGCTTGTGGGTAATCAGCGCCTGCGCCAGGCGCGAGCGTCCGCCGGCCGTGGTTTCGCCGGAGATCGACAGGTTGGCGACGCTATAATCCAGATGCTTTTCGGCCAGACGTTTGCCGAGCAGCGACGGCCAGGCTTGATCGGGCCGGATGCCATAGCCGGCCGATAGCGAGTCGCCCATGACCAGGATGGTTTTGGCGGCCAGGGCGGGCGTGGCGGTGAAGAGCAGGGCGAACAGGAAGAGAGCAAAGCGCATGGCAGGGAAACCGGTGATTGAAGTGTTGGGGCTGGGCAAGACGGTCGATAACGGCGGCGAGCCGCTGACGATTCTGCAGGATATTTCCTTTTCGGTCATGCCGGGTGAAACCGTGGCGATTGTCGGCGCTTCCGGTTCCGGCAAGTCGACCTTGCTCGGCCTGCTCGCCGGGCTAGACTCGCCGACGGCCGGCGAGGTGCGCCTCGACGATGTCTCGCTGAATTCGCTCGACGAAGACCAGCGTGCCAGGTTGCGCGGCCGGCTACTCGGCTTCGTCTTCCAGTCCTTCCAGTTGCTGCCCTCGCTCAACGCGCTGGAGAACGTCATGCTGCCTTTGGAATTGGCCGGTATATCCCGGTCGACCGTGGCAGCGAGCGACTGGCTGTCCCGCGTTGGCCTGAGTCACCGGCTCAAGCACTATCCGAAGCATCTGTCCGGCGGCGAACAGCAACGCGTCGCCCTGGCCCGCGCCTTTGCGCCGAATCCGCAACTGGTGCTGGCTGACGAGCCGACCGGCAATCTCGACGCGGCAACCGGCCAGCAGGTCATCGACCTGATGTTTGATCTCAATGCCAGGCAGGGAACGACCTTGTTGCTGGTCACCCACGACGAGGCGATTGCTGCCCGTTGCGGGCGCGTGCTGCGCATTCAGTCGGGGCGATTGGCCGGCTAAAACATTTCAATTTTGGCCAATTTTCCCGGTTGACCGTAGCAATCGGTGTCCCCCATCGTTTCCGTTGTCTTTATTCGCTGCGTGAAAATGACGCCATTATCTCTTTGGCATCGCATGGCCGGGTTTTTGAGAAGTCGGTTAAAAGCAGTTTATTGTTGGTTTTATTATGGGGCGGTGTTGATAATTGATTTCAAATAAATTAAATTGTCGCCACTCATTTATATAAGGAGATCACCATGGATATTTCCACGCTTTCCGTTGCTCAATTGCGCGATCTGCAACAGCAGATCCCGGCCGAAATCAAACGTCGCGAAGCCCAGGAAAAGGTAACTGTCCTGAATGAATTGCGTGCCATTGCCAAAACCCGTGGTTATGCCATCGAGGATCTGCTGGGCAAGGAAGTCAAGGTAAAGGCGTCTTCCGGCAATAAGGTCAAGGTCAAATACCGTCATCCGCAAAATGTCGAACTCGAATGGACCGGCCGCGGCCGCAAGCCGAAATGGGTCGAAGCCTGGGTGGCCAATGGCGGCTCGCTGGATAATCTGCTGGTCTGATCATGCGCATTTTGCTGAGTAACGACGACGGCTATTTCGCGCCGGGGCTTGCCGCCCTGGCCGAGGCGCTGCTGGGTTTGGGCGAGGTCGTCGTCGTGGCGCCCGAGCAGAATCGTAGCGGCGCCAGTAATTCACTGACGCTGGATCGGCCGTTGTTTTTGAAAAAGGCGGCCAATGGCTTTCATTTTGTAAATGGAACGCCAACCGATTGCGTTCATTTGGCTGTCACCGGCATGCTCGATGATTTGCCGGATATTATTGTTTCCGGAATTAATAACGGCGCCAATATGGGCGACGATACAATTTATTCCGGCACGGTTGCTGCGGCAACCGAAGGGTTTTTACTCGGTATTCCCTCCATTGCCATTTCCCTGACGGCATTCGAAGGAAATCATTATGCGACGGCCGGCCGCGTTGCCCGCGAATTGGTCGAGCGTTTTATCCGCGACCCGATCAGGCAGCCGGTGCTGTTGAATGTCAATGTCCCGGATATTCCTTACGCTGAATTAAATGGTATGGAAGTCACCCGTCTTGGCCGTCGGCATAAAGCCGAGCCGGTGGTGAAAATGATTTCACCGCGCAATGAAACCGTTTATTGGGTCGGCGCGGCAGGGGCGGCGGCCGACGCCGGACCGGGCACCGATTTCAATGCGATCCAGCATGGCCGTGTGTCGATCACGCCCTTGCAGATTGACCTGACGCATTCAGCCCAATTGCCTTCGATTCGTCAGTGGATGAGCTGAGTGACAGTGTGTTGAACGGTATCGGCATGACTTCACAACGGACGCGGGCGCGCATGATCGAGCGCCTGCGTGAAAAGGGTATCCGTAACGAGACGGTGCTCAAGGCGATGGCCGCGGTGCCTCGCCACGTCTTTGTCGAGGAGGCTCTGGCCTCGCGGGCCTACGAGGACACCGCCCTGCCGCTTGGCATGGGGCAGACCATTTCGCAGCCCTATGTCGTGGCGCGCATGATCGAGTTGTTGCTCAACGGGCGCAAGACACTCGGCAAAACGCTCGAGATCGGTGCCGGCTGCGGTTACCAGGCCGCCGTGCTGGCCCAGCTGACCGACGAGGTCTATGCCGTCGAGCGGCTGGCGCCCTTGCTCGAAAAAGCCAAGGCCAACATGCGCACCCTGCAGCAGTTCAATGTCCGACTGAAACACGCCGATGGCCAGTTCGGCTTGCCCGAAGCCGGGCCATTTGACAGCATCATCGTCGCCGCCGCCGGGGTCAGTGTGCCGCCGGCCCTGCTTCGGCAGCTCGCTCCGGACGGTCGGCTGGTCTTGCCAGTGGGGGCCGCGGAGCAGTATCTTAGCTTCATTGAGCACACCCCTCAGGGGTACGTCGAAACCAGGCTCGATGCAGTACGCTTCGTCCCGTTACTTTCAGGAACGCAATGATTCGTATCGTCACTACCGTTTTTCCCCTGTTATTTCTGGCCGGCTGCATGTCCCAGTTGCCGGCGCCTGCAGTAGATCGTTCGAGTACCGCGGGACGAAGTGTCAACCAGCCTGTCGGTCCGGGCTATTACATCGTCAAGCGCGGTGACACTCTGTACCGGATCGCGCTCGAGCACGGTCAGGATCATCGCGATGTGGCGATGTGGAACAACATCACCAACTCGGCGGCCATCAAGGAAGGGCAAGTGCTCCGCATCGCGCCGCCGGTGGCGGCGGCCGAGACTGGCACCGATGGTGCGGTTGCCAAGCCGATCGAGTTGGGCGCCGGTGTCGAGTCACGCGCCCTCGATCAAGCTTCCAGCAGCCCCGATGTCGCCGCGCCGAGCGGTGCTTTGAAGCGCGAACCGCGGGTTGGCAAGGAGCCGTATTCGGACGAGGCGTATGCCCGCCTGAACAAGGTCGGCGGTGAAACCGTCAAGCCGGCCGCGGTCCAGGCGGAAGTGAAGGCCGAGGCGGCACCCGCTGCTCCTGCCGGTCCGGACGACGTGGCGTGGATGTGGCCGACATCGGTCAAGCTGTCGGCGCCATACAGCGACGGTGGCAACAAGGGGCTGGATTTTGCCGGCAAGGCCGGCGATCCGATTCTGGCGGCCAGCAATGGTAAGGTGGTCTATGCCGGCAGCGGCCTGCGTGGCTTCGGCGAACTGGTCATCATCAAGCACAACGCGACCTACTTGTCGGCGTACGCCCACAACCGCAAGATTCTCGTCAAGGAAGGTCAGCAAGTGAGCCGCGGCCAGAAGATTGCCGAGATGGGAAATACCGATGCGGACGCGGTCAAGCTGCACTTCGAAATCCGCAAACAGGGCAAGCCGGTTGATCCGGCGCTGTATCTGCCGAAAAGATGAGCGATCTCGGCGAGGGCGTGGAAGATGAGTTCGAGGGGCAGCCCGATGAATCGGTCCTGCCGCCCGAGCCTGAGCTTGTCATCCCGGAAATCGAGCTGCTCGAGGATGTTACCCAGCTTTATCTGAGCGAGATCGGCGCCAAGCCGCTACTCACCCCGGAAGAGGAGCTGGCTACGACGCGGCTTGTTCGGACCGGCGATTTCGCCGCCCGCCAGCGCATGATCGAGCACAACCTGCGGCTCGTCGTGAATATCGCCAAGCATTACCTCAACCGGGGCATTCCGTTGCTCGATCTGATCGAGGAGGGCAATCTCGGCCTGATCCACGCGCTGGAAAAATTCGATCCGGAGCGCGGTTTCCGCTTTTCAACCTACGCCACCTGGTGGATACGCCAGAACATCGAGCGCGGCATCATGAACCAGTCGCGCACCATTCGCTTGCCGGTGCATATCGTCAAGGAAATCAACGTTGTCCTGCGCGCCATGCGCCATCTCGAATCGGCCGACCGGCGCGATTCGACGGTGGAGCGCATCGCTGCGCTGATCGACTGGTCGGTCGATGATGTCCGGCGCACGCTGTCGCTCAACGAACATATCGCCTCGCTCGATGCGCCGCTCGACATCGATCCCAGCCACACCATCGCCGAAGTCATCGCCGACGATGGTGCCGGCGATCCCGAGTCATTGCTCCAGTCGAGTGAAGTCGGTTCGCTGGTTGGCGACTGGCTCGATCAGCTGAGCGAGCGCCAGCGTTCGGTCATCGAGCGCCGTTACGGCCTGAACGGCGCCGATCTGGCGACGCTCGATGTCATTGCCCACGATCTCGGGCTGACCCGCGAACGGGTGCGGCAGATTCAGATGGAAGGTCTGGATCGCCTGCGCAAGATCGTCAAGCGCGGCAATATCTCGCGCGATTCTCTGCTGTAGCGGCGCACATCCGGCTGCGGATTTCCTCGGCCAACTGGAAAACCGACATGGCGTAGAAGCTTGACCGGTTGTAGCGGGTGATCACGTAGAAATTCTCGAATCCCAGCCAGTATTCGGTTTCGTACTCCGGTGAAACAAGGTCGATCAGCGCGACGCTGGCCTGTGGATCGGCCGCCGCAGTCACTCCCTTGCCGGCCAGGTCGGCAACCTTGAGGCTGGGGCGGATGCCGGCCTGAATCAGCTCGGCATCGGGGGTCCCCTCCGTCGTCGCGCGGGCTGCGATGGCTTGCCCGGCTTGCCAGCCGTGCTGTTCGAGGAAGCGGGCGACGCTGCCGATGGCGTCATCGACGCTGTTGCCGAGATCGACACGCTGGTCGCCGTCGAAATCGACGGCATAGCGACGCTGGCTGCCCGGCATGAATTGCGGAATGCCGATGGCGCCGGCGAACGAGCCTTTGACGGCCATCGGATCGAGGTTGTTTTCGCGAGTCAGCAGCAGGAACTGTTCGAGTTCGGTGCGGAAAAACTCGGCCCGGCGCGGGTAGTTGAAAGCCAGGGTAGACAGCGCTTCAAAAACGCGGAAGCCGCCCGTGTTGCGGCCGTATTCCGTTTCGACCCCGATGATGGCGACGATGATTTCCTCGGGCACGCCGTAGAGCACCGAAGCCTTGGCCAGATGCCCGGCATTTTCCTGCCAGAAAGCGACGCCGCCATCGATGCGCCGCTCGTTCAGAAAGCGCGACCGGTAGCGTTCCCATGAGCGCTGCAGCGGCGAGGTGGCTGGCTGAATGAGCTTGATGACCGTGGCGTTCGGGCTGCTCTGGGCGAACAGGCCGATCAGTTCGTCGGCTTTGAAACCGTGGCGGGCTTCGATATCGCGGGCGAAGGCGATGACCGCCGGGTCGTCGGCGAAGGTCGGGGGACTGCCTGCCGAATCCGGCGCGGCTTGGGTCAGCGTGGTCAGGGCGGCGAGCAGTAGCGGGGCAAGCGTCAGTTTCAGGTTCATTGTCGCAATAGCGCAACGGCGTCGCGCAGTATCTTCAGGTGTTTGTCGGTGTTGCCGTAGCGCGCTACAAGGTAGGCGTCGACCACGCGCTGGAAAGCTTCGGCTAGTTCCGGGCGTTGTTCCCGAACGCGTCGGGCCAAGTCTAGTGGCGTTTCCCAAGGCGCACAGTCTACCTTTCTTCGGGCCAGATGTCGCAGCGCCTGATGCCAGAGGCGAATGACCGGGTCGCGCTCCGGGCGTTTGTACAGGGCCCACCCCATCAGGCCGGCGACGAGCAGGCCGCAGGTGCTGCCGAGGGTGATGGCCAGGCTGCGCCAGTCGGCATCAGGCAGGCCGAGGCGGGCCAGCAGTTCGCGCTGGCGTTTCGGGTCGTAGCCGAGGATGCTCTGGTTCCAGGCGTTGTTGATGGCTTCCCAGCGGTAGCGCAGCGTCCTGATCCAGTCGGCGCGTATCTGAATCAGCATGGGCAGCGGTTCGCCAAAGGCCAGCGCATCGGCGATGCCGGTTTCGATGCGGTTTGGCGAGACGGCGGCCGTCGGGTCTACGCGCCGCCAGCCTTGGCCGTCGAGCCAGACTTCGGCCCAGGCGTGGGCATCGGATTGGCGCACGACGAGATAGCCGTCGAGCGGGTTGAATTCGCCGCCCTGATAGCCGCCGACGACGCGGGCCGGGATGCCGGCACCCCGCATCAGGACGACGAAGGCGGCGGCGTAGTGTTCGCAGAAGCCGCGTTTGGTCTGGAACAGGAAATCGTCGATGCCGTGAACCCCGAGCAGCGGCGGCTGGAGGGTGTAGGTGAAGTCGGCGGCGAACAGGGCGAGCGCTTTGGCGATGATGGCTTCGGGAGCATTGCCGGCGCGCCATTGGGCGGCCAGGGCGCGGCTCTGCGGATTGCTGCTGGCCGGCAGGGCGAGGTTGCGGCGCAGGACCAGCGGGTCTTCGCTCGGGTTGAAGCGGTAATCGAGACTGGATGTGAGGCGGAAGCGCTGGCGCTCGTGCACCGGCTTGCTGTGGATTGCCGTCAAGGTCCCGTTCAGCACTGTTTCGGGCGGCAGTGCGACGGGCGCATCGAGGGCCAGCAGCCAGCGCTGGTTGTGCGCTTCCAGGGTGCTTTCATAGCCGATGGGGGGCGAAAGGCTTTCGAGCTGGGTGGCTGGCTGGCGTCCTTTGTGCCGGTGCCAGGTCATCCCGTCGAATTGCTCCAGGACCGGGCCGCGCCAGTAGAGCTTCTGCCTGGGCGGGAGCGGCCCGTCGAAGCGCACGCGAAAGGCGATGTCCCCGTTCTGGACCAGTTGCGCGATGCTGCCCGGCGACATGCTGTCGGAGAGCCCGGTCTTGCCGGTGAAAGCATCCGAGGGCAAGCCCCAGAGCGGCCCGGAGATGCGCGGGAAGAGCAGAAAAAGGACGAGCATGAAAGGGATGGCCTGCAGGCAGAGCAGGCCGGCATGGCGCAGGGTGTCGCGCGGGCGGCTCGACGGGCCGCCATGCAGGCGGATCAGCGTCGCCGTGACCAGCCACATCGTAGCGAGCAGCCAGAGTCCGGTCGGGATACTTTGCGAGTAGAGGTAATGGGTGAGCAGCAAAAAATAGCCGAGGGTGACGATCACCGTCGCATCGCGCCGCGACTTGAGTTCGAGGAGTTTCATGGTCATGAAGATGACCAGCATGCCAACCCCGGCATCGCGCCCGAACAGGGTGTGGAATTCGAGCAGGATACCGGCGCTGCCGGCACCGACCAGCGGTATCAGAATCCAGCGGCCGGGCAGGCGTTGGTCTTTCCACCACAGCCAGACGGCCCACAACAGCAGGGCGCCGGCCACTGCGCCGAGCCACGGCGGCTGGTGGACGAAGTGCGGCGCCGTCGTCGCCAGGGCGGTGGCGAACAGCCAGGGCGTGGCGTGGCGGTCGAGGGCTTCGCGGGCTGGCGTGCTCATGGCTGGCAGAGGGCGAGGGCTTCGAGGCAAAGCTGCCGATGACGCTCGCCGCTGCCGGTCGGGATGTCAGCGCCAGGTAGGCGCAGACCGTAATGGGCGTCGGCCGCATCGGCGGCAAGCACCCAGCCGGTCAGGATGCCGATGCGTGTTTCGTCGGCCAGTGCGGCGTCGGTCAGCTGCCAGTCGAGCATTAGTTCGACCTGCGCGCCACCGGCGAATTGCTTGATCAGCAACGGGCCGCTGGCGTTACGGGCGCTGGCTTTCCAGGCGACGTGGCGCGGCGAGTCGGCTGGCTGGCGGTCGCGGAAGCCGGCGAAATCCTCCTGGCCGCCATCGCCGCTGCGCTCGCCGCCGACCGGCGTCGGAGAGGAAACTGGGAGCGGCGCGGCAATCGGCTGCGGATAGACCAGGCAACGCATGGCCGGTTGCAGGTAGGCCCAGGCGGTGTAAAGGCCGAGCGGATAGCGGGTCGACAAGCGGACGCGGGGCAGAGTCAGCCAGCCCCGGCTTTTGCTGCTGACCGGAATATTCAATTTTGTGCTTTTTTTCCGGTTGACCGTAGCAAACACCGGATTGCCGCTTTCGGCCTCCAGTTCCAGCCCCAGGCGCGGGGTCGGGCGGTCGTTGTCGAGCGTCAGTTCGAAATGCGCCGTTTCCCCGGCAAAAACCGGCCCGCTGCGGCCCGGCGTGACGATCAGTCCGTGCAGGTTGCGAAAGGTGTGGATCATGCCGACGATGCCCAGCCCGGCGAGCAGGAAAACCAGCGCATGGCCGAGCGCCAGGTTGTAGTTGATGGCGCCGATCAGCATGACGATGAGCGCCAGGGCGTAGAGCAGGCCGCCGCGCGAGGGGACGATGAAGATGCGCCGCTGGCCGAGGCGCAAGGGCGCCGTGCCGTCGCTCTGCCAGCGAAACAGTTTTTGCTTGAGTGTGGCGACGATGCCCACGGATCAGGGAATGGCGACGCTGCGGATCAGGGCGGCGATGTCCTCGGCCAGCGCGTAGCCGCCGCCCTGCGCCGAGCGCAGGCGATGCCGGGCGACGGCCGGAAGAACCGCCTGCACGTCGTCGGGCAGGACCATGTCGCGCCCGGCCAGCCAGGCCCAGGCGCGGGCGGCGGCAAGCAGGGCAAGGCCGGCGCGCGGCGACAGGCCGTGCTGGAAGGCCGGGTTCTGGCGCGTCGCTTCGACCAGCGCCTGGACGTAGTCGATGAGCGGTCCGGCCGCATGGATGTTTGACGCTTCCTGCTGCAAGGCTGGAAGTTCATCGGGCGCAAGCAATGGCGTCAATTCCTCGACGCGGCGACGCTGGCCGCCGGCGGCAAGCAGGGCGCGTTCGGCGGCGCGGTCCGGATAGCCGAGTTCGAGGCGCATGAGGAAGCGGTCGAGCTGCGATTCGGGCAGCGGAAAAGTGCCGATCTGGTGCGCCGGATTTTGTGTGGCGATGACGAAGAAGGGCGTCGGCAACATTCGCGTCTGGCCCTCGGCCGTGACCTGGCCTTCCTCCATCGCTTCGAGCAGGGCGCTCTGGGTTTTCGGCGTGGCGCGGTTGATCTCGTCGGCCAGCACGAGCTGGGCGAAGACCGGGCCGGGCAGGAAACGGAATTCGCTCTTGTCGCGCTCGAAGATCGACACGCCGGTGATGTCGGCCGGCAGTAGATCGCTGGTGAACTGGATGCGCGAAAAGTGCAGCCCGAGCAGCCGGGCCAAGGTGTGCGCCAGCGTCGTCTTGCCCATGCCCGGCAGGTCTTCGATGAGCAAATGGCCGTTGGCCAGCAGACAGGCGATGGCAAGCCGGATTTCATGATCCTTGCCGAGAATGATCCGGCCGGCCTGTTCGAGAACGCCGTCGAATGCCCGTGGGCGACCGGCGAGGCCGGAAAGTGTGCTTTTAAACATCGTGGGGTTCCGCAGTGTCAGTCCGAACCCATTCTAATGCTTGAAGCGGCGCGATGAATGGGACGATAATGACCATTCGACGTGCGCCGTCTTGTGCGCCGCTTCGCAGAGAGAGAACAAGTGACGACCACTGCCATCATCACCCATCGTGACTGCCAGTTGCACGACATGGGTTCGCATCACCCGGAATGCCCGCAACGTCTGACCGCCATCAACGATCACCTGATCGCCCAGGGGATCGACGCCTACTTCGTCTACTACGACGCGCCGCTCGCCACTTTCGAACAACTGATGCGCGTCCATCCCGCCTCACATCTCGAACGCCTCAAGCGCGCTTCGCCGGAAATGGGCGTCGTGCACCTCGATCCCGATACCGCGATGAATCCGCATACCTGGCAGGCGGCCTTGCGGGCGGCTGGCTCCGGTTGCCTGGCCGTCGACCTCGTCATGAAAGGCGAAATCGAAAACGGCTTCTGTGCCGTGCGCCCGCCGGGTCATCACTGCGAAAAAGCAAATCCGATGGGTTTCTGCTTCTTCAACAACGTCGGCGTCGCGGCCAAGCATGCCCTCGTCGCCCACGGCCTGGAGCGCGTGGCGATCATCGATTTCGATGTCCACCACGGTAACGGTACCGAAGACTGCTTCGCCGGCGACGAACGGGTGCTCATGTGCAGCATCTTCCAGCACCCGTTCTACCCCTACTGCGGCACCGAGAAGCCGGCTGCCAACATGTGCAACGTGCCGCTCGCTTCGGGCTGTGGCGGTGAGGAGTTCCGCGACGCGGTGACGCAGGTCTGGATGCCGCGCCTGCGCGAATTCAAGCCGCAGATGATCCTCATCTCGGCCGGTTTCGATGCCCACTTCGAGGACGACATGGGCAACCTGAAATTCCTCGAAAAGGACTATGCCTGGGTCACCGATCAGCTCAAAGCGCTGGCCGCCGAAATGTGCGAAAAGCGCATCGTTTCCATGCTCGAAGGCGGTTATGTGATGACCTCGCTGGCCCGTAGCGTTGGCGCGCATCTGCGTTCGCTGGCTGATCTGTAGGCACTGTTTTCTTCTTTCGGAAAAAGAACAGGGTGGGGTAAAATCCCGCCCTCTTTTTCATGTTTCCAACGTTTAACCGGACAAATCCATGGCGTTGATTGTTCAAAAATACGGCGGTACGTCGGTCGGTAATCCCGAGCGCATCAAGAACGTCGCCAAGCGCGTTGCCAAATTCCAGGCGCAGGGCCATCAGGTTGTCGTCGTCGTTTCCGCAATGAGCGGCGAAACCAACAAGCTGATCGCGCTGGCCAAGGAAGTTCAGGCCATTCCCGATCCGCGCGAGCTGGATGCCATCATGTCCACCGGCGAACAGGTCACCACCGGCCTGCTCTCCATGGCGCTCATGGACATCGGCTGCAAGGCCAAGAGCTACACCGGCGGCCAGGTCAAGGTGCTGACTGACAGCACGCACACCAAGGCGCGCATCCTGTCGATCGACGAAGCCAACATGCGGCGCGATCTCGATTCTGGCCACGTTGTTGTCGTTGCCGGTTTCCAGGGTGTCGACGAGCACGGCAACATCACCACGCTCGGCCGCGGCGGTTCCGACACCTCGGGCGTCGCCCTGGCGGCTGCGCTCAAGGCCGACGAGTGCCAGATCTACACCGACGTCGATGGCGTCTACACCACCGACCCGCGCGTCGTGCCCGAAGCCAAGAAGCTCGACACCATCACCTTCGAGGAAATGCTGGAAATGGCCAGCCTCGGCTCCAAGGTGCTGCAGATCCGCTCGGTCGAATTCGCCGGCAAGTACAAGGTCAAACTGCGCGTTCTTTCCAGCTTCCAGGACGAAGGGGAAGGCACGCTGATCACTGTTGAGGAAGACAAGAACATGGAACAACCGATCATCTCCGGTATCGCCTTCAACCGCGATGAAGCCAAGCTGACCCTTTCCGGCGTTCCGGATACCCCGGGCATCGCCTACCAGATCCTGGGCACCATCGCCGATGCCAACATCGACGTCGACATGATCATCCAGAACGTCGGCCACGACGGCACCACCGACTTCTCCTTCACGGTGAATCGCGGTGACTTCGCCAAGGCGCAGGCCATTCTCGAAACCGTCAAGACCAAGCTCGGCGCCCGCGAAATTGCCGGTGACAACAAGATCTGCAAGGTCTCCGCCGTCGGCGTCGGCATGCGTTCGCACCCGGGGGTTGCCTCCAAGATGTTCAAGGCCCTGGCTGACGAAGGCATCAACATCCAGATGATCTCGACCTCCGAGATCAAGATTTCCGTTGTCATCGACGAAAAGTATCTGGAGCTGGCTGTCCGCGTCCTGCATCGCACCTTCGATCTCGACCAGTAAGTTTGACCAAAAGGCGCGGAGCCTATATCATCCGCGCCTCGTTGTAGCAGGCAAGGACACGTGGCCGAGTGGTCGAAGGCACACCCCTGCTAAGGGTGCATCCGGGCAAAACCTGGATCCAGGGTTCGAATCCCTGCGTGTCCGCCAAGCAGCAAGCAAACAAGCGTCCCTCGGGGCGCTTTTTTGTTGCCTTCATCCGGCTCCTCTTTGCCGCTGGCATAACTGATGCAAGGGATATCGTGTCTCGGACTTCCCTCGATGAGGTGATCACGATGCTGGAACCGGAAACCCTTGTTGCGCTTGGTTGCATCGCAGTTTTGCCCTACCTTGGCGAGGCTATCTGGAGCTGGTTGAGGAGCAAATTCAGGCACTAGCACGGTGCCTTGATCCCCAACTTGAAGCGTGGCTGTTTGGGGCGTAGATTAGATGGGGCCGAAAGGAGGTATCTATGCGCTACAGCATCTTTCCTGCATGTCTGCTTTGTTTCAATGTGGCATACGCCGACGTCTTTACGTGCCAAACGCCTTCCGGGGACACCGTCTATTCAGACCTGCCTTGTGGGAAAGGGTCGATTATCGAGAAGATAAGTCCGAGCGAATCGGTCCCCGATCCTGTCGCCGCCCAAAAAGAACTTGAAAGACAGAAGGCGTACACCGAGCGTCAGGCTGCCGAGAATGCGCGGGCCAGGTCCACTTCGCCAATGCCGGCTATCCTTCCCGAGTACGTCAGTCCTCCTCGCTCGCCATCGGTGCCGACTCCCTTGTCTCCGCCGTCCTCCGGGCAGTCGCCTACGCCTCCGAATACGCGGTGATTTCGGGGTTCTTGTCCCGAGAGTTGGCAGCAGAAAAAAGCGCCGAAATTGGCGCTTTTTGGATTTCTGCAATTCGTTGCTACGGACTGGCGAATATGTTTCGATCAAACGTCAGATTGTCGAAGGCGGTGTAGGTCCACGGCAGCCCGTTTGCCTGCGACGAGAGGCGAATTTTCGCGATGTTTCGGCTTGCCGATGAAAAACTCAGTGGATGCCAGTGCCCGATGAAATTGGCGTCGTGTACGCCGAGTTGTGTCAGCGCTTTTCCCAGATATTTCCCGCTGGCATCGTAGGCTTCCAGGAATGGCCGGTTGTCGGCGTTTCCGGCGCCTTCAGGTGAATTCATGGCATAGGCCCAGACGCTGACCGATTGCTGCAATTGGGAAAAGGTGACTTCAATGGCGCCGTAGCGCGCATCGAACCAGGGGTGGGCTGGATCGCTCTCGATGATCGTCAGGACATTCTTTCCGCTCTGGCCGTCGGCACCCAAGGGCATTTGTCGGGCGTATGCCGACCAGGTGCGAGGTGGGTAGGTCACACTGGCCAGGGTGACGCCGGTGCCGGCATAGGTCGTGTCAACGGCAGTGCCATGGGCAACGTCGTCAAAGGTCAGGGTCACCGTTCGCCAGATATTGCGGTACTGGGGGAACGGGGGGCGCAGAGTAACGGTGCCACCGAGTTGGGTGACATGGCTGGTGAAGGTGGGCATGGGCAGGACTCCTGTTCAGCGTTATTGGAGCACCCGTCGTGGTTGGCTGAACCGCTGCCCGCCAGCGCCTCATGAGTCGATGCTCCATGTGGTTAGCATAGAGCAATTCCCTTGGCATTCAAGGTTGACGGAGGATCGTTCGGCGACTTGGGACTCCTACGGTCAACCGGAATTTTTGCCCAAAATTGAAATGGAAGTTTCCGGTTTTCAGCCGGGAAAATTGGCGGGGACGGGGTGCAGTGAAGCGGCGTACCGGCGCTTCTCGCCAGGTGTCAGTCGCTTGACCCGGTATTCCGCTTTCGACGCCGATGATCTGTCCGGATGGTTTTCGTAGCCGAGCAGACGGAGCGGGGGATGCGAGCGCGTGTACCGGGCGCCGGTTCCGGCGCAGTGGGCGGCGTAGCGGCTTTCGACATCGACGGCGATGCCGGTGTAGATGCTGCCATCGGCACACTCGATCATGTATAGAAACCAGGGCTTGCTCATGGTTCGGTGGCGCGCGCCAGGGCGAGGCGGATGCGCTCCAGCGTGGCCTCGACCGGCGCGTGGCGGGCAACCTCGAGGCCGAGGCTGCGGGCGATGGCATTGACCTTGGCCGGATTGAGCGGGATGCCGCCACGGTCGACCGCGGCAATCAGTTGCCGGGCGCGGGCATAGTCGGAGAGCGGGGCGGGGCAGCCGAAAAACAGCGCCTTGAGGCGCGAGAAAAGGCCCGCGAGCCAGCGTGATCCCATACACTTGCTTCTGTATAAAACCTGAAGGATACATGGATGCCGCCGGTCACGACGATGAAACCAGTCAGGAGTGCAGGCAATTGAGCGACGTCACGATCAGTCGCCGGCAACTCGCCGAGAGCGAATTGCCGATCTACCCCGGCGTCGGTCTGGACAGGATCAGCCTGGTTTTCGATGCATCGCTCGCTGCCCGCGCCCTGGCCGCATTGCAGGCAGCCCCGGCCATCGGTTTCGACACGGAATCCAAACCGACCTTCCTCAAAGGCGAGATATCGACCGGGCCGCACCTCGTTCAGCTGGCTACCGATGAGCACGTTTATCTCTTTCCCGTCGCTTTCGCAGCCAACCATGACGTCCTGCGCCAGATACTCGCGGCGCCGCATCTGCTCAAGATCGGTTTCGGGCTGGGCAACGACCGCAGCGCCCTGCGTTCGCGCCTGGGTATCGAACTGACCAATGTGCTCGATCTCGGCGAAGTGCTGCGCGGGCCGGGGCATCGCGGCACCGTTGGCGCCAAGGTGGCGGTGGCCCACTATTTCGGGCAGAAACTCCAGAAATCCAAGAAGGTTGGCACCAGCAACTGGGCCAGCACCCGCCTCAACGACCGACAGTTGCTCTACGCCGCCAACGATGCCCACGTCGCCCTGCAAATCTACCGCGCCTGGCTGCGCGACCCGGAACAAAAGGCGCCGGTCAACGATCAACAATAACACCAGGAAAGAAACGTCATGGCCAATCCGCTACCCCCGCTCTCGCTGCTCGAAACCCGCGTACTCGCAACGCTGGTCGAAAAACAGCGCACCGTGCCCGACACCTACCCGCTTTCGGTCAATGCCCTCCAAGCCGGCTGCAATCAGAAGACCAGCCGCAATCCGGTCATCGAAGCCAGCGAAGCCGACATCGTGCAGGCCCTCGATACGCTCAAGAGCCTGTGGTTGGTCAATGAAGTCAGCGGCAGCCGCGTCAGCCGCTTTGAGCATCGCCTCGAAAAGATACTCGGCGTGCCGACCCAGGCCTCGGCGCTGCTCACCGTGCTCATGCTGCGCGGCCCGCAGACGGCCGGCGAACTGCGCCTCAATTGCGACCGCCTGCACCGCTTTGCCGACATCTCCTCGGTCGAAGCCTTCCTCGAAGAACTGGCCAACCGGGAAGAGGGCGCTCTCGTCATCGAATTGCCGCGCCTCCCCGGCGCCCGCGAAAACCGCTGGGCGCACTTGCTCAGCGGTCAGCCGGAAATCGAAGCTGCGCCGCCGGCCAGGGCCAGCTATTCAGCCAACCAGGAAATCGAGGAGCTGAAAGCGAGGGTGAGTGCGCTCGAAGCCGAACTGGCCGAAATGAAAACCAGGCTTGCTGCCATCGGCGCATGAAACGGCACAACCCGGACCACGCAGCCCACATCCGCATCATTGGTGCCGCCAGCGGCATCGGTGCCCAGGATCGTGCCTGCGCCGATGGTCCGGTTGCCTTTCACCGCTCGCAAGCCTGGCACGAACTGGAGCATCACCCCCGCATCGACTGGGGTAGGACGCTGTTTGCGCCGGAAGGCGACGGTGCCTCGACCATCGCCCGCATCGCCGGCCTGTGCCGCAATCTTGCCGATGAAGTCGGGCTCGCCCTGCGCAGCAAAGAATTTCCAGTCGTTCTCGGGGGCGATCACTCGGTCGCCATCGGCACCTGGAGCGGCGTTGCCCGCACCCTGAACGAGCCGGTCGGGCTACTCTGGATCGATGCCCATCTCGACAGCCACACCCCGGAAACCAGCTACTCCGGCGCCATCCACGGCATGCCGCTGGCCTGCCTGCTCGGGCGCGGCGACAAACGCCTGCTCAACATCGGTCTCGCCGGCCGGCAGGTCGTTGCCGCCCATACCGTCGTTCTCGGCCCGCGCAGCTACGAACCCGAGGAACTCGAATTTCTCCGGGGCATGCAGGTCCGCATCATCGACAGCGATGAAATTCTCCACCGCGGCTTTGCCGACTGCCTCGACGAAGCCATTGCCATCGTGGCCAGCGCACCGGCTGGTTTTGGCGTCACGCTCGACCTCGATGCCATCGACCCGCGTCTGGCGCCCGGCGTGGGCAGCCCGGAACCGGATGGCCTGGTCGTGCACGATGTGGTCGAGGCCATGCGCCGGATTGGCGGCTTGCCCGGCCTCAAGGCGCTGGAAATCGTCGAATACAACCCCGACCGCGACCGCCACGGCGCTACGGCCGGGCTGATCTCGGACCTGATCGGGGAACTGCTGCCACCCGGCATGTAGCATTTCAGGTCGTCAGCGACGTCGTGATGGCGTTGCCACAGGTGCTCCCCTCGCAGGCGACGGAGTGACCGTTCCGCCGATCCGCCGGCAGCGGCCTGGCGTCATTCAAATGCAACACACCTCCTCTAAGCTCACAGACTTGACTGCGACAAAATGACGCGTGGTTTAGATGCTCCATTCATTGAATTGTGCAGATAATGACGGGTTATTCTGAATGGATTTTATTTTCGCAGGGGTCGTGGAAATTTGTTCCGCTTAAGTGGTTCATGGCAAATGAATGTTCAATTGATTCCGGTTTTGTCTGTAATCCTTGATTTATGGGCAAAATCGGTGTTTTCAGGAAAAATGCTGCAGTGCAATGTGGTAACATTTAAAGAATGATGTCATGTCAAAAAATCCTTTTCGCATTAGCGGCCTCTCTGCTCGTTCATGCCTCCGCTGCGGTGGCGAATGAAGGCGATGTCATTAATCTGAGCGCCGCGATGACGATGATGCATGACGATAATATGTTCCGCCTGACGCCCTCGGCAAACCCGGCCAATTACGGTCTTGAAGGGCGTTCCGACACCATCACCATTGCCTCGGTGGGGCTCAATGCCAGCAAGACGCTGGGCCGCCAGCAACTCATCGGCAATATCAATTTTGTCGATACCAGCTACCAGCGCAGCGGCTTTCTCGATTTCCTGGCCCTGAACTACGACGGCAAGTGGCTGTGGGCCGTTGGCACCCGGTGGACGGGCGATCTTTCGCTTGATCGTGCCGAGTCGCTCAACACCTATTCCGACTACACCACCAACGACTATCGGGCGCGTAATGTTCGCCTGATCGAGAACGAGCGGTTCACGGTCAACTACTGGTTTCACAGCAACTGGGCGGCCCTGCTTGGGGTGTCGCGGACCAGCGTGAGCAACGAACAGGCGGTTCTGGCCGAAAACGATTACGAAGCCAGCGGCTTCAACTTCGGCTTCCGTTTCCGTCCCGTTTCCGGCAATACCGTCACCCTGCGCGTCAAGCAGCTCGATGGCAGCTACTCGAATCGCCCGTTCAATGCGGCTGCGCAGTCCGACAACGGTTTCTCTCATAACGGTGTCGAAGTCGATGTCAGCTGGTTGCTCACCGGCAAGGCCCAATTGCGCAGCCGGGTCGAATACCTTGAGCGCCAGCACGACCATTTCGTCTCGCGCGACTACAGCGGCTGGGCCGGCAATCTCGATCTCGTCTATGCCGTCACCGGCAAGAGCAGTTTTACCTTCGGCTACAAGCACGATCTCGTGGGCTTCCAGGGAAGCTACCGGGAAGCGCAGCCGCCTTTCGGGCTGATCACCTCCAGCTACTACGAACTGGATGAACTCAACCTTGGCGCCCGCTGGGCTGCCACCGACAAGATCTCGGCCGGCGCCCGCCTGGGCTACGGCAAGCGCAGCTATCGCGGCGAAATAACCCCGCTGCCGGCCGGCGTTGCGCAGCGCGAAGACAAAACCAGCCGGGCCGGCCTCGATCTTGGCTACCGCCCCGTGCGCTGGCTCGAACTCAAGGCCGGCATGAACTTCGAGAAGCGCAACGTCAACGATGACCGCTACGACTACAAAGACCGCACCACTTATGTCTCGCTCAGCGCCCAGTACTGACCTGACCAAACCCATACAAGAATCCGCCCCAACTAAATTTAAGGTGACCCAGTGAACAAGCTCAAAACCATCTCTGCCGTTGTTCTTTCCACCCTGGTTCTTGGCGCGTGCGGCGATCGTCCGCCCGAGAAAAAAGCAGCCTCCCAGGTTGCCGCGAAAGTGAATGACGGCGAAATCTCCGTTCATCAGATCAACTTCGTACTGCAGCGCACCCCCAACATTCCCGCTGCCAAGGCCGAAGCCGCCAAGCACCAGGTGCTGGAAAGCCTGATCGATCAGGAGCTGGCCGTGCAGCAGGCGCTGGAAGCCAAGCTCGAGCGCACGCCCAATGTCATGCAGGCCATCGAAGGCGCTCGCCGCGACATCCTCGCTCGCGCCTTCATCGAGCAAAAGGTGGCCAATCAGACCAAGCCCTCCATCGACGAGATTCGCAAGTTTTACAACGATCACCCGGAGCTGTTTGCCAACCGCAAGATCTACCGTATTGAAGAAATCGCCTTTGCCGCCAGCCAGGACATCATCGACGGCGTGAAGGCGCAACTGGGCACCGGCAAATCCTCGGTGGCCGAAGTGGTCACCGGGCTCAAGGCCAAAGGCATTCAAGTTGCCGGCGGCGTCAGCGTCAAGGCGGCCGAGCAACTGGCTCTCGAACTGCTGCCGCGTCTGTCCCAGGTCAAGGATGGTCAGGTTCAGATGATCGAAAACCAGGGGCGTGCTGCGCTCATCACCGTGCTGGCCAGCAAGTCCGAGCCGATGGATGAAATCAAGGCTCAGCCCTTCATCGAAAACTTCATCAACAACAAGCAGAAATCCGAAGCCGCCCGCGGCGCCATGAAGGAGCTGCGCGAAAAGGCCAAGATCGAATACGTCGGCGAATTTGTCCGCAGCGAGCCGGCAGTCGCCGCCGCCCCGGCGACTGCCGAACCTGAAAAGGCTGCGCCCAGCGCCGCCGAGGCTGCCGTCACCAAAGGCATTGCCGGTCTCAAGTAAAGCGGAAAACACCCATCCATGAGCTACCTAAACAGACTTCTCCTCGGCGTTCTCCTCACCTTTGGCCTCATCGCCGGCGCGCAGGCGCAAGGCAAGCCGGTCGACTACCGCCTGGGGGCCGGCGACGCCATCAAGATCAGCGTGTTCCAGAGCCCGGACCTCACGGTTGAAACCCGCGTTGCCGAAAGCGGCTCCATCACCTATCCGCTGATCGGCGCCGTGCACCTCGGTGGTCTGTCGATTGCCGAGGCCGAGCTGGCCATCGCCAACAAGCTGCGCGACGGCGGCTTCGTGCAAAAGCCGCAGGTCAATATCCTGCTCATGCAATTCAAGGGCAACCAGGTTTCCATTCTCGGCATGGTCAATCGGCCGGGCCGCTACCCCATCGAAACCGGCAACACCCGGCTGACCGACATGCTGGCCACGGCCGGTGGTGCCATCCCCACCGGCGGCGCCGATGTCATCATTCTTTCCGGCGTTCGCGACGGCAAGACCTTCCGCCGGGAAATCGACATCCCGGCCATGCTCCTCAGCGGCGACACCGATCTCGATGTGCCGGTGGCCGGCGGCGACATCATCTACGTTCATCGCGCCCCGGTTTTCTACATCTACGGCGAAGTCCAGCGCGGTGGCTCCTACCGCCTCGAACGCAACATGACCGTGCTCCAGGGCCTGGCCCAGAGCGCCGGCCTGACCGTTCGCGGCACCGAACGCGGCCTGCGCATTCACCGGCGCGGCCCGGACGGCAAGGTGCAGATCATCTCGCCGGAAAAGTCCGACCTCATTCAAGCCGACGATGTGCTCTACGTCCAGGAAAGCTTCTTCTAAACAGAAGATCACCGAAAGCCCCGCATGACTTTTCAGCAATTTCTCCTCATCCTCTGGGCACGCCGCAAGCTGGCGCTGTCGATTTTTGGCGTCACGGTGCTGACCACCTTGGTCATCAGCCTGATCCTGCCCAAGGAATACACGGCCACCACCTCGCTGGTCATCGACGTCAAATCGCCCGACCCCATCGCCGGCATGATCATGCAGGGCATGATGGCGCCCGGCTACATGGCGACGCAGATGGACATCATCAACAGCGAGCGCGTCGCCACCCGCGTCGTCAAGCTGCTCGGCTTCGAGAAGAGTGCCGAGGCCGTCGACAGCTGGAAAGAAGCCAGCGAAGGCAAGGGCACGCTGGAAGGCTACTACGCCGGAATCCTGCAAAAGAAGCTAGACATCAAGCCTTCCCGCGAGAGCAATGTGATCAGCGTGAGCTTCTCCGGCGCCGACCCGATTTTTGCCGCCGCCGTTGCCAACGCCTTTGCCCAGGCCTATATCGACACCTCCATCGAAATGCGCGTCGAGCCGGCCCGCCAATACAGCGCCTGGTTTGAAGAGCGCCAGAAAGGCCTGCGCGCCAACCTCGAAAAAGCCCAGTCCCGCCTTTCCGCCTACCAGCAGGAAAAAGGCATCGTCGTTACCGACGAACGCATGATGGACAACGAAACCGCCCGCCTCAACGACCTGACCATGCAGCTCTCCGCTACCCAGGCCCAGCGTGCCGACGCCTCCAGCCGGCAAAAGAGCGGCACCAGCGAACTCTCGCTCGAAGTCCTGCAGAACCCGCTGGTCCAGGGCCTCAAAGCCGAAATCGCCCGGGCCGAATCGCAGCTTTCGCAAATCGGCAGCAACCTCGGCAAGAATCATCCGCAAGTCCAGCAGCTCGAAGCCCAGATCGCCGAGCAGCGCCAGCAACTGCGTCAGGAAATCGGCCGTATCTCCGGCGGGAACGCCGTCGCCAGCAAGTTCGGTATCGTAAAGCAGGACGAACTCAAGAAGGCGATCGAAGAACAGAAAAAACGGGTACTCGACCTGCGCTCGCAGCGCGATGAACTCTCCGTGCTGGTCAACGACGTCGAAACCGCCCGCCGCGCCTACGAGGCCGTTGGCCAGCGCATGATGCAAACCAATCTCGAAGGCCAGTCGCAGCAGACCAACGTGCTCGTGCTCAGCCCGGCCACTGAGCCGACCGAGCACTCCCGGCCCAAGGTCTTCCTCAACGTGCTGGTTTCCATTTTCCTCGGCGGCATGCTCGGCGTTGGCGCCGCGCTCGTCCTCGAACTCAGCCAGCGCCGCATCCGTTCGGCCGAAGACCTCGCCCTGGCGCTCGACCTGCCTGTGCTGGCCGAACTCGATTCCGCGCTGCCCCGGGCAAAAAGAGGATTTCGATTTTGGGCAAAAAAGCCGGTTGACCGTAGCAATCGTGAAACCCCCTTCAAAACGGGCCATCAGCCTGCTGCGACGAAAGCCTGATTCAACATGAACGCCATGACCGACAAACTCGACACCGGTGCCGGACGCTCCATCGGTGCCATCCTCATCGACAACGGCCGCCTGACGCCGGACGCCGCCGAGCGCATCCTCAAGCTGCAAAAAGAGCAGGGCCTGCGCTTTGGCGACGCCGCCATCCAGCTTGGCCTGCTCTCCGAGGCCGACATCCAGCAGGCGCTCTCCCGCCAGTACGACTATCCCTATCTGATGCCCGGTGACGAGCGCGTCAGCGAAGAAGTCGTCGCCGCCTTCAAGCCCTTCAGCCCCATCGTCGAACAACTGCGCGCCGTGCGCAGCCAGCTCATGCTGCGCTGGTTCGACGCCGAAATCGGCCACAAGACGCTGGCCGTCGTCAGCGCGAGCAGGGCAGATGGCCGCAGCTTCACCGCCGCCAACCTCGCCGTCGTCTTCTCGCAACTCGGCGAACGCACGCTGCTGATCGATGCCGACCTGCGCAACCCGAGCCAGCACCAGCTCTTCCGCCTTGAAAACAAGCTCGGCCTCTCCAGCCTGCTGGCCGGCCGCGCCGAACTGGCCGAAGCCATCACCCGCATCCCCGGCCTCATCGACCTATCCGTCCTGCCCGCCGGCGCCACCCCGCCCAACCCGCAGGAACTGCTCGCCCGCCCCGTCTTCAACGCGCTCATGGCCACCGTCGCCGGCCAATACGACATCGTGATCGTCGACACCCCGGCCGGCGCCGAAACCGCGGACAGCCAGACCATTGCCGCCCGCACCCGCGGCGCCGTCGTCGTCGCCCGCAAAGACATGTCGTCCGCCCCCGCCCTGCAAGCCTTCGTCTCCTCGCTGCAGCACAGCGGCGTCGCCGTCGTTGGCGCCGTGCTGAACAACGGGTAGGCAGCGTGCCATTCCGTTCATTCCCGCTGTGCTCTTCGGATGCGCGTCACGGCCAAAGGAACAGGCGTTCCTCCGTTTCACACTCCCTCCCCTTTATGTCCCGCAGGGGCGGTATCCCCTTGGACAAGGGGAGGGCCGGGATGGGTGAAGGTGAAAGCGCAAATATCGCCCCCCCGCGCCCAGCAACATTTCAATTTTGGGCAAAATTCCCGGTTGACCGTAGCATTCAACCGGCAAAGGCTCGGCCATGAACCACGCCGCACAAAACACCCGGCTACTCCCGGCGCAAACCCGCCCGGCCATCGCCGAATGGTTCCCCATTCTCCTCGGCCTCATCGCCCTCTACGTCCCCACCTGGGTTGATCTCTCCAGAACCATCTGGGCCACCGAAGCCCAGGCCCACGGCCCCATCATCCTCAGCGTCGCCGCCTGGTTCTTCTGGAAACAAGGTCCGACCATCCACAGCACACCCGCGGCCCCCGCAAAAGCCGGCTGGCCGCTCTTCATCCTCGGCCTGCTGCTCTACACCATCGGCCGCTCGCAAGACATCCTGCTCTTTGAAGTCGGCTCGCAAATCGTCGTCATCGCCAGCCTGCTGCTCATCCTGCGCGGCTGGTCCGCCCTCGGCGCAGCCTGGTTCCCGCTCTTCTTCATGCTCTTCATGATCCCGCTGCCCGGCGCTTTTGTTGATGCGCTGACTATGCCCATGAAGATGGCCGTCTCCTATGTGTCCGAAAATGTCCTCTACTCGGTCGGCTACCCCATTTCGCGCAGCGGCGTCATCCTGCAGATCGGCCAATACAAACTGCTCGTCGCCGACGCCTGCGCCGGCCTGCAAACCCTGTTCACCCTCGAAGCACTCGGCCTGCTCTACCTCAACATCGTTCGCCACGACTCCCTGTTCCGCAACGTTGCCCTGGCTATCCTCATCATCCCCATCTCCTTCACCGCCAACGTCATCCGCGTCATGGTCCTCACGCTGATCACCTACCACTTTGGCGACGAAGCAGGCCAAGGCTTCCTGCACGGATTTGCCGGCATGGTCCTCTTCATCACCGCGCTGCTCATCATCATGGGCGTCGATTCGCTGCTGCAACTCGGCGAAAAGCGCTGGCGCGGGCAGGCTGTCGTGAACAAGGCGCAAGCATGAAACTCCCGATCCGCAACATCATCCTGCTTGTTCTCATGCTGGCTAGTTCAGGCCTGGCCATCGCTATGCGGCCTGTGCACAAAATTGCAGAGCAAGGGCCAGCTTTTGAGTTGGAAGCCATTGTTCCTAAGCAATTAGGTGCATGGGTTGAAGAAGAGCGCGTCAGCGCCCTCATCGTTGACCCTAACCAAGCAGAGGTAATAAAAAAAACGTATAGCCAAACACTATCTCGTACTTACGTGAACGGGAATGGCTACCGCATCATGCTTTCATTGGCCTATGGCAGTGACCAGACAGATCGAAGTGAGGTTCACAAGCCTGAAGTGTGTTATCCCGCACAAGGCTTTGTTGTTCATGGAAAAGACGCAAGCACGGTAGTTCTTGCAACCAGGAAGGTTCCTGTAACACGCATACAGACTTCTCTTGGTTCAAGGATTGAACCAGTTACCTATTGGATAACAGTAGGTAACCAAGTAGTAGAGAGCGGGCTTGGCAAGAAAATCGCTGAATTGAGATATGGGCTCACCGGGAAAATTCCCGATGGAATGCTTGTTAGAGTCTCCTCAATTGACGCTAATCTGCAGAACGCCTACCTGAATCAGGATGCATTCCTGAATGATCTTATTTCTGCACTAGATGATAAAAGTCGCGACAAGTTTATTGGGGCAACAAACCGTAACTAGCGAATTCGGTATACATCTTTGTGCATTATCTCAATAACTGGAATTCGGTTATTAAGAAAATTTTAACTGTTCATATTAATAGGCTCATTCTGCAGTAATGACCGAACAAAGTACTTCCAATAGACTGAAGAGAAGCATGGTTTCCATGCTTGTCGGCCGTCCAATTTCTGCTGTCGGAGGCCTTCTAGTTCTGATCCTCCTCTCGCGCTATATGTCTCCTAGTGAATATGGGGTCTATTTTGCTTTATGGGCGTTGATTGAAATACTAATATTGTGTAGCAACGTTGGTTTGCTTCATGCTGTATATCGTTATGTCAGCGCTATCGAAACGGTTGACCGGGTAATTATTCCCGATGGCCCTGTTCGTTCCGTCATTTTTTGGCGCTGCATTACACTCGTTTGTGCCGGAATATTGCTTATTTATTCTTCGCAGATTGTTTTAGGTGCATTTAATTTAGATAACCTCGATGCCAGCTATTTAAAAATTGTTGCAATAATTGTGTTCTGCGAGGGCATGGCTCGTTTCTTTGAGATTATTTTTGACTCAATGCTTTGTCAGGGGCGGAGTCAGATTACCCTAGTCTCGCGCACGATAGTACGCCTACTTGGAATTCTCTATTTACTTGTTTTGGATTCGGGGGCGATCCATATTGAACAAATTCTGCGAATTGAAATGCTGGCGACGGCATTGGGAGCAATATTTGGAGTGGTAATGCTTCAAGTTATTTATCGAAAGAGCAAGTTTAATAACTCTAATAGTTATATTCAAGAAAAGCCGAGCTTTCGGAAAATAACGCGTTTTGCCATTCCGGCCTTTATTGCGCAAGTATTGGGTTTGGTATATGGGCCGGATGCGTTAAAGCTTGTGCTTTCGAGTGTCGGGGATAGTAGAGAGCTGGCAATATTTGGCTTCGCATACTCCCTTGCTGCTGTTGTTCAACGGTACATTCCCGCAAATTTGCTTGCTGGACTATTTCGGCCACTATTTGTGGCTGCAGCAAAAAAAGATAATCCTCAAAATTTACTCTGTGATCTATTGGTTGTCTGTATAAAAATAAATTGGCTAGTTATAGCGCCGCTGGCGTGTGCAGTATATTTATTCGGGGATAAGTTGTTGTTGACGATTTCGAATGGAAATTACCCCAATGCTGGTTTTGTTTTGTTGATTGTTGTTTGCAGTCTTCTGGCGGTTGCCGTTCACCTCACATTTTCTCAATACTGTTTAGCCATTGAGAATTCTTGGCCCCCGTTGTTTGCTACCGCGATTGCTACAGTTGGGCTTCCACTTGGTTTTTTTCTTGGAAAGCAGCATGGAGCTCTCGGGGTCGCAGTTGCTTTCGGTGTGGCTGAACTTATCTGGTGTGTCGCATGCGCATCTGTGATATTTGCAAGGCGAAGTGATTTTTCAACCGGATATTGGTCTGGTCTTTTGAAAATTGTAGTTATTACGTTGCTGTCAGTTTGTTTTGTTGAATTGGTTCGTTGGATTACTGGTTCTAATTTGTATTTATTGGGTTTTGTTTTAGCGGTTACATTTTTCTTGTTGTTGATTATGATGAGGGTATTTAATCAGCGGGAGATAGATTGGCTTGTGTCTGTTCTGCCCTTTGGCTCAATCGTTAAGAGAGTATTCGGATTTGGTTAATTGCAATGATTAAAAAAATAATCAAAAGAATATTAAGTAATTTTGGACTGATGGGGGCATATGAAGCGTCTAGGGAAAATTACCACAGACTACGGAAGCTAAAGTTTTATTTTAGAGATGCAATAATTTCGCTTCGTGATATGCGCTGGACTGGACAGGCTGAAGATCGATATTGGGCAGCAAGTGCTGAGTTACTTTTTCAATACCACAAACTCGAAAAAGGTTTGTGTATGCCCGGTCCCAAGAGGTTTTTTGGATATGATCCTGCCACATCTACATTGGAGCTATTGGATGCGTGGCGTCAGCGTGGCTATTCAACTGATAACCCAATCTATCAAGGTGCTTTTGAGGCTTTACATGCATATAGAGAGCGCATAGAACAAACATATCCAGACAATGTTGAACTTCTTACTTCAAAAATTGATACAGAGTTAGCCAAAAATCAGATTCGATTTCCTCAGCTTAAAACACCTGTGCCTTTTGGCGCAGAGATCAGCGAGCAAGCTATTGGCGAGTTTGAGTGTTTGGTTCAGGCCAGGCGCAGTGTGCGTTCCTACCAATTACGTCCTGTGCCCAACGAAATTGTTATTCGAGCAATTCAATCAGCGCAGTTAAGTCCGAGTGCTTGTAATCGTCAGCCATGCAGGGTTCACGTTTACGCAGAAAGAAAACGAATTGATGAATTGTTGTCTTTACAAAATGGCAACCGTGGCTTTGGTCATACCGCGCCTTTGCTGCTAGTCCTAACTGCCGAGGCATCGTGTTTTTTTGACGCCTCTGAACGTTACGAGCCATACATAGATGGAGGACTGTTCGGTATGAGCTTACTTCTTTCATTACAGGCGCAGGGTATTTCTTCATGTTGTTTAAATTGGTGCGTTGAACCGATGCAGGATATCAAGGCGCATGAGTGCGGTGATATCCCATCGAGCGAGAGAATAATTATGTATATCGCTGCTGGGTATGCCGAATTGGAAACAACTGTTCCTCGTTCACCAAGGCGGGGGATTCAGGATGTATTTGTTGTTCATTGATGTATCGCGAAATGAATATTCAAATTTCAAGGCAAAAAATGACGAAAATATATTTCGCCGGTCAAGATAATTTCGGTAATCGAGGCTGTGAGGCTCTTGTCCGCTCAAATGTTAAAACACTTAAGCAACATATACCCGCAGCGATATTTCTTGTTCCGACCAGGAATGTTGAAAGAGATGCACCTCAATGGGCGGCTGCAAACGACATGGGGGTGAAATTTATTGCAGCTGAACCTATTCCTTCTGCTATCCGCTGGTGGAGTCGAGGTCGTCGAGTATTTTCTGCATTAGATGCAGTCCCACCGTCTTATCGAGTGACTCAGGCTACTCGCTATGCAATCCTAAGCAGCGATGCATTAGTGATGACCGGCGGCGACATTATTTCGCTTGATTATGGTCTTGAGTCACTTTATTACTGGAGTCGTATTTGCGAGATTGCGATGGATGCGGGTGTTCCGACAGTTCTGTGGGGGGCCTCTGTTGGACCCTTCGGAAAGACACCTTCCGCTGAGCGTCGCATGCGGGCGTTTCTGCGCCGATTTTCGCTGATTACTGTTCGAGAGACATCCAGTCTTGAATACCTTCGTGGTTTAGGCATGACGGATGTGCAGTTAGTAACTGACTCCGCTTTTGCGCTTGAGCCCGAATCATTCCCTGAAGCCTGCGTAAGCTTGTTCGCTCAAGGCAAACCGGTGCTTGGATTTAATGTCAGTCCACTGATTCGTAAGTTCAGAGATAGTGAAGAGCGTAGAAATGAACTTGACCGCGAGGTTATCGAGTTTCTGTGTGATGTACTGCGTGAAGGTCAGATGCCGGTACTGCTGATACCACACGTTGACCCGCTTGATGGTACGAGTGAGAACAGTGATTCGGCTTATATGAACGGCATTCTGGCCAAAGTACGTGAAGCAGGCTTTGGCGCCGACTCCATCGATATATTGCCCCGCACGCTTAACGCATCCCAACTCAAAGGCGTTATTAGCCAATGTGCCTTTTTCATGGGAGCAAGAACCCATGCGACGGTTGCTTCTCTTTCGCAATGCGTGCCTACCACTTCAATCGCCTACAGTATCAAAGCTAAAGGGATCAACAACGACCTGTTTGGTCACACGCGTTATGTTCTTGAAACACCAAGCGTGACTCGTCACAGTCTAAGGGAGCATCTTGAACTACTTAGAGTTGAAAAAGCAGAAATCATTTCATTGCTAAATGAACGCATGCCGCTATGGAAAAGAAATGCCTCACGCTCTGCTGAACTGCTTGCTGAATTACTAATGCAGCCAAAACCTGTCGCTGCCTGAGTCTGAAAATGCAAAAGTTTTCAATCATTTACAACGGTAGCACCCTGAGTAGCGTATTTGGCTATTTGGGATTGCTGTTGCTGGCTGCATTCGCCGGGTTAATCGCTGTAACTGGTTCGCCGATGCTAATCGGCGGGTTTGCTGCGCTGATTTTAGGTATGGCGCTAATGTTTTCACCACAGTTTCTATTCTTCGCAGCGTTGATATTTGCGCTAGTGATCAGTGGGTTGGCCGAGTTTTATTTGCGGGTGGGTCAAGCGAACTGGGGAGCATCCGGTATTGTGCTTTTGTTGGGTGGAGCTGCTCTGTTATCTGCGTTGGGTAAAACCAGGTCTCTTCCAACTGCGCTGACCAAATCAGTAATGCCTGCTGTTTTGGCCTACGTTCTTGCTTTACTGGTAGCGAGTTTATTGAATGGTATTTCCCCGCTTCAATTTCTTGTCGGGGTGCGGAATTACCTTCCATTCATAGGAGTGTTTATAGCCTGCCGTTATCTCGCCACCGATTCAACGCTGTCCAAAATGCCAACGATGCTTGTTGGTATTGCTTTGCTTCAATTGCCATTCTGCCTGCACCAGGCGCTGGTTGTGGCTCCTATGCGTCAACATTCTTTGGCAGCAATTGGTGGCGGAGCAGAGGCAATCGTCGGTACGTTCGGTGGTGATCCATTAGGCGGTGGCTATACCGGTGAAATGGCTGTTTTCGTACTTATAGCCGCTTGCATTTCGTTTGCGGTCAAACCACAGGGGCGTTTGGTGCGAATCGCATTTCGGCTAATGCCTATTGCGGCACTTGCCTGTATTGGGATGGCTGAAACGAAGATTGTTTTCGTACTCGCGCCAATCATGCTCGTCGTTGTGTTTCTTGAGGAACTACGTTCTTCGCCAACTCGAATGTTTGCGCTATTGCTTGGCGGTGGCGCGATGCTTGGAATACTTGCAGGTATATACGCATGGCGTTTCTGGTCGGCAGGTAGCGATGAGTTCTGGCATGCGTTTACATACTCTTTTGACCCCAATTTTATGGTCGACCGTCTCCATCGCGGTCGGGTTGCTGCGCTGGTTCATTGGTGGAACAACAATATTCTAGATTTTGATTTTCTTCATGCCATGTTCGGATATGGCATGGCGTCGACGCTTGAGGCTAGTCGAGTATTGGGCGAGGGTAACGCGGTCAGGTCGTTTGGATATGGACTTGATGCTCATGCAGCCAACAAGCTGCTTTGGGATTCGGGGCTGACCGGATTTCTGATGTTTTGCGTGGTTATCGGACGAACTGCACTTAACGCGCACCGCATCGTTGCTAGCGGGCTCTGCTCGGGCAACCATCTTGGCATGCTTAAAGTTGCACGAGGCGCGATGTTTGGTTTTGCAGTGATGCTGCCATATCAAGTGTCTATGGTTGGTGGTGCGCCCATGCAGGTGCTGTTCTGGCTCTTTGTTGGTTACGTCGAGTATTGCCGATGCACGAAGCATTCAAGTTGAATCGGAGGTACATGCAAATGGCGACGGGAGTCGCTGTTTTTCTTGTGGCTTTTGTTTTTTGGCATGCCGCGGGCGCAGCCAACGAATCCTCGACCATCGTGGGTCGCGGCAATGAGTATCGTCTAGAAGTTATACGCGAGAGTGTGTCGGTCTATCCTGCTCGAAATCTGCTAGGCGTACATTCTTTGTGGTGGGGCCATGCTGATGGCCTGTTAGAGCAAGCCACGGAAACTACGCACACCTCTGTTTCCGACTTGCTAAGCCAAGCAGGCGGCGTCGTCCGTTACGGTGGCGGCGCGAATGAAATCTCATGGCGATCTTGTAGCGGTCCACTCGCAAATCGATGGCCGGTCAAAGCAGTTCCGTGGGCTGGGCCCATGCAGTGTCGTTTCGGTATTGATGAGTATCTGAGCCTTGTCCGGAACACTCGAGGGAACACTGCCTGGCTCATTGCGAACTTAGTTGGTGAGAACTATCGTGTTGTTTCTGACGCCAAGGTCGCGTCAGATGCGGGGGCGGGCGCAGCCATGCTGGCTACCCAGGCGGTCGGAATGCATCGCTATTGGGAACTGGGGAATGAACTGGAGCGGGGGCGCTACCAATGGTCCCCGGAGCAGATTGGTAAGCGGGCTTCCGTTGTTGGTAACGCAATTTTGAGCAAAGACAAAGTGGCCCGTCTTGTTTTGCCCTTGATCGAGTATGACGATCCGAGGCAACCGCCGCGCCGCATATTCAATGAGCGGTTGCTGAGTGTAACTACCACCCCGATTGGTGGTGTTGCGCTGCATCTTTACTACGATGGAAAGCCCGGGGGGCCATCGGTTTCAACGCAGTTGCGGACCGTCGTCGAGACAGGGGAGCAGGCTGAACGGATGCTCAAACGGCCGGTGGAGCTCTGGATTACTGAACACGGGCGCTGGCCGGAAGGCGATGGGCGCGACCCAGAATGGGAAAAGAACTGGTCGCAAACCAATGATCTGGATGGCGTCTTAGGAACAGCGGACTTCATCATTGCCATATCTCAGGTGCCCAGTGTTGCCGGCGCGATGTTGCACGGACTGCGTGCCGGTCCGTGGAACGTTTTCGATATCAAAAATGGTGTGCCCCAACCAACTGGTGTTGGCTATTTGTTGAAACTTCTTGGCGGATCAGGCGCGGAGGTGCGCCTCAAATCCCTGACGACAAGCCGAAGCGACTCGGGTTACGCCGGCGGCTATGACCTGCGTAGCGCAGCATTTTTAGATGCAGCTGGAAAAAATCTCATTGTTTGGGTGGTAAATCGAGCAAATAGCTCGGCAGGCTTTTCTCTTGGATTACCAGATACCTTGTCATTGGATGGTGACGTGGTTGGTCAGTCACTCGTTTGTTTAAGCGAAGCGAAGGCTTGTCGTGGCGAAAATTTTCGTACGCTCGGCATGCAGCCGACTCAAATTGCCGTGCAGCGCGAAAGCGCAAAGGTGAACCTGCCGGCACGCTCAGTTTCCATCCTACGTTTCAGAGTAGCCGAATGAATCAACGAATTCTTTTGTCCGCCTTTGCCTGTGACCCGGTGTTCGGCTCTGATGAAGAAGTCGGCTGGCAATGGGCGCGGCAATTATCCGATCGTGGTTTCGATGTGACTGTTATTACTCGTGCCAGCCATCAAGCAACGATTGAGGCGCACGTCAGCAAAACTGGCGAGTGTCAAAAAGTACGTTTTCTTTATGTCGATTTGCCGGCATTGCATTCCGTTCTTCGGCGTTTCAATCGTCGCAATCATCTCTATTACTACGTTTGGCAGTGGGCTGCCTATCGGGTGGCCGCCCGCGCCCATCAAGAGCGGCGGTTCGATCTCGTTCATCACGTGACCTGGGTAAGTTTTCGGCAGCCGAGCTTCATGTGGAAGCTCGGTATTCCATTCTATTTCGGGCCGGTTGCTGGCGGTGATGAAATTCCGGCGGGTTATACCGCCGAGTTTTCGTGGTCTCAACGCATGGTTGAAGTGGTGCGCCACATTGCGAACAGTGTGGTCCGTTTTGATCCGCTGATGCGCCTGACCTTTGGGCGTGCCGAAAGGGTTTTCTTTACTTCAGAAGGCCATCTGAACAAAGTTTCGCCGCGTGTTGCAAAGTCGGCACGGGTAGAGCTGGCTATTGGTTGTGACGCATTGCCATTAGCAAACTATTCTGAAGCTGTTCCGCGCAAAGGAACCCGCCTTGTTTTCGTTGGCCGGTGCATTGGCTTGAAGGGCATGGATCTCGGCCTGCAGGCATTTGCCCGCGCTTTGGCTGCAGATTCATCGCTCACGCTGACCATCATTGGTGACGGCGTGGACCGCGCCCGCTGGCAGCAAAGCGCCGAACACCTTGGCATCTCTCATGTGGTTACCTGGCTGGGCTGGATGACAAAAGACGAGGTTCTTGCCCGTTACAAGGATTTTGATTTGTTGTTTTATCCCAGCCTGCGGGATTCGGGTGGCTTTGTCGTACTTGAAGCGCTGCAGTGTGGCCTGCCGGTCGTCTGTTTTCGCCTCGGCGGTCCTGGTGTCGTGGTCGATGACACGTGTGGGGCTGCCGTCGCAGCCGGTACAAATGTCGACTCCACACTGAATGAATTTGCTGATGCCGTGATCCGCGTGCTTGCTCGTGTTCGCTCTGATCCGGCGTTGTCGAGCGCTTGCCGAAAGCGGGTTCAGGCATTTGGCTGGGATGCATTGATCGAGCGTATTTATGGCAACCCCAAGTACGTCGAGGCGACTGTATGAAAGTTGAAGTGGTCAGTTTCACCGGTGACTCCGGCTTGGCCGATTATTCGGTTTCCCTGGCGCGTGCTTTGGCTAGGTTGGTCAAGGCGCAGGTCGTATCGGCGCAATCCCTGCCGGTGCGTTTCGACGAAATGGGGTTTGCTGTCGAGCGCGTCTTTAGGCGTTCACGTCACTATCCGCTTGATATTTTCCGATTTTTTTTCGGGGTTCTGCGTCGTCGCCCCGATTGGGTGCTTATTCAAGGGCCACTGAAATTCCCGGTGATCGATGCTTTGGTGGTGAGGGTATTGAAGTTGTTCGGAATCGGCTGTGCAGTGACGGTGCACGATGTGTTGCCGCACTATCCCCGGCCCTGGAGTCGAGCAGAGTTCGGGTTTTATTACCGATCATTCTCGCGAGTGATTGCCCATTCCACTGCCGCTGCTTCCGGCCTGCGTAAACTAGGCGTAGCAACGGAGGTATTGGTCGTTCCGCACGGCATTTATGACATTTTTGACCTCACTGGAATAAATCGTGAGGCAGCTCGTAAAGCTATTGGCGGCATTGAGCCTGATGACACGGTGGTGCTCTTTTTCGGGCATCTGGAACCGCGAAAAGGGTTGATGGAGTTCCTTGATGCTGCCAAGACGATGTTGCTTTCTGACCCCAACGTAAAATTTCTGGTTGCGGGCGGCGGTAGCCTTGATAGCCACGGCACAGCGTATGCGCAGCGACTGGAAGAGGCGAGGGCCATGCCTAACGTGATTGTGCACGACCGGCGTATTCCGTTTGAAGCGGTTGAGAATTACTTTGCAGCTTCCGACATCATCGCCCTGCCTTATCGCGAGGGCACCACAAGTGGCGTACTGAAACTGGCGCTGGCTTTTGGCAAGCCGGTTGTGGCCAGCCGCGTTGGCGACTTTCCTGAGCAAATTCCCGCCGGCGCCGGTGTGCTTTTTGAGGCTGATAAAGCCTTGGCACGTCATCTCGAAGTGGCCATTCGCGAAATCGCCGGAAACTTCTCCGGCTATTCGGCTGCAATGCAGGCTGCAGGAGGTGATGCGCAGTGGCCCGATATTGCCAATCGTGTTGTTAACTATTTAAAGGTGCATTGAGCAATGCCGCAGCTGCTTAACGTCAATAGCTACCACTACCGTCGTGGCGGTTCCGATGTGGTGTATCTGGAACATGCCGCGCTGTTGGAGGGCTTGGGATGGAAGAACGGGTTCTTCTCGATGAAGCACCCAAAAAACTTCGACACTTCATGGTCACGTTATTTCATTGATGAGTTGGAGTTTGGCGAGGCCTATTCGCTGCCACAAAAAATTTCGATGGCGGCCAAGGCAATTTATTCTTTTGAGGCCCAGCGCAAGCTGCGTAGCCTGATTGCTGACTTTCGTCCGGATGTGGCGCATTTGCATTGCATCTACCACCACCTGTCGCCTTCGATATTGCCGGTGTTGTCGGCTGAAGGAATTCCGGCCGTTATGACTGCACATGACCTCAAAATCGCGTGCCCGGCGTACAAAATGCTGAACGACACTGGCGTGTGCGAGCGTTGCAAGGATGGTTCGGTACTGAACGTCATCAAGCATCGCTGCGTACGTGGTTCGTTGGCGGCCAGCGTTATCGTTGCAGCTGAAAGTGCTCTGCAGCGCACTATGAACACGTATCAGCGACATCTGGCCAGGGTGGTTGTTCCGAGTCGCTTCTTTCTCGAAAAGTTTGTTGAATGGGGCTGGCCTCGCGAGAAATTGATCTACATCCCGAACTACGTTGACTCTTCCAGCTTTGAGCCAGCCTATGAGTCCGGCGATTATTTTTTGTATTTTGGGCGCCTAGCTCCGGAAAAGGGTGTCGCAACCTTGATGAGGGCAGCCAAAGCCGCTGGCGTGAAGGTGAAAATTGCAGGCACGGGGCCGATTGAGGCTGAGTTGCATGCCTTGCAAAAGGAATTGGCCGGGGATGTTGAGTTTCTTGGCTACCGTTCCGGTGCAGATTTGCATGCCTTGATTCGTGAAGCTCGGGCGGTAGTGCTGCCTTCTGAGTGGTTCGAAAACGCGCCGATGAGCGTGCTGGAAAGTTTTGCGCTGGGAACGCCTGTTGTCGGAGCGCGTATCGGCGGTATTCCTGAAATGGTGATCGAAGGGGAAACCGGCTGGACTTTTGAGAGCCGAAATGTCGATGAATTGGCTGCATTGCTCGGCCGAATAAATGCCTTGCCAGCGGAGCAAATCGCGCAGGCCGGGCGTTCAGCGCGCAATCATGTAACCACCAACTTTAATCGCGAGGGCTATCTGCAGGCGACGCTGGCCCTGTATGCCGAATTAGGCGTCAAGAACTAAACATGCAAAAAACCCTAAGAATCCTTGGCACGCGTGGCGTGCCTGCCGCCCACGGTGGCTTTGAAACCTTTGCCGAATATTTGGCTCTTTTTCTCGTTGACCGTGGATGGCGAGTGATTGTCTATTGCCAGGAGGATGGCAGCGGCCCGGTGTTCAACGATACGTGGCGTGGTGTGGAGCGGGTACGTATTCCGGTTGCCCAGACTGGCCCCAAGGGCACGATTGTGTTCGATTGGAAGGCAACAGCGCATGCCGCGCAGTTTGGTGATTTGTGTTTGACGCTGGGTTACAACACGGCGGTGTTCTGCAGCCTGCTGCGTTTGAAGGGCATTCCGAACCTGATCAACATGGATGGAATCGAGTGGTCGCGTGCCAAGTGGGGAGGCATTGCCAAGACGTGGTTCTGGATGAACGATTGGGCGGGCTGCTGGCTGGGCAATCATCTGGTGGCAGACCACCCGCAGATCAAGGTGCATCTGGAGTCGCGTGTGCGCGGCAGCAAGATCACGACGATTCCTTATGGGGCCGATGAGGTGTTGACGGCGGATGAGGCGCCGGTGCGTGCGCTCGGGGTTGAGCCGGGGCGTTATCTGACGGTGGTTGCTCGTGCCGAGCCGGAAAACTCGTTGCTGGAGATTGTGCAGGGATTTTCTGCGGCGAAACGCGGTTATCACTTGGTGGTGCTGGGCAATTATCAGGATGAGAACGCTTATCACCAGGCGATCAAGAGTGCGGCAAGTGATGAGGTTTTGTTCCCCGGGGCTATCTACGACAAGACGGTCGTCCAGGCTTTGCGCTTTCATTGCGCGGCTTATGTGCACGGCCATCAGGTGGGTGGTACCAATCCCTCATTGGTTGAGGCGCTGGGGGCCGGGAATGCGGTCATTGCCCACGACAACCGCTTCAATCGCTGGGTGGCGGGGGATGGCGCGGTGTATTTCGATGGGGAAGCTTCTTTCTCGGAGCAACTTGGGCCGTTGTTGGCTGAGCCGTCTCGTTTGCAGGCCTTGTCGGGCAATAGTCGCGGACGCTTCCTGCGAGAGTTTACATGGCCGCATGTGCTGGCGCAGTACGAGGATTTGTTGGCCAGGTATTTGCCAGGTAAGTGAGTACCGAGAAAAGCCGTGGCAATTCAAAGAGGGAATCTACTCGTTATTCAAAGTGTTGTAGTACACTTGGTTTTGTGTACTACAACTTGCTGAGCTGATCATGGAATTGCAAAGCGCTGTTACTCAGACTCTCTATTCGCAATTGCTCGAAGAGGCGATGGCGTATAGCGTTTTGATCTTTGAGAATGGGGTTGTTGGCAGCCCTTACATCAATACGGCGAGGGGGAAGCGCTACGTCTATTGGCAGATCAAGTTGCCCGATGGTCGCTTCAAGCGAAAGTCGATTGGTGTTGAGAGTGAGGCGACGACGGCACTGATCAGCAGTTTGCTTGAGCGTAAAAAAACGGCTGAGGATGCCATTGCCGGGCTGCGGGCAACGACTCGCGCCTTCGTGGGTAGTGGCGGGATGTCTGTGGAACCGACGCATTTCAAGGTGCTGGAATGGCTGGCTCGTTGTGGTCTGTTTTCGAAGGGCGTGGTGGTGGTTGGCTCGCATGCCTTTGCCGGTATCGGCAATTCGCTGGGGGTTCGTTGGGGCAGCAGCCTCAAGACAACTGACATGGATTTTGCGCGGCCGACCGGAATTAGCCTGGCAATCCCGGATTCAGGGGAGACGATCTGCGTTCCCGAGGTTATGAAGGAGCTCGATGCTTCGTTTTTTGAGGTTCCCAGGCTCAATCTCAAACATCCGTCGACATCGATGATGAGCCGGAAGACGAAGGTAAAGATCGATTTTTTGACGACCCAAAAGGCATTGGACGACGATACGCCGCATTACTTTCCTGACCTTGCGATTGCCGCCGAGCCACTGAAATTCATGGATTACCTGATTGGCGGTCAACTGTCGCAAGGTCTGCTGGTTGGTTCTTACGCGATCCCCGTCACTTTGCCCGACCCGGCTCGCTTTGCGCTGCACAAGCTGGTGGTCGCGCAGGAGCGGTCAGCGTCTTTTCAGACGAAGGTCCAAAAGGATATTGCCCAGGCTTCCGAGGTGGTTGAAGCATTGGTCGAAACCGGGCGAACGGATGATCTTGATTTGGCACTCACGGCCCTGCTTGCCTTGCCCTATGGTTCTCCGAAAGCAAGTTTGCAAAAATCGGCCGAGCGAATGCATGGGGTGGCAAAGCAAACCGTGCTGGCGATGCTGGCTGGCTAGTCTGACATGACAAAGGGTGGGGTTAAAGGAAAATGGGGGGCTTGTATGCGCTGGATCGAAACCAAGGCGTCGCTGCAGGCTTTCTACGGTCAACCGGAAATTTTGGCCAATTTTGAAATGGCATGTTCATTAAGTTCTGTGCGGAGAATAACTTGTTTATTCTCCGCATGTTTTGCGGCTAATAGTTTGCCTTGATTGAGAGTCGGTTCCATAATCCACGTATGAATAGCGGTGATAACACTTACATCTGGCAGGCCAGTGATTGGCCGGACTGGCGCTATGACTTGGCTGCCTTGGCTCAGCCTCTGGCTGACGTGAGTCGTGCCCAGGGCTTGTTGCTTGGCCGTTTGGCCGACGTTGGCATGGCCTTGCGCGATCAGGCGAGCCTGGCGGCGTTGACGGAGGATGTGATCAGGACGAGCGAGATTGAGGGCGAACGACTCGATGCCGAGTCTGTTCGTTCTTCCATTGCTCGTCGTCTGGGTGTCGATATCGGTGCGCTGGCGCCAATGGATCGCCACGTTGAGGGTGTGGTCGAGTTGGTGCTGGACGCGACGGCGCGTTGTGAGAGCGCACTGACGATGGACCGGTTGTTCGCCTGGCACGCTGCCTTGTTTCCCACTGGCTACAGCGGGCTATCGCAAATTGATGTCGGTGCCTTTCGCGACGATGCCAATGGCCCCATGCAGGTGGTGTCCGGCCCGATCGGCCGGCAGCGGGTTCATTTCGAGGCGCCGCCGGCCGGTCAATTGGCGGTGGAGGTGGCGCGTTTTATCGCGTGGGCGAATGGCAGCTCAAAAGATCATCCGATCCTGAAGGCTGGTCTTGGCCACTTGTGGTTTGTGACGCTGCATCCGTTCGACGATGGCAATGGCCGCATCGCCCGGGCGATCGGTGATTTGTTGCTGGCGCGTGCCGATGGCAGTCCGCAGCGTTTTTATAGTTTGTCGGCGCAGATCCAGCGCGAGCGCCGTGAGTACTACGCCATCCTGGAGCAGACGCAAAAGGGGGCGCTCGACGTGACGCCGTGGCTCAAGTGGTTTCTGGAAAATCTGGCAACGGCGGTTAATGCCGCACAGCACACATTGGATGCTGTCCTGGTCAAGACGCGCTTTTGGCAACGCTGGGCCACTGCACCCTTGAACGAGCGTCAGGTAAAGCTGCTCAATCGGCTGCTGGATGGCTTTGATGGCAAGCTCAACAGCAGCAAGTGGGCGGCTATTGCCAAATGTTCCCCCGACACTGCACTGCGTGACATCACCGACTTGCTGGCCCGCGGGGTTTTGCGCAAGTCGGCGGCGGGTGGGCGTAGTACCAGTTATGAGCTGGAGGGCGTATAGATATGTTGCGCCATGGTGCAAATTGGAATTTTATTTTATTGCGTTATAGTGCAATATATATAAATTATATATTGCGTCATGGTGCAATAAAATGAAATCGAATTTCTCCGATCTGAAGCGTCGTCAACTTGATGTTGCCTTGAACCGCTGGCGCAGTGCTGATCTGCCACCACGCCCGCCCTCGGGCTGGGTCAAGGCGATCAGGGAAAGCCTTGGCATGACGGCAACCCATATTGCGCAACGTCTGGGCGTCACCACCTCGACTGTTACCCGCCTGGAAACCTCGGAGGCCGATGACACCATCAGCCTGGCCACCTTGCGCCGCGCTGCTGAAGCGATGGGTTGTGAGCTCCAATATGCGCTGGTGCCCAGGCAGTCGCTATCGGAAACCCTGGAAGCGCGCGCGCTTGAATTGGCGCGGAGCCGCATGGCCACCATCAGCCACACCATGGCGCTGGAGGCGCAATCGACTTCACGGGATACCGTTGAAGCGCAAACCCGTGAATTGGCGGTGAGTCTGCTCAATGGTCCTCGCCGTGCCCTGTGGCGGGATCAATAATCCTTGAAACCTCAGTTGACCGCTTACTCATCCTTGATCCGTCGCACGAATACCGGTTTTTGTGCCTTCGAGGGCATTCACCCGTTGGGTGACAGCGCTACGCAGCCGCTGGCACGCCTGGTCGGGCGTCCGGCTTTGTCACTCCTCCTTGCAGGCATGAGCCTGCCGCGTCGTCGCTTCGCGCCAGCCATCCCGCCCAGACGCACCATCAGCCGCGTCCAACTGAGGTTTCAAGGATAATGGCGTTCAACATGGAATACCCGCCGGGCGCCACCCCGCTTGATGCCGATGAGCTGGCCAGCCTTATCCCCGGCCACATCACGACGCAGGGCGAGTTGAACGAATGGGAGCAGCTCAACATCGTGCAAGGTGAGGCTTGGGCGCGCAAGCAACGCAAGGAAATCCTCAACGAAGCGTTCGTGCGCCAATTGCACAGACAGATGTTCGGCGAAACCTGGCAATGGGCGGGGAATTTCCGCAAGTCCGATAAGAACATTGGGGTCGATTGGCTGAAGGTGGGCGTTGAACTGAAGAAGCTGCTCGATGACGTCAGTTACCAGGTGGCGCATGCGACCTATTCGCCGGATGAAATTGCCGTGCGCTTCCATCATCGTTTGGTCGCCATTCATCCCTTTCCAAATGGCAACGGACGCCACGCCCGCATGATGGCCGACTTGTTGGTGGTGCGTCTGGGGCAACCCGGCTTTACCTGGGGGAGCCGCAATTTGATCGATGCCACCGATACCCGTCAGGGCTACATCGCTGCACTGCAAGCCGCCGATGCCCGCGATTACGCTCCCTTGCTTGCTTTCGCCCGGAGCTGACATGAAAAGACATGCGCGGGCACCAATCAGCTTGGACGCGCTCGGACGGCTGTTTGCGGTCGTGGGTTTTGGGGATGGGCTCAGGCTCGTGTAAAAAATGCGTTTTAGATATTCACTTTTGATGGAGCAGTCATGATTTTAGTTACCGGAGCAGCGGGTTTTATCGGCAGTAATTTCGTGTTGGATTGGCTGGCCCTGTCCGATGAGCCGGTCATCAACCTAGATGATCTGACCTACGCGGGCAATCTTGAGAACCTCGCTTCGCTCGATGGCGATGCGCGGCATATTTTCGTCAAGGGCAGCATCGGCGACTTCGATCTTGTCGCCAAACTGCTGGCCGAGCACCAGCCGCGGGCGGTGGTCAATTTTGCGGCGGAATCGCACGTCGACCGTAGCATTCATGGCCCGGAAGACTTCATCCAGACCAATATTGTCGGCACCTTCCGTTTGCTCGAAGCCGTGCGGGCTTACTACGGTCAACTGGAAAAAACGGCCAAAAATGAATTCCGTTTTCTCCATGTGTCGACCGACGAGGTCTACGGTTCGCTGGCCAAGGACGATCCGGCCTTCACCGAAACCCACCAGTACGAGCCGAACAGCCCGTACTCGGCGAGCAAGGCAGCGAGCGACCATCTGGTGCGCGCCTACCACCACACCTACGGCCTGCCGGTGCTGACCACCAACTGCTCCAACAACTACGGTCCCTACCACTTCCCGGAAAAGCTCATCCCGCTGGTCATCCACAACGCCCTGGCCGGCAAGCCGCTGCCCATCTACGGCGACGGCCAGCAGATTCGTGACTGGCTCTACGTCAAGGATCACTGCAGCGCCATCCGCCGCGTGCTCGAAGCCGGCAAGGTCGGCGAGACCTACAACGTTGGTGGCTGGAACGAGAAGCCGAATCTGGATGTCGTGCATACGCTGTGCGCCATCCTCGACGAACTGAGCCCGCGGGCTGACGGCAAGCCTTACGTCGAACAGATCACCTACGTTACCGACCGCCCCGGTCATGACCGTCGCTACGCGATTGATGCGACCAAGATCGAACGCGAACTCGGCTGGAAGCCGGCTGAAACCTTCGAGACCGGCATCAAGAAGACGGTGCAGTGGTATCTCGATAACCAGGCCTGGGTGGCCAATGTGACCAGCGGCGCTTACCAGAACTGGGTCGGCAAGCAGTACAGCGCCTGATCATGAAAATTCTTCTGACAGGCAAAAACGGCCAGGTTGGCTTTGAGCTGCAGCGGGCCCTGGCGCCGCTGGGCGAGGTGGTTGCCGTTGATCTGGCGGACTGCGATCTGTCCAGCCCGGACGCCATCCGCCGGCTGGTGGCCGAGGTCAAGCCGCAGGTGATCATCAATCCGGCGGCCTACACGGCCGTGGACAAGGCCGAAGCCGAGCCGGCGCTGGCCCGGGCCATCAACGGCACGGCGCCGGGCGTCTTCGGTGAGGAAGCGGCGCGTCTTGGCGCGCTGGTCATTCATTACTCGACGGACTATGTCTTCGACGGCAGCAAGCCCGGCGCTTATCTGGAAAGCGATGCGCCCAACCCGCAAAGCGTTTATGGCCAGACCAAGCTGGCCGGTGAGCAGGCTTTGCAGGCGAGCGGGGCAGATTGCCTGATCTTTCGCACGAGCTGGGTGTTCGGTGCGCACGGCGCCAATTTCGCCAAGACCATGCTGCGTCTGGCGGCCGAGCGCGATGGCTTGAAGATCGTCGCCGACCAGTTCGGTGCGCCGACTTCGGCTGCGCTACTGGCTGACGTGACGGCGCAGGTGCTCGGGCGCTACCAGCGCGAGGGCAGGGCGGGCTTCCCGTTCGGTCTCTATCACCTGGCCGCTGGTGGCTGCACGACGTGGCACGAATACGCGCAGACGGTGGTGCGCGCTCCCTTGGCAGCCGGCAAGCCGCTCAAGCTGACGGCCGACGACATATTGCCGATCACCACGGCCGATTACCCGCTGCCGGCGCCCCGGCCGAGCAATTCCCGACTCGACACGAGCCGCCTGCGCCAGACCTTCGGGCTGGAACTGCCTGATTGGAACAGCGGGCTGGACCATGTTTTGCAACAGATTCTTTGATTTGAGGACTCATCATGCGTAAAGGCATCATCCTGGCCGGCGGTTCCGGCACCCGTCTCTACCCGGTCACCCTGGCCGTTTCCAAGCAACTGCTGCCGATCCACGACAAGCCGATGATCTACTACCCGCTGGCGACGCTCATGCTGGCCGGGATTCGCGACATCCTGATCATTTCGACGCCGCAGGACACGCCGCGCTTTCAGCAGTTGCTCGGCGACGGCAGCCAGTGGGGCCTCAATCTGCAATACGCCATCCAGCCCAGCCCGGACGGCTTGGCCCAGGCTTTCATCATCGGCCGTGACTTCGTCGGCAATGGCGACTGCGCGCTGGTTCTCGGCGACAACATTTTTTACGGCCACGAGTTTGCCAACGATCTGGCGGCAGCCGGTAGTCAGACCGGCGGCGCCACGGTCTTCGCTTATCACGTGCATGACCCGGAACGTTACGGCGTGGTCGAGTTCGACGCCGCCGGGCAGGCGATCAGCCTCGAAGAAAAGCCGAAGGTGCCGAAGTCCAATTACGCGGTGACCGGCCTTTATTTCTACGACAACCAGGTGCTCGACATCTCGCGCGACCTCAAGCCGTCGCCGCGTGGCGAGCTGGAAATCACCGACGTCAATCGTATCTATCTCGAGCGCCAGCAGTTGAACGTCCAGGTCATGGGCCGCGGCCATGCTTGGCTCGATACCGGCACGCATGAAAGCCTGCTCGACGCCAGCCAGTTCATCGCCACCATCGAAAAACGTCAGGGCCTGAAAGTGGCCTGTCCGGAAGAAATCGCCTACCGCAAGGGCTGGGTCGATGCCGGCCAGCTCGAAAAGCTGGCCCAGCCGATGATCAAGAACCTTTACGGCCAGTACCTGATGAGCGTGCTCAAGGAAAGGGTGTTTTGATGCGTGCGATACCCACCGCCATTCCTGATGTGATCGCCCTTTACCCGAAGGTTTTCGGCGACGACCGCGGCTTTTTCTATGAGAGCTACAACCAGAAAGTCTTTCAGGAAGCCACCGGGCTGGATGTTACCTTCGTTCAGGACAACCACTCCAAATCCGCCCGCAATGTCCTGCGCGGCCTGCATTACCAAGTGCAGCAGCCGCAAGGCAAGCTGGTGCGTGTGGTGCAGGGCGAGGTTTTCGATGTCGCGGTCGACATCCGCAAAGGCTCGAAAACCTATGGCAAGTGGGTCGGCGAACTTCTCTCGGCGGACAACAAACGCCAACTGTGGATTCCGCCCGGCCTGGCGCACGGCTTTGTCGTGCTCTCCGAAACGGCTGAGTTTCTCTACAAGACGACGGACTACTACGCCCCGGCGCATGAGCGCTGCATCGCGTGGAACGACCCGGATCTGGCGATTGACTGGCAGCTCGAAGGCGAGCCGCTGCTCTCGGCAAAGGATGCGGCGGGGCAGCGGTTTCGGGATGCAGTAGGGGCGTAGGCGCGGTGTGTTGCCGCTCCGTGGGCAGGTGGCCCCGAGGGCGATGAAGTTCTGATCCGGATTTTGTTTTTGGGCTAAATTTCCGGTTGACCGTAGCAATCAACGTTTTTTATAGGTGTGGATGTTCATGACCCAGATTCTTCCCGTCGTACTCTCCGGTGGTTCCGGCACGCGTCTGTGGCCGCTGTCGCGCGAGAAATATCCGAAGCAGTTGCTGCCCTTGGTCGGCGAACAGTCGATGTTGCAGGCGACGGTAGCGCGTCTCGACGGCCTGGCCGACATGGCGGGGCCGCTGCTCGTTTGCAACGAGGAGCATCGCTTCGTCGTCGCCGAACAAATCCGCACCCTCGGTCTGCGCGGCTCCGTCCTGCTTGAGCCCTTCGGCCGCAACACCGCCCCGGCCCTTGCCCTGGCTGCCCTGTGGGCCGTCCGCGACGGCGAAGACCCGGTCCTCGTCGTCATGCCAGCCGACCACGACATCGCCGACGGCGCCGCCTTCCGTGACGCCGTCAGCCGCGCCGTCACCCTGGCCGAAACCGGTGTCACCGTCACCTTCGGCATCACCCCCGACTGCCCGGAAACCGGCTACGGCTACATCCAGCGCGGCCAGGCCCTGACCGACGGCTCGGGTGCCTATACCCTCGCGCGCTTTGTCGAAAAGCCCGACCGCCCGACCGCCGAAAGCTACCTCGACTCCGGCGACTACCTCTGGAACAGCGGCATCTTCGTCATGAAGGCCTCAACCTGGATCACCGCCCTCGGCCTCTGTCGCCCCGACATTCTTGCCGCCTGCCAAAAGGCCCTCGCCGGCGGCAAGACCGATGGCGACTTCGTCCGTGTCGACGTTGAAGCCTTCAAAGCCTGCCCCTCCGACTCCATCGACTACGCCGTCATGGAACGCCTGACCACCGGCGGTGCCGGCCTGCCCAAAGCCGCCGTCATCCCGCTCAGCGCGGGCTGGTCCGACGTCGGCGCCTGGGACGCCCTGTGGAAAGTGCTGCCAAAATGCGGCCAAGGCAACGCCACCCGCGGCGACGTCATGCTCGAAAACTGCCGCGATACGCTGGTTGTCTCCGAAGGCCGCTTCGTCGCCTGCATCGGCGTCAGCAATCTGGTGGTCGTTGAAACCGACGATGCCGTGCTCGTCGTCCACCACGACGCCACGCAGGACGTGAAGAAAATTGTCGATCGCCTCAAAACCGATAAGCCCGGCCTCGCCCAATGGCACCGCAAGGTCTATCGTCCGTGGGGCTGGTACGACGGCGTCGATTCCGGCGAACGCTTCCAGGTCAAGCGCATCGGCGTCAAGCCGGGCGGCACCCTGTCGCTGCAAATGCACCACCACCGCGCCGAGCACTGGATCGTCGTCAGCGGCACCGCCCGCGTGACCCGGGGCGAAGAGACCTTCCTCGTTTCCGAGAACCAGTCGACCTACATTCCGCTCGGCGTTACCCACCGCCTCGAAAACCCCGGCATTGTTCCGCTCGAAATGATCGAGGTGCAATCGGGCAGCTATCTCGGTGAAGACGATATTGTGCGTTTCGAGGACACCTATGGCCGGAGCTGAGCGCTAGCCCGGTGATGGATGCAGAACGCTTGACCGCCAATCAGCCCCGGGTGCGCAGCTATTTCTGGCTGCTGGCCGGGCTGTTTGGCGTTGGCGCGCTGTTCGTTCTCGGCGAGCAGCCCTTTGCCGTCGGGCTGGTGCCCATGCCGTTCGATAAATTGGCGCATTTCGTGGCGTTCGGCGCTCTCTTCCTGATTCTCGACAGTGCCCTGGTCCTGCCGCTCTGGCTGGCCTTGATGATTCCGCTGCTGATTTCAGCGGCCGACGAGTTTCACCAGGTCTTCCTGCCCGGCCGTCAGCCCGGGCTGGATGACTGGTTGGCGGGTTTGTGCGGCATCGTCATGGCTGCCTGGTGGCGGCTGGCAGTCCGGGCTCGTTGATCGGCAGACAAGCCATTTTTTGCCTGAGCGGAATATCCAGAGGATCCGATCTGAAACGAGGGTCGGGCATTGCGTCGAAGTGAACATGTTTCATTTTCATGAAATTTATCGGTTGGTTTGTTTATTTCATGTATTTGAATAACACATTATTGTGATTGATGCTTGTGTCACATCAAGAGATCCTGCGGGCGAGTGTTGATGAGTGGCGCTTACGAGCGCGCTGCGGGGGATTGGTACATAGTCAGTGATGGCTGGGCATGGTGGCATGTTGTCGTATTGGCAATGGTTTCGAACCGCCACTAAGCAGCGCTTGTGACATGCCCATGATGGCGGATTGACGGACTATTCAATTGCTGCGGTGCGGCATTTTCTTGCATTTGGTATACAATTTGGCCTGTATTCAAATTAAATAAAGTCCGTGATTGATGCCATGAACATTTTGTCTTCCTCACGCTTCGGTGGCGTTGCTGCGAATCGTCCATTTTTTGGAATGGAACGGGTTGGCGGAGCATTGTTTCGACTTTTTGAGTCGCTGGTTGATCCGCTTTCGGTTCTTGTCACGCTGTTCGGCTTGATGTTCTGGTTTCGTGACGATCAGTACGCCAATTACGCCGTGCTTGGCGTGCTCGTTTTCTCGCTGACCTTTCCGGGCAAGAGCCTGATTCAGGAAACCGTGCGGGGCAGTATCCGCGAAGTGCTTTTCGGCTGGCTGGGCGTTTCTGCCCTTCTGGTTTTCTTCGGGCTGGCCACCGGGCTGTATACGCATTTCCCCGAAGAGGTGCTGTTCAACTGGCTGTGGATGGCGCCTGCTGCACAACTCGCCGGTCATTTCCTGTTTCGCGTTACGATGCCAGCCGTGCTCGCCGCCAACGGCTTTCCAAAGCGGGCCGTGGTGGTCGGTTGCAACGAATTGGGGCGTCATCTGGCCGCCGAGATCGACGCGCACCCGATGCAGGGCATCAAGCTCAACGGCTATTTCGACGACCGCGACATCGACCGGCTCGAGATGGGCAACAGCCGGTTGATCGGACGTTTTACCGAGGTGGCCGACTACGTCAAGGAGAACCGGATAGATCTGATCTACCTCGCCTTGCCGATGGCGACCCAGCCACGGATTCTTTCCTTGCTGGAATCCCTGAACGACACGACGGCTTCGGTCTATTTCGTGCCCGATATTTTTGTCACCGACCTGATCCAGGCGCGCATGGATGCGGTTGGCCGGGTGCCGGTGGTTGCCGTCTGCGACACGCCATTTTCGGGCCTGAACGGGATCGTCAAAAGGTTGGGTGACGTTGTTCTTGCGCTGTCGATACTGATCCTGATTTCGCCTGTCCTGCTTGTCGTTGCCTTGCTGGTCAAGCTGAGTTCGCCGGGGCCGATCATCTTCAAGCAGCGCCGCTACGGTCTCGATGGCGAGGAGATCATGGTCTATAAATTTCGTTCGATGAGCGTCTGCGAGGACGGTCCGAACGTTCCCCAGGCACGCAAGGGCGATGCCCGGGTCACGCGGGTCGGCGGCATCCTGCGCCGGACTTCGCTCGACGAGTTGCCGCAGTTCGTGAACGTGCTGCAGGGGCGCATGAGCATTGTCGGTCCGCGGCCGCATGCGGTGGCGCACAACGAGATGTACCGCAAGTTGATCAGGGGTTACATGGTCCGCCACAAGGTCAAGCCCGGCATTACGGGCTGGGCACAGGTGAACGGCTACCGTGGCGAGACGGAAACGCTGGACAAGATGCAGGCGCGTATCGACTACGATCTCGAATACCTGCGCAACTGGTCCCTGAATCTCGACATCTACATCATTTTCCGTACTGTCTGGCTCGTCTTCAAGGACGCAAGCGCGTACTGAGGCATTATTCGCCGGGGTCCGCGCTTTTTTCGGCAAGGCGCTGGAATCAGGGCCGGGTCTTTTATAATGGCTCCCTTCTGTGCCCTGCGAATTGCAGTCTGTTCGGGCTTTTGACCCAAGGCGCATCGGCGGTTTTGCGTTGTTGAGGGGCAGCCTGGTCCATGCAGTCAATGAATTCCGATCCTCATGACATTCTCGGCGTTTCGCCTGGCGCGACGCCGGCCGAGCTGAAACGCGCCTATCGGCGGCTGGCCATGCGCTGGCATCCCGATCGTAGCGATCATCCGCACGCGACTGAGCGTTTCAAGGAGATTGGCGCCGCCTACGAGCGCCTGCTGGCCGGCGATGATCCGGAGGGCGAAGAGGTCGATGCCGCGCCGGAGGAAACGGAAGCGGCGGCGCGGGCTGCCGATATTCGACTCAGCCTTGAAATCAGCCTGGAAGAGGCCGCTGCCGGCTGCCGCAAGACGATTCACTACGCGCGCGGCAAGGACTGCCCGACCTGTGCCGGTACGGGCGAACACGGTTTGTCCAGGACGCGTTTTTGCGGCGCCTGTCACGGCAGTGGCCGGGTGCATGATGCCAAGCGCAATCTCGTGCGTTGCGAGGAGTGTGGTGGGCGCGGGCTGTTTACCGAGCGTATTTGCAAGGATTGTGGGGGCAGCGGCCGCGAGCTGGCCGACGTCAGCCTGGACATTCGCGTACCGCACGGCATGCTGCCCGGCGACGAGCTGCGCCTGGTGGGTCAGGGCGAGCCGGGCGACGACGAACTCAAGGCCGGCGATCTATTCCTGAGCATCGTCATCGCGCCGCATCCGCTCTATCAATTGCGCGGCCGGGATGTGCATTTCCGGATGCCGGTCAGTGCGCTGGCCATGATGGCGGGTGGCGACATCGATGTGCCGTCGCTGGCCGGGGTGATCTGCCATGGCTTGGCGGCTGGTTCGGCTGAGCGGCGTGAGTTGCGTCTGGTCGGCAAGGGCTATCCGGGGCGGGGCAAGAGTCACGCCGGCGATCTGGTGGTCGAGCTGATGCCGGTGTTTCCGAGCAAACTCAGCGCCCGGCAGCGCAAGCTGTTGTTGCAGGCCAACGCCGCCTTGCTGGATGACGCGGCGGGGGCATTACCGGAGATCGCCGACTGGCGAAACGCCCACGACCTGGACTAAGCCGGCCGTTCAGGGCTGCGGGTGCGGGTTGAAATTAAAGCGTTTTTTCGTGTCGACCGTAGCAATCGACTGGAGTGGCCGGTTTTGCCAGCGGATATCGCCGGAGGCCGTTTCCATGAGGCTGGTCAGGGCCTCGTCGCTGGCTGGCTGGCCGTTGCCGTCATGGCATTCGGCGAGAAATCGGGTCAGGTCGCGGTCGTCGAGCAGGCCGATGCCCAGGCTCGTTTCGAGCAGGATGCTGCCTTCTTCATCGAGGTAAATCGCCTTGATGTCGCCGGCCGATGCGCCGGTATGACTGACGAAGGATTCACCTTCGCGGCGGAAAACCCAAGGGGTGTAGGCCAGTTCGACGAAAACCCGTTGCGGGCCGTTCTGCAAGAACCAGCAGCCTGATTCGTCACAACCGTACTGCCGGTTGATGAAGTTGATCAGGCCGCTGTGCGTCACGCGCTCTCCCTGCAATCGCCAGTCGCCCCGCCGGTCGAGCGACAACCAGTCGTAACAGGCGGGGACGTTGGGCCATTTTGCGATGGCAGAGAGATCGACGGTCATCAGTCTTCGTAGGCTTCCATCGGCGGGCAGGCGCAGTTCAGGTTGCGATCGCCATACACATCGTCGATGCGATTGACGCTCGGCCAGAACTTGTTGGCCGCCACCCAGGGCAGCGGGAAGACGGCCTGTTCGCGACTGTACGGATGCTTCCACTCGCCGTCGATGACGTCCGCCTGTGAATGCGGGGCATTCTTGAGCGGGTTGTTGTCGGCCGTCCACGCGCCGTTCTCGATCTGGCGGATTTCCTCACGAATGCTGACCAGGGCTGCGATGAAGCGGTCCAGTTCGGCCTTCGACTCGGATTCGGTCGGCTCGACCATGATCGTGCCGGCCACCGGGAAGGACACCGTGGGTGCGTGGAAGCCGTAGTCCATCAGGCGCTTGGCGATGTCGGTTTCGCTGATCCCGGTCGCTGCCTTGAGCGGGCGGATGTCGAAGATGCACTCGTGGGCGACGCGGCCGTTCTTGCCGACGTAGAGCACCGGGTAATGCGCCTTCAACTGCTGGGCAACGTAGTTGGCGTTGAGGATGGCGACTTGCGTGGCCTTCTTGACGCCTTCACCGCCGAGCATGGCGAGGTACATCCACGAAATGGTCAGAATCGAAGCCGAGCCGAACGGGGCGGCGGAGACAGCGCCCTGGCCGGCATTGACGCGATCTGCTGGGCCGGTCGCCGCCACCGCGTGGTCGGCCATGAACGGTGCCAGATGAGCCTTGAGGCCGATCGGCCCCATGCCCGGTCCGCCGCCACCGTGCGGGATGGCGAAGGTCTTGTGCAGGTTCATGTGGCTGACGTCGGCGCCGATGAAGCCGGGCGAGGTCAGGCCGACCTGGGCGTTGAGGTTGGCGCCGTCCATGTAAACCTGGCCGCCGAACTTGTGCACGATGGCGCAGATGTCCTTGATCGCTTCCTCGAACACGCCGTGGGTCGACGGGTAGGTGATCATCAGGCAGGCCAGGTCGTCCTTGTGTTCTTCGGCCTTGGCCATCAGATCGACGACATCGACGTTGCCGTTGTCGTCGCAATCGACGACGACGACCTTCATGTTGGCCATCTGCGCTGTGGCCGGGTTGGTGCCGTGGGCTGATCGGGGGATCAGGCAGACGTTGCGGTGTTCCTCGCCGCGGCTGGCGTGGTAGCGGTCGATGGCGACCAGACCGGCATATTCGCCCTGGGCGCCGGAGTTCGGCTGCATGCAGATGGCGTCGAAGCCGGTGACGGTCTTCAGCCATTCGGTCAGGCCGGCGATCATTTCCAGGTAGCCGACAGCCTGATCGCGCGGCGCGAACGGGTGCAGGCCGCCGAATTCCGGCCAGGTGACCGGGATCATTTCGCTGGTCGCGTTGAGCTTCATGGTGCACGAGCCGAGCGAGATCATCGAGTGGTCGAGCGCCAGATCCTTGTTCTGCAACGACTTGAGGTAGCGCAGCATTTCGTGTTCGGTGTGGTGCGTGTTGAACACCGGATGCTGGAGGACGGCGTCGCTACGGATCAGTGCTTCCGGCAGGGCGGAGTCGGCGGCGGCAACCTGGGCGTCGATGACGTCCATGTCGAGCGTGACCTGGGTGATCAGCTTGAACAACGTGGCGACATCGCTGCGCGTCGTCGTTTCGTCGAGCGAGATGCCCAGTACGCCGGGCGAGACGCGGCGCAGGTTGTAACCGGTAGCCAGGGCATCGTTGTAAACCGCCTCGGCGCGGGCGCCAAGTTCGAAATGAACGGTGTCGTAGAACTGCTTGGTCAGCAGATTGACGCCGGCGCGCTTGAGGCCCTCGGCGAGGATCGCGGTCAGCCGGTGGATACGGCCGGCAATGGTGCGCAGGCCTTCGGCGCCGTGATAGACGGCGTACATGCCGGCCATGTTGGCGAGCAACACTTGTGAGGTGCAGATGTTGGAATTGGCCTTCTCGCGGCGAATGTGTTGCTCGCGCGTTTGCAGCGCCATGCGGTAGGCCGTCTTGCCGCGGGCATCCTTGGACAGGCCGATGATGCGGCCCGGCATCGAGCGGACGAAGGCTTCGCGGGTGGCGAAGAAGGCGGCGTGCGGGCCGCCGAACCCCATCGGAATGCCGAAACGCTGGCTCGAGCCGAGGGCGATGTCGGCACCCATGGCGCCGGGCGACTTGAGCAGGACGAGGGCCATGAGGTCGGAGGCGACGGCGACGGTGGTGCCCTTGGCCTTGAGCGCGGCGATGGTGGCGGTCAGGTCGCGGACTTCGCCGTTGTCGCCCGGATATTGGAGCAGGGCGCCGAAGAAGTCTTCACTTTCCAATTTTGGGTCATTTTCCGGGTTGACCGTAGCAATGACCAATTCGAAGCCGAAATAGCCGGCGCGGGTCTTGACGACATCGATGGTCTGCGGAAAGCAGTTGGCATCGACCAGAAACCGGTTGGATTTGGACTTGGAAACGCGGCGCGCCATGGTCATCGCTTCGGCGGCGGCGGTGGCTTCGTCGAGCAGCGACGCGTTGGCGATTTCCAGGCCGGTCAGGTCGACGACCATCTGCTGGAAATTCATGAGCGCTTCGAGGCGGCCCTGGGCGATTTCAGCCTGGTAGGGCGTGTAGGCGGTGTACCAGCCCGGGTTTTCCAGAACATTCCGGACGATGACCTTGGGCGTCAGGGTGTCGTAGTAGCCCATGCCGATGCAGGACTTGTTGACGACATTCTTGCTGGCGATGGCCTTGAGGTCGGCCAGTGCTTCGTGTTCGCGACGCGGGGCGGGCAGCGGCAGATCGGCCGGCAGACGGATGGCGGCGGGGACGGTCTGGGTTATCAACTGCTCGAGGCTGTCGGCACCGATAGTGGCCAGCATGGCGGCCATTTCGGTCGAGCATGGGCCGATGTGGCGGCCGATAAACTCGTCGTGCTGCTCGAGGGCGGAAAGGGGAAGATTCAACGGCATGGGAATCCTTGAAAACGGTAGGTCGCGGCGATTTTCTGTGCCCCTCCCCCTTCAAGGGGGAGGATGGGAGGGGGATGGGTTTGGTCTGCGTCACCACCCATCCCCACCCCGGCCCTCCCCTTGAAGAGGAGGGGGCTTTAAATGCTGGTTCTTAGGCGGCGTCAGCGACGGCCTGGTAAGCAGCAGCGTCGAGCATCTTGTCGAGGTCGGCAACGTTGTCCGGGGTCATCTTGAACAGCCAGGCAGCGTAGGCGTCCTGATTGACCGATTCCGGCGCATCGACAGCGGCCTGGTTTACTTCGGTCACGGTGCCGGAGATCGGTGCGTACACGTCAGCCGCAGCCTTGACCGATTCAACGACGGCGATTTCCTTCTCGGCATCGAAATGGGCGCCGACTTCCGGCAATTCGACGAAAACCAGATCGCCGAGGGCTTCCTGGGCGTGGTCGGTGATGCCGACGGTGACGGAGCCGTCAGCGTTGAGCAGCATCCATTCGTGGGAGGCGGTGTACTTGAGGTTGGCGAGGACGTTAGACATGGTTTTCTCCTGAATGGGTTGAATTAGATGACTGCTTTGCCGTTGCGGGCGAATACGGGTTTGGTGACCTTGGCCTTGAGTGCCTTGCCGCGGATATCGACTTCGACTTCGTCGCCGATCTGCACGCCGAGCGGCAGGCGAGCGAGGGCGATGGATTGCTGGAGCGTCGGCGAGAAGCTGCCGGAGGTGATTTCACCGTCGCCGTGTGGGGTCATGACTTTCTGATGGCCGCGCAGGACGCCCTTGTCGAGCAGGATCAGGCCGAGGAACTGCTTCTGCTGGCCGTTGGCGAGCAGCGCTGCCTTGCCGACGAAGTCGCGCTCGGTGTTGAGCGAAACCGTCCACGCCAGACCAGCATCGAGCGGCGAAACCGTTTCATCCATGTCCTGGCCGTAAAGATTCATCCCGGCTTCCAGGCGCAGCGTGTCGCGGGCGCCGAGGCCGCAAGGCGCGACGCCGACGGCGTTGAGCTTGTTCCACAGCGCTTCGGCTTCATCGGCCGGCAGCATGATTTCGTAGCCGTCTTCGCCGGTGTAGCCGGTGCTGGCGATGAAATACTGATCGACTTCAGCGGCGAAGAAAGCCTTCAGGCCTTCGGTCGCCGCCTTGGCCTGGGGCAGTACTTCCCAGACCTTGGCGCGGGCATTCGGGCCCTGCACGGCGATGATGCCGAGATTGTTGGCGCCATCGCGGCGCTGGGTGATGGTCACGTCGAGCTTCCATTCGGCGACCTTGGCCTGCATCCAGGCCAGATCCTTCTCGGCAGTGCCGGCATTGACGACGATGCGGAAGCGGGTGTCGGTCAGGAAATAGATGATCAGGTCGTCGATGACGCCACCAGCGTCATTGAGCATGGCGGCGTAGAGCGCCTTGCCGGAAACCTTGAGCTTGGCCACGTCATTGGCGACGAGGCGGGAGAGAAAAGCGCGGCAATCGGCGCCAACAACATCGACCGGGCACATGTGCGAAACGTCGAACATGCCGCAGTTATTGCGAACCGCGTTGTGCTCCTCGATCTGTGAGCCGTAGTTCACCGGCATGTCCCAACCACCGAAATCGACCATCCGGGCATTCATTGCGCGGTGAGCGGCATTCAAAACCGTTTTCTTCAGCATATCAATCCTTTACGAGCGTTTATTAACGTCGGTTCTAGAAACGGAAAAAGGGTGAAACAAAAGAATGCTCTTTCGTTTCACCCCTCTGTCCTCGATACCTGAGAGATTTGCCCCATCGGTGGATGTCGGCCGTAGCCGCCATCGCTCTCCAGAGTTTTTTGGCTAGTGGTCTGCTTCGCAAGCAGACTACTAATGCCTCGTTCCGCGGTCCTTTTGCCTGAGCGTTTTCGGGTGGATTTGCGCCTTCGGCGGCAGACGGATCTGCGCTCTCCCACGGAACGGGTGGCACTATAACGGGATGCTGCGGTCTGATCAACCTGCTGCACTGCACAAGGGGCCTCGGGGCGTGGCCTCCTTCGTGCTAGAATCTTCGTTTGCCTTCAACTGCTTACCTGTGACGCCAGCCAATTTCGATTTTCATAGCCACTCCATCGTTTCCGACGGCTTTCTGCCGCCTCGGGTTGTGGCGGGGCGTGCTGCCGGGAATGGTGTCGATCTCTGGGCTCTGACCGATCACGACGACCTCGGTGGTCTGGCCGAAGCCAGGGCTGCGGCAGAAGAAGCCGGCATGGGCTTCGTCAATGGTGTCGAAATTTCCATCGAATGGCGCGGCGTGCCAATCCATGTCGTCGGTCTCGGCTTCGATCCGGCCAATCCGGCATTGAGCGGCGGCCTCGACGAATTGCGTGTCGGTCGTATCGAACGGGCCAAACGAATGGGCGACGCGCTGGCTGCCATCGGTATCCCCGGCGTCTATGAAGGCGCCCTGTGCTTCGTGACCAATCCGAGCCTGATCTCCCGCGCCCATTTCGCCCGCTATCTCGTGTCGATCGGCATTGCCCGCGACGTGCCGGGGGTATTCCAGCATTACCTGGCGGCGGGCAAGCCGGGTTATGTCGATCATCGCTGGGCAACGCTCGAAGAAGCGGTCGGCTGGATTACCGGCGCCGGCGGCGTGGCGGTTGTCGCCCATCCGGCGCGCTACAAGATGTCGGGCGCCGACATGCGCCGTTTCCTCGATGATTTCAAGGACGTTGGCGGGCAGGGCATCGAAGTGACCTGCGGCAGCCATTCGCCCGACCATGTCATGCATTTTGCCCGTCTGGCCCGCCACTACGCATTTCACGCCTCGCGCGGCTCCGATTTTCACGGGCCGGAAGAAAGTTATGTCGATCTCGGCAAGCTTCCGCAATTACCAGAAGACCTGAAGCCGGTCTGGCGTCTGGTGGTCTGAGTATGGCTCGCGTCGTCAATATTCACCCCGAATCGCCGCAACAGCGCCTGCTCGTCCAGGCCGCCGAGTTTATTCGCAAAGGCGCCATCGTCGCCCTGCCGACCGATTCCTGCTATGCCCTTGGTTGCCATCTCGGCGACAAGGAAGCACTGGATCGTATCCGCCTGATTCGTCAAATGGATGAGCGCCATCACCTGACGCTGATGGTCCGCGATCTTTCCGAAATCGCCCATTTCGCCCGGGTCGACAACGCCCAGTATCGTTTGCTCAAGGCGGCGACACCGGGCAGCTACACCTTCATTCTCGAAGGCTCCAAAGAGTTGCCGCGTCGTGTCATGCATCCCAAGCGCAAGACTATCGGCGTACGTGTGCCGGATCATCCGGTGGCGCTGGCACTGCTCGAAGAACTGAACGAGCCCTTGTTGACGACGACCCTGCAATTGCCGGGCGACGAGTTTCCGCTGACTGAAGGCTGGGAAATCCAGGATCGTCTCGAGGACCAGCTGGAGCTGATTCTCGATGCCGGCGCTTGTGGCACCGAGCCGACGACGGTTATCGACTTGACCGGGGCAGCGCCGGAATTGATCCGGGCGGGTCGTGGTCCGCTTGAACTGTTCGGATTGGGCTGAGGCATGCTGGATATCAACGCCATTATTCAAACCATCGCGATTCTTGCTCTGCCGCTGGTTTTTGCGATTACCTTGCACGAAGCCGCGCACGGCTACGCGGCGAGGCATTTCGGCGATCCGACTGCCTGGCAGGCCGGGCGAATCAGCCTGAATCCATTGCGCCATATTGATCCGGTCGGCACCATCCTGATTCCCTTGAGTATCCTGCTCTTTTCCGGCGGTAATTTTCTGTTCGGCTACGCCAAGCCGGTGCCGGTTGATTTCAGTCGCCTGCGCGAGCCAAAGAAAGACATGTTCTGGGTTGCCGCTGCCGGTCCGGGTGCCAATCTGCTAATGGCTTGTGCCTGGGCTCTGGCCTTCAAACTTTCGTGGTTACTGCCGCAATTTTTTAGCACGCCGCTGGCCCGCATGGCCGAGATGGGCATCCAGATCAACTGCGTGTTGATGGTGCTCAACCTGCTTCCCTTGCCGCCGCTCGACGGTGGGCGGATCGCCGTCAGCTTGCTGCCGAATTCAGTTGCCTGGAAGTTCGCCCGGCTTGAGCCGTGGGGCTTTCCGATTTTGCTGCTGCTGTTGTTCACCGGTATCCTCGGTGCAATCATGACTCCGCTGATCAATACCTCAGCCGGGCTTATCGCACTCATTTTTGGTCTCTACTAACTAATCAATATGTACGCAGAACGTGTTCTCTCCGGCATGCGCCCGACCGGGTCGCTGCATCTTGGCCACTACCATGGCGTTCTCAAAAACTGGATCGAACTTCAGCACGAGTATCCCTGCCTGTTCTTCGTGGCCGACTGGCATGCGCTGACCACCCAATACGACAACCCGCAGGGTATCGAAAAGGCGTCAATGGACATGGTGGTTGACTGGCTGGCGGCTGGTGTCGATCCCAACCAGGCAACGCTGTTCGTCCAGTCGCGGGTGCCCGAGCACGCCGAGCTGCATCTGCTCATGTCGATGATGACGCCACTGAGCTGGCTGGAACGCGTGCCGACCTACAAGGATCAGCAGGAAAAGCTGGCTGGCAAGGACCTGACCACCTACGGCTTCCTCGGCTATCCGCTGCTGATGAGCGCCGATATCCTGATCTACCGCGCCGACAAGGTGCCAGTCGGTGAGGACCAGATTCCGCACGTCGAATTCACCCGCGAGCTGGCCCGCCGTTTCAATCACATGTATGGCCGCGAACCCGGTTTCGAGGACAAGGCGCGCGAAGCCGTCAAGAAACTGGGTAGCAAGAAGGCGCGTTTGTACGAAGAGATGCGCACCCGCTTCCAGCAGAACGGCGATCGCGATGCCATCGAGCAGGCCAAGGCCGTACTCGACGAAGTGCAGCATCTGTCGATGGCCGACCGCGAGCGTCTGTTCGGCTATCTCGAAGGTACCGGCAAGATGATTCTCGTTGAACCGGGCTACCTGCTAACCGAAGCCTCCAAGATGCCAGGGCTGGATGGGCAGAAGATGTCCAAGTCGTACAACAACACGATCACCATGCGCGAATCAGAGGAATCGGTGACCAAGAAGGTGCGCAGCATGCCGACCGATCCGGCTCGTGTGCGCCGCACCGATCCGGGCGAACCGGCCAAGTGCCCGGTCTGGCAGTTGCACCAGGTCTATTCGAACGATGCTTGCAAGGAATGGGTGCAACAAGGCTGTCGCACGGCCGGTATTGGTTGCATCGAATGCAAGCAGCCGGTCATCGATGCCATCCTCCGTGAGCAGGCACCGATGCGCGAACGGGCACAGGTCTATCTGGACGATCCCACCCTGGTCAAGAACATCATCGCTGACGGTTGCGAGAAGGCCCGTGAATACGCCCGCGAAACCATGCGTGACGTACGCGAAGCGATGGGGCTGGAATACCACTGATGTTCGGCTACGACTGGGAAACGCTGATCTGGATCGGCATCGGCTTTGGTGGCCAGGCGCTGTTCATGATGCGTTTCGTCATCCAGTGGTGGAGCAGCGAAAAAGCCAAGATGGTCGTCATTCCGGTTTCATTCTGGTATTTCAGCCTGGCTGGCGGCATCGTGCTGGCCATTTACGCCATCCACCGCAAGGACCCGGTCTTCATTTTCGGCCAGGCACTCAGCCTGGTTATCTATATCCGCAATTTGCATCTGCATTACCGGGGCAAGGGCCGCGCGGCGGCCTCCTGAGCGCATGAGCGACGTCCTCGAAGTGCTTCCCGAAGGCGAAGTCGAGCCGGTAGCCCGCGTTTACGGGCAGCCGCTCGAGCAGATGCCACTTGATCTGTACATCCCGCCGGATGCGCTGGCCATCATGCTCGACGCCTTCGAGGGGCCGCTTGACCTCCTGCTCTACATGATTCGCCGCGCCAACATCGATATCCTCGATATCCCGATGGCGCCGCTGACCCGGCAGTATCTCGATTATGTCGAGGCGATGCGGGCAAGCAATCTCGAACTGGCAGCCGATTACCTCGTGATGGCGGCGATGCTCATCGAGATCAAGTCGCGCATGTTGTTGCCCCGGCCAAAGCTGGGCGAGGGCGATGATGTCGAGGATCCGCGCGCCGAACTGGTTCGCCGGCTCATGGAATACGAGCAGATGAAGCTCGCCGGCCAGAATCTGAACGCGATGCCGCAGGCCGAACGCGAGTTTTTCTGGGTCGAGACGCTGGTCGAGAAATCGCTGCTGGTCCGCCAGCCGGAGGTCTCGGTCAATGATCTCAAGGAGGCCTGGATGGCGGTTGTCCGTCAGGCTGGCCTGAAAAAGCATCACCAGATCGGGCGCGAAGAATTGTCGGTGCGCGAGCACATGGGCATCATCCTGCGTGCCTTGCAGGCCAAAGGTGGCTTTGTTCAGTTCGAGACCTTGTTCGACCCCGACATGGGCGTCCCGGGTCTGGTCGTCCATTTCATTGCCATGCTTGAACTGGGCCGCGAAAAACTGATCGAAATCACCCAGACCGAAGCCTTTCAACCCATTTACGTCCGAGTGCATCAAGGTGGAACCGAGCCAGGTCAAGAGAGTGCTTGAGGCTGCGCTGCTCGCCGCGCGCGAGCCGATGTCGCCCAGCGAAATGAAAAAGATGTTCGACGAGGATTTGTCGACCGATACCCTGCGCAAGCTGCTCGACGAGTTGCGTGAGGAATGGGCCGAACGTCCGGTCGAGTTGATCCAGCTTGCGTCCGGCTGGCGCTTCCGGACGCGCGCCGAATATCTGCCTTATCTTGAGCGCCTCAACCCGGAGCGACCGCCCAAATACTCGCGCGCTGCTCTGGAAACCCTGGCCATCATCGCCTATCGTCAACCGGTGACGCGCGGCGACATTGAGGAAATCCGCGGCGTTGCGGTCAATACCAACGTCGTCAAAACACTGGAAGAGCGTGGCTGGATCGATGTCGTCGGCCATCGCGAAACACCAGGAAGGCCGGCCCTGTTTGCCACCACCAAGCAATTTCTCGATGATCTGGGACTGAGAAGCGTCAGTGAACTGCCGCCGCTCGAACAAATCGCCCAGACACTGGAGCTGAATTATGAAAACCAATAAACGCACACCTCTCCGTTCCGCCAGCAAGCCGGGCGGATTTCAAAAAAGGCCGGAAATTCCGGTTGACCGTAGCAATCCAGCCCCGCGCGGTCGCACCCCCCGCAATGCCCGCGAAGAGGCGCCCGAGGCTGAAGAAGTGGTCGAGGCGCCCAAGCCGCGTCGCCGCGCCGCGCTGCCGGCAACGGGTCGGGCCAGCCGCGGCAATATTGCGCGCAATGGCAAGGCGGTCGTCGAAGCCAAACCGGAACGCCTGCAGAAAATTCTCGCCCAGGCAGGCGTCGGCTCGCGCCGCGAAATGGAAGAGTGGATTTCAGCCGGCAAGGTCACCGTCAACGGCGTCGTGGCGACCATTGGCCAGTCCGTAGTGCCGACCGACAAGGTCAAGATCGGCGGCCGGCTGATCAACATCCGCTTCACCGGCAGCACCCGTCCGCCTCGCGTCCTGATGTATCACAAGCCAGAAGGCGAGATTGTCTCGCGTGACGACCCGGATGGCCGTCCGTCGGTCTTCGCGGCGCTGCCCCGCATGCGCGGTGGCCGCTGGATCAACGTTGGTCGTCTTGACTTCAACACCTCCGGCCTGCTGATTTTTACGACGTCCGGCGATCTGGCCAACAAGCTAATGCACCCGAGTTCGGAGCTGGTCCGCGAATACGCCGTGCGCGTGCTCGGCGAACTGACGCTCGAAGCCCAGCAGCAATTGCTGCATGGTGTCGAACTCGAGGATGGCCGGGCCAATTTCGGGACGCTGCATGACGGTGGTGGCGAAGGTGCCAACCATTGGTATCGCGTTACCATCTTTGAAGGCCGCAACCGCGAAGTGCGTCGCATGTTCGAGGCGGTCGGCGTGACAGTCAGCCGATTGATCCGTGTTCGCTACGGCCCGTTCGTGCTGCCGCCGCAATTGAAACGTGGCATGGCGCGTGAGCTAAAAGAGGTCGAAATCAAAATGCTGCTGCGCGACCTCGAAAACAAGGTACCAGCGCCCCGAAAGGGCTCTGAGAGTACCTAAATCGATTGTCGAGAGGGAATAAATCCGTTATAATTCACGGGTTTGTTCCTCCTGCCATTTTTGGCAGGGCATCTTTTTTCATGAGGTGGGCGTTTCGCCCATTTTTTATTTGTGGCTATGGATTTAAACGCACTGCTTGAAACGACGGTTGTCGGTCTGGGTTACGAACTCGTTGATGTCGAGATGTCGCCGCGTGGGCGGACGATTCGCGTCTTCATCGACGCCCCTGGGCGCGATACCGGGATCGATGTCGAAGATTGCGCCAAGGTCTCCAATCAGCTGACCCGGGTTTTCGAAGTGGAAAACTTCGATTTCGACCGTCTGGAGATTTCCTCTCCGGGGCTCGATCGCGTCGTCAAGAAGGCTGAAGACTTCGAGCGTTTTGCCGGTCAGGATGTTCAGATCAAGTTGCGTATCCCGCACGGCGGTCGCCGCAATTTTCAGGGTGAGTTGCTCGGTTGCAAGGATGGCAAGGTTGGTCTGCGTCTGGAAAAAGATGATGTGGAACTGGAATTCAATAATATCGAGAAGGCACGACTGGTGCCTCGTTTCGACTGAAGGACTAGGAGGTTTTAGCCCATGAGCCGTGAAATATTGCTGCTGGTTGATGCACTCGCCCGCGAAAAGAACGTCGCTAAAGAGATTGTCTTTGGCGCCCTCGAGCTGGCCCTTGCTTCGGCCACCAAGAAGCGCATCCATGACGAGGCCGATGTGCGCGTCTCGATTGATCGCAATTCGGGTAACTTCGAGTCCTTCCGTCGCTGGCAGGTTGTGCCGGATAACGAGTACGTCAACGAATACCTGCAGATACCGCTCTCCGAAGCCCAGAAGGACGATTCGGATATCGAATCCGGCGATACGCTGGAAGAGGGGCTTGAGCCGATTGATTTCGGTCGTATCGGTGCCCAGGCAGCCAAGCAGGTCATCCTGCAGAAGATTCGCGATGCCGAGCGCGAGCAGATCCTGTCCGACTTCCTTGATCGCAAGGAGCATGTCGTTTCGGGCACCATCAAGCGCATGGAACGTGGCAATGCCATCGTCGAAGCCGGTAAGATCGAGGCGCTGCTGCCGCGCGATCAGATGATCCCCAAGGAAAATCTGCGTGTTGGCGACCGAATTCGCGCCTATCTGCTGCGTATCGACCGCAATGCCCGCGGCCCGCAAATCATCCTGTCGCGCACCGCGCCGGAATTCATCGTCAAGCTGTTCGATATGGAAGTGCCGGAAATTGCCGATGGTCTCATGGAGCTCAAGGCTTGTGCCCGCGACCCCGGCCTGCGTGCCAAGATCGCCGTCAAATCCAATGATCCGCGTGTCGACCCGATTGGTACCTGTGTCGGCCTGCGTGGTTCCCGTGTTACCGCCGTGCGCAACGAAATCGGTGGCGAGAATATCGACATCGTGCTGTGGTCGGCCGATCCGGCCCAGTTCGTGATCGGTGCCTTGTCGCCGGCCGAGGTTTCCTCCATCGTGGTCGATGAGGAAAAGCACGCCATGGACGTTGTTGTCGATGAAGACAATCTGGCCATCGCCATTGGTCGCAACGGTCAGAACGTTCGTCTGGCTTCCGAGTTGACCGGCTGGACCATCAACCTGATGACCCAGGACGAGTCGGCCAAGCGGTCCGAAGCCGAGTACGCCGAGACCCGCGTCACCTTTATGGAAAAGCTGGATATCGACGAAGAGCTCGCTGATCTGCTGATCGAGGAAGGCTTCTCGTCGCTGGAAGAAGTGGCCTACGTGCCGCTGGCCGAAATGCTGGAAATCGACGGGCTGGACGAGGGGATCGTCAATGAACTCCGCAACCGTGCCCGCAATGTTCTGCTGACGGAAGCGATTGCAACTGAAGAAAAGCTGGAAAATGTTTCCGATGACCTGATGGGTCTTGAGGGGATGAGCAAGGAATTGGCCGCGAAACTGGCAGGTCACGACGTCAAGACACGCGATGACCTCGCGGAACTGGCGGTAGATGAATTGACGGAAATGACCGGCATCGACGACGAGCGTGCCAAGGAACTCATTCTCAAGGCACGGGCTCACTGGTTCGAGTGAGCGGGAGGTAGCAAAGTATGTCCGCAACAACAGTCTCACAATTTGCCGTTGAACTCAAAATGCCGGTGTCGGCCCTGCTCGAGCAATTGAGCAAGGCAGGCGTGGGCAAGGAGGGTGCCAACGATGCCCTGACCGACCAGGACAAGGCTCGGCTTCTTGATTATCTGCGCCGCGCCCATGGCGACGAATCGAAGACCAAGATCACCCTGACGCGCAAGTCCACCTCGGAAATCAAGGCTACCGATTCTCACGGCCGCGCCCGTACCGTTCAGGTCGAGGTGCGCAAGAAGCGCGTTTTGATGAAGCGCGAAATCGGTGAGCATGTGCCCGAGGCAGAACTTGAAGCGCTTGAGGTCGAGCCGGAAGTTCCTGTCGTTGAATTGGCACTGGAGCCAGAGCCGGAGCCGATTCCCGAGCCTGTTGTTGAGGTCGTACCCGAGCCCGTTGTTGAGGCGCCGGTTGAAGCACCTGTCGAGCCGGAAATTGAACCTGAGGTTGCCAAGCCGGCGCCGGTCGTTCTCGACCGCGCTGCGATCATCGGCGAGAAGGAGCTGAAGGCTCGCGAGCAGGAAAACCGTCGCTATACGACGTTGCGTGAAATCCAGGAGCGCGAGTTGCGCGAGAAGCAGGCGCGTGAAGCCGAACTGGTTCGCATGCGTCAGCAGGCAGAAGTTGCTGCCGCTGCTGCCAAGGTCGCCGAGCAGGCCAAGCAAACCGCTGCTGCCGCTGCCAAGGCCGGCGACGGCACCGCACCGGCTGCTGACAAGGGAACACTGCACAAGAAACCGGACGCGCCGGGCAAGAAGGGTGACAAGGGTCGCGTAGCCGACGATGGCAAGAAAAAGGGCGGCCTTAAGACGCGCGGCTCGGATGGCGGTACCGGCTGGAAGGACAATCGTCACGGCCACAAGAAGTCGCACAAGGGTGACGACGGTCAGGGCAGCTTCCAGGCGCCGACCGAGCAGGTCATTCGTGAAGTGCATATTCCCGAAACCATTTCCGTGACCGACCTGGCGCACAAGATGGCCATCAAGGCCATCGAGATCATCAAGGTCATGATGAAAATGGGTTCAATGGTTACCATCAATCAGGTGCTGGACCAGGAAACGGCGATGATTGTCGTCGAGGAAATGGGCCACAAGGCGTTTGCCGCCAAGCTGGACGATCCGGATGCTTTCCTCGAAGAGTCTGCCGATCACAAGGACGTGCCGCTTGAGCCCCGTGCTCCGGTTGTTACTGTCATGGGTCACGTCGACCACGGCAAGACCTCGCTGCTCGACTACATCCGTCGTGCCAAGGTGGCAGCGGGTGAAGCCGGTGGCATTACCCAGCACATCGGTGCCTACCACGTCGAAACCGACCGTGGCATGATCACCTTCCTCGATACCCCGGGTCACGAAGCCTTTACGGCCATGCGTGCCCGCGGTGCCAAGGCGACCGATATCGTCATTCTGGTCGTCGCTGCTGACGACGGCGTCATGCCGCAGACCAAGGAAGCGATCCACCACGCCAAGGCGGCCGGCGTGCCGCTCGTGGTTGCGGTCAACAAGATCGACAAGCCCGATTCCAACCCGGATCGCGTCAAGCAGGAGCTGGTCGCCGAAGGCGTCATTCCGGAAGAGTACGGTGGCGATTCGCCGTTCTGCCCGGTGTCGGCCAAGAAGGGTACTGGAATCGACGAGTTGCTTGAGCAGGTCCTGTTGCAGGCCGAAGTCCTTGAACTGACGGCACAGAAGGACGCGCCCGCCAAGGGGCTGATCATCGAAGCCCGTCTCGACAAGGGGCGTGGTGCGGTGGCGACGATGCTGGTTCAGTCCGGCACCTTGAAGCGCGGCGATGTCGTGTTGGCCGGTCAGGTTTTCGGCCGTGTCCGCGCCATGCTCGACGAGAACGGCAAGCCGATCAACGAAGCTGGCCCGTCCATTCCGGTCGAAATCCTCGGCTTGTCCGATGTGCCGGCTGCTGGCGAAGAAGCCATCGTGCTGACCGATGAGAAGAAGGCGCGTGAAATCGCCTTGTTCCGTCAGGGCAAGTTCCGCGACGTCAAGCTGGCCAAGCAACAGGCCGCCAAGCTCGAAAACATGTTCCAGCAGATGGAAGAGGGCGAAGTCAAGACCCTGCCGCTCATCGTCAAGGCCGACGTACAAGGTTCACAGGAAGCGCTGGTGCAGACACTGGCCAAGCTGTCGAACGAGGAAGTCCGCGTTCAGATCATCCACGGTGCCGTCGGCGCGATCAGCGAATCCGACGTCAATCTGGCCCAGGCTTCCGGCGCGGTCATCATTGGCTTCAACATTCGTGCCGATGCGGGTTCACGCAAGCTGGCCGAAACCTTCGGTGTCGATATCCGTTACTACAACGTGATTTACGACGCAGTTGATGAGGTCAAGGCGGCGTTGTCCGGCATGTTGTCCCCGGAGAAACGCGAACAGATCACCGGCATGGTCGAAATTCGCCAAGTCTTCAACGTATCCAAGGTTGGCGCCATTGCCGGCTGTTACGTGCTGGAAGGCTTCGTCAAGCGCAATTCCCGCGTCCGTCTGCTGCGCAACAACGTTGTTCAGTGGGACGGCGAACTCGACTCGCTCAAGCGCTTCAAGGACGACGTCAAGGAAGTGCGTTCCAACTTCGAATGCGGTCTGTCGCTGCGTGGCAATAACGACATCCAGGTGGGCGACCAGCTGGAAGCTTACGAAATTCAGGAAGTGGCACGCTCGCTGTAATGAAGAAAAAAGGATTTCAGCGTAGTGACCGGGTCGCGGAGCAAGTGCGCCGCGACCTTGCCGATCTGATTCGGACTGAATTGAAGGATCCGCGCGTCGGTATGATCAGCCTGACAGCTGTCGAGCTGACACCGGATTACGCCCACGCCAAGGTGTTTTACGCGACGCTCAATTCCGAGCATCTGGAAGAGATCGAGCGCGGCCTGAAGCGGGCGTCCGGTTTCCTGCGGCGCGAACTGGGTCGTCGTATCCATATCCATACCTTGCCGGAGTTGCATTTCGTTTACGACAACTCCATCGAGCACGGCGCCAGCATGACTTTGTTGATCAATCAGGCCAATGCGCTGAGCGATCAGACGCCGGAAGACTAAGCACACCATGCAAGTCAAGAAGGCCTGGAAACAGGTCGATGGTGTGCTGTTGCTCGACAAACCCATCGGATTTACCTCGAACGATGCGCTGCAAAAGGCGCGCCGCCTGTTCTCGGCGGCCAAGGGCGGCCATACGGGCACCCTGGACCCTCTGGCTACTGGCTTGTTGCCGCTGTGTTTTGGCGAGGCGACAAAGTTTTCGGCTGATTTGCTCGATGCCGACAAAACCTACGAGGCTGTCCTCAAACTGGGCGTGACCACCGATTCTGGCGACGCTGAGGGCAAGGTGACGGCGACTGCTACGGTCAACACGGAAAAAGCGGCAATTTTGAAATTGCTGCCGCAATTCACCGGCGATATTCAGCAGATTCCGCCCATGCACTCGGCCCTGAAGCGTGATGGTCGTCCGCTCTACGAACTGGCTCGCAAGGGTATCGAAGTCGAGCGCGAGGCGAGGGCGGTCACCATTCACGCCATCGAGCTGCTCGACTTTGCGGGTGACGCCCTGACGCTGCGCGTGTCCTGCAGCAAGGGCACCTACATCCGCGTTCTGGCGGCTGACATCGGTGCGGCACTTGGTTGTGGTGCACACCTGGCTGCCTTGCGCCGAACTCGCGTTGGCGACCTCGAGCTGGAGGGTGCTGTTACTCTTGCCGACCTTGAAGGCCTCGACGAAGCGGGGCGCATGGCCCACCTGAAACCGGTCGATGCGCTATTGCACACCTTGCCAATTCTTAACATCGAAGGCGAGGCGGCGCAGCGTTTCAGTCATGGCAATCCGGTTGATTTGCCGGCCGGCCTGAGCGGCAAGATTCGCGTCTATGAAAACGCGCGCCTGATAGGTATTGGCGAGCCGGGGCAGGGCAATCGCCTGTGGCCAAAACGACTGATTCAACTCGCTGATTAGCTGATATAATCCAACGCTTTCCGTCGCCAACGGAAAAATTTTATCCACTGGCGCTGGCTCTATCAAACCGGGGCGGCGTCGTTTTCATGAAAGAGAGTTTGAAATGGCATTCACTACTGAAGTCAAAGCCGGCGTCGTCGCCGATTTCCAGCGCGCCAAGGGCGATACCGGTTCTCCGGAAGTCCAGGTCGCCTTGCTGACCGCCCGCATCAACGATCTGACCCCGCACTTCAAAGAGCACAAGAAGGATCACCACTCCCGTCGTGGTCTGCTGCGCATGGTCAATCAGCGTCGCAAGCTGCTCACCTACCTCAAGAGCAAGAACATCGACGCATACCGCACCCTGATTACCCGCCTCGGTCTGCGCAAGTAAGCTAGATCGAAGCCACGAAAGAGCGGCCCGGATTGATCCCGGCCGCTTTTTTCTTTTTTTGCACTACTGTTTGTTGTTGTCTATTGTAAGTTGTTGATAAATCGTTGTTTATTGTGTTGAGAGTGAAAGGAAAATATGTTTAATGTCGTGAAAAAAACCTTCGCCTATGGTGCTCATCAGGTCACCATCGAAACCGGCGAAGTTGCCCGCCAGGCTGGCGGCGCCGTCCTCGTTTCCATGGAAGAAACCGTGGTTCTGGTCACCGTCGTGGCCGCCAAGAATGCCAAACCAGGTCAGGATTTCTTCCCGCTGACCGTTGATTATCAGGAAAAGACCTACGCTGCCGGCCGTATCCCCGGTGGTTTCTTCAAGCGCGAAGGCCGTCCTTCCGAAAAGGAAACGTTGACCTGCCGTCTGATCGATCGTCCGATCCGTCCGCTGTTCCCCGATGGCTTCTACAACGAAGTCCAGGTCATCGCTACCGTGATGTCCCTGAATCCGGAAATTGATTCCGATATTCCGGCCCTGATCGGTGCTTCCGCTGCCCTGGCCATCTCCGGCGTGCCATTCAACGGTCCGATCGGCGCTGCCCGCGTCGGTTACATCGACGGCCAGTACGTTCTGTGCCCGACCCTGAGCCAGCTCAAGGGCAGCCAGCTCGACCTCGTCGTCGCCGGTACCGAAGCCGCCGTGCTGATGGTTGAATCCGAAGCCGACCAGCTGTCCGAAGAAGTCATGCTCGGCGCCGTCGTTTTTGGCCACACCGAAATGCAGAAGGCGATCAATGCCATCAACGAACTGGTCGAAGAAGCCGGCAAGCCGGAATGGGAATGGGAAGCTGCGCCGAAGGACGAAGCGCTGGTTGCCAGCCTGTCCGCTCTGGTCAGTGCCAAGCTCGAAGAAGCCTACAACATTACCGTCAAGCAAACCCGCAGCCAGGCCGTCAAGGTTACCCGTGCTGAGGCCATTGCCGCGCTGTGCCAGGGCGAAGGTGCTCCGGATGAAAACACTGTCGGCAACCTGTTCCACGAAATCGAAGCTTCCATCGTTCGTGGCCGCATCCTGAGCGGTGCGCCGCGTATCGACGGTCGCGACACGCGCACCGTGCGTCCGATCACCATGCGTTCTGGCGTTCTGCCGCGCACCCATGGTTCGGCCCTGTTCACCCGTGGCGAAACCCAGGCCCTGGCCGTCGCCACGCTGGGCACCAACCGCGATGAGCAGATCATCGATGCACTGGCTGGCGAATATCGTGACCGCTTCATGCTGCACTACAACATGCCCCCGTACGCTACTGGTGAATGCGGTCGTGTCGGTACGCCGAAGCGTCGCGAAATCGGTCACGGTCGCCTGGCCAAGCGCGCGCTGCTCGCCGTGCTGCCGAAGCCGGAAGATTTCTCCTACTCGATGCGTCTGGTTTCGGAAATTACCGAATCCAACGGTTCGTCCTCGATGGCTTCCGTTTGCGGTGGCTGTCTGGCCCTGCTGGACGCTGGTGTGCCGCTCAAGGCGCACGTTGCCGGTATCGCCATGGGTCTGATCAAGGATGGCAACCGTTTCGCCGTGCTGACAGACATTCTGGGCGACGAAGATCATCTCGGCGACATGGACTTCAAGGTTGCTGGTTCGACCAGCGGTATCACCGCGCTGCAGATGGACATCAAGATTCAGGGCATCACCAAGGAAATCATGCAGGTTGCGCTGGCCCAGGCCAAGGATGCCCGCATCCACATCCTGAATCTGATGCAGGAAGCTGCCGCCGGCCCGCGTGAAGAAATGTCGGCCTACGCCCCGCGTCTTTACACCTTCAAGATCAATCCGGAAAAGATCCGTGACGTCATCGGCAAGGGCGGTGCAGTTATCCGCGCCCTGACCGAAGAAACCGGCACCACGATCGATATCCAGGACGACGGTACGATCACCATCGCTTCGAGCAGTGGCGAAGCCGCTGCCGCTGCCCGTGCCCGTATCGATGCGATCACGGCTGAAGTCGAGATCGGCAAGATCTACGAAGGTACTGTGCTCAAAATCCTTGATTTCGGCGCAATCGTTTCCGTGCTGCCGGGCAAGGATGGTCTATTGCACATATCCCAGATCGCTCAGGAACGTGTCAACAAGGTCGAAGACTACGTCAAGGAAGGCCAGATCGTTCGCGTCAAGGTTCTCGAAACCGATGATCGCGGTCGCGTCAAGCTGTCGATGAAGGCCGCTGCAACTGAAGAGGGGGCAGCCGCTGCTCAGCCGGTAGCTACCGAAGCCGCAGCTCAAGAGCCGCAGCAATAAGTTTCAGTACTAGCTGAATGTACAAAGGGCGCCTTGCGGCGCCCTTTGTTTTTGGCATATTTTTCCGGTCGACCGTAGCAATGCCCAAAAGGCGAATTACTTCGCCATCTGTTTTTCCTTGAGTTCGTCCAGCGTCTTGCAGTCGATGCACAGTGTCGCTGTCGGGCGGGCTTCCAGGCGCTTGATGCCGATCTCGACGCCGCACTTGTTGCAGAAGCCGTAATCGCCGCTTTCGATGCTGGCGAGTGTCTCATCGATCTTCTTGATCAGCTTGCGCTCACGGTCACGGTTGCGCAGCTCGATTGCCATGTCGGTTTCCTGGCTGGCGCGATCGTTCGGATCAGCAAACACCGTAGCTTCGTCCTGCATTGTATGAACCGTGCGGTCGATATCCTCGCCCAACTCCTTTTTGAGCGTCTCGAGAATCTTGCGGAAGTGCGTCAGTTGCTTCGCACTCATGTAATCCTCGCCGGCTTTCGGCTGGTAGGGAGTGAAGTGTTTGTGGAGCAGTTCTTCTGCCATATTCTGGTGCGTCCTAGTGACGAAAAAAGCGATTAAATATCATGAAGACGGCCTGTGGGCAAGGATTCTTTATTTCGAAAAGATAGGCTCTTGATCTGGTGCGGTTTTCCGGCTGGTGCTAGAATGCCGTCTCTCGTGTCGGGGCGTAGCGCAGCCTGGTAGCGCATCTGCTTTGGGAGCAGAGGGTCGTGAGTTCGAATCCCACCGCCCCGACCAATTTTCCTAGATTCACCCTCAGGTGCCCGTAGCTCAACTGGATAGAGCAGCTGCCTTCTAAGCAGCAGGTCGGGGGTTCGAGTCCCTCCGGGCACACCAACCGTATTTTTAGATCAAGTGCTTAGATTTTCGTTGTGACTTGATTGTGATGCGGATATATCGTCCATTTTCTTCGAAACTTCACAAGGTTTTGTAGCACTTAACTTCCCTGCTGCCTTGGTTCCGGCATCTGGTGTTGCCGACTTTATCAGGTTCGCATAGATTCGGGGTGGAATGCTTAGATCGGGATGCCCGATTTACTGGGCTGCTGTCCGTTTTTTTGGGAGGGGGCACATGGTGTTCCTACCGGTGCCCTAGCTGCATTTGTTGATACGGTTGCATGGGGTGCTTGGGGGGGGGCTTCGGGGTGCAGCTTGCCATTGCAATTGTGGTTTTGCAAAGTGGGGATTTTGCCAAATAAACTGCTGGCGCACACTATGTTTAACCGCCTGCTGACACGAAATTCCCTGGCATTTTTTTGTGTCGGTTTTACTTACACACAAATCCTGTCGGAAATGGGAAGTGGTTCTGTGTAGATAAAAAAACAAGTTAAAACAAAGAAGTAAAAATTCTATTGTTGTATGGCATAAGCTGTGCTTTGTATTTGGCTACAGGTTCGTAAAGATTTTGTCCGGATACGGGTAAGAATTCTTGGCGATGAATTTATAGTCGTGTTAATTTGGGCGTTATGCGGCACTGCTTTAATGGGTCGGCAAAGGACGTAGAATATGAGCGAAAATAATCAAAAATTGGGTCAACGCTTGGATGGGCAGGAATCCCCTGATGCGATGAGTAGCGCAAACGCTTCTGCGCGCCGGAAATTGATCAAGGCAGGACTCACTCCTGTCGTGCTGACGCTGGCCAGCCGCCCGGTATTGGCTTGGCACTGCAAGTCACCATCAGCTTATGGTTCCGCGAATCTAAGCAACCACACCCATTCAGAGTGGGGTGACGAAGGAACCAAGCAAATAAGCTATTGGCAAAACAACTTGTGGCCATCGCCATACGTAAAAAATAGCACAACCATGGGCGCCATATTCGGTACAGGGAGTTCTACTCTTGCAAAGCATCGTCTTTCTTCAGGTACTCCACTTGAAAAATACCTGATTGCTGCTGCGCTCAATATTCAACTACAGGCCAATTCGGGGCTGCGCGATACTAACGGCGACAAGTGTTTGTTGCTACAGGATATTCGAGACATGTACGTTGTGGTTAGTGGGGGCACATACCATCCTTCAGCTGGTATTGACTGGGACGCTACCAAGATCATCACATACCTCCAAGAAAATTGGATTGTGACAGGTTGATGGCTGTTGGTGTCTAATAGTGATAGCCAGTTGATCTGGACATCTGCTGACGGACAGCATTTTTGCCGCCATGCTTTCTTGGAAGAATCAGTACTCTACAATCAGGTGACAGGTGACACTCACCTGCTAGATGCCTTCTTAATTCAAGTTTTGGCATTGATTGAATTGCAGCCGCTTTCGTTGGATGGTTTGATCCGGGAATTGGGAAATATATATGTGTTCGCGCCATCTGACGATGTTGATTCGCTTGCTACCTCGGCATTGCATGAACTCAAGCGGGTCGGCTTGATTGTTCACTTAACCGCTTGAGAGTATCCGAACTAGCCCCTGCTGACTTGGTTTACCGCTTGGAGCGGGGTGATCTGTTGATCAGGATATCGCCTTTTGTCGTGCGGATTCAATCATCGGTCAAGTCGCTTGCAAAGAACTTGGCGTTGATGTACGGAGAATTTCAGCTTGGAGATACCAAGGAATTCGCGGATTTTCATGTTCGACTTGCGCCGCCCTCCGGACTTCGTCGCTGGATAAAGCCACAAGTGTTGTTTTACTTTGACGGAATTCCGGCTTTCAAGCCGCTTCCGCTTGGTCAAGCTCTACCGATGCTCGAATGGGGACTCAATTGGTGTGTTGCCGCCCATTGTCATCAATATTTGGTAATTCATGCCGCCGTGGTAGAAAAGAACGGGAAGGCCGTAGTGTTACCGGCTCCACCCGGATCGGGGAAAAGCACTCTTTGCGCAGGACTTGTCTGTCGCGGATGGCGCCTCCTTTCGGATGAGTTAGCGCTCTATGACATGGATAGCGGCTTGATTTACGGCATGGCTCGCCCAGTCAATCTAAAAAACGCCTCAATAGATGTGATCAAGAGCTTTGCCCCTGGAGTAGTGATGTCCGACCCTGTGGCGGATACGACGAAAGGTACTGTGGCCTTGATGCAGCCGCCGTCGGCGAGCGTTCAGCAGGTGCTGAGTTCCGCGTTGCCGGCCAGGATCGTATTGCCAAAGTACTTGCCTGATACACCGTTCAGCCTAGAGTTGAACAGTTCTGCACACACCTTTCTCCTGATTGCGGAACAATCGTTCAATTACGATATTCTCGGTGTTCACGGTTTCCAGGCGGTCGGCGAGTTGATCGACCAATGCGATTGTTATCGTATTACCTATAGTGATCTGGAAGCTGCGGTAGTGGCCCTTGATCGTCTGGTAGCGGAGTGCGTTCATGATTGAACGTGATTTTTTGCTGCGCGCACTGCTTACCGAACCAACCCTGTTGTTGAGTGCTACGGCAAGCCAGTGGGATTTGCTAATCCGGCAAGCGCGTAGTGCCAATCTTCTCGCACGACTAGCCAATCACTTCGTTGAAGCGAATCTGCTAGAAATAGTACCGCAGGCCCCTCGACAGCATCTGATATCGGCATTGCGGTTGGTGGATCGCCAGAATATCGCCATGCGGTGGGAAATTGACTGCATCCGCAAGGCGGTGGCTGATATAGAGATGCCAGTAATTCTCCTCAAAGGTGCTGCCTACGTCCTGGCTGAGTTAAGTTCGGCGCGAGGACGCTTATTTTCTGATGTCGATATCCTGGTACCCAAGCACCGGTTGGCTGATGTCGAGAGCGGGTTGATGCTCCATGGCTGGCGGAGTTTGCAATACGACGAATATGATCAACGTTACTATCGACGCTGGATGCACGAAATTCCCCCAATGCGCCACGTTCGCCGCGGAACGGTAATTGACGTTCACCACTCGATTTTGCCCCCGACTGCACGGGTAAAGGTAAATACGGAGGCATTGCTGGCGGCCGCAATGCCCCTCGCCGGACACAACAGTGTGTATATGCTGCAACCCACTGACATGTTTCTTCATAGTGCAACACACCTGTTTCATGAAGGGGAATTCGAAAAAGGTTTACGTGACCTTTTCGATCTCGACAGTCTTCTCCGTGAATTTGGTTGCAAGGACTGTTTTTGGGAGAAACTGGTCCCGCGTGCACTTGAATTGGGTCTTGCGCGCCCGCTGTTCTATGCATTGAGATATACGAATTCGATATTGGGAACTCCGATCCCGAGCGGTGTTCTCAAGGACGCCATGGTTGCCCGGCCCAGGGGGGCGCTTCTGCACATCATGGACTTTTGCTATATGCATGCTCTTAGGCCGGTACACTCAAGCACCGATGAAACGGGAACCCGGTTAGCACGTTTTGCGCTATATCTTCGGTCGCATTGGCTGCGGATGCCATTGCATCTATTAGCCTATCATCTGGGAAGGAAAGCGCTCATTCGGGACAATGAGACGACGGCTGATGGAAACGCCCCAAACATTTGGAATGCCTGATGGGGAATTTAACGTGTGCTGGCGAGCAACTCCACGGAATCGCATAGCCCACTCCGGAGATTTAGCCAAGCGTGGCTTTTTGGGTACTTTTCATCTCAGCTTCTGACTAGTAGGCAAGTTCTCGTAAGTAATTGATTGGTATGGCGTATGTAATCCCGGAAGGGGTAGATATCGCCGCTTCACGGGTGCTTTTAATAAATACCATGTTGATTATGCCAATAACTTGACCGCTTTCAGGATCGAAAACCGGGCTGCCGCTGTTGCCAGGATAGGCAGTCGCGTCTAGTTGAAAAATATCGAAACTGCCACTTCTCAGTTGTTTGATCAGTTTCTCATTGAGTTGTATCGAATTGCCGCTGGGGAGTGCGATTGGCACGATGGCAGAAATGATCCCTCGATGTGTAGTCGGAGAAAATCCGAGTGCGCCGCCAATTGGAAAACCGGTGAAGGCGACTCCTTGACCCTCTTTTACTGAAGACGCGTCGCCGAGAGCGAGTGCCAGCAGAACTGGGCCATCGAATCCGATGATAGCGACGTCGTGGGAGTTATCACGCGCGATGACTCTGGCCGGACGGATCGTCGCGTTGCCGTTGGGTAATCGGCTAAGTATGGCCAATTCGGGGCTATTGGGAATACCGGGTTCAGGCAGGACGTGGGCGTTAGTGGCTACTCGGTTTCCGGCGCCAAAAACAAAGCCGGTCCCCCGAAAATTGAACGGAGGGCTCCGGGTTTTCTTGTAGGTACCGATGGCGACGATTGATGGTTTAACTTTTTCGATGGTTGCCGGTAAATCGGCGGCTGCTACGGTCGACTGGAAAAACAGGCCAAAAATGCAAACGAAAAAGGCTATCAGGCTCCGTTTCACATTAGCCTTTTCGTAGCGACGATTCTTGGCAGTTGCGGCGAGGGCGTTGTTATTTTTGCGTCGAACGGGTGCTCATCGCGCTTGAAAATTTCGCGAATTCGTCTTACGTAGCCTCGTGTTTCGGCGTAGGGCGGAATGCCCATATAGTGGTTTACTGCACCTTCGCCTGCGTTGTAGGCGGCGGCGACCAGTTCGATATTTCCCTCGAAATAGGCGAGCAGCCATCTCAGATAGGCGAGGCCTCCACGAATATTCTGCTCCGGATCGAATGGCTTTTTTACGTTGAAGCGCTCGGCGGTTTCGGGAATTAGTTGCATCAGGCCCTGCGCATTTTTGGGCGAGATGGCTGTCGGGTTGAAGTTTGATTCAGCGCGAATTATCGCCATCGCAAGGCGCGGATAAACACCGTATTCAGGGGCTAATTTCCGGACAAGATCCATGACCTTGCGATCTTCAGGCGTTGCATTGGCAACGATGTCGTGGCCATTGATGTCGTTGATGTCCGGGTCTGCCAGGCAGGCGGGTGGTGTGGCAACCGGATTGCCAACCTGGCGCAACATGCGTTCGGCCAGTGCATCACCCTGTTGGGCGGCCATGTTAAAGAAATATGCGGCAGTGGCATCGTCGCGTTTGATGCCGCGGCTCATTGCGTACATCCAGCCGAGGTTATATTGAGACTCCACATCACCGAGTCGTGCAGCTTCACAATAAAGCTCTATAGCCTTAACCGGGTTGCGCGGAATTCCGTCGCCGTGTTCAAACGACTTTGCTTCGATGCGTAGTGCAGTCGCTCGTTCCTTGACCGATTTGGTGTCGGCGATGGCGGACTTGCACAACACGCTGGTAACAACCAGCGCGCAAAGCGCCCAAGGAAAAGGTGCTGATCCTGAAATCCCTGAGCGCTCCATCATTTGCTCCTTACAAACGCCAGACAGTCACCCCGGCTTCGGCAAAGGCCTTGGTGTCCAGCATGCTCTTTACGTCGGTAATTACCCCATCAGGTTTCAGTTTAGCTGTGAATTCGCTGGTTGTTAGGGTCTTGTACTGTTTGTGATTGACTGCAACAACTATGGCGGCAGCCTTGGGAAGATTGTCCCAATCTACAAGGTCGACGCCATATTCATGATGTGCCTCGCTGGACTCGGCAACGGGATCGTGCACGACGACCTTGGCGCCGTAGGACTGTAGTTCCCGGATAACATCGATGACCCGGGAGTTGCGCAGGTCAGGGCAGTCTTCCTTGAAGGTCAGGCCGAGTACGATAATCGGCTGATCCTTGATCGGATGGCCGGCGCGGACCAGCATCTTGATGGTCTGCTCAGCAACGAATTTGCCCATGCCGTCATTGATGCGACGGCCAGCCAGAATTACTTCCGGGTGGTAACCAAGTTTCTGGGCCTTGTGCGTCAGATAGTAGGGGTCTACGCCAATGCAATGGCCGCCGACCAGGCCTGGTCGGAAAGGTAGAAAATTCCACTTGGTACCGGCCGCCTGGAGCACCTCCAGGGTGTCGATGCCGATCTTGTCAAAAATGATAGCGAGTTCATTCATCAGGGCGATGTTGAGATCACGCTGAGTGTTTTCGATAACCTTGGCGGCTTCGGCAACCTTGATATTGGAAGCCGGATAGACGCCGGCGGTGATTACGCTGCCATAAATTTCCTTGACCTTGTTCAGGGTTTCCGGGGTGTCACCGGAAACCACTTTGACGATCTTGGTGACAGTGCGCTCCTTGTCACCCGGATTGATGCGCTCGGGCGAGTAGCCGACAAAAAAGTCTTTCTTCCAGGTCTTTCCCGATTCCTTTTCGAGAATGGGGATGCAGACCTCTTCCGTAGCACCCGGGTAAACGGTTGATTCATAGACAATGATGGCGCCCTGTTTCAGATTGCGGCCAACCGTGGTTGATGAGCCGACAAGCGGGCTGAAATCGGGTTGGTGAGCATCGTCAACCGGCGTAGGCACAGCGACGATCACGAAATCTGCCTCGCGTAGAGTGCTGGCCTCCGTTGACACCGTGAGTTGCGTTGCCGCCTTCAGGTCATCGGTGCTGACTTCACCTGTTGGGTCAATATGGCGCTGGTAACTGTCAATTTTCGCTTGGGACAGATCAAATCCAATTGTCCGGAATTTCTTGCCGAACTCGACGGCGAGCGGCAAACCGACATACCCCAAACCTACTACAGCAATTGTCGTCATGTTGATTCCAGTATTTATTCTAAAAATTGCTCAAAAAAACTGTATTTCAAAAGGATTTCAGTAGTTCGCCGACCTCAGCCTGACTGGAAAACTTGTCGCCCAGCTTTGCCAAAGCCTCCAGTTCCTTACGCGCCTCATCTTTCTTGCCGGCCGAAATCAGAACCTTGGCCAGGTTGAGCCTGATTCCGCTGGCCTGGGGGGCCATGGCGACGGCTTTATTGAGCAATTCAAGCGCCTTTGTCGTGTCGCCTTTGTCGGCCAGCAACATGGCTAGAGTGTCCACGAATGCCGGTTGGTTGGGGGCGATCTGATTTGCCTTCTCGGCGTATTCGAGCGCCTTGGGGGACTTGGTCTGGCCCAATGCCCAGGCAAGGTTGTTGAGAATCAGCGCATTGTTTGGTTGAAGACTCAATGCTGTCTGATAGTAACTGGCGGCCTGGGTATAGTTCTTTTGCCCGGATGCGCGATCACCCAAATACATCCGGAAGGCGACATCCTTGGGATGTTCCTTGAGCCATGCCTTAGCATTTCTCTCCGCTTCTGCGGTATTTCCAGATGCGATCAACGATCCATGCAGCTTAATGGCGAGTTCTGGCGCGGCAACCTGCTTGAGGCCACTCCGGAAAATATTGATCGCTGCCGGCCAAGCTTTGCCAACGGCATGGATGTCACCCTCAAGGGCGTAGCCAATTGCCTCCTTGGGGCGCTGTTTTTGGACAGTCCGGGCGATCTCGAGCGCACCTGTCGTGTTCTTGCTTTCCATGGCAAGCATGATCAATGCGCGCTGTGCCTCAACGATATCCGGCTTGATCTCAAGGGCTTTCTTGAGGTTCTTGATGCCGTCTTCCTTGTTTTTGTTCGCAAACTGAATTTCGGACAGGCGCAGTAACGGCAAGGACGAGGCCGGCTGGAGGGCGGCAAGCTTGCCGTAGGTTACCTGAGCCTGATTCAGATCTCCCGCAAGCTGCTGGGTACGGCCCAGCGCGTCAAGAATTTCAGGCTTGTCCTGAATGGCGCTTGCAGCCTCATTGGCGGCGGTCAGCGCTTTTTTGTTTTCCTTGAGCTTGAGGAAGTACTGGATCAAAGCGAGTCGCGGAGCTGGCTCGCTGGGGGCTGCGCTGATCGCCTTGCCTATGAGCGCGGAGACTTCGTCTACATTCCCACCACTTACTGCCTTGAGTTCGGCCAGAGCAAGTAGCGCCTGGATGTTTTTGGGGTCGGCGCCAATGACTGCTTCAAAGCGTTTACGAGCCTCATCCGGCTTCTTGTCGAGAAGATCCAAAGTGGCCAGGCTGGCCACGGCCGGGAAAAAGGCTGGGTTGATAGATACTGCTTTTTCGAAGCTTTGCCGAGCACCAACCACATCCTTCTTGGCCAGAAGAGCGCGGGCTTTGAGGTTGTGCGTCGCCGGGTTGTTCGGCTGCTTTATTTCAAGAGCATCTATCGCCTTCAGAGCCTGGTCCAGTTGACTGTTGCGAAGATGTGCAGCAATCAGAGCGAGATCGGCCGTGATCCCTTTGTCCGAAATGGAGATTTTTTCAAGTTCCTGAAAGGCATATTCGGCGTTGCCTTGCGCCATATGCGCCAAGGCGAGAGACGTCTTTTTGGCCGCGTTTTCGGGCTCCAGCTTGCTCGCCTTGGCAAAATAGTCGGCAGCCTTGTTGGGGTCACCTTGCTGCAAATAAGCTTCGCCGGCCAAAGCAAGTAGTGCCGAATCCTGATCGATGCTGGCCAGCACGGGCTGAAGGGTTTCCAGCGCCTTGCCCGGTTGGCCTGTTCGTAAATGGCTAGATACCAGAAGTCGTCTGGCTAGACGTAGTCCCGGCGCAGATTGGAGCGCCTTGGCTAGATAGGTTTCCGCCTGCAGGTAGGAGCGCAACTGGTATTCGATGGCACCTGCCATTTGCAGGCTGAGCGGATTGTTGGGAGAAATCCTCAGAAGTTGCTGGGCGGACTCACGAGCGGCTTTGTAATCTTTGCGTTGATAGTTGATCTGGGCATCAAGCAAGTAGACTTGGGGATGCTTGGCAGAAATTTTCTTCAGGGCCTCCAGTTGCTTGGCGGCTTCATCGATTTTCCCCGCTCTGAGGAGCGATGCTATGGCCGCCGAGTGGGCGTTCAGATAGCTGGGTTTGGCCTCTATGGCCTTTTGGTAATGTGCCAATGCGCCGGATGCATCACCGTCGAACTCAAGGAGATCGCCCTTGATCAGAAGGGCTTCAGGATTGCTTGGGTTTTCGTTCAAAAGAGCATCGAGCTTTGAACGAGCACCAATGAGGTCTTTGTTTGCCGCAGTTTGCCGGATATCGGCAAGGCGGGCAGGGACATAGTTCGGGTTTGCGGCCAAGGCTTTTGCAATCAGATCCTTGGCTACATCGCGCTTGCCCAAAGACTCATAGGCAGCACTGAGTGTTGTGTTGAGCTCCGCCAGTGGTTCGCCGCTCGTCAGGTTTGTCTTGCCAAATTCATCAGTCAGTTTTTTGGCCTGACCTCCGGCCAGCATGGCGCGAGCCAGCAGTGGTACGGTGGAGTCTGCGGGATGCTTGAGCTCCAGTGCCTTGCGTAGTTCGACTTCTGCGCCGGCAACATCGCCATTTTCAAGCAAGGCCGAACCGAGCAGAAAGCGGGCCTCGGCAAGGTTCGGGTTCTGCTGCAGGGCATTTTTTAGCTGAATGACAGCTGCCTTGGCGTCTTTTTTTGCCAGATAGTCCTTGCTCGACAGGATGAGGCTTTCCGGCGAGTCGCCTCCGCAGGCACCGAGCAGCATTGTCAGAAGTGCGGTTGAAATAACGGTCGGGAAAAGCGAGCGCGACTTTTTCATGGTTGTCTTCTTCTCTGGAAAAGGGTTATTTCAGGCCAAGGCGATGCATCAGGTCATACAAAGTCGGCCGACTGATGCCAAGTATTTCTGAGGTGCGCAAGAGGTTGCCATTGGCTCGCCCAAGTGCAGTGACAATGGCTTGACGTTCGGCCTCGTCGCGCACCTTACGCAGGTCAATGAATTCGACCTCGGTGGACTCTTCGGTGTCCAGACCAATGTCTTCACAAGTAATGCGCGAGCCATCGGCCATGATCACTGCACGCTTGATACAATTTTCCAGTTCGCGAACATTGCCAGGCCATTGGTGGGACTCTATGGCTCGAACGGAATCTTCACTTAGTGTCATGCTGCCACGCTTCTGCTCGTTTGCGAACCGGTGTACAAAGGCGTGGGCCATCAACGCAGGATCACCCCGACGTTCGCGCAACGGAGGGATCTGGACAACAATTTCAGCAAGCCGGTAATACAAGTCTTCGCGGAAACTGCCATTGCCAATGTGGGTTTTCAAATCCTGGTGTGTAGCACAGACGATACGTACATCAACTGGTATTTCAGAACGCCCGCCAAGGCGCTCAATGACCCGTTCTTGCAGGAAACGCAACAGTTTTGCCTGTAGCGACAGGGGTAGGTCGCCGATCTCGTCGAGCATCAGTGTGCCCCCGTTGGCACTTTCGATTTTCCCGGGGGTTGTTTTTGCCGCACCGGTAAACGCACCTTTTTCGTAGCCGAAGAGTTCACTTTCCAGCAGATTCTCTGGAATAGCCGCGCAATTGATGGCCACGAAGCGTTCTTTGCTCCGCGGCGAGGACTCGTGCAGGCCTCGCGCCAGTAATTCCTTGCCGGTCCCGCTTTCGCCGAGGAGAAGCACTGTCGCATTGCTGTTGGCAACTTTTTCTATCGTTCGGCAGATTTTTTGCATCCCAGCATCGCGTGTCAGCAGTCCGGCAAGTGCCGGTGGATGCTGGGCTGCCAGAAGCCGACGATTTTCCTGCTGCAGGTCATGGAGTCGAAATGCGCGATCAATGGTGAGCGCAAGCATCTCCGGCTCGAACGGTTTGGCAAAAAAGTCATAGGCGCCAAGGGCAATTGCCCGCAGCGCGTTGGTACGGTCATTCTGCCCGGTCAAAACGATGACCTTCGTATCTGGCGCAGCGGCCAGAGTCTGCTCCAGCAATCGAAACCCCTCGGAAACGGAGTCAGCATCGGGGGGCAGGCCGAGATCCATGGTGACCACCGCAGGACAGTGACGGTGTATTTGCGCCAGCGCGCTTTCACGGTCTGCTGCGGTCAACGTCTCAAATTGGTCAAAAGACCAACGAAGCTGTTTTTGCAGCGCGAGATCATCTTCAACAATGAGCAGGGCGCGTGGCTTTTCTGTACTCATGCGGCTTCCTGTTCGTGCAGATCGGATTCGGTGCGAATGACGAACAGTGGCAGGGTCAGGGTGATACAAGTCCCCTTGCCTGGTTCGCTTTCAACCTGCATGTCCCCCCCCAGTTCACGAACGTACTGTGCACTTTCGTACGCACCAATCCCCATGCCTGCATCCTTTGTGCTCTGAAAAGGCTTGAACAGACGGTCCTGGATGAACTCTTGCGTCATTCCATGTCCGGTATCGCCAACCTCAATGGCGGCCTTGTCGTTGCGGCGTTCGAGTGATATCCACACGCGGCCTCCTGTTGGCGACGCGTCAATGGCGTTTTGGACAAGATGGCCGATGACCCTCTCCAGTCGCTCTTCGTGACCGCGCGCAATCAATCGATCCTGAACGCGCACTTCGATCAATCTACCCTGATTCATTTTGTCCTTTTGAATGCGTTGGATGACATCTGGAAGATTAACACCGCAGATGCCACCCGGGGGCGTGGCGCCTTCTCGCAACTGCATCATCAATTGGCGCATGCGCTCGACGGCGTGGTCAACGGTCATTAGCATGTCCTGCTGAAACTCCGGATTGTCACGGTGACGCTCGGCATTTTTGAGCATGAGCGAAAGCTGAGTGATGATGTTTTTAAGATCGTGGACGACAAAGGCAGACATCTTGTTGAAAGCGTCAAATTTGCGGACTTCAAGTAGTGCCTCGGTGGCCTGCATTCGGGCAAGAAAACTGGCTGCCTGGCAGCCGGCTGCACGCAAAAGATCATTCACTTCCCAATTGACATTGATCGGTGTACGCGAACTGGCCAGAATGACGAAGCCCTGCATTTCGTTGTCGGCCACCAATGGAACGATCAGCCACGCATTAGGCAGGTCAGAAAGCCATGCCGGAATTTCCAGGTCGCTATAGCGTGCCGGATAGCAGCGATACTCTTCAAGGTTAATGACCCAGCCACTGGCGAGAAGGAAGCGACAGAGCGGTGAGTCATGTGCTTCTTTAGCGATGCACTCCGGAAGATTCCAGCGTGCGCTTTGCCTAAATGCTCCATGTCCTGTTTCCCGCAACCACAAGGCGCCAGCAGGACTTTCGACCATATTGGCCAAGCCACGGATCACTTGTTGTCCCATGGTCTGTGGCGAATCATGTTCGGTAAGCGTCTGGGTGAAGCGGAGCCATTCTTCCCTATAGTCGTAGCGATAGCGGAAAAAATGTTTGCCGACCAGAACTTTCATCTTGGCACGCATTGATCCGGAAACTAGCAAAACACCCAATACCAGCAGGCCGGTAAATATCAGGGCCAGTTGGAAGGCGCGGCCCCATTCGCCGCCAAAATAGCGGACGTAGTAGCCGACGCCAGCTGTGAAAAGCAGGTAGAGACCGGCCAGAAGCAGGGTGGCAGAATGGAATGCAGCCTTTTGGGAAAGGCGGATTTTTGAGGTCCAGTCCCTGGCACGCTCAGTTGCCAGCATGAGCAGCGGAATGGTCATCGCGTGCACAAAACCTCTTACGGCCAAGGCATCTCCGTCGATACGGCTGAACATCATGGCGTCGGAAAAAAGATAGACGTCAAAGGCGAACTGAAAGAGCAAGGCGAGGCATAACGGCTTGATGTTCCAGCGGGAGTCCTCTGATACGGTGCGAAACAGTTGCTCGGCAAGTACAAGTCCGATCACGGCCTCTGCCAGTCCATGGAGGACCAGTAAACGTAACCAGTCTTCTGGCGAAATCAGGCGAAATGCCACCAAAAATTGAAGACTGATACCCGTTATGACCAATCCCCAGCAGATTGCAGGCAACCAGGATGGAAGCAAGGGCCTGGTATTTTCGTTACTGGCAGGAGCAAGGAGTGTTATCAGAAAAACATACCAGGCACCGTATTTGGCGACGTCGACAAGTGAAGCGGTGATAAGCGCAAGCGCGCTACCGCTGAAGGCATAAAGCAGACAGGAAACCGTCCAGACAGCCGAAATGATGGCAACGGAAACCATGCGCCGGGTACGTACACCGGATCGCCAATCTGTGCCGAACGAGATCAGGTAAACCCAAAGTGCCAGATAGCCGAAGGCGGCAAGTCCAAAACTCCAGGTAATTAGGGACACTCTGGTTATTTCCATGCAACGGACTCTTCAGGCCACGAGTGAGCGTGACGAAAGATTAGTGAGCGCCCTTGCCGGTTAGCACGACACCCACGGTTTCGAAAAGCACCACCATATCCAGGAACAGTGAGTGGTTCTTGACGTAGTAAAGATCGTACTGGAGTTTCTCTGCAGAGTCTTCGACTGTCGCGCCGTAGTGATAGCGGACCTGCGCCCAGCCTGTTACGCCGGGTTTGACGCTGTGTCGAACAGCGTAGAAGGGAATTTCTTTTGTTAATTGATCGACAAAAAATGGGCGCTCCGGTCGAGGACCAACCAAACTCATATCACCCTTCAGGACGCTGAAGAGCTGCGGGAGTTCATCAATACGAAGTTTGCGGATGATTTGGCCGACCCTCGTTGCGCGGTTGTCCTGCGCTTGCGCCCAGATCGGCTTTCCATCTTTTTCGGCATCACGCCGCATGCTTCGGAACTTGATGACGTTGAACAGGCGTCCGTTTACTCCTACGCGTTCTTGCCGGTAAAGCAACGGAAAACCATCCTCCACAACGATCAGAATGGCTGCCACTGCCATGATGGGCAACGCCAAAACGATCAGTATGCTGGCACAGACAATATCGAACAATCGTTTGACGATGGTACGGAAAACTCCCTGACGAAACCCGTCACCAAAAATGAGCCAGCCCGCATAGAGCGAGTCAAGGCGAATTTGTCCCAGCGTCTGTTCAAAATGGCTGGCGAGATCAAGGACTTTGACACCTTGTAACTTGCAGTCAAGCAACTCTCGCATGGGCATTGACCCGCCCCGACGTTCGCTAAGTGCAACGACAATTTCATCAACTTTCAGATTGCGTGCGGCATCGGTCAAGGATAGTTCTCTACTGAGAATCAAGTTTGACGATACCAGTGGCTGGTCTTCATTGCTGCCAGGATAAAAGCCAATGATTTCGGCTGACGGGTCGGAGCGATCAAGCGCTCGCTTGACGGCGAGAGCTTGCTGACCCGTACCGAATACCAGAATCCGTCTGTGCAGCATCTTCGCGGCGGGGGCATGGGCTGCGCCGACACGTGTTACCAGCATGCCGAAAACGGCAGACATTGCAGAAAGGTGAATCAAATCCCGGTTGACCGCAGCAATGGGAAGCAACGCATAAAGAGCGTAGGCAATCGGTATGGATAGATAAATGGAAAGTACGGCACGGGCCCGTGTTTCGGTAATGGGGCGAATCGAGGCGCGCTGATAGAGTCCCAAGAGGGCATTGATGGCGAGCATCACAAACCCAAACAGGATGGCATATACCACAATTTGAACTGGGTTGACCGGCAGGCCGCTGTTGATCCACATCAGGGTAATGACGAGGCTGACAATCAGGAACGAAAAGTCGAACGCAACCCCGGCGATGCTGCGCCAAGTAAACCAGTGATTAAACAGCCTGATCATGATTCCCCTGCATCCCTTAGGTACTTTTGCTGCGCACTGGAGACCCCTCGCATTTGCTCATTGTTCGATGCCAATAGTATGGACTGCGGCATATTTTGCTTGTGCACTATTTCACATTGACTACGAATCAATGCAACAAGTTTCATCATGGATGACCGCGTAATTAATGCAAGAAACAAGAATATCTCTTATTTTTGTTGGAATTGTTAACAATGTCAGAAGTGCGGAGTTGTTGTTGCTTCTTTAAGTTGCCGGCTGGCACTATACGGCGACTAGGTCCGAAATATTCAATAGGAATTAGACCGATTGGATTGTATCGAATTTGGCGAGTCGGGGCGAGGCGAGAGGGAGAGGCGAAGCAATCAGTAAAAATGCTGATCCGCGGATTCAGGGGAGACGTGGCAACTAGTACTGCTACACTAATATCTCGACGACCTCTGGGTGTCCCAAAAAACGCTGCGGGCTGGCGCTGGCACCGTAGGCGCCAGACTGGAATACCACCACCAGATCGCTTGGTTCCGCAATGGCCAGTGTCATGCGATCTGCCAGAATATCCAGCGGTGTACACAGTGGACCGACCACGGATGCAATTTCAGTGCGGTCCGCATTCATCCGATTCCCGATAGCGACCGGATAGTTTTTTCGGATGACTTGGCCGAAGTTGCCGGAAGCTGAGAGATGGTGATTGAGACCGCCATCAACGATCAGAAAGGTTTGTCCGCGTGAAACCTTGCGGTCGACAATCCGGGATACATAAATTCCAGCCTCGCCGACAAGATAGCGGCCAAGCTCGATGACCAGCGAAGCTCCTGGGAAATCCATGTTGGCTCGTTGGGAAAGTTGCTCAAGATTCTGCCCAATGCTGGTCAGATCCAGCCGCTTTTCACCCGGGAAGTAGGGAATGCCGAATCCCCCTCCGAGGTTGAGGAAACTGACCGGTGAAGGCGCATGGTGAGAGAGTGCTAGCGCCAGATCGTAGCATTTCTGCTGTGCTTCACGGATCGATTCGGCTTTGAGGTTCTGCGAGCCGGCAAAGAGGTGGAACCCTTCGAATGCCAGATTGTATTTGCCAATTTTGGCCAGCAACTCAGGCACCTGTTCGGCATCGACACCAAATTGCTTGGGGCCGCCGCCCATCTTCATGCCGGAGCCTTTGAGCTCGAAGTCGGGGTTGACACGTACGGCAACGCGAGCGGGAAGCCCAAGCTCCCGGGAAATGCCTGCTAAAAGGTCGACTTCACGAAATGACTCGACGTTGATCAAAACCCCCGCAGCGATGGCCTGACGGAGTTCGGAATCTCTTTTGCCGGGGCCGGCAAAGCTGATTTCGCGTGGATCTGCGCCAGCATCCAATGCAATTTTTAGCTCCCCGGCAGAGGCCACGTCAATGCCATCGACCAAGCTGCCCATGAAACCAACAACCGCCGGCATCGGGTTGGCTTTCATCGCAAAATGCAGTTTGATACTTTCAGGCAATGCTGCACGCAACTCGGCAACGCGTGAACGCAGCAGGTCGCGGTCATAGGCGTAGAAAGGAGTTTGTCCGACGCGTTCGGCCAGTCGCGATAGCGGCAATCCACCGACCAGCAACTCATTGCCGGCGGTCGAGAATTGATTCATGGTCGTATGGACGGGGGGGCTTGGTGTGCTCATTCTTCGATTGGCCAAAAGGGCGGATTAGAGATTTTGTTGCTCGACCCACACGGTCGACAGCGTTTTTCGATCAATTTTCCCATTCGGGTTCCGTGGCAAGGGGCCTTCGCGGACATCGATGCCGCTGGGGACCATGTAAGCGGGCATGCGAACGCGACATTCGGCTAGCAACGCATCAACGTTCAAGGTTCCGCTGGCTGGTGGCGTGGCAATCACCTGTATGGTTTGTCCAAGCCGGTCATCGTCCACTCCAAAGGCAACGCATTCGCCAACCATCCTGGTCGCATATAGGACTTCTTCGACTTCGGTCGGACTGACCCGATAGCCTGAAGTCTTCATCATTTCATCACGGCGGCCGATGAAATATAGAAAGCCTTTTTCGTCCATGCGTACCGTGTCACCAGAAAATACAGCTATTTCAGGCAAGACCAGACCGGCTTCGCGGCCGGGCGCGTGCGCTGGTAGGGGTTTGTAGCGCTCGGCAGTCTTTTCCGGATCATTCCAGTAACCCATGCCAACCAAGGCGCCCCGATGCACCAGTTCTCCCGGCTCGTTCGGCGCGCATGGTGAACCATCTTCACGCAGGACCATTATTTCTGCATTGGGTATGGCCTTGCCAATTGAATCTGGTCGCTTGTCGACCTCGGAAGGCGGCAGATATGTCGAACGGAAGGCCTCGGTCAGGCCATACATCAGGAATGGTTTGCTCTGCGGCAGGTGGCGGCGCAAGGCATCCAGCGTTTCGCGCGGCATTCGCCCCCCGGTATTGGCGAAATAACGCAGATGGCGGCTGATGGCTTCCGGCCAGGCCAGCTGGTTCAGCTGGATGTAAAGCGGCGGCACCGCGGTCAGCCCGGTCACTTTTTCCCGCTCAATGGCTTTGATTACATCGCGAGGTAGCAGGTAGTTGAGTAGGACTACTCGGGCGCCAACATGAAACGCTGTGGTCAACTGACTGAAGCCTGCATCGAAGGAGAGGGGTAGGGCAGCCAGCAACGTATCGCCGGCATGGTTTTCCAGATAGCTCGAAACACTTTTGGCACCGGCCACCATGTTGCGATGGGAAAGCACGACACCCTTGGGCTTTCCGGTGCTGCCCGAAGTATAAAGAATCCCCGCAACGTCAGTATCGATTACCCGGTGGCTACTGGCCGGGGGGGCTGCGAGCAGCGTACTCCAGCGCAAAATGTTTATTGCGCCGGGAGCCGCCTGTGGGTCGGAGCCATCAAGCACAACGATGTGGCGCAGGTCGTGGCAGTCGTTGAGTGTTTCCCGTAACAGAGTTAGGCGCTCGGGCGAGGTGACCAACACGCGAACATTGCAGTCGCGCATGATGTAGCCTACTTGCTCCGGCTTGAGCAACGGATTGAGCGGTACGAAAACGCCGCCGGCGGCGGGAGCGCCAAAGCTGGCGATTACAGTCTCGAAACGCTTTTCCAGGTAGATGGCGACGCGCTCGCCGCGGGCAAGGCCGAGTCCGATCAGGCCGCTGGCGAAACGGGAAATTGACGCCTGCAATTCGCCATAATTGAGGGTGTGTTTTCCATAGGTTAAAGCCGGTGCGGAAGCATTGCGCCCAGCGGCACAGGAAATCAGGTCAGGTAGAAGCGTTGAGTCTTGCATGGGCCTAAAGTCTGATATGAAACGGGATATGACGCTGTGTAGTATCTCACAGTAGAAATGGCATTCTCCCCCTATAATTCAATCTCTGATTCTGATGTCCTAGGAGCTTGGCTTGAATACCCTAAAGGAAGTGCTGTCCTTGCTGGACGAAATTCTTAGTCTGAATGGCCGTGCCGCCGAATTTTCTCCCGAGACACCATTGCTTGGCGCCATTCCTGAGCTTGACTCAATGGCCGTGGTGGCACTGATTACTGGTTTTGAAGAGCGTTTCGGCTTCGCGGTCGAAGACGACGATATCGAAGGAAGCACCTTTGCTACCGTCGGCTCCCTTGTCGAGTTTGTCGACGGCAAGCTGGCTTTTTGATCTCATAGTTGTGCAGCCCTTTTTCTTGCCTGTTGGTGATGGTCAGCGCTTCTGCCTGTTTCATCAGGCCCATGGGGGCGGAGCAAAGGGGGCAATACTCTATATCCATCCATTTGCTGAGGAAATGAACAAAGCGCGGCGCATGGCTGCCTTGCAATCACGAGCGCTGGCAATCGCCGGGTATGATGTGTTGCAGTTGGACTTGCTCGGGTGCGGCGACAGCAGTGGCGATTTTAGCGATGCAACCTGGCAGATTTGGCGAACAGACGTTCTCGAAGGCTGTCGTTGGCTGCGTAAGCATAGCGTGGCGCCGCTATGCTTGTGGGGGCTTCGGGCTGGTTGCCTGCTGGCGACCGAGGTTTCCGAGGAACTCACTGAATCTGCTGATTTAATCTTCTGGCAACCGGTCGTTTCGGGGAAGCTGCACTGGCAGCAGTTCATGCGCCTGAAAATGGCTGGAGAGCTTGCCTCCGGGCAGAGCAAAGGTGTTGGCGAGCAAGTACGCCGACAGTTGGCAAACGGACAGAGTATAGAGATTGCAGGCTATATCATTTCTCCAGAGTTGGTTGAGGGGTTGGAGAAATCCGAGTTGGCCCCCCCCTTGGGGAACGGGGGGCGGATGGCATGGTTTGAATTGTCAACGCGCGAAGATGCCAATTTGGCACCAATTTCTTTAAAGCGGATTGAGCAGTGGAAGGCTGCGGGGTTGGTAGTCACTTCAAGCCTCGCTATTGGCCCAGCATTCTGGCAAACCACGGAGATTTCAGACGCACCCGAGTTGCTAACAAAAACCTTGGCAATTCTGGAGTCTTGGCAATGAATTTTTCGGAGAAGCCGATCGTTTTTCCCTGCCAAGAGGATAGCCTGATTGGAATAATTGCAGAACCGGAACATGGGGCTGCAACTGGGCTCCTGTTAGTCGTTGGTGGCCCCCAGTATCGCGTCGGAAGTCATCGGCAGTTCCGTTTGCTTTCCCGTACCTTGGCTGATGCAGGCTACCCGGTTATGCGTTTCGATTTTAGGGGTATGGGTGACAGCTCTGGAAGGTTACGGGATTTCGAGCAAGTTGATGAAGATATCGGTGCGGCAATTGAAGCATTTTGCGCGAATTGCCCAAGTGTTGAGCGAATTGTCCTTTGGGGGCTTTGCGATGCTGCCTCAGCAAGTCTGCTATATCTTGATGCGATAAACGATGCGCGAATAAGTGGTCTTGTTCTCCTTAATCCTTGGGTTCGCTCTGAAGCAACTCAAGCGAGGGCGCGCGTTAAGCATTACTACCGACAACGTCTTTTTCAGCGGGATTTCTGGCGAAAATTTCTGACAGGTAAAATGAATGTTTTTCAGGCAATTGGTGGATTAGTAGGTAATTGGAATACTTCGCTCAGGCTGGGTAAAAAATCTATTCGCCAGCCTGTTCTGTGTTTTCAAGCCAGAATGCTCTCTGGACTTAAGAAAATGCAGATTCCTCTGCTGCTTATACTTAGTGGAAAGGATTATGTTGCCAAGGAGTTCCTCGACGTTGTGCAACTGGAACAAGATTGGCAGATGGTTTTGCAACGACAGAATGTGAAAACAGTAGCTATTCCGGAGGCAGATCACACTTTTTCTAGTGCCGAGTGGCGAGCCGGCGTTGAGCAAGCAACACAGAAATGGCTAAATGCCGTCTTCAAAGATTGAATGCGTTCCATCGCACTAGATCGTCTGGCGTTCAACAGGAGTGCGACTTTTGAAACGAAACTTCCTTTAAGCTGCAGCTAACGTGGAATTGATACGCTTTGATTCTTCCCCCTGTGTTTTTCCAGGGCCAGGGATACCCTTACTGCCGCATCGGCTGGAATGCTTGACCGCGACTAGCACTCGCTTCGCTTCGGCCGTTACCCGAAATAGTCGTCACTTCCGTCACTTTACCCGTGGCCGCTACGCACTTGGCGAAGCCTACCGCATTGCGGGATTGAATATGTATGGCGCGCTACTTGCTCCAGCCTACCATTGCGTGACAATGTTGGATCCTGCAGTAAATTTAGGTGCAGACATTCTGCTCTACCCGCTCCATCTCGACCTTACTCCAGATCTCGTCGGGTTGAGCAAGCTGTTGCAAGTTGCTAAAAAACCAGTCAAGGCCCTCTTGGCGACCCATTATTTCGGTTTCGTTCAGGACTTTTCCACACTTAAAAAATGGTGTGACGAGCATGGCATCACTCTCATTGAGGATTGTTCCCATGTCATGTTCTCCGAAGATTTTCGGTCGAATGGGGTTGGCATCTACGGAAAGTTAGTTACCGCCAGCCCCTACAAATTCTTTTCCTGTGAAGATGGGGGCTTGCTCTACGCATCAGATAGTGGCCTGCTTGATGGTTCAGTGACCAAAACCCCCAGTCTGATGGATGAGTTACGTGGCATCAAACGTTTTATCGAAAAGGCCCAGTCAGCTTCTCGGGTGCCTTTCGATATTTCCAGAGTCGGAGATCGACTGGAAAAGCTGGTCGAAAATTCCCATATTACTTTCGGTGTGCAGCGAGTTCCCTATTTAAAACCTTCACGGCATTTTTCAGGGCTGGAAACTTCAAAATCATCCCTTCGTAGTTCTCGATGGTTGACAAGGTTTACAAATGCAAAGGAAATTATTGCCCGTCGGAGGAGAAATTTCCAGCGTTGGGCTGAAGCTGTCGCGATACTGCCACACTGTCATGCGCTCTACGGAAAAATGCCTGCAGATCGAACTCCCTATATGTTCCCGCTTTGCATAGATTCTCCAGAGTCGCACTTTTACCGGCTCAAGCTACTTGGCTTCCCGATCTGGCGCTGGGATGAAATGGCTTATTCAGACTGCAAAGTGGCTCAGAACTACCGCCTGCACTTGTTGCATTTGCCTGTTCATCAGTCGCTGAGCGAAGCGCAGATGGACTGGATGATAGCCGTTTTGGGAGAAACCTTACGTAGACCGTTGAGGGTGCAACAATGACGGGGTGGGAGATTTATGCCGCCCAAACCACGTTTCCTCGATATATCGAGGACTGGGATCGCCTCAATGGCCTTCTCTTCGATAGCCATCCATTTTTCGATAGTCGTTTTGTCGGGGCTTTACTGGATCACTTTGCTACCGGAAGCGAAAGACTCTGCTTATATCGAAAAAATGGTCTTGTCTCGGGTGCTCTTATTCTCCAGCCTCTGGGGTGGGGGCGCTGGGCATCCTTTCGACCTGGGCAAGCGCAAATAACGGCAGTTTTGCTTGATGACTCAAGTCTTCTGCAGGATCTATTCAAGGTACTTCCAGGGTTCGTGTGGACTGTTGAATTAATCGCTATCGACCCACGTTACTCCCCGGATTTTCTTCGTCCCGAAGTGCTTTCTCTCGTCTCAGCGCAGGCTTATACGATTGGGGTTCACTCAGATCTTCGTTTTGTCGATTACTGGAGCGGGCGTCCAAAGAACCTCAAGGCCAACATTCGTCGTTATTCCAATCGTCTGGAAAAGGAGTTCGGCTCACTGGCTCTCGTTAAGGTTACAGATCCATGCGAAATTGAGTCCGGAGTCGACCGTTATGGTGCTTTGGAATCGTCCGGATGGAAAGGCGCTGCGGGATCAGCCATCTCTGCTGACAATCAACAAGGAGCATTCTACAGCGAGGTCATGCGCCGCTTTGCGTTAGATGGGCAGGCCTCCATTTACGAACAAAGGGTCACCAACCGCCTTGCAGCTTCGAGGTTGGTAATTGAAAACAAAAAAATGGGAGTAATTCTCAAAACAACCTACGACGAGAGTTTGTCCCATATCGCACCTGGCAGGATTCAGCTATACCGTGTCATCGAAGATCGGCTTACAAATAAGCCGGAGCAGGTCATTGAGTTCTATACGAATGCTACCCGTGACCAAACTGAATGGGCAACCTTCGGTTGCACAATTCAGAACATACAAGTTTTTCGTAGCGCATTTTCCACCAACTATTTTGCAGTGCTCAAGAGCATTCAATACTACTTGCGCAGGTCGAAGAATCTTAACCACGATCAAGCAAAGATAACTGATGGCATAGTGGTTGGGAATGCACCAGATTTGGAGATGCTGACCAGAGTAGCGGTGAGTGGAAACTTTGGAGAGCCGGACACTTTCGAAGTTTCTCCTGAATGGTTCGAACTTCTACGGAATGAAGTCTACCGCGACGAGGCAGGAGTTAAATATTACTATGTTATGGATAGCAATGAACTTGCTTTGGTCCTGCCTCTCAGATTTTTCAAGAACGGCCCTATCAGGACTATAGAAGGACTGAGCAATTTTTATACATCCCTCTATTCGCCGATGCAGGTGCCGGATAGTAAAAGATTTATCCTGCGCTATTTGTTAAGAGCTGCCTCGCACGAATTTGGTGGGGCGCACGTCATGCGATTTTCGCCGATGGACCCCGACTCCCTCATATATTCCGAATTGCTGAATGAACTGCGGGCAATAGGCTGGATTCCATTTCGGTTTTTCTGTTTTGGAAATTGGTTTCTAGAAGTCACAGATCGTTGGGAGGGTTACCTAAAAAAGCGCAGTGCTAATCTAAGGAGTACGATCAAACGCAGAAGTAGAGACTTCTGCGCAGTTGGTGGAACTCTGGAAGTAGTAACCGGTTCTGATCAGTGGGAGCGGATTGAATTGGCCATAGCCGAATATCAAGAAGTTTACTCAGCTAGTTGGAAAATTCCTGAACCATATCCCGATTTTGTGCCGTCGCTGATCCGCCATCTGGCGAAAACCGGGAAGCTTCGCTTGGGGATTGCGTATCTGCAAGGTAGGCCGATAGCCGCGCAGATCTGGATCTGTACCAAGACGAAAGCCAGCATCTTCAAGTTAGCCTACGATCAGGCATATGCAGCCCATTCGCCTGGCACTATTCTCACAGCTCATCTTTTGCGCCACGTTATCGAAAATGATGGTGTGACCGAGGTGGATTACTTGACTGGTGATGATGAATACAAACGGCACTGGATGGGCAATCGGCGCGAACGATGGGGCATAATTGCCTACAATCCCCTCACACTCATTGGTCTTTTCCTGTTTTTTAAAGAATTGTCGGGGCGCATTGCGAAGACATTCTGGCCCAGGAAACGGAGGCAGGGGCGGGAAAAGGACGGAGGCATGTATTGACGCGCATACAAACTGCAGTGAATCCACTTGTCAAAGACGCTAGCCAGATATCCCTATTCCGTTTGCGGAGTCTGCGACGTCAAGCTGCGATATCGGGCTGGTTGCCTGATGCCGCGATAGAGCATGATCTGGTGACGGTAGAGGCTGATTGTCCTCAATGTTGACTTTGTCGTTCCTGGCTCAGCAACCATTGCCTGGAGGTCTCTTGGGCTGCTGGGTAGCCACCACGGCGGGCAGATGTTAAACCGGTCCATGTATATGTTGGTGGCGGTTGCTGCAATGACTGTGGCAGCTGTTCTGCTCTTGAACCACCCGTTGGGCGTTGGCCCGAGTATCGGCTTCTGCTTCGTTTTGCTAACTGTTTATTATAAGCCGAGCTTATTCTTATTCCTAATTCCAGCGATTTTGCCGGTAATTGGGTTTGCCCCTTGGTCAGGCTGGATTACTTTTGAGGAATTCGACTTGGTGGTTTTGGCCTCTGCTGTTGGGGGCTATTCCAAATTCGCATTTCACGGAAACACTGTATCAAGTTACAGAATATCGAAATTTTTGTTTGTTTTGCTAACGGCGATGTCGATATCGATTCTTATATCGATGGCTCGCGGTTTTTCTGATGCAGGTCAATTTGTTTTTGGCTGGTTCCAAGGCTATGACGGCCCGATGAATAGTGTACGAATCGGCAAAAGTTTTTTCCTCGCGTTGCTTCTTCTCCCACTGTTGGTACTGATTAAGAACAAACCGGAAAAGGATGCCGACTGCAAATTGGGTTTAGGTATGGCAATCGGGCTAGGTGTTGCGTCTCTCGCAGCACTTTGGGAGCGACTTGCCTTTACTGATTTTCTAAATTTTTCCAGCGATTACAGGACTACAGCGCTGTTTTGGGAGATGCATGTCGGAGGTGCGGCACTAGATGGGTGGATATTACTGACGTTTCCATTTTCGATCTGGGCTCTGAGAAAAGATCGAGCTCCATTCCTGTTAGTACTTTCTCTCATATTGTTGCTTCTTGCTGCCTATGCAGCTTTGACGACTTTTTCCCGGGGAGTATATCTGGCTTTGCTCTTTTCTCTCCCTTTGCTTGCTTGGCAAACGCGGCAGAATAAATCCGAAGGGAACTATCGGGGTGGGGCCGGCTGGGGGCTTTCTAAGTGGGTTAGTGCTCTTGTATTGGTGGGAGTGATGAGTCACCAAGTATTTGCGACGGGGGGGTATCGGGCACTCCTGGCGTTGATAGGGCTTGTGGCCATTTCTTTATTTATGCCATCATTGCTTCGTAATTTATCTGTTAAGAAGTTGTTTTTAAGTGGTTTAGTTGGATTTGTTGTTGGGGTCGTGCTTATATTATTGGCTAATAATTTGCCAAAAGGCCCTTATGTTCTTTACCTTGCTTTATTTTTATCGACCGTTTATTTAATATATTCGTCTCAAAATTACAAAATAGAATCCGCTATAAAATTTAGTATGGCTGGATTTGTTTGCATAATGCTCTCAGCGGCAAACATCGCGAATCATTGGGGGGGGATCGGAGCTCTACTAGTGATGGGTTTGGCTGTATTTATCCTCTTGCTAATGGTTACGTTTGGAGCAACTTCAAAACACGAATTGTGGCCAAATAATATTCATTGGCGGGGGAATTTTTTGGCAATGATGATCCTCGTCGGTGCCATTGTTTCGGTGTTTACTGGTGGTGCTTACATGGGGGGTAGATTCGCAACATCCAGTCAGGATTTTGAAGGGCGTGTGACTCATTGGCGAAACTCGTTATCCATGCTGCAGAGCCCTATGGATATTTTCTTTGGGAAAGGTTTGGGTCGGTATCCTGGAAATTACTATTTCGCTGCTCCAAATAGCGAATTTCCAGGTACATATCGAATTATCGAAGAAAATGGCAATTCGGCAATTTCTCTTGTTGGGTCTAGACACCCACTCAGCTATGGAAATATTTTGCGAATTTCTCAACGGTTAAGTTTTGGAGTTGAGGGGCCGTTTATAGTGAGGTTCAAGGCAAGATCTAATATTTTGGCCAAGATACATCTGGAAGTCTGTGAAAAACATCTTATTTATTCTGCTGTTTGCTCCATAGGTGTGGCAGTTATAAAGCCAACAAATAACAGCTGGCAATTTCAAGAAATCCAGTTGAGCCGCTCCGATATGCTTGGTGGCCCTTGGTATGCTCCACGGTTCACCACATTCTCTTTTGGGATCGCCAATGGGGGCGGGGCTGCAGAACTAGATGAAATTGCCCTTGTTTCATACGAAGGTGTTAATTTGCTGATCAACGGTGATTTTTCTGATGAAATGAAATACTGGTTTTTCTCCAGTGAACGTGATCACTTGCCATGGCATGCCAAAAATATTTGGGTAAACATACTATTTGATCAGGGGTTGTTTGGATTTGCTGTTTTTCTGGTGTTAACTATTTCTGCTTTGTCAGGTCTTATTATTGGAAGGGCGCGGCAAAATGAGTTGGCCCCATACATAACGTCCGGAATAATTGGTTTTCTGGTAGTTGGTTTGTTTGATAGCTTGACGGATGTTCCGAGATTAAGTTTTATATATTACTTTCTGGTTACCTACGCTTTGTCTACTGCTGTAGTCGTTAAAGGCGTAGATACAAGGCCATAGTTCTTGTAATGAAAATTAATATTTAGCTAAAGAGTTTTCAGCTGGTTTTATGCGAATATAATGCGAGGAACGTGATGGCAGATGATTCTGTGGGAGAACAAATGAAGGCGCAGTGGGATCATTCGTCAGATCAGAACTTTGTTGACTATTACGCGGAACAGTCCACATCGGCTACAACAGTCCAGCGTTTCACTATTGTTAGGGATAAGGCCCTAAAGTTGCTTGCAGCGTCTCGGGATGGCGGAGCACAGCAAACATTTGATGTTGCGGATATTGGTTGCGGGACGGGATCTCAAGCTCGATTGTGGGCTGAACTAGGTCACCATGTTAGTGCCATAGATGTGAGTGCGGCGCTTGTTAACATCGGCCGACGCAGGGCGAGCGAAGATAATCTCGACATTAAATTTGATGTAGGTTCGGCAACTGAATTGCCATATCCGGACTCTTCGATGGATGTGTCCCTGTTGCCGGAGTTGCTAGAGCATGTTGCCGACTGGCAAGGGTGCCTTGATGAAGCTATCCGGATTCTCAAGCCTGGCGGTGTGTTGTATGTGAGCACCACGAACTTTCTGTGCCCTATTCAAAATGAGTTCAACCTGCCGCTCTACAGTTGGTATCCTGGCTTCCTCAAACGTCGTTTCGAGCGCCTTGCTGTAACTACACGCCCCGGGTTGGCAAACTACTGTAAATATCCTGCAGTGAATTGGTTCTCTTTTTATTCGTTAGCCGCCTATCTGAATAAATACGGATTCCGATGTTTGGACCGCATCGATATGGTCGGGCACGAAAATGTTGGTGCTCTTGGAAAACTGGCAGTTTCCCTGGCTCGGGCATTGCCACCCCTGCGTTTCATCGGTCAAGTGTTCACGCCGGGGTCGATTGTATTTGCGATAAAGAAATGAACATGGAACGTACTACATTAATTAACAGTGAATTCTTTTCCGGGCGGCCCAGCTTTCAAGATGCTTCGATTGCTGAGTGCGTGGGAAGCCAAGGTGTTTTGGCTGCTTGGCATGCTGGTTTTTCTCGAGAAGGTGCTCGCATGTTGGATGGCGTGCAAGGAGATTTCGCCGTTGGATTGCATTTGGAGGACGGCAAGGTCTTTCTGGCAGTGGATCGCTTCGCTATTCGCAGTTTGTGTTACCGGCTTGATGGAAATCAACTTTTATTTGCGGAGAGGGCCGATGATTTGGCTGGTCCAGGCTGTGAACTTGATCCGCAAGCTATCTACGATTATTTTTATTTCCACTTTATTCCCTCTCCGCGGACTATCTTCAAGGGTGTCTTCCGTTTACCCCCCGGCCATTACGCGGTCTTTGAGAATGGCCGATTAAAAATAGAACGTTATTGGGTACCAAAGTTTATCGAGCCGGCTAAAGGCGATTTTGGCTCCTTGCGTGATGAGTTCCTTGAATTGCTCAAACATGCTGTGGCTGATACCTTGGACGGAAGCAAGCCTGGGTGTTTTTTGAGCGGCGGAACAGATAGCTCTACGGTCGCTGGGATGATAGGGAAGGTCTGTGGCAAGCCGGCTGCAACCTTTTCGATCGGTTTTGATGCGGAAGGTTTTGACGAGATGGAATATGCACGTATTGCTGCCCATCGCTTTGGAACAGAGCATCATGAGTATTACGTTACTCCAGAAGATTTGATCCGCAGTATTCCGGCGGTTGCATGTCATTATGATCAGCCGTTTGGCAATTCATCTGCTCTGCCGGCCTATTACTGCGCCAAGATGGCAAGTGAAGGAGGGCTGACCCGAATACTCGCCGGTGATGGGGGCGATGAACTTTTTGGTGGAAATGCACGCTATGCAAAGCAGAAAGTATTCGGGCTCTATAACAGCATTCCTAACTCCCTTCGCACTGGGGTAATTGAGCCGGGGCTACTCGAAACGCCACTCGGTAGAGCGCCATTCTTCAGTAAGGCAGCGAGTTATGTCCGGCAAGCGAGAGTTCCGCTTCCCGATCGTACGCAAACCTATAATTTGATGTCACGTCTGGGTGTTAGGGATATCCTGACACCAAATTTCCTCGAGCAAGTTGATCTTGGTGAGCCGTTATTGCAGCAAAAGGAAATCTGGCGAGAGATCGGGGCCGCTTCACAGCTAAATCATGAACTGGCATTCGACTGGCGATACACCCTTGCGGAGTGTGATCTGCCCAAGGTTGTCGGGACTACGGCGCTCGCGGGAATCCAGGTGGGTTTTCCGATGCTGAACGAGAAGTTGGTCAATTTCTCCATGCGCTTGCCTAACCACTACAAGCTCAATGGATTAAAACTTCGTTGGTTTTTTAAGGAAGCCCTCAGGGGATTCTTGCCCGACGAAACTATTGCGAAAAAGAAAAAAGGCTTTGGGTTGCCATTTGGTGTTTGGGCAGCCAAGAATATCCAACTTAGGACAATGGCGGAAGACTCTGTCCAGTGCTTGGTCGACCGGAAAATAATGCGAGCCGACTTTGTTGATGCCTTGTTTACTAAGCATCTGTATGAACATCCAAGCTACTACGGTGAAATGATCTGGATTTCCGTAATGCTCGCACAGTGGCTAGATGGTCACCCTCTTAGTACTTCAAATTGAGGCCATCTATGTCCGCTTGTTGTCTTAGTCCCGCTTCCAGTGTGAGCAGTCGGCGCCATAGCTGATGCATCCGCTCGGATTGAGGTCGGTCGGGCGAGATAGCCAAGAGGAGCCTATCGCGCTCGAATAGTCCTGTTTCCGCGAGCAGTGGCTCACTCATCCAATTCATGATTTCCCTGTCTGTACATAGCAGTGGCTGCCGTTCAAGCGCGGAGGGCTCTGCAGCCTTATTCCCCGGCAGGAAACGGGATTGGATTTTTTGAGTCGCACGGCCAGTGAAATAGGGAATCAAGGGCAGGAAGCGATGCGCATTCTTGAGGGAGAAGGGCATGGCTGGATTGCCTGTGTATAGCGGCTCTTGCGCCAGAACCGGGGCATAGGCAAGCGTGAAAGCGCGCGTCAGCAAACCATTGCGGCGCATTGTCGGACATGCAATGAGCACTTGCGTGAGCGGTTCCTGGAAGCCCCAAGGCGACACAGCAGGCCAAATTTGCCCTGTGTTACTGAGCAACCTTCCTTGCCAGCGCTCCATGCGGAGGTCAGCATGTATGAGGTCCAGTTGGGCGTGCCACGGCAGATGACCTGCGTATGACAACAGGCGTTTAAACATGCCCGGGAAGTAGTCGGTAGCGCATGCGTACGCCGACGGTGAGAATAATCCCTCAGGATTCTTGAGTGTGAACATCTGATTCCAGCGTGCTACGCTAGGGTGGTCAAGCGAGAGCGGACCGCGGCGGGTCAGGGTTGCCGCCACGCTGTCAGGAAACAGCATGCCGGTGAGGCCCAAGCGCCAGGCGTGCCCCCGCCCAAGTTCGCCATAGGAGCCGTTTAGACTGAATTGAAGGCCATCGCGGATGTGCTGGTGATGAACCTCTGCGACACCCGCATACTCGATGGCATCGTATTCGCCATCCGTCAGCTGCAATGCTTCGAAAAACTGTGCGCTTGACACGGGGGATGGCTCTCCCCTTGTGAAATGGGGGATGCCGAGCATCTTTGCGAGATGCTCTCCAATACGTACGTCGGGATCGTCAGGCGACCCAGAGACGGTTGATGCGACCTTGATGTGGTTTGCCACGATGGCTGCAACCAACGCGCGTGAGTCATTTCCGCCGGTGAGGTCTGCTACCCATGGCAGATCGCGAAATTCGGCGCTTCGCCCGCCATGGTTCTGCAGGGTAATGAGGACATCGCTCATTGCTTCGAACAATGCTGGCAGGGGGTCAGCTTGATATCCAGTGATGCCGTCAAGACTATCCAGCAGTGGGCGATGTCGAATCAGTGATACTTTTGGGCGACTGCAATCGACTTGCAACAGATTCGCTGCACGGAGTTTGCGGACATCCTGCCATGTCGTGCGATCCTCGTTGGCCACGGCGTTTGAACACAACTCCTGGACACCCAGCGGATCAAGGTTGGAGCGCGGAGGCAGGGCTGACAGCAGGGCGCTTGAGTTACTGATTGCCACGCCATCAGCGAAGGAGCGGTGATAAACCTGAAAACTGCCGATTGAGTCAGCACAAACCAGCACTTCTCTCTTTGTATCGTCGATCAGGATCAGAGCAAACACGCCGTTTGTGTTTTCTCGCGCCATCTCGATCAGGCGGGTATTGGTGGTGTCGTCGGCGCATTGGTTAAGGATGGAAAGTGGGGGGCGAGCACCGTCGGTTTTAGACCAGGCATGCCCAAACCAGAGAAGATGCTTGTTACCCAACTCTGTCTTCAGCACATGTGTTCGATTGTCTGCATAGGCACCAAGCCCATTTTTTTGGGCTGCATGGCATAGATTCCAACCATTTCCACCAAGCCTCGACACAGGTCCTGGGGTTTTGAAATGATCGAGGAGCGCGGTTCCAAAGGAGATTTTTTCAGAACTTTGACCGATCCAAAGGAAAAAGTGATTCACACTTTCTCTCCCTTTAACATTTGTGCAGCATTTTTAGCGCGATATTCGTATTCCCGGGACACATAGCGCGTATAGCCGATGAAGTGGGCTACTACGGTTTCCGTGGCCAGTGTATCGGCATTGCAATACTTGGGATGTGGTAGCAGGTAGGCGTTGGGGCTACTCGCGGCGAGCAGGTTGGAACTAACCTGTTCAGTCCCCCATTTGTCCCATTTATCGCCAAGTAGCGAGCGCATGTTCCTGGATAATTCGTCAAGCGCGGAAGGCGTCAGCATTCCCATACCAAATCCAGTGAAACCCGAGCACCCTCTGACATAGCGAAGATTTTGCCAGTTACCTAACTTTATCAGGGCGGCCTCGGCATAGGCGACGACATGCTGGCTTACCTTCAGAAGTTCTTCTCCGTGTAGTGCTGCAATATCGAGATGCTGAATCTCCGTGTCATGCTCGGAGCGAATGACAAAACAGAGATTATCTCGCACGCATGCCAAGACTTCTGCTGGGGTATCGAACGTCACGGTGTCAGCATCGAGTTGGACAATGGGGGATTCGGCGCACAGGATGCTGATAGCTGACAAGCGCTCCCATGTTCCGCCAATGGGTAAATCGGGCCGGCGGAATTTTTCAGCTTCAACGATTTCGAGGATGGGAATATGTTTTTTTAATAGTGTCTTGTTGGATTGTGTCAGGCTTGGATCCGCGACAACAACGATACGGTCAGGCTTGGTATGGTACGCAAAGGTTTTGATGGCCAATAGATATGGCAAAACGTCGCGTTGATGGACCATGGTCAATGCGGTAAATGGATTCGAACCCCTATTTACCGCTGGCGTATTCAGGATTTCCTTGATGGCCCGTTGAAACAAAAAGCGGTTGAAGCGTTCGGTGAGTGTAACCATGGTCGCAATAATCTTAGAGTTGGTTGTAAGTACGGTGATGGCGCAATTGCTCAAGAATCACAGTCTATTCGATGCGCGGTGCATAAGACGATCATTTTCTGGTTGTCATTTTTTTGATTTCAGTCCAGAACGGGTGATGCCATGTCTTTAACGAAACTAACCAGGCAAAACTGGTCATAAGGCCAGCCCCCAACAAGAAATGAAGGAATGTCTCTTCTGTTTGTTCCATTGAAATGGCCAAAATTGCAGGAGGAATCAATGTGGTGAGGCTGGTCAACAGGCTGGTCTTGCAGGCACTTGCGAGTTCGCGGAAACGCAGGCCAAGATGGCGTCGAAGGATGCGCTGGGCGACAGCGCCTCCGAGAAGAGCCCCGACCACGAGACCCCAACAAACGCCTATCAAACCGAATGGAATGACCAACGTCAAACTGGCCAAACGTACGCTTTGTACAAGAAATTGCAGTTTATTGCTTTGATCGACGCGGCCTATGGCGATTAGGACTTCGGTGGCTAAATGGTAGGGAAGCTGAACGATGGCTGCGAGACACAAGACTTGGGCGAGTTCTACTGACGGCATCCATTGTGGCCCATAGAGCATGCGGATAATCGAATAGGCACTGATTCCGACGAAGCCGAAGAATGGCCAACCGATTCCGGTAATCAGGTTCACTGCCTTTAGGTAACCTTCGCGCGCTGATCTTCCTTCACGAATAGCTTGGGAAAAGTAGGGTAAACAGATAGGCGTGACCGATCTCAACACCGTACGGTTGAATAGTTCCATGAGACCATTGCCGCGGCTAAAGAAGGCGACTGAAGCCATGTCGAGAACCCGACCAATGACAGCCTCTGGTGCATATTTTCCAATCTGGCCAAACAGGTAGATGCCGCTCACGTGCTTGCCGAAATGGAGGACGGTTCGGATTTCCTTTATTCCGGGGAAACTTGGGAAGTCCTTGGGACGAAAGCACAAAGATAGACTCACCGTCACGACTATACTGGCCAGAGAAGACCAAGCGAGAGCAAGGTAACCGAATCCGAGCCAAGCGAGGCTGGCGGACGCTACGAATGCAGTAATGTTTGAGCCTAATCCTACGATAAGTATCGGTCGGTAATTGAGTTCCCTGCGATGATAGGCCATGCTAACGGCCCCGAACGGTACGAGGAGGAAGTTGATGGACTGGATGCGCATTACCAGCGCTACCCCTTCCTCTCCGTAGAAATCACCGACAGCACCGCTGGCACCGAACAGCAGGGTGGCCATTAGCCAGGAAACGCCGATGTTAGCGGCCAGCGCCGAGCGAATCTTGTCGCGGGTGAGTTCTTTCTCCTGAATCAGATACTCAGCAACGCCAAAATCCCTAAACGTGCTGGCCAGTGCTGCAACAACCGCAGCGACAGCGAAGATGCCAATTTCCGTTGGGGTAAGCAACCGGGCGACGATCAGCGAGGCCGCAAGTTGTAAGGCCATGCCCACGTAATTGTCGGCCAGCGAGAGGAAAATTGATCGGCGTACGGAGTTCATGAATTCCTCACAAGGCCACCTGCGTCTTGGACAAAATGAACCCGTGTGGTTTCGGAAAGAAACGTTCTGTCTTCCCTGCGTTTATATCGTGTGTCAGTTGGTCCTCGGCTCTACTATCTGTTCACTCTCCGAATTGTCGGAAGGCTCTTTCGTGGTTTCCGTCGTTGGTGGTGCTGCCGACTGTTCATCAGGTTTGGCGACCGGTTTCGGAATGTCATTGGGTTTTCCGCCCAATTCACCGAATAACAGGAGTAAGGGTTTTGCATTTGGGGAGTGGCTGAGACCTCTTTTCGTAACTTCTAAGGCTTTTTTCTTTTGCCCTTTTCTGTTGAGGAGTTCAGCAAAATGATAGTAGGGCGGCCAGTAGTCAGGTTTGATTCCAATGGCTTGATTGAAAGCCTTGGCAGCGCCCTTCGCGTTGCCAAGTACCATTTCGCTTCGTCCAACCCACGTGAGAAGTTCAGGTAGCAGTATGAAGTCCTCTGGCGCATTCTTTATGACGTAGCGAAATCCACCCAGCGCACGCCCCTGTAACTGGCGTCTTTCGAATTCTGAGATACCTGAGCGCTGGGCTCGATGAAAGTCGATGAGCGCCCAGCAATGATGGTGCATATGAAAAAACCCCTCGCCCATCACCGCGTTCCACTTTGAGATGTGCGGCTGCACGTGCCCTTTGTATCCCATTGTATGGGGGCAATAGGGCGGTAACATTGCCCATTCCGCCTCCGTAACATCTTCTGGTTTTTCTGAAGCGAGCGCCGTTGGGGGAGCGATTGTCAGCGATGCCGCTAAGGCAACAACTAGGAAATAACTGGCTTTAGTGTTCATATATGCTCGCAATTATTAGCAAGATGATATCAGCGTATTTTTATTCCTGCCCAAGGGACAGACTACTTCAGCGCTCTGACATGAATGCACGTGTCCAGAGATGGGCGGCAGCCTCAAGTCCAAGTGACGAAAAATGGCAATCGTCCCATCGATATTCTCCAGCAAGCAGGTCTGTGTCCGGGCCGATCCGGACAGTTTTATCAAAAGAGGCAACTGCTTTTAAAGCTGAACGCACGGTATCGCTTCCTTCGTTTCTACAGCGTGTCGACAGAGCCACCATAATGGGAGCGGAGACACCTTGCGCGCGAAGGAGCGCAACGAGCAAACCGAATTGTTCCCGGTACTTGGCGTTTGTCGTACCTGCTTTTCCGTCTGCTTCACCCTGTTGCCAAAGTACAACGTCAGGGACGAAGCCATGTTCCCGTTGATCAGCAATTCCTTGGATCAAGGTCTCACGAAGTCTGCCTGGATTGACCCAGTCGCGCACACGCGTGGCGTCTACTGCGAGCACGGAAATAACGACTGGGCGTTTCGTAGCCTCGGCTAGAAGCGGTCCGACATGAACCCACAGATTTCCGCCTTGTCCGGTGGCACCCGGTGCAGGTCCCGTGGTTTCGTAGCATGCCCCTTGGTAGAAAAATAACGCTGGCATACTGTCTTTTCCAGAGTTCTGCACAGCGCCATGATTTCCTGCATTTGACTGGCCGAGGACGAGGATTCGCAATACATTCGATTCGCTGGCTAGTGGGCATGGTACGCGAAGGAGTTCTGTCGGTTGAAACACCTGTTCAACACTATCGCCGGGCCGAGCTTGCAGCGGGTGGGCCTGGTGCCAAGCATGGGCAAAACCAGCGAGCACCGAAAACAGCGCTACCAGTGTGATGAATACTTTGCTTGCGTGAATTTCTGGCCAGGAGCGCCGACGATAGTTTTCCCGTATCCACTTCATGGCTGGGACTTCAACAAGCTTTGTTAAAGCCGTCGCCATGGCAAGTGCGAGGGCGGTGGCGAGAACAATAGCCAAATCAGATGACAAACCAGCGCGTTCAGCATGGAGCATTAAGCCCCAGCCGATGTTTTCGTGCAGAAGGTAAAGCGTATAGGAGATGGCTCCCAACCAAGCGAAAACAGGGTTGGCAAGCCATGGCAATTTGCCAAGGGCGGCAGCCCATAGAATGAACGATAGGCCTGCGGCCAAAAGACCAATACCCGGACCATCCACAACTGCCATCAACACAAGGGCGGACAACAATAGTGCTCGGTCACGAATAGGTGTGACGTAGGGTAGCGAGACGCGACGATATACCATGACGCCGCAGACAAACCAGGCAATGTAGGGGAGGATCAGTAGATGGGATAGCGTCCACGACATCTCAATGTCGGCGAACTTCAAAGCCAGAAAGTAGCTAAGCCGTAGTGCCAGCAGAGCCATCAGGGCGAAGTGAACCTTGTCCAGCCTTCCCAGCAGGTAGAGCGTTAGTGCCATGGCGTAAAAGAGCAGCTCAATCTCGAGTGTCCAGTACACGCCGTCGACGTGAGGTATATTAAGCAATCCGTGAATCATGAACAGGTTCATGAAGGCCGTGCCGGCACCTACGCCCTTGTCCGGCAAACCCATGGCGTGAGTGAGTACAAAAGTCACAACCACGGCTATCCAGAAAGCGGGGAATAGACGGCTGAATCGGGAAACAATGAAATCGAGTGGCCGGCGAATCCGGTGTAGCGTCATAAAGATGACAAAACCACTGATCATGAAAAAAAGGTTGACGCCGTAATGTCCCCACGGAAGCGAGAACGTGGTTGCGGTTTCATGGCCGTACAGTTGGTCGTAACGGGTCGTGTAGTGAAAAAACATGACTACTATCGCGGCGATGCCACGCAATGCATCAAGTTCGACCAAGCGCCTTGCCTGCAACTGGCCAGACGCTAGAGATTCTTGAGGAGAGGTCACATTGCCGACGCCCATGCTTCTCGCACCATCCTGGCTCCGAGTTTGACCATTGAGTTACCCCAAGGGACGAAGCGTGGAAGCTGAAAAGGATCCGACAGACGGCTGGCGATTCCCTTGCCAGTCGTGACTGCCAATTCGAAACCCGAGTCCCGTACCATGGCTGCATGCTGATTCGTGAGGTCGCGCCCTGGCAAACCATTTGGGTAGGCAAAACTGCGAACAGGCTTGTCGATCCAGTCTTCCAGCGTTTTCTTGCCCATCATGATTTCGGTTTGGGCGCGGTTATCGTCTACGGACGTGAGAACTGGATGTGTAATCGTGTGGCCACCAATCTCAATTCCCCGCCTGGATAATTCTACGACTTGGGCCTTGGTTAGCATCAGGTCGTTTGGAAGGGAGTCAACACCGGCGATTCTCGAAATTTTCTCAACAAGTTCATTACGCTGCTCTGGTGGATAAAAGCGAGCTTTTTTTCTAATGCTGTTTATGCTCTCTCGGCGATGCTCGATAGAGCTGGTGTCATAGCGTTCCAGGCCAAGTTCTTGCAAATCGAGAACGCTGCATGTTGTCCGTGTCACCATCTCTGCTATGGCGTCGTTGAACATGCAGCCCCCTTCGATATAGGCGGTAGCTACAAAAACAGTTCCTTTAAGGCCGAACTTTTCCATTATCGGCAAGGCGACTGTCAGGTTGTCTGCATAACCATCGTCAAAGGTTATGCAGATCGATCTTGAAGGCAGTGAACCGCTCTGCAAGCGGCGAACACCTTCGAGAAGAGGCAGAACAGTAAAATTCCTTGCGAGATAGCGCATCTGGGACTCAAAGCGGGCCGCGTCGACTTCGTCAGGGAAAAAAGGACTGTGCCTCGGGAGTACCCGGTGATACATAAGAATGCTTAAGCGCGGATCCCGTGGCCAAGCTAGTAACGGCAACTTTTCAAACATACAGACCTTTAAATAGCTTCAAGCTTTGGATAGTGCTGTTGGATTCTGCACTGTCTCAAGGTCGGTGTTGACTAAACGCTTCAGAATGACCGAAATGACCACAATGTAGTAAGGAAGATCAAAGTAGGTCATGTTAAGAAATGCGCCACCCACGGAATATCCGATCAGGCTGACCTGACACATCGCAGCTAAGTCGTGTGCCCAAATTAAATTAGGTTGATTCTTGGTGCTACGCAAAATCGATCGGAAATTGACCCAAGCCATGCCGATAACTATCAAAAATAGAATTAGCCCGACAAATCCATGCTGACCCAGAATCTGAAAGTAGATGCTGTGGGCCACCAAAACGTTTGTGGGGTCTGGTGCATAGCGCATGTAGACATCAGCGGTATCGAATGCGAAACCGCTTCCGATAGGGAAACGATCTACTGCGACGTTCCAGGCGGTTATCCACGCATTGATACGGCCCATGGCTGAACCATCTTGCTCATAATTTTGTATGGTTGTCATGCGCTCAGACCACTTCTCCGGCATTAACAACCAGGCGATGGGCAGTGCAGCTAAGGCCATTACGCCAATCAATCCCTTTTTGCGACTTTTAAGCCAGAGAAATACGCCAATCGCGGCCATCGCAAGAAACGCACCGCGAGATTGTGAGCCAATCGCCGATATTGCCGAAAGTACAATCCCGGCAAGTGAAAATCTCTTGATCCAAATGGTTTCGGTATGCATCTGCAAATAGCGAAAAAGCGGAATCATCATGACAAGTGCCAAGGCGAGAGAGTTATTGTCAGCGATTGCTCCGCCCGGACCAAAAACCCGGAAGCTTCCTCCTGACGCAATCGTGAATATGCCCCCCTTGATTCCAAAAAATGCCAATGAAAGCACCAAGACCCATAAGAGCTTTTGCAATTGGGCGCGTTCACCAACAATAACCAAAGCTACCAGTGCCATAAATACTACTTTGACTGGTTGTATCCAACGTTCGAATTCCAGTTCAGGGCGAAAGGAAAAAAGAGGGGATACGCCCAGCCAGAGGACAAACAGGATTAGCGCCCTTGATGCTCTATCGCTGGGAAAGCTAATCAACTGCTTCGAATTGAAGAACATGCTCAACAATGTGCAGAGTACGACAATCTGGGCAAATGGCATGTCGCCTGCCCAGCCATAGGCGAGTCTGTGCGGGTTCATGAGGCCGAGCCACGCCCACATGAGCAAACCTGTGAGAGGTGTGCGCAGGATGAAAGGCAGAGACCCAAAGACAATCAGGGCTACGATCAGATCACGCATGGCATCCTCGAGGGGCGACTATGCGTTGGTGAATTTGATCGATTAATTGTCCAGGAAGCGCAAATCGCGAATTGACAGATTCGCGAGTGAAGCATCTTGAAAACGACCTCAATGCGCTTCTCCCATTTTTTTCCGGGTGTACACCAGAAGAGACACATCGCTCTCAACTCCGGGGAGTCCATACTGAATCTTGAACTCACGCCATGGCTGGTAGGCGCTGTCCTCGGCCGACAGTATTTGCAGGAGTTTTTGATGAATGGGTTGGTACACCTCGGCGTAGCCGCTACCTTTTCGGGAGGTGTCTTCCTGCATCACGATGAAGTCAATTGGTGATTTCTTAAGAAACTCACTTACGTCTTCATTGGCGCTTATCTCGTTGCCGGAACGTAGAACGCGGAATTGCCGCGTCTGATCCTCTTTCCGGACATAGTAGATGAAAGCACTTTCCAAGCGTCCGTGGTAAAGGATATTACCCGAACCGAATTTTGATGTTATCCCTCTGGCAACCCCGTCAAACCCAGCGGTGAGTGGTGATTGCGCACTCGAAATGTTGGTGATGTTCCAGACGATTGCAGCGACAAACGTTCCGACAAGAAGTGAGCGGAAGAGGGTAACAGTACGGCTACGTCCGACTAATGCCCATAGATCGACGGTGGCTACAGCAGCAAGTGGTAGTACTGGAAGCATGAAATAGAATGCATATCGATCTCCTTTTGAGGGGAAAAGGCTGAATCCAAGGTAAGCCACCAAAATCCAGATCAAAATGAACGTTTCCCATTTCCTTATGGGAAATCTCCACTTGGTTACAAGCCACAGAATTAATCCTAATGCGGGAAGGCGATAGAGATTCCACGCCATATCAACGTAATAGAGCCAGTATCGAGGATCCAGCTTTGAGCTGACCGGGGTGAACACCTCGAAGTCCTTGACGGTCGGCCCAACGACGCCAGCCACATTGTCATAGGCAAATTTCAACGTGAATATGATCAGCGGAATCATCAACACGGAGAAGACTCCGCCCAGCAGATAAATGTCTCGACGTTTCAGATTATTTGGCCAATCGGATATGCCCCAGTAGATAAATAGGGCTATTACACCGAACATCGGTAGCTGATAGGTATAGAGAGAGCCGGCCAACAACATGGAAATGAAAAGAGCTACTGCAAGTCCAATTTGCCCACGATCCTGGAAGATACGGAAGAAATATAGGGCCCAGACAAACAATGCGAGGGCTGGAATGTCAGGACGAATGGCTGTATTCAATTGCACGGCCATCGGCAGGCTCAAGGTCAGCAATCCAGCCAGGAATGCCACTGATGCTCGATGGCTCCAAACCTTTATAGCGAGAAACCATCCGACAATAAAAAGCGTGCTGAACAGAAAGACGGTCAACTTTGCCGCGATGGCGGATACACCCAATATGCCGTAAACACCGCTTTCCACGATGCCGAACAAGGGGGGCTGTCGGCGAACGAAGAGCGCCGGATACTGACGATAGTATTCAGTCATCCACGCCATCGGGTCAGCGACTACGGCGGGCAGGTTCTGGAATATGGTGAGGAAGAATGTGCCGTTGGCTGCGTAGAGCGCGTCATCCCACGGATATATCCTCTCCGTTAGCACCTCCGGTAGAGTGAGTATCGCGTTGAGGGCAACAAGAACAACTGCCAGCAACCATGCATAGCGATTAAAGCGGTCCGCGAAGGCAGGGATGTCGGGGTGTGTGGTTGGGGATGTGCCTGGCATATATGCTGAAATATTTGGGAACGGGTATTAAAACCGCATTGGTGGGAATGCGGTGTGGAGTTCTTCACGTCCGGCCGATTGCCGGTGGAGGCTCGTCGAGAATTCAATAATCATGCGATGCCTCTCCACTCGACTAGTCAGTTGGTCGCTTACATGTCGCGAGCAGCTTCCATGACGGCATCGACTACAGCGTGCTGCTGCTTGCCCAAATCCGGCCATAGAGGGAGTCGAACCAGACGGTCACTCAGTGCGTCGGTGTGCAGCATTGCCCCTGCGGTACGCCCGAATTTCTGTCCGGCCGGAGAACTATGGAGCGGGACATAATGAAATACGGCACCGATATCCTTGGCCCGTAACGCTGCAATAAATTTGGTGCGTGCCTCCAGGCTGGGCAGCAATAGGTAATACATGTGTGCGTTGTGTTCGCACTCGTTGGGGATGATCGGGCGGCGTACCTTGTCCTGAGCTTCCAATTCCTCAAAGGCCTCGTGGTAACGCTCCCACAGGACCATTCGCCGCGTGGTGATATGTGTTGCATCTTCGAGTTGTGCCCAGAGAAATGCCGCAATTATCTCGCCCGGCAAATATGATGAGCCGACATCGACCCAAGTATATTTATCCACTTGGCCACGGAAAAACTGGCTACGGTTCGTGCCCTTCTCGCGAATGATTTCTGCACGCTCGGCAAATTCAAGGTCGTTGATCAACAAGGCGCCACCCTCTCCGGAAACGACATTCTTTGTTTCGTGAAAACTTAGCGTAGACATCTGGCCGATGCTACCAAGCGCCCTGCCTTTGTATCTGGCCATCAGCCCCTGCGCGGCATCTTCAATGACGATCAATTTATGCCGGTTTGCAATTTCCATGATCGTATCCATTTCGCAGCCAACGCCTGCGTAATGCACAACGACGATTGCCTTGGTTCGCGAGGTGATCGCCGCCTCGATCCGGGCTTCATCGATATTGAGCGTATCTGGACGGATGTCTATGAATACCGGGACAGCTCCGCGCAGCACGAAGGCGTTTGCTGTCGACACGAAGGTGTAGGAGGGCATGATTACTTCGTCGCCCGGAGCAATTTCCGCAAGTATCGCTGTCATTTCCAGCGCGGCAGTGCAAGAGTGGGTTAGGAGGGCTTTCTTTGCTGAGGTGCGCTTCTCCAGCCAGGTATTACATTTCTTGGTAAATGGGCCATCCCCTGACAACTGGCCGCCGTGATGCGCCTGGGCGATATACCAGAGTTCCTTGCCGGTCATGTGGGGCTTGTTAAAGGGTATGTTCATTCAGTTTCCTTTTTTGTGATCGACAGTACCAAGGTAAATTGATTTGAAATTAATTAAATACAAATAGTGCTATTTTAAAAACGACAACCTATTTCCAACGGCTATTAAACAACAGGCTTGGGCTTTAGGAAATTAAACGTATGTTCGATTAAAAAAGAAAGGTTCTTTTTTCGTATTTCCGTGAAATATCCAATAACTACTATTATGCATAAACAGCTAATAAGAGCCACCCAGGTGTTATTTGTTAGGTGAGAAATAAATATTAGAATAGGAAAGTGAAGTAAGTATAAAGAGAATGTATATGAAGAAAAAAAACGAATTGCTGGGCGCATTTTATTTAGTGGAGTTGTGAAATCAGTATGCACCATAAGCAGCCCATAGAGTGTCATTATAAATAGTGTGGAAATAATAAAATCAGGAGCAAATCGTTTGCTAAATCCTAGTGTTGTATTAATTTTAATTTCTCCTCCTGCCCATGAGGCAGAGTAAGAGAATAGGCTATCATCCCAGTTGTTTATTCTAAATATTAGATAAAAGCTTGTTGATGCAATAATGCAAAAATACCCAAAAATTTTACGTTGCTTCAAACTTTTGTGGAGTCTATAAAATGCAAATCCAATAAGCCAAATTGGCATTAGCAATATAATTCGTGGGCCAGCAAGTGATGAAGCCAATAGCAATAAGGCAATCCTAACTGAACCAGAGAGGTAAAATGAAATTCCAAATAACACATAATACCAAGCTTCATAGCAAACTGACCAATAAGGGCCGTTTGTTGGGATTTCGATTCCACCAATCCAGGATTGGTTTACAAAAAACAAAGCGTTTAAAATGACATAAAACCAATTTTCATTTAAAAATTTGCTGTAGTCTTCTGGGAAGTATAAACTACCTACCCACACCAAAAAAAACGATGATAATAGCGATGGTATGGCTACGGAATAAAGTCGTGCCAAGCGAGCTGTTGCATATTTCTGTAGCGTGTTTTCCTTAATTTCTGAAACGAATCCGATAACAAACCCGGAAAGAATGAAAAAGAAAATTACAGAGTCGTGTCCAAATGATGCCAATGGAGATAGGCGATTATCTTTGAATATTTGTTCGGTGTGGTGTATGAATACTAAAAACGCTGCGATAAATCGAGAAAAGTCAAGTAGCGTTGAATAGTTTCGATCCATTTTAAGGTTTAATGCCAAGGTATTGATGCTTGTGTTGGCATTGGTGCTATGGCTTGTAATGGCTTGTAATGCAATCAGGCTGGGCTTCATCCCGCGTTACTTCGGAGTGACGATAGAATACCCAGTTCCTATTAAGAATAAACATGCAAAATGCAACTATGATAATTGCTGCCGCTTGTGCTCTTTCGTGTGGTAGCTTCAGCTGATCTACAGAAAACCATAGCAATAGAAAGTTTAAAATATAGCCAATTACATAAGCCAAAACGTACCGTACGAACGCTGTGTGTGCAGTGCCTGAATGATTAAATGACCAAGTGCGATTAAAGAAAAAAGTTGACATTACTCCCAAAATATAAACAACAGTCATCGCTATCTTGTAGTCAAGCCCAATTGTGAAGGTAAGGAGAAGATAGAAAAGATATAAAAGCGCATTCGATACAACTCCCACTGTAGCGAAACGAACAAATCGATTGCGAAATAGAGTCTTAATCAACTTGGCCTTCCTTAAACCAGTGAAAAGTCATTTCCGGCGGAGAAAAACGAAAACCCAGACGGGCATATAGGTTCAAGACACGGTGATTCCGAGCAGCAATGCAAGTGCTAATCCGTTGTGCGCCAGTATCTCGTGCATGATGCATCATCGCTCGCCAGGCGAGGGCGCCGTAGCCCTTGCCTTGAGCATCCGGAGCGACGGCGTTGAGGTGCCAGTAGCATGTGCCGTCCGCGAGCATTTCTGTGACAAAAAAAGCGAGCACGCGCTGTGAGTCGCGGACACAGTACAGTTCCTGACTCGGATGTTTGAAGCTGCTCGTCGCCCAGTTCTGGTAACGCTTGTCACCGATGGCGTGATCAAGGCGTGGGTCGACATGGAAACGTTCATTGTGGAAGGCATGGCCAGCAATTTCCTGAACAACGGGAAGATCTATGTCATTGGCTCGCGAGACAGTCAGTTCGAGTGGTATGCCCAAGTCGATTGTCTGTAATTGGGATATCTCCGGGTGGTAGACCATTTCGATGAACCGGAAAGCTCGGGTCTCCAGCAATATGGATTCCTTTAGGCACTCATGCGATAGACGGCAACTGACCAGACCTGCCTGTACCTGCTCACGGCATGCTTCGAATGCGGAAAAGTCGGCTTCTGCTGTCGGGCCGCGGACTTCAATTTGATTAATTTGCAGGACAGGAAATCCGAAGAGCACACTGTCCCAAGGCGCTTCGTTCCACTTGAGTTGCAGATCAGGTGTGTCAATGAGCCCTGTCGTATCTGGTGTGGTAGCCATGGTCGGGTGTTAAGTACTTTCCTTGTGGCCGAGCGCGATTGTTTGTTGAACCGAGTAGGGGGGGCGGTCCATCGAACGGAAGTGCATGCGTGACAGATACTCGCCAAAAATTCCCAGGGCAAAGAGCTGGACTCCGGAAAAAATGGCAATGATCGACGCAAGAAAAGTGAACCCGGGAACGCTGGCGCCGACGATGAAGTAGCGTGTGACGAGATAGCCAAGCAGCAGGAAACCCAATGCGCCGAAGATGAGTCCGAGAACACTGGCCATTTGGAGTGGCAATGTCGAAAAACCGGTCATCATATTCAGGGCATGAATGATGAGTTTGCGTAGTGTGTAGCCTGATTCTCCTGCTGCTCGTTTGTCCTGACGAACAGTCACGGATGTGAAGAGACTGCTCCCCCAGGTGAGAAGGACGTCAATATTGACTGTGGGGCTTCGGTAATTGGCGAACGCGTCGCGCAGGGTGGTGCGAAAGGCGCGAAACGCACTTACCTTGCTTGCTGTCTCCGCACCCATTGCACTCTGTAGCGCAATCTTGGTAATACGCGAAGCCTGGTCGCGAAGGAAGCCGTGGGTTTCCGCTTGTGGGGTCCCATAGGCGACATCGAATCCGTTATTGAGCTGCCGCAGCAGTTTTTCGATTTCCTCCGGAGGGTTCTGCAAATCGTCATCGATAGTGACGATGACATCGCCCGTCGCAGCCCTGATACCACAGAGTAGCGCGTTGTGTTGGCCGTAGTTTCGAGAGAGGCGAATGCCCTTTACGTGAGGGTCGGATTGCGTCAATTCCTGTATGACGCTCCACGAGCGGTCACCTCCGCAATCTTCAACCAGAAGCAGTTCGAAGTCCGGGGCGAGGGGCTCGACGGCGCTAACGATTCGGCGATGCAGTTCTGGGAGAATTTCCTGGGAGCGATAGACAGGTACAACGATGCTGATTTTGCCTTGCCAGCATTTGTTTTCCGGTGATGCGTCTCCAAGGGTGGGATTTGTGGGCAAAGAGGTCTGAGGGACAAGGGACATTTTTAGCAGACCAATATCAATAATGTGGCAGGGGTACCAGAACATCGAGCACAGTTTGATTGTGAGATGTATTGGCGGGAGCATTGTCGTTTTAAGATGTTATTTGCGGATGACAATTCATCCTGTGTCAGGGAGTCGTCATCAGTTTTTCTGCGCTTTGAAGAATGTATCAGCCACCTAGTCGTGCCCAGCGGGGGCCTCCTGCAATATGTCGTAAAGATACTTGCCGTAATCGCTTTTCACAAGATGTGCAGCAAGGCGTTCCAATTTTTCAGCATCAATGTAGCCGAGTCGATAGGCGATTTCTTCCGGACATGAAATCTTCAGTCCCTGACGTTCTTCGAGCGTTTCGACAAAGTTGGATGCTTCAAGCAAGGAGGAGTGTGTCCCCGTATCAAGCCAGGCGACGCCTCGACCGAACACCTCAACGGATAACTCGTGGCGCTCCATATAGATGCGATTGACGTCGGTAATTTCGAGCTCTCCACGTGCCGAAGGTTTGATGGAGCGCGCAATGTTGACGACCTGGTTATCGTAGAAGTAGAGCCCTGTTACCGCCAATCTCGATTTCGGTTGTGTGGGTTTTTCTTCAATGCTGATGGCTTTGTTGTTGATGTCCAGTTCAACCACACCAAAACGCTCAGGGTCTTTTACACGGTATGCAAACACGCTGGCTCCGGTGAGTTGCTGGTTTGCTCGCCTGAGCTTTGGCACTAGATCGGTACCGTGAAATACGTTGTCTCCCAGGATAAGCGCACAAGGATCATCGCCGATAAAGTCAGAGGCGATCAGGAAGGCTTGAGCCAACCCGTCAGGGGAGGGTTGCACGGCGTAGGAGATGTTCAAGCCCCAGTCGCTGCCATCGCCTAGCAACTGCTCAAAGCGGGGGGTGTCCAAGGGGGTTGAAATGAGCAGGATCTCACGGATTCCGGCCAGCATTAGCGTGCTGAGCGGGTAGTAGATCATTGGTTTGTCATAGATCGGCAGCAGCTGTTTAGACATTGCCGCTGTGGCAGGGTGAAGCCGCGTTCCGGCACCGCCTGCCAAAATGATTCCTTTGCGTTTTGTAACGGAATTTGTCATTTCACTCTCCTGGCAGGTCTGGCCCGCTTGGGCCTGCTACTGGATATCTTATATGCTGGCAAGACAACGCGTGTCGATGCAACAGGCGCTGCGACGTACATACTGTAATTGCCACGGTCCACTGGGATTTTTCGGCAATTTTCAAAAATGTCATGGCCCGGTATCGGGCTGTCTATTGGATTTTGGCTGGCTTGAGTTTGCTATCTGAGTAAGACTTCCATACAAATTTATATTTCGATCAGCATTTATTGCCCAGGTGAAATTGTCACGAATCAATTGGTGTCCGTTAGTCCTCAATTCCCGACAGAGGTCTGGTGAGTCCATCAGGCGGACTATTGATTCCTCGATGGCCACTATCGATTTTGGCTCGATTACGAGTGCCTCTTGCCCATCGGTTACGATGTCGCCGACTCCTCCAACTTTCGTGAAGATCGATGGGGTTCCGGCATAGAGCGCCTCGAAAAGTACCGTCGGCAGGCCTTCCGAGTGGGAGGGCAATATGAAGGCATTGGCGAAACTCATCCATATCTTGACCCTGTCGTGTAGTACAGGGCCAACCAGCGTTACCATTTCTGCCAGTCCGTTTGTTCTGATGAAATCTTCGATATAGGTGCCGAGGTCATTACGACCTACCAGGAACAGGTGCAACTTGCGCCGTCCTTTTGCTGCCAAGTTTGCGACGGCGGACAAAAGCTCCTTGATACCCTTTCTTTCGTTGAGATATCCAACGAAGACGAGGTTCCAAGTACTTTCGTGCCTGCGCTTGAGTGAGGCGACCTCGGCCTGGTCGGAAGCATCGAGTTGGAATTTTGCAGTGTTTACGCCGTTGGTGATGTATTCACTCTTATTCTCGCATCGCCCTTCCGTGTATTTAAGTGCCAAGTTCTGACCTTCAAGACTGACGAAGACATCCCGGTCAGCTCCCTCGAGGGCTGTTCTGACTTTTTCATAACACTGTCGGTTGTAGTTCGGGGCATCGATGATGCATGTGCGATGAATCGTGTGAATCACTTTGACCGATGGAAAGTCTTGATCCCTCAGTAGATTGGCTGCATAGCCACAGGGATAGGTGGTGTGGGCATGAATGATGTCGAATGGCCACTCCTGGTAAATGCGTTTGATCAGGGGGCGAATTGCCCGGTACATCCAGTCACCAACACGCTCAAAAAATAAATGACCGGGGAGGGTTACGTAGCGCGGGTGATAAACCTCGAAGCCCTCGTATTCTTCCTGAAGAGGCGTTTTTGCCAATTTGGCGTATGACTCTTTGAGCAAGGTTACGGGAAATGGTGTGCTGGGGATGGGCTGGACGATACGGATATCGATGCCACTATTGCGTAGGGCAACAGCTTGTTCATGAACGAATGTGCCGAGGATCGGATTTTCAGCATTCGGATACCAGATTGTGAGAACGAGCACTCTCATACTATTCCTTCAGCAGTTGCTGGTAGAGTTGGTCGTAACGCGAGATAAATGCTTGATTGTCGTAGCTTAGTTGGGCGCGCTGACGGTTTTCGTCACCCATGCTTTGCATTTTGGCTGGATCATCGGCTAGTGTTGTTAGCGTGCGAGAGAGTTCTTGGGCGTTGTCTGACTCGAAGAATAGGGCGTTGATACCATCCTCCAGCCAGTCACGATTCCCGGGTACGTCAGAGGCGACGACGGGGAGACCGCAGGCCATGCCCTCAAGGATGGTGTTGCTCATCCCTTCTGAAAATGATCCGTTAATGTATATATCGAATCTGGAGTACCAGTCTTCCGGAGTATTTGTTTCTCCGGGAAACTGAATATCCTGAGCGCAGCTCAGGTTGGCGGCGAATGCCTGCAATTCTTTCATCAGGGGGCCTTCGCCGACCAAGACAAGGCTGGATTTTCGCGCGGGGTTGTTTTGCTTGAACAGATCGAATCCGCGAATGATGCAGTGTAAATTCTTGATCGGATCAAACCGGGCGACAGTACCAATGACCAGTTCTTCGTTATTCAGTCTGCTACGCGGCTTAGGGGTAAAGCGGGTGAGATCGACACCATTGGGTATGTTAACTACGCTGCACGGCTTGAGTTTCCATCGTTCTTCGGACTGCTTCTTGATAAAACCGTTAACTGCAACGATGCCTGTCGCCATGTGTGCGATGGCTGTTGCCACCATTTCCCGTTTGAACGAAATTCCTTGCCGGTCATCGGCATTGAGACCGTGTTCTCCGTGCAGCACAACCGGCACGCGCGCCAAACGAGCAGCCAGAACGCCATAGAGCATGGTTGCCCAGTTGTGGCTATGAACGATGTCATAACAACCATCGCGCATTAATCTGGAGAGTCCCAGCAGCTTATCGAGATGCAGGCCCGGTTCGATTGGATAGTAATGACGCTGGTCTTCCGGCCAGTCAATGGATGCGCCATCAGTTTGGCGAAGAGTCACTGCATGGATATCGTATCGTTTGGGATCGAGGCCCTTGCACAATCTGAGAATCCGTTTTTCCATGCCGCCAATCCCGATTGTCTGGAGAACATGCAAGACACGAATGCGACCGTTTTTCACGGAAGGCTCTTCTTGCCGGTTCGGGAAATGGCCGAAGCGGCTAGTTTGGTAACCTGGCAAGCATTGCCGATCCAGGTTAATTGTCGGCGGTCGATGGTTTCCATAGCATTTTTGGAAAGGCGGCTGCGCAAAGCAGCATCCTGGCAAATTCTGGTGAGGGCCGTTTCCAGGCTTCCCGCAGCACCTTCATCGAACATCACGGCGTTCTCGCCATCTTCGAGAATTTCCAGAATGTTTGGCGTGCGCGGAGCGACGATTGCCTTGCCGAGAATGAGGTATTCCATCATCTTGAGCGGCGAGGCATAGGAAGTAACGGCAGGTTGCAGGGCGACATCGAAGGCAGCAACGCGAGCGGGTACGGCATCCCGGTGAACTACGCCGGTGAAAGTGACGGAATTCGCCAGCCCGAGCCTTTGGGCCTGATTTTCAAGTTCACTGCGTATCGGCCCATCGCCAACGATTAACAGATGCGAATTTTTTGGCGCATCCGGCGTTGCCATCCAGTCGATAATGCGATTTACGCCGTGCCAATCGCGAACAAACCCGGTGAAACCGAGGACGAGCTTGCCTTGAAGATTGAGGTTTTCCTTGGCGATATCGGGTTCTGGAGCTGCTGCGAAATGGGTTTTGTTGATGCCGTTGGGGATGACTGCAATGCGGTCTTCAGGGACACCATATTCTTTGATGTAGCCGGCCAGAACTCGCGTTACCGGCAGCACGTAATCGGCACTATTCCAGGCGGTTTTCTCGGCCCAGCGGGCGAGCCATTGCAGTGCAAGACCGCCGCTGTGGCAGGAGCGTTCGAAAACCAGCGGCGAATTGACCTCAAGCAGCAGTGGGATGCCCAAGCGTTTTTTGAGCATCGCTCCGGCCAGCAGGAAAAGGTTATAGCGTTCGTAAATGAAGTCAGGCTTGAATTCTTCTGCAACCGCTTTGAGTTTTCGGTATGCGTGCAGGGAGTACGCCAGTTCCAGCAACTCATAGAGCGACTTTGGCAAGGCTGCCTTCAGCTGGTGTACCCAGTCCATGTCACTGCCCATTTCGTTCTTGTCCGGGCCTCCATCACTTTTTTCCTGGTTCGGCGCCACGACCCGGACCTCATGTCCTTCTGAGCGCAAGGCTTCGATCAGCTCTTCAATATGGACTGCTTGCCCATCCTTGGAGGCAGTGCGGTGGTGGTAAAGAATGCGCATGGCTATTTTATTGTCCAGCTTGCGGGGCTGATGTCATGACGTTGCTCAAGAAGGCGTCGAACATCAGTAGCGTCCAGATTGGTGTGCTGTGGTCGGCAAGACCGGAGTCGTGCTGATCGACGATCTGCGCGATAACTTTGTTATTGAACAAGCCTGATTCGGCAATTGGTCCATGGCACAGAGACTTGCGCACACGTTGACGTAGCGGGCCCCGCAACCAGCGGGCCAGGGGGACGGCGAAACCCATTTTTGGCCGATACATGACGGCACTGGGAAGCATGGGCTCCATGGATTTTTTCAATAAATACTTGGTTTCACCGTTATGGATCTTGAGAGAGGAGGGGAGGGTTGCCAACCATTCAACCAGCAAATGATCCATCAGGGGTTCGCGGACTTCCAACGAGTGCGCCATGCTTGCCCTGTCTACCTTGGTATTGATGTCGCCTACCAAATAGGTGTGGGTGTCCAAATACTGGACTAGCGCCAGCGGGTCATCCGTATTGGCCCGAGCTGCGTGTGTTTCAAACACATGAAGTGCATCGTAGCCGCTAAGTTGTCTCTTGAATGTGTCGCTGTACAGCGAGTGCCGAAGTGGATTGCGTATTAGGGAAATCTCGTGAAAATAGCCTTCAGTAGTGGTTCTTGACATTGACTGGAGGGTTGACTTCGCACGAAAAACCCTCGGCGCGCGAGGAAGCTTCGGATATAGGTGGCCGAGCATTCCAAACATCGGTCGGCGAAGAGCCAGGGGCAGGAATGAGCGCATCCGCTCTTCGGACAAGTGATATTTGTAGCGGCGATAGCCACCGAAACTTTCGTCGCCGCCATCTCCGGAAAGTGCCACGGTAACGTGTTTGCGGGCTAGCTGGCAGACACGGTAGGTGGGAATTGCCGAGCTATCGGCATAAGGTTCATCGTAGAGTTTCGCCAAGGTATCGATCAGGTCGAAGTCATCACTTTCGACCATGTCAAGGTGATGATTGGTCTGATAGCGATCAGCGACCATCTTTGCGAATTCTGTTTCGTTGAAGGCCGGGTCGGAAAAGCCGATGGAACAGGTATTGACCGCCGTGTTCGACAACCTGGCCATCATGGCGACCACAGCGCTGGAGTCGACGCCGCCGGAAAGGAAGGCGCCGAGCGGCACTTCGGAGATCATTCGCAGGCGGATGGATTCTTCGAGGCGCTGAGTCAGTTCGGCGCAGGCGTCGGTGTCGCTGATCGGATTGTCGAGGGTGAAGCGGACATCCCAGTATTCGCGGGGTTCGCCAACAGGCTGCCCTCGACGCAGGAGCAGGGTAGAGGCTGGTGGAAGTTTTTTGGCTTGCTTGAAGATGGCGCGGGGTTCGGCGACGTAGCCGAGGGCAAAAAATTCTTCGACGGCGTATGGGTCGATATCGCGTTTGAGGCCGCCGTGGGCGAGAATGGATTTGAGTTCAGAGCCGAATAGGAAGGTGCCGTCGTCTAGCTGGGCGTAGTAGAGTGGTTTGACACCAAGGCGGTCGCGGGCAAGGAAGAGTGTTTCGCGATTGCGGTCCCAGAGGGCAAAGGCGAACATGCCACGGAAGCGGTCAACACAGCTTTCGCCCCAGGCTTCCCAGGCGTGGACGATGACTTCGGTGTCGCTGCGGGTGTGGAAAATATGGCCGAGCGCTTGCAGCTCCGGGATCAGCGCTTGGTAATTGTAGATTTCACCATTGAACACGACACAGACGCTCTGGTCTTCGTTGTAGAGCGGTTGCTGACCGGTGGAGAGGTCGATGATCGCCAGACGTCGGTGGCCGAGCCCGACTCCCGGTTCGACATGCAGGCCACCTTCATCGGGGCCGCGATGGAACTGCGCTTCGTTCATGCGATGGAGTACCGCACGATCAATGTCGCGTTTGCCTCGGGTGTCAAAGATGCCGGTGATGCCGCACATGGTGTTCTCGTATTTTGATTTTTGGGGTTAATTTCCGGTTGACCGTAGCATTCTGCTTGGTCGCCGCCCATCGCTCATTTGGACCGTATCTCGTTCAGACTGCGCAGGATTTCGTCGCCAGCCTCGTTGACAAAGGCAGGCAGATCCTTGGTTGCCGAGTCTTTCGGGGCGTAGATGATGATGGCGGCACTGTCATCGCCGTGCCCGGTGAGCATTGACCATGCGGTCAGCCATTTTGCTTCTATGTCGCTGGCGGTCAGGTGTCCGTTGATCCAGTACGTTTGCCAGACGATGTAACGCTCATCGGCACTGCCCTGTTTCTTTAGCAATTCAGCCTCTCGAAAGACCAATTCACTGCCGCCGAAGTTCGCATTGGTCTGACGATTGGCCACGATTTGCCAGAGCGGGTCGTTTGACGTAACAAGCACGTTGGCTGAGGTTACCAATTTGCGCTCGTAGTTCTGGTTTTGGTAGTAAGCGATGTAGAGGCCAACTCGGCCGTGCTGTTTGCGGTAAGCCGAGCGCCGCTCCGCCGAAGGACTGGCGAATTGCGGTTGCCAGTCAATGGCAGAGGCCTCGGCGTGCCAGGCTCCGGCAATGGCTGGTAGTGAAAGATTGATGACTGCATCGGTGTTGGCCTGCTGCAGGTGCTTTTCGTAGAGGGGACCGGTGGCGATGACAATGGCAAGACTGAGCATGATTGCCCAGGATAGAGGAGGCTTTTGGAAATCGCTCAGTGTGGTCAACATGGCGCGTTGGGCGGCCTGCATTGGTTGTTCGGCCCAGCGGGCGCCAATCGCGAACATGATGACGATAACGATGCCGAAAAACACCCAGCCGTAAATCAGGTGGTCGACGCCGGCGGCGAGCTTGTTGCCGGAGAGGTGGCCGAGCATGACGATCATGTAGGCACGGAGCCAGTTGGCAACGATGGGGACGAGCAGTGCAACAAGGATGAAAGTCAGACGACGCTTGAGTGAGGTATAGGTCAGATAGGCGTAGAGCGTTCCGACCGTCAGTGAGGCGATCAGGTAGCGAACGCCGCTGCAGGCTTCAACGACCGACCAGTGACCGCTCGGGATGACGAAGTTCTGGCCCTCGCGGAAAACGGGTATCCCACTGAGACGCACGGCCTGAACGGTGAAGTCGGCGGTCCATTCCATCAGGCGTGGCAGCAGGAAGTCACCGACCGGGACAGCAAAAAAGAGAAAGAACAGCGGGAAGGCCAGTGCCTTGCTGACTTGCCAGCCAACGATTCCCATGATCGACATGACGATCAGGCCAACTACGGCAAACTGGGTCAGGGCGTTGACGGCTGTGAGATCGCCGAGTAGCCAGAGGAAAACCAGTCCGGCGAGGGGCAAGGCGAACCAACCGGTGGCCTGAGGCTGCATGGCAGCGAGGCGCTGCCGGTCGCGCCAGATAAGCCAAAGCGCAATCGGCGGCACGATGATCCCGTGGGTGTAGGTTTCCGAGCGCCACCAGATATGCGCCATGGCTTCCAGCGTGCCCCAGTACCAATAGCCGATCCAGAGCAGGATGGCCGCGATGGCGGTCAGGGTCGGTTTCCAGTTAGGGAATTGGTTTTGCGCTGGGTGTGTCATTGTTTTCCATCCTGGGCGGAGGGAAGGTATTGATCGATGCAGGAGAGATGGGCCTCCCAGCTGTATTGCGCAACGACCCTTTGGCGGGCAGCCCGGCCAATGGATAGGCAGCGCTCGGGATTCTGGAGCAGAGCGTCGATTTCGGCGACGAAGTCAGCCGGGGTTGTTGCTGTTTTCAATTCCTGGCCGGAAACGGCGTCGACCGCAGCAGCGCATTCGCTGGAGGCGACAACGGGTCGGGCCATGGCCATGGCTTCGAGGATCTTGTTCTGGATGCCGCGGGCGATACGCAGCGGTGCGACAACGACGGCAGCGTGCTGAAGATAGGGGCGAACGTCGGGAATGGTGCCGGTGACGGTGACGTTGTCAGCAGCAAGTGCCAGGACTTCCGGCGTCGGGCTGCGGCCGATGATATGAAAACGCAGTTGTGGCCAGCGCTGAAGCAGCCCAGGCAAGATGTCGGCAACAAACCAGCGCACGGCATCGATATTGGGCAGATAGTCCATGGCGCCGGTAAAGGCGATGGCTATTTCGTCAGCGGCGTAGGGCGAGGGGCGACTATCGTCCGGAGCGAAGTAATCGGAATCCACACCGTTGCAGACGGGCTCGACACGAACGGCGCACTCCGGGGCTAGGCGACTAAAGAGTTGGACTTCGGCTGGCGTTACGAAAAAGGAGCGGGCGGAGCGGGCGGCGACTTCGCGCTCATAGGCAAGTAGTTTCAGGCCTTCGCGCCGGTATAGCCAGGACATTGGCCAGCGATGGTTTGGTGCGTATTGCGTCCATTTGGCCGAATCGACATCGACAAAATCGACGATGGTCGGGAGCCTGGGAATGGCGTCAACGTATTGGGCCATCGCTGAACTGAAAATGACTGCAGCGTCGATTTTCTGGTGTCGGCAGGTGTGGTCTACCCAGTCCTGCAGCCCTGCATCACGGTAGTAGCGAAGGGTGAGCGGGTCGTCGGCAAGCAGGCCATTCAGACTGCGCAGCTTGGCAAATTTCGGTTCCAGGCGGGCGACGTGCAGGTCGCTGCAGAGGTTGCGGACGGTCCCGATGTGCTGCATATCGTCCGGATCGTCGACAAAGGTGCCGAGGAAGACCCGGTGGCTGGAGGCCAGATGCTTGAGCAGGTGGAAGGAGCGAACCTTGTCCCCTTTGTTGGGCGGATACGGCAGGCGATGGACGAGGTAAAGAATGTTCGCCATGTTCAGCCCAGATTGCGCACGATATGTGGGCCGATCAGGTTGGCCAGGCTGATCGGCATGCGCCGCCATGCTTCGATCAACAACTTGTATTTGGCATTGTTCGGATTGTTCTGCGGAATGCTGTCGCGTTTGTAGAGACAATATTCGTAATGCAGTGCTTGTGGCTCGAAACCCCAGTTTTTCTTGAAGGAATAGGGGCCGGTGCCGACTTTGCTGCGGCCGTAGTCGAAAACCTTGAGGCCGCGTTCGCAACTGCGGCGCATCAGTTCCCAGTACTTGAAGTCGTTGGCGGCGAAGTTGCGGGCGGTTTCATCGTCGCCGGCATAGTAGGGCAGGACTTCATCACGGAAATAGAAGGAGAGGACGCTACTCAGCGGCTGGCCTTCGGGTGTGGTGACGGTGAGGATTTCGCAGTCGTCGCCGAATACCTGGAGCAGGGTGTCGAAATAGCGCTTGGGCAGGGCCGGCGTGCCGTGACGGTGTACGTTGTCGGCAAACAATTTGAAAAATCGGTCAGATTTCCGGTCGACCGTAGCAATCAGTCCATTATTGATGCCTTTTCTGACCATTGCCCGCTGTTTGCGCGGAATGGCCAGCATGTTGGCTTCGACGTCGGGCAGGATTGCCTTGCGGAAAGTGACGTAGAGATCCTGCGTCGGCCAATCGGCATGCCGGGGCTTGGTGTTGCGAAATTCGAGATGATCGACGTCAAGCTTGCGTGCCAGCGACTGGGCCTCCAGCTCAAGTGCCGACGCGGCTTCCGGCGAGGAGGCAGCAACGCCGCCATAGACGGCAAAGGGCAGGGCGATCAGCGAATTGCCGAAGAGCCGGCTCTTGATGTGGGCCAGTGGCAGAACCCCGTGGATTTCACCACCTTGCTCGGCGTAGAGAAAATAGACCGGGTGGCGGAAAACATCGCGGAGTATGCCTTGCCAGGCGGCACGGTGAAAAAACGTGGCTTCCGGGCAGGCCAGAACGAATGCGTCCCAGCGCGCCGCATTTGCCGTATCGGTCAGAGCGAGTCGCTTAATCTCCATCGGTGCTACCAAGTGGGGCGAGAAATAGTTCGTCCATCCGGCCCCACGTAAAATCGGCAAGAAGGCGATTCAGTCGCTGTTCCATCCGGTGAATATTGACGTAGTGGCGAAAGCGCGTCTTGGCACTGATGCCGGGGATGCGCGGCTGTCCGGTGTCGACTTCCCACGGGTGGAAATAGAAGACGGCGGGGAGTCCGTCGACCCGGTTGATGTGTTCGATCATCCAGCGCGACAGGCCATAGGGCATCAGCCGGAAGTAACCGCCACCGCTGGCCGGCCAGTTGCGGTTGAGAAAACGCAGGGTCGTGCAGGGAATCTCGACCAGACTGCCAATAGTATGGGCATGGCGCGGTGCGTTCGGCATGCCGTAGTGGTCGTGACGAATCGGATAGATGCTTGAACTGTAGCGATAGCCTGCTCTTTCCAGGCACTCGAAGGCCCAGAGATTCTTCTCGCCGATCGAGAAACTTGGGGCGCGATAGCCCTTCACCTCGTGACCGGATAGGTCTTCGAGAATCAGCTTTGCAAGATTGATGTCGGCAAAAAAACTCTTTGGCGTTTGATCACTGGCCCGTTCATGGCCGTAGCCGTGACTCGCCAGTTCATGACCGTTGTCGACAATGCGCCGAACGACTTCCGGATAGCGCTCGGCAAGCCAGCCCAGCGTGAAGAAGGTACCTTTGGTGCCATGCGTATCGAGCATGGCAAGAATGCAGTCCACATTGCGCTCGACGCGACACTCACGAATGGCCCAATCGGAACGAGGTATATGTGGAGCGAATGCCGAAACCTGGAAGTAATCCTCTACGTCAATGGTCAGCGCATTGCACGGCGCAGCGGCGGGCTTCGTCATCGGCGGCAATTAACGTCGCCCTTGGTGCTCGATCAGCCAACCAGCCAGATCAGCGGCAATCCGTTCAGCCGTATGGCCATCCCAGAATTCCGGTACGCGTCCGCTTTTACCTCTGCCCTCCAGCACTTCAGCGGCGTGGTGGCGTATGGCTTCGACATCCCGACCAAGCATGGTATTGGTGCCTTGCTCGATGGTAATGGGACGCTCGGTATTTTTACGCATGGTCAGGCAGGGAACACCAAGGGCCGTCGTTTCTTCCTGCAAGCCCCCCGAGTCGGTGAGCACGATACGGGCGTTGGACATCAGGGCACACACCGGTAGGGGGGGCGGGCCGGTGAGCCGCGAAGGCGCGCAGGATGGGCGCCATTCTTATGAAATTGGGTCGGGCGTCGACTATGCAAATGACTGGGCCGAGTTCGGCTGGCCTGGAGTTGGGCATCTGATTTTTCATTCTTGCTCTGAAGGTGTTTCGGCCGTGGTCTGCTGGGCAAAGACCTGCTGCAACAATTGCAGCGTCGCCCCGTTGATTCGTTCCAGTTGGTTCAGGCTGGACTCGAGTCTTGCGAGGCGCTCGGCAACATGCTCGGCATTCAATGTGGCTAACAATTGTTGAGATGGACGTACATGGTCGCCAGGGCCACCGGTTGTCATCGGGTTTGGCTGGGTCGAAACTCCGCTACCGTCATTCAAGGCGTATTGCATCTGAACCTGTGTTGAACCGCCAATCGTTTCCTCGAATATCTCGCGAGCGACTTCTTCCACATCGGCAACGTCGAAGTTTTTCCGGTGGTTCAGAAAGCCGAATAACAACACCCGATCACACACCGAGTTGATACGCCGGGGAATGCCGCTGCTGGCCTTGAAAATGGCTTCATAAGCAGCACCGGTGAAGTTGGGCGAATCGGTCGCGCCGGCATGATGCAGGCGATGTTCGATATAGGCCTGTGTTTCGCTGACATCCAGCGGGCCGATGTGGCAGGCCGCGATCACCCGCTGGCGAAACTGCATCATGTGCGGACTTTGCAAAATTTGCCGGAATTCCGGTTGTCCGATCAGGAAGCTTTGCAACAAGGCCTGATTGCCGTACTGGAAATTCGAGAGCATGCGCAACTCTTCGACGGCGCGTGCTGTGAGGTTCTGGGCTTCGTCTACGACGAGAAGGCAGCGTTTGCCTTTGGCAGTCATGCTGATCAGGAAAGCCTCCAGCGACATCAGAACATCGGATTTGGCTACATCCTTGGTTCGCAGGCCGAATGCAGCACCCACCAGGCGCAAAGTATCGTCGGCATCGAGCTGAGTGCTGACTAGTTGCGCGGCAACGACCTTTTCTGGATCAAGACCATCCAGCAGGCCGCGAACAATGGTTGTCTTTCCCGCGCCAACTTCGCCAGTGATGACGATGAAGCCTTCATTCTGGTGCATGCCGTATTCAAGATAGGCTTGCGCACGAAGGTGCTGCTTGCTGCCGAAATAAAAGGCGGGATCAGGGTTCAGCTGAAATGGCTTGCTGGTCAAGCCGTAGAAGGACTTGTACATGGTGCTAGAAAACAATAGAGAGTGTGCCGACGAGCGCGTTTTCGGTGTAAGGGCTGGTCGTACTCTCGAACTCTGAGTGGCGAACGCTGATGCCGCCCGTGGCTTTCGCGCCGAGTTTCGTGGTTAGATTGGCTTGGTACAGTGTTGTCGTGCTCTTCAATGTGGCATTTCCCGTACCGGTACTTTCCTGGCGTGAGGCTGTCAGGTTCAGGTTTGACAGGCCGCTCAGCCGATGGGACAGGGTAACGCTGACACCCCGTTGCCGGATGTTGTTTATATTGTTCAGGTTAAAGTCATCGTTGGTAGCCGCTGCGGCAAGAACAGACCGGCTTTCGTTGCGATTGAACAACACGGTAAGTGTATTTCTAGTGCCTTGAAGCGCCAGAGCCAGTTGCTGGCGTCTTTGGACTGTAGCCCTGGAACTCAGAAAACTACTGGTTACCAAGGTGTCTGGCGATATGCCGGCTTGGCTTACGAGTGTGGCTGCACATGTATTGGCCGCTTGTTCCAGCTGGTTAGGGTCGGTATATGAACTGGAAAGCTGTTGGCTACAAATTTGCTGGAAGAGATCAAAGACCGTGCCCAAGCCGACCGAGGTAAATTGATTCGGCAATACTGATACGTCTTTGCTATCGGAATAGCGAATGCTGCTAAGGGGAAAGCGATGGCTGAGGCTATATCGATGGCCATCACCGAAAAAACGACGTTCCTTGAAGGCAGAAATCTGGGTTCGTTCCGTTGGGTTCCAGTCGAACCCGTAGCCGTGTGTGGGGTGACTTTCCTTGTTTAGCGAAGCGTAGTTGTTCGATTCCTGCCCGCCGCTGAGAGAAATACGGAATTGCGGAACGACAGAGTAGGTTGCCGTGGCGTAAAGGCGTTCAGCGTCGGTTGCGCGCCCTGAACTGTAGTCTGCGGTTTGCTGGCTGGCATCGACTGACCATTTCAGACTTTGGAATGGGGTGCCGCCCCGTAACTGCCCTGCCCAGTCGGAAAGGTCAACGTTCGAAAGGGCTGACGCATTTGATTGTGTGGTGGACCAGGTGTAGCGCAGCGAGTAATCGACCAGCCCTGCCAAGTGACCGCGAATATAGGGGGAGAGTCGATAGTTCGAGGTCTCTGTGCTATTGGTGTTGTAGCTGCCACTGCTGGGCGACTGGGGGCCGAATGCTGATATGGCCTGCTGTGCGATGCGGCCACTGAAGTCAAGGAACAGCCAATTGGAGATCGCTTCGAATGTTCCAAAGGTGTTCAGGGAGTTCTGTGTTCTGCTATTGACCGAAGATGCTGAATAGAAATTGCCAACCAGGGCGTAATCAAAGTAGGTTTTGAGACGCGCCGTCTTCGCGTCGATACGAATGCCCGGCGAAAGTTGCGTTAGAAAACCACTTTCCTTGTTGTTTTGGCTACGGCTGACTGCCAGGTTGTCGGACCAGGTTTCCGTCAAGGAAATGCGCGGAGTGATTGAAAACGTGCGCCCCTGGGTTGTTACGCCGCTATTTTGTGCCAGTGCGGTGTTGGTGGCTAGGCATACTATGGTCAGTCCATAGGCGCTTTTTAGAAAAAAGGTGCTATTTCTCATGCCCATATCCGTAGCCATAACCGTACCCGTAGCCGTCAACCTTGGCGGACTTTACCTGATTCAACATCATCATTTTGACCGGGCAGGATTCGATGGTCGAGATTGCCTGCTTTACCGCCTCCTGAACGGTATTTTCAGCGTTGACGACAATGACCACTTGTCCCATGTGGGTGGCAAGCACGCGTGCCTCTGTAGTAAGTAGTAATGGTGGAGAGTCGAAGACAATAATACGGTCGTTGTAGCGACTGGCCATGTCGTCCAGTAGCCGGATCATCGTGTCGCTTGCCAGCAACTCCGTTGCTCTGGGGTGGGGCGTGCCGCTAGGAAGGATTGAAAGCTTCGCAATATTTGTTCGCAACAGAACACCAGAAATATCGACGGTATTATCCTGCAATACGTCGAGTAGCCCTTTGCTGGGAGGAAGGCCAAGCATATTCAGCACCGAGGGGCGGGCGACATCGGCATCGACGAGCATGACCGTGTTGTCCAGCTCCATGGCAATGCTTATGGCCAGATTGATGGCCGAGAAACTCTTGCCTTCCCCAGGAAGTGCGCTGGTTACCATGATCAAATTGCCGTTTGGTATCTGCTCACCACCTTTCCCCATGGCGTTGGCGATGAGGGGGCGTTTGATGACGCGGAATTCATCGGCTAACTGGCTACGAGCTGCATGGGGCACCAGAAGGCCGGAAGCGGAGATCGCCTCAAGATCTAATTTGACCTCGGGGCTGGTTGCCGACGGATTCCTGGCAAAGTCATCTTTAGGTGCTATCGCCGGTGCTGTCGGGGCCGCAGCGCGACTTAACGGGGGAGCTTCAATGGCCGGTTGACTCACATGGTTAGTTGCAGGTGTTTCATCGGGAAGTTCGACGCCAGCCTGACGGAGTTGCTCCAGGCGTTTAGCTGCTTGTTCAATCAGGCTCATTGATCAACCTCCGCCGGCACGTTGGGAAAGGAAGGTGAGAATTCCCAGGCCGAATGCGTAGGCCAGCACAAGACCCCCAGTGGCAAGCGAGAAGCGACGGAGGCTAGCGCGCTCCTTGAGGCGACGTGCTTCATTTGGAATAAGGGAAACGGTTCCAAGTACAGGAAGATCAGTGGCTTCGCGCAAGGCTTTGCTGTCGAAAAATACTGGTCGAATCTGGCTGGCCGCAAAAGCAGCAAACAATCCGGCAGCAATCGCAAGAACAAGGCCCAACGGAAAGAGCAGTATGCGATTCGGCGCCACCGGCTTTGACGATGCGCGCGGAGGATCAATCAAACGAAAGTCGGCCATGGAGCCTGCTGTATCTAGGTTGCCTGACATCTCGGCGGAGTCCCTACGCGAAACCAGTTGCTCGTAATTGCGCTTGTCCAGTTCGTAGTCACGGTTCAATTGGGCCAATTCCGCTTCCAATTGGGGCTGATTCTTCATGACGTTGGTGGCGCGGTTGTAGCGTTCCTCGTATTCGCTGACACGAGCTCGCAGTGAGGCGGTATTGGCTTCTGCCTCGGCCAGAGAAACCTTAAGTTGTTGGTATACGGGGTTGTTGCTGATTGATGCGCCAGGATTTGCTGCAGCAAATTTTTTGCGTGCCTGAAGTTCTTCTCGCTTTTGCTCTTCGAGATCCTTGATAAGGCGCCGGGTACCGATAACATCGGGGTGTTGTTCCGTGTAACGTTGCAGCAATGTATCCAAGTTCCGCTTCTGGACATCTATCCGACCGTCAATTTCCGGAAGGGAAATGCTTGAATTGCTGCCATTGTTCGTATCGGGGAGTAGTACAGGTTCTTCCCCAACTATTTGACGGCGAAGGGCGTCGCGCGATTGTTCGGCCTCTCTAAGTTGAAGGCGGGCGATGCCCAGTTGAGTTGATAGGTCGCCCAGGCGATCGATTCCGGTTTTTCCTTCAGAGGATGCCAATTCAATATTCCGTAATTTGAATTCCTTGAGTCGGTTCTCCGCTTCTTCCAGCTTTTTTTCGTAGTTGCGAATCTGCTCTTCCAGGAATTTTCTTGCTGAATCCGTATCTTGCCTTTTGTCACCAAGGCTGGATTCGACAAAAATCGAAACGAGCGCTTGCACGACCCGCTGAGCTTTCGCTGCGTCGGGGTCACGATATGAAATCGTATACAGATTATCTCGGCCGACACCCATGATTTTCAGATCTTTGGTCAATGACTCAATCAGGCTTTCCTGCTGAGCCTTTTCCTTGATGTTCAGGTCAAGGTCAGCCATTCTGATGAGTTTTTCGATGTTTGGCCGGCTAATCAGTGTACGGCTGAGCATCATGATCTGTTGTTCTATATTCGGCTGAACCGCGAGGCCAGACATCAAGGGGCGCAATATCGATTGCGTATCGACATAGATCCGTGCGGATGCTTCAAATTGGTTCGGGATACGAAGAATGACGCCGGCTGCAATGGCACCAACAATCCACGCTACAACCATCCCGAGGTGCCGATGTTTCCAAGTCGCGCGCAGGATGGTAATGGCCTGCCGAAGAATTTCTTCCATCTATGAGCTCGAGTAATAAACCGCCACCGTAAGTCTACGGCGGCGGTAGTTCTTTTAAGGGGGGCTTAGAACCAGCTTTGCGGAATGATGACTACGTCGCCGGGTTTCATTTCCACATTGGCCGACACATCGCCGTTCTTGACAAGATCCTTGAGACGCACCCTGTACTGAGCATTGTTCTCGGAAGTGCGTAGGATGGTCGCGGCATTGCCATCAGCGAAATCGGTAATGCCACCAACGGCGATCATGACATCAAGAATGGTCATTTTCTGCTTGTAGGCGAGAATTTGTGGTTTGGCAGCGGCGCCAATGACTCGAATTTGTTCGCTGTACGGGCCTACGAAGCCGGTGACAATGACCGTGACAACAGGGTCTCGAATAAACTTGGCAAGTTCTTTTTCGATGTCTCGGGCGAGGGCCGTTGAATCTTTGCCCATGGCAGTGAGGTCATCAATTAGTGGAGCAGAAATTTTTCCATCGGGACGGACCGGCACGCTCATCGATAGTTCAGGATTGCGCCAGACGACAATGTTGAGCGTGTCACCAGGACCAATTTTGTAGCTGTAATCGGAGTTTGCAGCCAAGATCGGTGCTGGTGGCGTTCCTGCACATCCAGTGATTATTACAAGAACCAGAGCTGCGGAACACAAGCCTAACCAGAACTTGGAGCGTTCTATAGCTGAACGAATCATGATCATTCTCTTTTCCCCTTGATCTGGCCACCACAGATGATGGCCGGTAAATGGTCGCTGCATAATGATAGCGGAAACGCCATGAGGATATAGGGATTTTGATGGGTTAGCATTGGAACAATTTCACGGAGAGGGGGTGATAGAATATTCTTACGCTTCAGGATATTGGTATGCATGGTTTCTTGCAAAAAATGCCAATGTATATTTTTGCCATGGTTTCTAGTGTAATGGAACCTTCCCGTCTATCTTATCTATACCTTAATTGTTGTCGAAGAAGAAAAAACATTAGGCGTTGGAGTGGGTTTTTGTGACCACCTGGGCGCCAAGTTCGAACATATTTCATGCGGTAGGCATCAAATTGGCTGCCCCAAGGAGCGTACCGGATTTTGCCGCGACCAAGCAAAAGCTTTAGTGTCTCAACTGCTGCGACACCGGCACATAGTTGACATGATGCGATCGAGGATGGGCCGCGCCGCTCGTGCAGGCTTACACGGCTCATGTCAGCAACGTACCCACGCTGTAAGATGGCTGGCGAAAGGCCTACGAGAAAGCGAATCGCCATTTCAAACTCATCGCAGCCTTCGAAGCCAAAGTAGTCTTCGCATGACATCCCGGTCGGGCTGAAGACAAGAATGGCTGTGCCTAAACCCAGCGGCGCGGCGGTGACGACAGGAATTCCCTTGGCGCGGCAAGTTGCGAAGGTCTTTCTTCTAATGTCGAATGCGAAAAAATCCAGGCCGTCGACATAAACGTCAACTCCATCAAGAAACTCATCGATGTTTTTTGTGGAGATGCCTTCGGGGAAGAGGCATAGTTCAATTTCCGGGTTGATGTCCCGCGCCATGTCTACTAGGACTTCGATTTTGGGGCGGTCAATCGAACTCATCGTTGCGCCAACTTGGCGATTGAAATTCACAAAATCAAATGTGTCGAAGTCTGCGACATTGAATTTCCCGATTCCCAGGCGGGCTAGTGTCAGCAAATGTACTCCCCCTACGCCACCTAGCCCACCAATGGCGACACGGCAATTCCTTAAACGCTCCTGTTCATTTTCGGTTACCCAGCCAATGTTTCGAGAAAATGCGGTGTTGTAGTCAAAACTGCGCATTATTGATCTCCTGGGTTATTGGTGCTTTATCTCTGATGAGCAACAGAAGCATGTCGGTTGTTAGATCTGATTCTGTCTCAATGCTTCGATAACCGGTAACTTGGTTACGCGTATCCCTGGCCAAAGACAGGCAAGCGTCGTTGCCACAAACCCAATCGAGAACGAAATCATAATATCGGTCGCGGAGAGTTGAATCGTTGCCATGTAACCAAGATTGGCGTTTGGAGGAGGTGGCATCGGAATGCCGATTTGGGATATCAGGAGTGCTGCAGCAATGCCCAGAATTACACCCGCAGTAGATCCGATCAGGCCAAGCAGCGCACTTTCAGTGACTAGCATTTTTATTACATCTACAGGACGGCTACCTGTAGCCATTATGGTCCCGAACTCACCGGTACGCTCGAAGATGCTCATGCTCACACTGTTGGCTACGCTCAGTAAAACCATGATCAAGATGATCAATTGCAGGAACCCAAATTGCTGCTCATAGAGCGCAACTGTTTTTCCATAAAAATCATTTAATTGAACCCAAGTTCTGCTTTCGTATTGTTCACGTTCGAGAATAGATTCCAGTTTTTTTGACACAGCTTGAGTGTCGGCAGTCTGCTTTAATGAGATTACTAAACTGTTGATGCCCTGCGAACCTAATAATTCATGAGCAGCAGGTAAAGCAAGGCGAATGAAACGAGCATCGTAATCTTTCGAGAAACTCTGAAAAATGCCGACGATATCTAATTCCATCGAGTTCAGTGCGCCTTCTGGTGTGTTGACTAGAAGAGAAACCCTGTCCCCAGCTTTGAGATTGAGCGCCTTGGCAACGCCTTGCCCAACGGTCACTCCAAAATGGTCTTTCTGAGTAAGCTGGCGCCCGTCGACGATCTGCATGAAGCTACCCAGTCGAGCTTCCCCATCCGGTTCCACGCCATCTGCGACAATTGGCCAATCTGTTTTTCCATTATTTAACAGCCCTGTAAAGTTGACGCGTTCGAGAACCTCCTTGATTTCAGGAAAATTTGCCAGCTCACGCTTCAATGACTGGGTGTCGGTGATCAAGAATCTCTCTGGTGACCGCGATCCGTAAGTGAAATATCCAGTCTTTACGATCTGCAGATGGCCGGATTGTGAATGGATCAAGGCTTCACCTAGCTGAAAGAAAATGTCTCGGACGAAGCCGCCTCCCAAGATCAATCCAATGACGCCAAAAACAATTGCCCCCAAAGTAATTGCTGTTCGAGCGTGTTGGCGGAAAATATTGCGAAATGCGAGTTTGAGCATCATGGTTTAGCGATTGTGTCGTAGTGCATTTACGATCTCCATCCTAGATGCCTTGACCGCCGGAATTACGCTTGCCACCAGTGTCGTAATGATAGCTAGAAGAAAAGCTTCAAAGGCCATCTGCCAGCTAATTAGGATTTCTGCGGTGTAACCAAAAGACATCCCTGGGGGCGCGGGCATTGGTACTCCGATCGCCGATATTAGGGCTCCTAGGGCATAGGCTAATATAAGCCCAAGCGATCCACCGGCTACACCCAGGATGAAGCCCTCGGCTAGGAATTGAATCAGCACCTCGCGTCGCTTCACGCCTAAGGCCATAATCGTACCTATCTCACCGGTCCGTTCCATGACGCTCATCATTAATGTATTCGATATGCTGAGCACTATGATGACCGCGATAATTAAGCGAACGACGCTGACCTGCCGCGAGAAAAGCTCAGCAGTCTTGTTGTAGAAATCCGCCATGCGATACCAAGGGACGAACTCAAATCCCTTTTTGCCGAAGCTGGTTTTCAGGTCATCCAGAATGGTTGAGGTGTTTTCTGTCTTGTCGAGCAGGATGGTATATGAGTGAGATCCCGTGACTCGCATTAGTTGCCTGGCAAGTGAAATCGGGACGCGGAGGGCTGCGTCATCGTAGGCCTTGGTGATCGTCGCGAAAAGACCAAGAACGGTGACTTCTGCAGCATTGACGCCGCCAGTGGCGCTATTGACCATTAGCACTATGGAGTCGCTGGGTTTAATGCCCAAGTTTTCAGCAAGCCCTTGGCCGACAATAATTCCCTTTGGGTGATCAGCAGACAGTGATTGTCCTGAAGTGATAGTCAAAGATTTGCTCAGGCGCTCCTCTTTGTGAGGATCTACGCCTTCGCCAACGAACGAAAGGGTTGATTCACCGTAACTGGCAAGCCCATTGAAGGATAGTCGGGGAGTGATTAGCTCGACGTGAGGGACGCTCAGGATAGCCTGTTCCAGTTTGGCGTCGGCCTCTAGAAGGTAATCGAACGGGTCTGCTGAGCCCGAGAGCAAGTATCCCGGCTTGAAAATACGAATGTGGCCTAGTTCTGAATGGATTGTTGACTCCCGGCCGTAGCGGAGATTCCATTCGATGAAGCCGCTGGCCAGGAGTAACGCTGAAATGCCGAAAGCAATGGCAAGTATCGCCATCAGTGATCGTCGGGGTTGCCTGGCGATGGACAAAAATGGCAAAGTTACAGAGGCCATGGCGGGGTGATGGGTCAAGCCAAATCCTTTTCAGCGATTGCTGATTGGCGCGCCTACTTAATGATAGGCTACATGCTTGAGTGCACAATAACCGTAATTTCGAGAGTATAAAAGTGTGACATCCCACAGGAAGAATTAATAATCGACTTGGGTTCGTCGGGGGGGGGCTTACAGAAAAATGGTTAATTTCCCATTAGAAAAACAAAACCCCCGAAATATCGGGGGTTTGTCAGTAATCTGATCCACCCTTTAGGTGGCTTTTCTACACAAGCCTAATTAGGCTTGATTGCGGCGGCGACCGGAAAATCCGAGCCCTGCAAGCCCTAGGCCAAGAAGTGCCAAAGAGCCAGGCTCGGGGACTTCGAAAGCCACGCTACCATCCAACGTAGTTTGGCGTACGAGACCGCATTTCTCCTCTGGAGCGCCGGTACATGTGTTGACCAGATCGTTCACACTTGGTAGCGGTGGGTTAACATTTGTATCCAGAGCCCATGTTACAGCTAGCGTACTGGGCAATCCTTCAAACCAAAGGTCATAGAATGATTTGCCAGTAGTGGAGTCATTAAAAAAGTTTTGAACAAACGAATCCCCTGCGGCATCATCTGTCCCATTTCCATCAAAATCGAACGAAACACCTCCGAAAATATCAAGATTGGCCAGATTAATGCTCGATCCAGTTACATTGAGGCGCAATACTTGTTTTGCTGCACCACCGTCCTCATAGAAGACGTTAAAATAACCACTGGTGTAGGAGACGCCATTGGCAGTTGTCTCACCAGTCAAGTTATATAGATATGTCAGGCCCCATGAATTGGCACCATTTGAGGTTATGTCACCATAACCGAAGGGGAAGCTACCCGTCCCACTTGTAAAGCCGTTACCGTCAGTCGGCCCTGCTACATAGTTCAGGTTATCAATGTTCGAGTACCCCGGAAAGCTCGTGGACGGGAGGGACCACGATACTGTGGCTCCACCAACTGTCGTGTGTGAACCAGCTGTTACACCGAAGCTAGTCAAAACCGAGTCTATATTCGAATCGATCACGGTCGTGCCCGCAACTGCAGGGTTACCCAGATAGATCGAGGTCGCTAACGTACCCGTATATCCCAATTCATTTATGTCGCTTGTGATCGTAGAGCCACCGGGGCCAAAATCACCACCGGTATTAATGTAAAAAGGTGATGCCATCGCGCCAACTGAATACATTAGGCCGCTGATGGTCGCCGCTATAAGTGTTTGCTTTAACATTTCTATCTCCTGTAAGTAGGGCTACCGGCCCATGCGCAGAATTCTAAGCACTATGTATGCCAGACGGTATTTTTGTTTGGAGAGGTGTGGTGTATATGGCTGTTTTTATGTGGTAATTTTAAGTGACTTGGCTTTGGGTTGCGGTGTCTGTGTGATTATGTGATCAGCTGGACTGTAAAATTTTTCGACATGCAAATACAGGACAATGTATTTGAGATTCAGATTGGTGGAGCGAACAGAGCTAGCTCCGCCAATCATGATATGGGGATAAGTGAAATCGATACTTCAATCGGCGATGGAGGCTTCCTGCCAGGTTATCGTCGTTCCGGGACTGTCTTGACTGTTAGATTTTGAGATTGTGGTACGCCCGGTTGAGGGGGGCAAAATGTGCCGGGTTGAATGAGTCGCGGTACCACTCGGGCAGGCAATGGCCGGCTACTTCGATTTTTACAATCCGTGTCGTCCGCATTTACCCCTTGACGGGCAAACCCCGGATGCGGGCAAACCCTGGATGCGGCTTACTTCAATCAGTCGCTGCTAGCCGACCTTGCTTCGTGCTCGTGAGAGCACTATAGGCTGGGCTCAAGGACCACTTGTTCGTCAATTTTAGGAGCGTCGTCGCAAACTCGAGTGAACTACTCGAGTTAAAAGCTGTAACGAACTTCAGAGTAGAACCGGTCATGTTGGTCGAAACGTCCGAATAGCCCCAGCGGTGGGCCATTGAAGATATCGGCACCGACCAGCAGGCGCCAGTTGCGCTGGAGGTTCCAAGCGACGCGAGGACGGAAGAGCCAGTCGGACCGATTAAGGCTTGAAATGAACAGTGCCTGGGCTTCCCAGTTGTTCGCGAGTTTTGTACTGGCGAAGAGGCTGTAACCGTTTTCCAAGCGATCCGAAATGATCTCCGGGTTATGGTCGAAGTGTTGGCGCTGGAAGAACTGGACGTTGAGTCGACTTTCTGCCGGAAGCGTGAAATCCAGACCGATGGCCCAATCGAGTGTGTTCTGTTTCACCAGACCGTCCGGGTCCGTCATGTTCAGCACCGCGAATTGACGGTTGCGGGTATAGACCGCTTCAGTTTTGAGTACGACATCGCCAAAGTCCTTGGTGAGCGTTCCACCAAATTGGTGAATCCGATCATGGCGAGCCTGGTAAATATAGGTTGGCGTTGGAGCAAGCACTATCTCTCGGTAGAAAGTGGGGTTGGTGTCTGAGCTGCGGTAATAGAAGCCGGACACATCCCAGCCGTTTTTGAGCGTTGAGAGCCGTGCTCCATAGTTCATGTTGTTGGCGTTGCGGTCGGGACGTTGTTCGGCAAGGTATTGAACATTGGCGCCGGGCGGGGCCGGCTGGTAGGGGAAATACTCCGCTCCGGGTTTGCCGATATCGTCGTAGGTGGCTACGGGGATCCAGAGCAATTCTGCATGCATGTCATCAAGAAAGTATTCGGCGCGCGCAGCCCATTGCGGTATTCGCATCTGGTCGAATTCCGGCAGGATGAATTCGCGCTGGTCACGGGCAGATACAACGTCGGCGAAGAATAGTCCGACCATTTCACCCCATACAACATGCTGTCTGCCGAAGCGGAAGTCCCAATCGCCGGCGCTGTAGTCCAGATAGTTTTCGCGTAGTGCGACTTGGAAGCGCTGATTTTGCTCTACGGCACTGTTGTAGAAGTCGTTGATGTCGTAGGCGAAGTCGTAATCTACTCGCACCCCCAGCTTCCATTTCATGCCTTGTCCCAGTTTTCCGTTGCTATTAAGGTCAGCACGAGTTCGAAGTTTTGACCAATGATCCGGAGATGACGTGGTTCTGGCGCCTTCGAACTGGACAAACCCTTTGACACCACTGCCTGAACTGGATGGGGTGGCGGCTATCGGCTCGATATCGTCGCCGAACAGAGCATCTCGACCGAGAGGATCTTCGTCAGCGGCGAAGCAATTCAGGGAAAAGCAGGCGAAAACGGCCAAAGTGAGTTTCAGGAGTTTGTGTGTTTGGATAGTCACGATATGTTCGGGCAAGGGACGTTAATTGGAGTCGGCTTCGTCTTCAGCGTCAGGTAAGGTACGAACGCGGGCAATATTCCAGGTTTTTTCGCCTTGAGTGCGTATGCCAAAGGCGGTGATGTAGCCGTCTTCGACCTGAACCAATCGGTCGGCATGGTCGATGACTTTCTGGTCGTGCGTTGAGAAAATGAAGGTGGTTTTGAGGCGGCGATTTATCTGCTTCATGAGACGCAAAATTTCACGGCCGGTTGCCTTGTCAAGGTTGGCTGTCGGTTCATCGGCAAGAATGATGCTTGGCTTGATTGCCAGTGCGCGGGCAATCGCAACACGCTGCCTTTGACCGCCGCTTAGTTGATTTGGTCGGTGGTTGGCAAAGTTACTCAAGCCTACAATTTCCAGAAAATACGCAACCCTGTTTTTGCGCTCGAGTGGAGAAATATCCGAGCGCCTAAGGAGTGGATATTCCACATTTTCTGCTGCTGAAAGTACGGGCAACAGATTGAAGGTCTGGAAAATAAATCCGATCGAACGGGAACGTATATCAGCAAGTTCGTTGGCTGATTTTTCGGACACGTCTTCTTCGTTTATGAAGATTTTTCCACTGGTCGGTTTGTCTATGCAGCCGATCAGGTTGAGTAACGTCGTTTTTCCGCTTCCCGATGGCCCGGAGATCGCCAGGAAGACTCCGGCATCAATTGACCATGTAATATCATGCAAGGCTTGGACGGTCTGCTCGCCAAGCCGATAGTCCTTGTAAACATGTTCGATACGAACGACACTCATGGCATTGGATGGGCAACTAGTTAAAGGGTCTGAACTGGATGGAGCTACTCATGGAATCGATATTCGGAAGGCATTTTTCGATGCGTCCTGCATTGGTGTTTGCGGGTGCTATGTTCATGGCAGTCCTATCGGTGTCTTTGCAGGCAGAGGAGGCAGATGAAACGTCGGCGGGTGATGCTTTTGCGCGAAGTATAGTTGAAAAGGCAGACAAAATTCGATTTCCCGCCGAGGCATTTCAGGTTGACGTAGTCATAAATAGCGTACGTCCGGACAAGGAGGGGGACCTCCACAAATACCGCGTTCTTTCAAAGGGTAACGAGAACACGGTCGTCATGGTGACCGAGCCGGCTTCGGAGCGTGGGCAGATTATTCTGATGAGGGGCCGCGATCTGTGGGTGTTCATGCCGGAGGTCTCGCAGCCGATACGGATTTCCCTGGCGCAGCGCTTGACGGGGCAGGTGGCCAATGGCGATCTGGCGCGGGCCAATTTTGCGGGTGACTACAACCCGAAAATCATCGGCAGCGAAAAAATCGGCAATGATTCATTTCATATTCTTGAATTAATTGCCGTCGACCGTAGCGTTACCTATCAGCGAGTTGTTTACTGGGTCAATGAGAAATCGGGGTGGCCGCTGAAGGCTGAGTTTTATTCGCTGTCGAACCGCCTGATGAAGAAATGCAGTTATGAGAATTTCCAGACCTTGGCCGGGAGGGTTCGTCCGACGCGGCTGGTAATGGAGGATGCGTTGCGTAGCGGTGAAAAATCGGTTCTCGACTATAGCGGTATGAAGCTGCGCGACCTGCCGGACAAGATTTTCACTAAGGAATACCTGAAGAAGCTGGACTGAGCTTTCCCGATGTTTCGCCTGTCAATGGTGGGATGGGGTCGAGATGGTTGTTAGCTTGCGGCCTCGGCGGCGTGCTGGTCGGCGAGGATGTTGCCCCGGCAACTTGAGTGCCCTTTTATCCAGCACACGGTCGCGTTGGCCAATGCCTGGACGAGGTTTGCCTGCGTAAGCATTTGCTGCAACTCAGGATCCTGATTCAAGCCCTCAATTTTGCCGCGGTTGAGTCTGCTCACGGCGTCCTGATTGTCTGAAAACAGGGCAAGTGGCTGGCTTGGGAAAAGCTCTCGCGCCTGTTCCAGGGCAAAAAGGGTGGCCTGCAATTCGAGTTCATTGCTGCCGATGACGGGTACTGTGCGCGATCTGATTACCGCGTCGCTGTCTGGCGTGGCAAAGAGGACGGCCGCCAGTCCGCCATGCCGTTTCTGGCTGGCATCGCTGAAAACCTGCAGGTGTCCGGCATAGAGCGGTGCGAGTCGCAAGGGCAACGGGTTCGCCGACGGGTGAATGACGCGGACAGTCTTCTTTTTTCGTCTTCTGGGCATGGTGGCTGCAAGCATAGCCGAAACGCCAGTCCTGAAAAGGCGAAAGCCTCGTACCGGGGGGAGTACGAGGCTTTCTGGACGGCCCGGGGAGGGGGAGGTGGGTAGGGCCGTCAGGGCTGATGTCTGGTCAGCGCATGTGTCCAAGATAAGGGCCTGGACGGCGGACTTCAAGTAACTGTTTGCAACAGTGCGTGTCGTTGTGTGCGGAGTCATATCTCACAGAAGGCCGGATTGGCGTTGTGCCCGGAGTATCCCGGGCGGGCTGGCGATCAATCGGTATGAGTCTTTTTCACTAGCCTGACAGCCCGCCGTTTTCCTTGGCAGACCCCGCATCTGCTAAGATTCGGCCCTGATTTTTCAGGCTTCTTCCCTTGTCTTCCCTCCCGGAAATATTCTCTCCCGAAGGCCCGCTTGCCCGGGCCATCAGCGGCTATCGCATCCGCGAACAGCAGCTCGACATGGCCGAGCGCATCGCCGCCGCCATCAAAGGCTGTTCGGTCTTCATCGCCGAGGCCGGCACCGGCACGGGCAAGACTTTCGCCTACCTCGTCCCGGCGCTTCAGTCGAACGGCAAGGTCATCGTGTCGACCGGCACCAAGACCCTGCAGGACCAGCTCTTCAACAAAGATTTGCCGATGGTCCGCGACGCCCTTAAGGCGCCGGTCAAGATTGCGCTGCTCAAGGGCCGGGCCAACTACGTTTGCCCCTACCACCTGCAACACGCCATCGCCGACGGCCGTTTCCTGACCCGTGAAGATGCAGCCGATGCACGCCGCATCTCGGTCTTCGCCAAGACCACGCAGAGCGGCGACAAGGCTGAATGCATCGAGGTTTCCGAGAACTCGCCGGTCTGGGGGCACGCCACCTCGACGCGCGACAACTGCCTCGGCCAGGAATGCCCGGATTACAAGGAATGCTTCGTCATGCTGGCCCGGCGCGAGGCGATGGCGGCCGATCTGGTCGTCGTCAATCACCACCTGTTCTTCGCTGACGTCATGCTCCGCGACGAAGGCATGGCCGAACTGCTGCCGGCCTGCAACACCGTGATCTTCGACGAAGCCCACCAGTTGCCGGAAGTGGCGACGCTGTTCTTCGGCGACAGCATTTCGACGGCGCAGGTGCTCGATCTGGCCCGCGACGTGCGCGCCGAAGCATTGACCAATGCCCGCGACTGTCTGGCTCTGCCGGAAACCAGCAAAAAAGTCGAAAAAGCCGCCAAGGACCTGCGCCTGGCCGTTGGCGTCGACAGCGGTCGCTTCTCCTACGGTCAACTGGAAGAAAAGCCCGATTTTGAAATCGCCCTGAAGGCGCTCGAAGCCGAGATGGTCGCCTTCGCCGCCTTGCTCGAAACCCAGGCCGAACGCGCCGAGGGCCTCGAGAAGTGCTGGCAGCGCGCCACCGAGCTCGTCCAGCACCTCGGCCAGTGGCAGAACCCGACGCCCGGCTACGTCCGCTGGGCCGAAGCCTTCACGCATTCGCTGCAGCTCAACGCAACGCCGCTCAATGTCGCCGAAATTTTCCGCAAGCAGATGGGCGGCCATCCGCGGGCCTGGATCTTCACCTCGGCCACCTTGGCCGTGCAGGGCAAGTTCCATCACTACTGCGCCGAACTCGGTCTTGGCGAGCCGGATTCGGCCTGCTGGCACAGCCCCTTCGACTACGACAAGCAGGCCATCCTCTACGCGCCGCTCGGCATGCCCGACCCGAATGCCTGGAACTACACCGACGCCGTCGTCGACGCTGCCTGGCCGGCCGTCAAGGCGGCCAACGGCGGGGCCTTCTTCCTGTGCACCAGCCTGCGCGCCATGCGCCGCACACACGAACTGCTCAAGGCCAAGCTCGAAGACGAAAACATCGACATGCCGCTGCTGGTTCAGGGCGAGGGCAGCAAGAACGATCTGCTGCAACGCTTCCGCCACCACGGCAATTCCATCCTGGTCGGCAGCCAGAGCTTCTGGGAAGGCGTCGACGTGCGCGGCGAGGCGCTGTCGCTCGTCGTCATCGACAAGATACCCTTCGCGCCGCCCGATGACCCGGTGCTCTCGGCGCGCATCGAGCAGATGAAAAAGGAAGGCCGCAACGCCTTCATGGAATACCAGCTGCCGCGCGCCGTCATCAACGTCAAGCAGGGCGCCGGTCGGTTGATCCGCGACGAGAACGACAAGGGCGTGCTGATGATGTGCGATCCACGACTCATATCAAAGCCGTATGGCCGCCGTGTCTGGCAAAGTCTGCCACCCATGAAACGGACCCGCGAACTGCAGGTCGTCCTCGATTTCTTCGCCAACCGGTAAAGCGGATGAAAACCATCTTCGAGCAAATGCGCGCGCAGCAGCCGCAATTCTTCTCCAGCGCTGACATCACCATCGCCGCCGCGCCGATGCAGGCCATGGCCGGGATCATCACGGCCATCGAATCGGTCATCGCCATGCCGGCCTACCAGGCGCACGCGCTGGCCCAGGCGCCGGAAATCGCCCGCCTGCCGGTCAAGTCGCGCGGCGTCTTCATGGGCTACGATTTTCACCTGACCGAGACCGGCCCGAAGCTCATCGAGATCAACACCAATGCAGGCGGCGGCCTGCTCAACGCCTACCTGCTCGCCTCGCATGGCCACGCGGAAGAGGCCGCGCGGATTCGTGACGAATTTGTTGCCATGTTCTGCGAGGAATGGCGTCTGGAACGCGGCGATGCGCCGCTGCGCCGCATCGCCATCGTCGATGAAAACCCGGCCGAACAATTTCTCGCCCCCGAGTTCGCGCTCTTCAAGGAATTGTTCGAGCAGCACGGCATCGCTGCCGTGGTGGCCGATCCAGGCGAATTCGAGAGCGACGGCCAGCAACTTTTGCACGCTGGACAGCCGGTCGACCTGATCTACAACCGCCTGACCGACTTTGCCCTCGATGCTACGGTCAACCGGAAAATTCGGGCAATTTTCGAATCCGGTGGCGTAGTCATCACGCCGCATCCGCGCGCCCACGCCCTCTACGCCGACAAGCGCAACCTCATGCAGCTCTCCGACGACACCGCGCTGCAGGCGCTGGGCGTCGACGAATCGACCCGCCAGACCCTGCTCGCCGGCATCCCGAAAACCATTGCCGTGACACCAGAGCAGGGCGAACAATTCTGGGCCGAACGCAAACGCTGGTTCTTCAAGCCGCCGGCCGGTTTCGGCGGCCGTGCCGCCTATCGTGGCGACAAGCTGACCAAGCGCGTCTTCGAAGAAATCCTGCACGGCGGCTACATCGCCCAGGAAATTGCGCCGCCGGCCGAGTATGTCGTGCCCGTCGACGGTATTGAAACGACCATGAAGGCCGACATCCGCTGCTACGTCTACGCCGGCCGCATCCAGCTCGTCGCCGCCCGCCTGTACCAAGGCCAAACCACCAATTTCCGGACCTTGGGCGGCGGTTTCGCCCCGGTTTTCGTCGCCTGAACGGTTAAAATCCGCCCATGAAGATTTTCGGTATTGCCGGTTATTCCGGCTCCGGCAAGACGACCTTGCTGGAAAAGCTCATCCCCCAACTGACGGCGCGTGGCCTCAAGGTGTCGGTGATCAAGCACGCCCACCACGGTTTCGACATCGACAAGCCGGGCAAGGATTCCTACCGTCACCGCGAAGCCGGCGCGACCGAGGTGCTGCTCTCCTGCGGCGACCGCTGGGCGCTCATGCACGAGCGGCGCGACGAGGTGGAGCCGACGCTCAACGAGCTGATCGGCCACCTCTCGCCCTGCGATCTCGTGCTGATCGAAGGCTTCAAGCAGGAACCGGTGCCCAAGCTCGAAGTCTACCGGCCGGAGAACGGCAAGCCGCCGCTCTTCCCCGAGCGCCACGACATCGTCGCCGTGGCCACCGATGCCGCCATCGACACCAGCCTGCCGACGCTGCCGCTCAACGACTACGCCGCGATGGCCGATTTCGTCATGAACCACCTCAATTTGCAGGCCCGCCCATGCTGAGTTTTGAACAAGCCCTGGAAAAACTGCTGGCCGCCGCCCAGCCGGTCGAAGAAATCCGCTCGCTGCCGATTACCGCCGCCGCCGGCCGCATTTTGGCCGTTTCGCAGCAGTCGACCGTAGCAGTGCCGCCGCTCGACAACTCGGCCATGGACGGTTACGCCGTGCGCGTCGCCGACATCACCGCCGCCGGTGTCTGCCTGCCGGTCAGCCAGCGCATTCCGGCCGGCACGGTCGGCACCTCGCTGCAACCGGGCACGGCCGCCCGCATCTTCACCGGCGCCCCGGTCCCGGCCGGCGCCGACGCCGTGATCATGCAGGAACGCTGCGAGCATGGTGAAAACGGTGTGGTCATCAACCACGTCCCGCGCGATGGCGAGAACATCCGCCGGGCCGGCGAAGACATCTCGGTCGGCGCCGAAATCCTCAAAGCCGGCACCAAGCTGCGCCCGCAGGAAATCGCCCTGGCCGCCTCGGCCGGCCTGCCCGAACTGCCGGTCTATCGCCGCGTCCGCGTCGGCGTCTTCTTCACCGGTGACGAACTCGTCCAGCCGGGCGAACCGCTGCCGCCGGGCGCCATCTACAACTCCAACCGCTACGCCCTGCGCGCGCTGCTCGAAGGCATGGGCTGCGAAGTGCGCGACCTCGGTGCCGTTGCCGATACGCTCGAAGCCACCCGCGACGCCCTGCGCCGTGCCGCGGCCGACAACGACCTCGTGCTGACCAGCGGCGGCGTCTCGGTCGGCGAGGAAGATCACGTCAAGCCGGCCGTTGAAGCCGAAGGCCGGCTCGACATGTGGAAGATCGCCATCAAGCCCGGCAAGCCGCTGGCCTTCGGTGAAATCCGCAAAGCCGATGGCAAGGCCTGGTTCCTCGGCCTGCCGGGCAATCCGGTCGCCGCCTTCGTCACCTTCCTGACCATGGTTCGCCCGTTCATCCTGCGTTTGCAGGGGGCGGCCAGCGTTTCGCCGCGCGTCCTGAATCTGCCGTCCGCCTCGGTGTGGGGCAGGGCAGACGGCGCCCGCCTCGAATTCCTGCGCGGCTGGCTCAACGACGATGGCGCCGTCGAGCTGTACAAAAACCAGGGCTCGGCCGTCGTCACCTCGCTGTGCTCGAGCGACGGGCTGGTCCTCAACCCGCCGGGCAACACCATCGCTGTCGGCGATACGGTGCGTTTTGTATCCTTCGCGGAGCTGCTGTCGTGAGCGTCAAAATTCTCTACTTCGCCGGCCTCAAGGAAGCCCTCGGCCTGCCGGGCGAAACCATCGAGTTGCCGGCCGGTGTCGCCACCGTCGGCGGCTTGCGTGACTGGCTGGTCGGCCAGGGGCGTGACCAGCTGGCCACCGCCAAAAACCTGCGCTGCGCCGTCAATCAGGACATGGCGAAACTTGATGCCACAATAAAAGACGGCGATGAAATCGCCTTCTTCCCGCCGGTCACCGGCGGCTGAAAATAGAAAGAAAATAAATGTCCATCCAATGGTTCCCGGGGCACATGACCCAGGCCCGCAAGAAGGCCGGCGAAACGCTGGCCGTGGCCGACGTCGTCGTCGAAGTGCTCGACGCCCGCCTGCCGCAGGCGAGCAGCAATCCGATGATCCACGAGCTGCGCGTCTTCCGTCAGCGCCCGTGCCTCAAGCTGCTCAACAAGGCCGATCTGGCCGACCCTGAAGCGACCAAAGCCTGGCTCGCTCATTTCGACGCCCAGCCCGGCGTCAAGGCCGTCGCCATTTCCTGCAAGAAAGCCAGCGACGTGGCGCGCATCCCCGGCCTCGCCCAGAAGCTGGCACCGCACCGGAACGACGCCGTCAAGCCGCTGCGCCTGATGATCATGGGCATCCCCAACGTCGGCAAATCGACACTCATGAACGCGCTGGTCAAGAAAAAAGTCGCTGCCGTCGGCGACCAGCCGGCCGTCACCAAGACCCAGCAACGCATCGACATCAGCAACCGGCTGACCCTCTACGACACCCCGGGCATGCTCTGGCCGAAGATCGACCACCCCATCGACGGCCTCATGCTCGCCGCCAGCCACGCCGTCGGTATCAATGCCTACATCGACGAAGAAGTCGGTACCTGGCTCGCCACCTACCTGCTTGAGGCTTACCCCAAGCTGCTCATGGCGCGCTACGGCTTTGCCACCGAAGGCATGGACGCCGTCGGCGTCATCGAAGCCATCGGTAAAAAGCGCGGCTGCGTGATCAAGGGGCGGGGCGGCGAAATCGACATGGAAAGAGCCGCCGCCATCCTGATCCTCGACTACCGCTCCGGTGCCCTCGGCCGCATCAGCCTCGAAACGCCAGCGCTGCGGGCTTCCCGGCAAGCCGAGTTGAAGGCCGCAGGCAAACTGCCGGTGAATCCCGATCTTGCGGTCGACGACGGAAAAGCCTGATTTTCAATTTATTTGCCGCGGCAAGACGCTCTCTATTGCAGCCTCTCAGCGGATTTGTATATAATCCGCGCCCTGTCAGCCGCAAGGCCGACAGTACCGTTCCTCGATAGCTCAGTCGGTAGAGCGCCGGACTGTTAATCCGTAGGTCCCTGGTTCGAGCCCAGGTCGGGGAGCCGAAAATGCAAAAAAGCCCAGTTTAAAAGACTGGGCTTTTTTTGGTGATATTGGGCTAGCTTGATTTGAATTTGTACACGACTCAACGCCTCATCCCCATTTCAATTTTGGCCATTTTTTCCGGTTGACCGTGGCAAGGGGGATGCTGGGCTATGGCGGCGTCTGATTCAGCACTGGCCAAATCCGCCAGTGCCCGCAGGCCGAGCGGGCGCGGCGTTCGGAGTTGTCCCAGCCGCCGCCCAGGCAGAGGCCTTCCGCGGTTTCGGCTTCGATGATGACGGTTCCCGGCTCGTTGCCGGGTTGGCGCCAACCGCTCCAGTGCTCGCAACTGGCGCACCTTTTGCGGTCGACGGCGTGGTTCAGCAAGTTTTCGCGGCCTTGCACGAGGCGATGGTTTGCGTTGCCGGGACGACCGGGCCGCCGGCGCCGATCCAGCCTTTGATACCGCTCTTGACGTTGTAAACCGTGGTGTAGCCGGCTTGTTGCGAGAGGAACTGGCTGACGGCCTTCGTCCGGTTGCCGGTGCGGCAGATGACGATGACCGGTTCGTTGGGCTTGGCGAAGGGTTTGACCTTTTCGAGCCAGCCGGCGGCGTCGGCGCGGCCTTTTTCGTCGAAGAAGGTGAGCAGTTTGCTGCCGCCGACGATACCGGTTTCTTCCCATTCCGATTGCAGGCGGATGTCGACGACGGGCACGCCGCTTTGGCGCAGTTTGTCGAGCTGGGCGTTGTCGATGTCGATGACTTCGGCGTGGGCGAAGCTGGTGGCGGCGATCAGGCAGGCTAGGAGCAGGTGACGCATGGCAATCTCGTGTATTAGAAAACGCTGATTATATGGGGCGCTTTACTGCTTTTGCTGGCGCTTCATCATTTCCTGCATGTTGAATTTCTGCATGCCGGGCATGATGACGTCGCCCGGTTTTTGGCCGGCCTTGCAGGGACCGAGCCAGCGGGCTTCCTGAACCATCTTCATCTCTTTCGTGCCGTGCTGCGGCGGTTCGTAGCGGATCACCATGTCGTTGCGGTAGGCCGAATCGAAATCGCCGGTGATGACGGAATCGCTGGTGCTGGTCACGCCCTCGTGTTTGCAGACGGCGTGAATGGTCATCTTGCCGGCGCCGCGGCTGACGTCCATGACCGGGCAATTGACCTTTTCCTTGGCGCGTTCCTGCATGACGTTATCGCTGGCCTGATCGACGCACATTTGCATCGGGCCTTGCGAGGGCATGCCGGGCATCTGGGTCTTTATTTCCCACAGCCCGGATTTGCGGCGCGGGGCGTCGGCGGCATCAGCCTGAACGGCGAAGAGGCTGGCCAGCAACAGGGGAAGGATGCGCAGTGGGCTCATGACGGAATCTCCTGAAGATTGGCTAGTGATAATCGTAGTCTGCTTTGGGGAATGCGTCATGGGATAATCCGCGCTTTTTACGGGAACCGGCATGGCGCTCAAATCCACCATTTTCAAGGCCGAATTGCAGCTTGCCGACCTCGACCGTTCGCATTTTGGCGACTACACGCTGACCATCGCCAGACATCCTTCGGAAACGGATGAGCGAATGATGGTTCGCCTGCTGGCCTTTGCGCTGAATGCGTCGGAGACGCTGACTTTCGGGCGCGGCCTGTCGGCCACCGAGGATGAGGCGGACCTGCAGGAGCTTGATCCGACGGGCAGCGTCGAGCGCTGGATCGACGTCGGGCTGCCTGACGAGAAGGCGATTCGTCGGGCCTGCAACCGCTCGCGGCATGTGATGGTGCTCAGTTATGGCGGGCGGACCGCTGAAATGTGGTGGCAACAGACCCAGGGCAAGGTGTCGGGGCAGAAGAATCTGCGCGTGCTGTCGTTGAGCGTGGAGGAGGGCAAGGCGCTGGCTTCGTTGGCGGCGCGCGGCATGCGCCTGCAATGCACGATTCAGGATGGGGTGATCTGGCTGGGCGGCGAGCAGGGGCACATCGAACTGGCACCGCGGGTGCTGTTTTCTCCAGACGCGCCCTGACGTCGGCCCAGCCCGGCCTGGCTAAAGAATGACGGTGATTTCGTCGCGCCGGACGAGGTCCTGTTCCATCTGCAGGCCGTCCATATCGAGGGCGTCGTGCGCGGCCAGCAAGCCGACCGGGTGGCCGGCGTCATCTACGACGGGAATGTGCCGGAAACCGCCTTCGTACATGAGGTGCAGGGCATGCCCGAAAGGCTTGTCGAGGCCGATGGTCTGGAGGTTTCGGGTCATGATGGTGCTGACTGCGGTATTGGCCGGGTCGCAGTTGTTGGCGATGGCGCGGAAGACAATGTCGCGTTCGGTGCAGATGCCGGTGAGCTTGCCTTTGTCCACGACGAGAATGGCCGAGGAATGCCATTCCTTCATGATGATCGCGGCGTCACGCACGGTGGTGCCGGTGGCTGTGGTGGGGAAGGGGCGTCCTTTGATGACTTCACTAACCAGGCGGTTGGGCATGTTGGATCCTTTCGCTTCAGGTTGAGCAAGTTGCAGCAGCAAACTAGGACAGGAACACCCACCGTAAGTTGCAGCGAATCTGGCTAGCGCTTGATCAACGTCCAGACAAATTCCGCGCCGGCAGAAAGCAGGTCGATGGCGTCGATGATGCCGACGTTTTCCGGTTCCTGATTCAGGCGTTTCTGGCGCGATTTTTCACGTTCGCGCATGACGATGGCGTCGCCGAGGGCTTCTACGTCGCGGGTTGTGCGGCGGACTTCGGCGTGCTGGTAGCGGGAGAGCGCCTGTTCGACGGCGGACGGGTCGAGGATGGTGATCGGCGCCCGGCAGTGGCCGCAGGCGTGGTCGCGGCGGATATCGACCGGGGCGCCGCAGCCCATGCAGCTAACGATGCCAACCTTGGCCGAGAGTTCGTTGATTTCGGCCGGGTTGAGCTGACGGACGAAGCCCTTTTCGATCATGAACTGGGCAAAGGTGGTGAAACGACCGTGTTTTTGCAGGCAGCGATGGTAGTTGAACTTGCCGCCGTGTTTGGCCACATCGAGGCCATGCAGGAGTTTTTCACTACAGCGCGGGCATTTCAGCGGGTCGCGCAGGGGCGTGCGTTGGTCGTCGTGGTGTTCATGCAGCAGCTCGAACAGTTTGATGGTGCCGCCCGGGGTGATCTGGACGCTTTCAAACTCGTCGAACCAGATGCCCTGGCAATTGAAACAGAGATCGAGGACGACAGTGCCATGCAACAGGCGCTCGAAGGTCTTCTTGACCATTGGCTGCTGGCAGGAGGGGCAGGGCGTGGGTTTCATGGTGATCGGGTACCGGGCAACAGGCGAGACTATAGCCGGGCTTTGGGCGTACCGGCGCGCCTTCCTGTATCAGCATCCGCTAAAATTCGGGCTCGACCCTATTTTCGGATGTGCCATGAAGATCGCTGATCCCGCGCAGACTGCACTGTGCAATGAAATCAAATTGTTGCTCGACACATTGCCGCTGGATGGCGCGCGTCTCCTCGAACTCGGCTGCGGCAAGGCAGAAAAGACGCGGGTTCTGGCGGAAACCGGGCGGCCGAGAGAAATCATCGCCCTCGAAGTCGACACCATCCAGCATGCGCGCAATCTGGAGGTTGCCGATCTGCCGACGGTGCGCTTCAGCCACGGCGGCGCCGAGGCGATTCCGGTCGACGACGCCAGCGTCGACATCGTGCTGATGTTCAAATCACTGCACCATGTGCCGGTGGCCGACATGGACCGCGCCCTGGCCGAGATTGCCCGCGTGCTCAAGCCAGGCGGCCTGGCGTGGATTTCCGAACCGGTCTTTGCCGGCGATCTGAACGAGGTTTTTCGCTTGTTCCACAACGAGCAGCTGGTCCGCGAGGCAGCCTTTGCGGCGATCTGCAAGGCGGTGGCGTCAGGCAGCCTCCAGCTCGACAAGCAAATGTTCTTCAACACCCGCAGCTATTTCGAGAGTTTTGCCCAGTTCGATAGCCGGATGATCCAGGTTACGCACACCGATCACCGCCTGGCCCCCGAACTTTACCGGCAGGTGCAGGAAAAGTTCGAGTCCTTCATGGGGCCGGGCGGTGCCACCTTCCTCAATCCGCAGCGCGTCGATCTGCTCCGCAAGCCGGCCTGATCAGGCGGCGGGGCGGATGCTGCCGAGGTTGAGCGTCACGCCCTTCTTCATCTTGCCGACGACGTGCATTTCGCAGGCTTTGCAGTCGAATTTGAGGATCAGCTTTTCGTTGCCGTTGATCAGCGTCATCGGGTCCGGCTTGAGGTGCTTCACTTCCTTCGGGCAGAGGTTGAAGCTGTAACGCAGGCAGTGGCGGGTGATCATCAGCGAGACCATGCCTTTTTCGTTGCCCGCCTCGTAGGCTTCGTCGATCAGCTTGACGCCGTGTTTCTCGTAGAACTGGCGGGCCTTGGCGTTGAAGACGTTGCCGAGGTAGGTCAGTTCTTCCTGCGGGTAGGGCACCGGGTTGGCGGCCGGCGTGGCGCGCGGCGGGCGCGGGTGGCTGGCAATACGGGCGGCTTCGAGCTGTTCGGTGGCTTCGCGGCGCAGGGCGTTGATGGCGCTGACCGGCAGGAACCAGGGCTGGCTGAGTTTGAGTTCAACCGGCTCGGCGACGAACATGGTGTTGCCGAATTTGCCGAGGTTTTCCCTGAGCTTGGCCATCGCCGCTTCGGGGTTCTGGGCCAGTTGCCATTCTGATTTTGGCCCGTTTTTCCGGTTGACCGTAGCAATCACGCCATCTTCGTCGGTCAGCGTCAGCGCGAAGCCGTCTTCGGTTTCGACCAGCACCGGCTTGACCGAAACACGGCGGTCAGCCGATTCCTTTTCCAAAGAGCGTTCGAATTCCTGGTCGCGATTGCGGAAGAGGCTGGCGCCTTCGGTCAGTTCTTCGGGCATTTCCGCCGGGAAGAGGGTTTTGCCATCAGCGCGGTTGATGCGCATGCCGACAACTTCGCCGTGGGCGTCGTAGAAACAGACGCCGTCGCCGTTGTTGAAGGGCTTTTCGGCATTGACGGTGAAAGAACCATCGCCGATGTCGACGACTTCGCCGATCAATTCGCCGACAAAAGCCGGTGAATCGAAGGCGCCAATGTCGTCCTGGCGGTCGTTGGCGAAATAGTCGGTGTAGCCGCGGTTGAAGGTCTTGTCCGGCTGTGGCGTGAAGGTATACGTGCAGCGACCGCTCGAGGCGCGGGTGAATTCGGGGTTGTTGGCGATGATCTCGTCGAGCAGGCCGCGGTAGTGCGCGGTGATGTTCTTGACGTAGCTGAGGTCTTTCAGCCGCCCCTCGATCTTGAAGCAGCTGACCCCGGCGCGGGCCAGTTCGAGCATGTTGTCGCTCTGGTTGTTGTCCTTCATCGAGAGCAGATGCTGGTTCTCGGTGATGGTTTTACCCTTGTCGTCGACCAGCGTGTAGGGCAGGCGGCAGGCCTGCGAACACTCGCCGCGGTTGGCGCTGCGGCCGGTGTGGGCCTGGCTGATGTAGCACTGGCCGCTGAATGCAACGCACAGCGCGCCGTGAACAAAATATTCCAATGAAACATTGGTTTGCGAAGCAATCTTGATAATTTCGTTTAAGCTGCATTCGCGCGCCAGAACGACCTGCGAGAAGCCGACGTCTTCGAGAAACTTCACCTTGTCCGCGTTGCGGTTATCGGTCTGCGTGCTGGCGTGGAGCTGGATCGGCGGCAGGTCGAGTTCGAGTAAACCCATGTCCTGGATGATCAGCGCATCGGCCCCGGCTTCGTAAAGTTGCCAGGCGAGTTGGCGACTGCCTTCGAGCTCGTCGTCGCGCAGGATGGTGTTGAGCGCGACGAAGACCTTGGCGCGGTAGCGATGGGCGAAATCGCACAGCCGTTTGATTTCGGCGACATCGTTGCCGGCGCCATAACGGGCGCCAAAAGCAGGGCCGCCGATGTAGACGGCGTCGGCGCCGTGCTTGATGGCTTCGATGCCGAAATCGGCATTCTTGGCTGGGGCGAGGAGTTCGAGCGGGTGTTGAATTCGAGTCATGGCGACTTAGTACGTGAAACGCGGGGCAAGTTCTTCAAGATTGAACTCACGCAGGATGGCTTCGGCCCGTTCGCGGGCGTTTTTGCGTGGAGCGCCGCGCTTTGAGGCGATGATCAGCTCGTTCTTCATCGAATGTTCCCAGCCGACCAGCTCGGTGACCGTGACATCGTAGCCGTGCGACTCCAACAGCAGGCAGCGCAGGACGTTGGTCAGGTGGCTGCCGAGCTCGCGGGTGTGGATGGGGTGTCGCCAAAGTTCGGACAGCGGTTTTTGCGACAGCGATTCGTTCTTCCGGGCCCGCATCGTGGCGGCTACTTCGGCCTGACAGCAAGGGACGAGGACGATATGGCGGGCGTTCTTGGTCAGGGCGAAACGGATGGCGTCGTCGGTCGCCGTGTTGCAGGCGTGTAGTGCTGTCACGACATCGACCTGGGCTGGCAACTCGGGCGCGGTCAGCGAATCCTCGACCGTGCAGGCAAGGAAGCGCATGCGCTCAAAGCCAAGCCGGGCGGCCAATTCGCGGGATTTCTCGACGAGTTCCTGGCGCGTTTCTATGCCGATGATCTCGCCGGTGGCGCGATTCTTGATACTGAGATCGTAGAGGATGAAACCGAGATAGGACTTGCCGGCCCCATGGTCGACCAGGGTCTCGGCGCCATCCAGCAGCGGTTCGATGAACTGGTAGAGGTGATAGACCTGTTTGAGCTTGCGCCGCGTGTCCTGATTAAGCTTGCCGTCACGGGTCAGGATGTGGAGTTCCTTGAGCAGCTCAATCGACTGCCCGGGGCGGATTTCAGGGATATCGGCGGTGGTGTTTGGCTTCTTCATGGGGCGACATTATCGCATTCAAACTTCTCTCACTTTCGTGTCAACCGAATCAAAGTCGAGTCGTTATTAGGCTCATGGTGATCAAACACCGCATACCTACGGAGATAGTTAAATGGGCAGTCTGAGCAACGAATCCTTCGAACAATTCCTGGATTCACTGAAGAAAGCCGGTATCGCAATTTCCAAAGAAGCCGAACTGCGCGAGCGGCTGGCTGAAGCACAACGCTGGCGTTTCGCCTTCCAGACCCTGGCCGCCAACGGCAAGGTCATCGGCATCAGCTTCGAAGATCAATCCGAAGGCCGCAACGAAGCCGAAATTTCCCGCGCTTTCAACGAATTCCAGTTTTCTGAAAAGTCCAAGGCGGTTTTCTCAGCCAGCCTCAAACACTAAGTTTTCAGCCTTCCGCATCGGCGGGGGGAAGAAAAAAGAACGGGCGCCAAGCGGCGCCCGTTTTGCATCTGGAGTCCGGAAAACCGATTGCTACGGTCAACCGGGAAAAACGGCCGAAATTGAAATTCCGGCCATTCGTTTTTAGCGGGTGATCGGCTTGTAGCGAATCCGCTTCGGCTTGGCGCCTTCTTCGCCGAGGCGACGTTTCTTGTCTTCCTCGTATTCCTGGAAGTTACCGGTGAAGAAATTCCACTGCGAATCGCCTTCGGCAGCCAGGATGTGCGTACAGATGCGGTCGAGGAACCAACGGTCGTGGGAGATGACCATGGCGCATCCGGGGAACTCGAGCAGGGCATCTTCCAGGGCGCGCAGGGTTTCGACGTCGAGGTCGTTCGACGGTTCGTCGAGCAGCAGCACGTTGCCGCCGGCCATCAGCGTCTTGGCCAGATGCAGACGACCGCGTTCGCCACCCGACAGATTGCCGACCTGCTTGCCCTGGTCGGCGCCCTTGAAGTTGAAGCGGCCGATGTAGGCGCGAGACGGCATTTCGAATTTGCCGATCTGCAGGATGTCGCTGCCTTGGGCCAGTTCTTCAAAAACGGTCTTCGAGCCGTCCAGGCAATCGCGTGACTGATCGACGTAAGCCATCTTGACCGTCGGGCCGACGACGACTTCGCCCGAATCCGGCTGTTGTTGGCCGGTGATCATCTTGAACAGGGTCGATTTACCGGCGCCGTTCGGGCCGATGATGCCGACGATGGCGCCAGCCGGGATGTTGAAGCTGACGTTGTCCATGAGCAGCTTGTCGCCAAACGACTTGGTGACGCCGTTGAACTCGATGACCTTGTCGCCCAGGCGCTCGCCGACCGGAATGAAGATTTCCTGCGTTTCGTTGCGCTTCTGGTATTCCTGGCTGGATAGCTCCTCGAAACGGGCCAGACGGGACTTGGACTTGGCCTGGCGGGCCTTGGGGTTGGAGCGGACCCATTCCAGTTCCTGCTTCATCGCCTTCATGTGGGCGTCGATCTGCTTGTTCTCGGTCTCCAGGCGGGCTTCCTTCTGCTCCAGCCAGGACGAGTAATTGCCCTTGTACGGAATGCCGTGGCCACGGTCGAGTTCGAGAATCCACTCGGCGGCGTTGTCGAGGAAGTAGCGGTCGTGGGTGACGGCGACGACAGTGCCCGGGAAGCGGACGAGGAACTGTTCCAGCCATTCGACCGATTCGGCGTCGAGGTGGTTGGTCGGTTCGTCGAGCAGCAGCATGTCGGGCTTGGCGAGCAGTAGCTTACACAGGGCAACGCGGCGCTTTTCGCCGCCGGACAGGTTGCCGATGACGGCCTCCCAAGGCGGCAGGCGCAGGGCGTCGGCAGCGATTTCCATCTGCGCTTCGGTGTCGGCGCCGGAAGTCGAGATGATGGCTTCAAGGCGGGCCTGTTCCTCGGCCAGCTTGTCGAAATCGGCGTCAGGATCGGCGTAGGCGGCATAGACCTCATCGAGCTTGGCCTGCGCCTGCATGACTTCGCCGAGCGCCGATTCGACTTCTTCCTTGACCGTCTTGGCCGGGTCAAGCTGCGGTTCCTGCGGCAGGTAGCCGATGGAAACGCCGGCCAGGTGCTGGACTTCGCCGTCGTATTCCTTGTCCACACCGGCCATGATCTTGAGCACGGTCGATTTGCCCGAGCCGTTCAGGCCGAGCAGGCCGATCTTGGCGCCAGGGAAGAAGGAGAGGGAAATATCCTTGATGATCTGCCGCTTGGGCGGAACGATCTTGCTCACGCGGAGCATGGACATGACGTATTGAGCCATTGAACAACCTACCTGTCGTCGTAAAGATGAATGATGCGCGAGTCTACGGCCCTTCAAAGCAAATGGCCAGTCTCCCGAAGCTCGGGGCTGGCCATTTGCCTGGGGTGAAGCGGAAGCTAGAAGTGAAGATTGCCGAGCGGACGATGCAGCAGTACGGCTGGCGCATCGACCCGGGAGCAGGTGCGAACCGTACCGATCTGCGAGAAACCGAACTCCCGGCGATAGTACGAGGCGTGACGCGGATTGACTTCGATGACCACGTCGGTCACCCCGAAAACAGCCCGGGCATATTGGTAGCTTGAGCGGAAAAGCGACTTCAGAATTTCCGGGTCATGGCAGTCGGTATCGACCGCCAGCCGGGTGACTTCGCTGATGACCCGGGAAGGCTTGCGCAGGAAAGCCAACTCTTCGGCGTAGAGATTGTCGGCGAGCAGTCCGGCCGCGGAGTCGCGTGAGGCAGTTAGTGTCGCCACGAGTTCGCCGTCCATCCAGGCGCCCAGCGTGGCGTGATTGGGATCTTCGATCAGTTGCCGCGGCGGCGAAGTCCGATAGCCGCGCCAGGCGTACATGCGGCGGACCAGGGCACTGCAGGCGCGATGCTGATGGTAAGTGACGGCCGGAGCCACCACCAGTTCCGGCAACTCGACAACCCGGCCGGCGCCGGACGACGCCAGCAGTGCCGGCATCAGGCCAGACACTGGCGAGGATCCGAAGCTTATGACTTTTTGCATACGCTGCATTCTATGAAATTTGCATTGGCTGATCAACCGGCAACGGCGAATGCCTTGGCCGGCTCTTCACGAAGATGGAAGGGGGTTGATTTCTCGGCCGATAGAGTGCTGATGTCGCCACACAGTTCGCCGCCTTCATCGATGACCAGCTTGCCGTAGCGGATCTTGCCGGTGACCTTGCCGGTGGCGTGGATGATCAGTTGCGAGCGGGCGGTCAGTTCGCCTTCGAAGCAGCCGTGGATTTCGGCGATGTCGATGCTGACCTTGCCCGAGAACGAGCCGTTTTCGGCGATGCGGATGACCCGGCTGTCCATGGTGGCTTCGACCCGTCCTTCAACAACCAGGGTGTCGCAATCGAGAATTTCGGCGCCCTTGAGTTTGACGTCGGGGCCGACGATGAGACGGGCGCCGATGACGTTTTCGGTAGTCGGCGTCTCGGCCTTTTCGGGCTGGGCGACGGCTGGCGTCGTTGCGGTGGCGGGTTTGAGGTTGTTGGCGGGGCTACCCAGAATGCTGTTCACATCCTTGCGGGTAATAGGGTCATTGCGGTTGGGGACGTTGGGTTTGCTGAACATGGTGACTCCCGTTCTGAAGGTTGTGATGATTGGCTGGCCGGAAGCCCATTGCGATAAGCGTGCCATGGAACGTAAATTACATTTAATCAGTATGTTACGAATTAATTTGAAAGTTGTATCGGAATTCATTCGGCGAGTCTGTCGTGAAATTGCGACAGATATTTTTGGCATTCCCGGCAAAGGCAGTTAATCTAGCCAGAATGCGTGTCGTGAAATTGCGACAAAAATTCAAGTTATTGAATATATTGAAATAAATGTCACGAATCACGGGGCGAATAAGCTCGTTTTTCGGGCCATGCTCCGCTTTGCCCGGCCATGCGGCGGTTTAAACTTCAATTTTCAGACTCAGAGCACCGATGAATCGAATTTCCTTCCGCCAGGGGATGTTGCTTGGCTTTGCCCTGATCGTCCTGCTCCTCGGTGGTGCGGCGGTGCAAAGCTGGCTGGTGGTCGAAAGGCTGGTCGATCAAAGCCGGCGCGGCAGCGAACGGGCTATTCAGTTAACGGCGTCGATCCAGGAGCTGGGTGAGCGCACCGTCGATATCGAACGCAGCGCCAGGCAATATCTCGTGCTCGACAACCCGGTTTTCCGTCAGCGCTTCGACGAGCACCTCAGCCAGTCGCTGGCGGTCGTCAATCGCCTCGACACGCTGGCCGCCGAACCGCTCCAACCCTTGCTCGGTGGCTGGCGCATGGTGGCCGAAGCGTTGCGCGGCAGCCTTGACCAACATATTCCGCAGGCCGAGATCATTCCCCTGTTGGCCCGCATGGCCGAGCTGGATGGCTTGTTGAAGCAGGCCGGTCAGCGCTGGATCGAGGGCGAGAACCGGAAATCCCTCGAAGAGCTCGAGGCCAACCGGATGCGCCTGGGGGCGCGTATCGCCCTGGCCCTGTGCGGTGCGCTGCTCGTCGCCCTGGCCATGGGCTGGTGGCTGGTCCGCCCGGTGCGCCATCTGGAGCAGGCCATCATCCGCCTTGGCGCCAGCCGTTTCGATGAAGCGGTCACGGTCGGTGGCCCGGCCGACTTGCGCCAGCTCGGCAAGCGGCTGGACTGGTTGCGCCAGCGCCTCGGCGAGTTGGAGGCCGACCGCGAGCGTGCCTTGCGTCATGTCTCGCACGAACTGAAAACCCCGCTGACGGCGCTCAAGGAAGGCGTTTCGCTGCTCCGCGAGGAGGTCCCCGGCCCCTTGGTCGAGGGCCAGCGCGAGGTGGTCAACATCCTCCAGCACAATGTCGTCAGCTTGCAGGCGCAAATTGAAAGCCTGCTCACGCTCAATGCCGCCGCTTTCGAGGGGCGTCGCCTGCAGATTGCACCGATACGCTTGCGCAAGCTGCTGACCACGGTGGCGCAGCGGCGCGAACTGCACAGCCAGTCGCGGCAGTTGAAGGTCATCGTCGAATCTTCCCAGGAAACGGCCATGCTCGACGCTGAAAAAATGTCGGTGGTGCTCGACAACCTGTTGTCCAACGCCATCGACTTCAGCCCGGAAAACGGCGAAATCCGCCTTTCGGTCAGCCATGCCGACGGCCTCTGGCGTTTCGAGTGCATCGATCAGGGCTCCGGCGTTGCAGAAGAAGACCGGCAGCGCATTTTTGAACCGTTTGTCCAAGGCCAGCGCGTGGCGCCAGCTCCCAGGCAGGGCAGCGGTGTCGGGCTTTCCATCGTGCGCGAACTGGTGCGGGCGATGGGCGGCACGGTCTATCTCGTCCCGCAAGAAACGGGCGCCCATTTTTGTGTGGAAATACCCGATGAGCAGTAAATTCCCGACGCTTTCCCGCCGCCTGGCAGTTTTCATTTTTGGCCTTTTTTTCGGGTTGACCGTAGCAGGCTGTGTTTCCGGCCCACTGGCCAGGAAACTGCACCTCGAAGACGCCAGCCCGGAGGGGGCGCTGCTCTACAACCAGAGCCTGACGCGGATGACGCCGGCCGAGCTGGGCCGCGAGCGATCGGTGCTCGCCGCCGTGCCGCAAACGCCCTTCACCCAGGTCAGGATGGCCCTGTTTCTAGGGCATCCACGCGTCCAGCAGGATCTCGGCAAGGGACTGGCCCTGCTCGAAGGCGTTCTCAAATCGACCGAACCGGAAGCGGTTTCATTTCACCCGCTGGCCCGGCAGCTCGCCGACAACTATCAGGAACGCCTGAAACTCGAAAGCCAGCTTGAAAAGCAGGGCCTGCAATTGAAGGACAGCCAGCGCAAGACCACCGAGTTGCAGGAAAAGCTCGACAGCCTGGCCAACATTGAAAAAACACTGATCCCGCGCCCGCGGGTGGTCAGCCCGAACGGAGGCAAGCGGTAATGGCCGGCGCACACGTACTGGTCGTCGATGACGACGAAGATATTCTCAAGTTGCTGACCATGCGCCTGCGCGCCAAGGGCTTCCGGATCACCGCCGTCGGCTCGGCCGAGCAGGCGCTGGCGCAGATCGCCGTCGATCCGCCGCGGGTCGTCGTCAGCGACGTGCGCCTGCCCGGGCTGGATGGCCTGGCGCTGTTCGAGGAAATCCGCCGGACGCGGCCGACGCTGCCAGTCATCCTGCTTACTGCCCACGGCAACATCCCCGATGCCGTTGCTGCCACCTCGCGCGGTGTTTTCGGCTACCTGACCAAGCCTTTCGACAGCCAGATCCTGCTCGAAAAGATCGACCGTGCCCTGCAGCTCTCGGCGCCGACCTCGCATCCCGGTGGTGCCCCGGATGCGGCCGGGAAGGGCGACGACGCCTGGATGGAAGGCGTCATCTTCCGCAGCAGCAAGATGGCTGAATTGATGGCCGAAGCGCGCATGGTTGCCGCTTCCGACGCCAGCGTCCTGATCAGGGGCGAAAGCGGCTCGGGCAAAGAGGTTCTGGCCCGCGCCATCCACCGCGCCAGCCCGCGCGCCAAGGGGCCGTTCGTCGCCATCAACTGCGGCGCCATCCCCGAACAACTGCTCGAATCCGAACTCTTCGGCCATGCCAAGGGCGCCTTCACTGGCGCCGGCGCCAGTCGGGTCGGCCTGTTCCAGACGGCCAACGGCGGCACGCTTTTCCTCGACGAAATCGGCGACATGCCGCTCGCCCTCCAGGTTAAGCTGCTGCGCGTGCTGCAGGAGCGTGTCGTGCGCCCGGTCGGCACGACCAGGGCCGAGCCGGTGGACGTCCGTCTGCTCTCGGCGACGCATCGCGACCTTGATCTGGCCATGGCCCAGGGGCACTTCCGCGAAGATCTCTATTACCGGCTCGACGTCGTGTCGCTGACCCTGCCGCGCCTCGACGAGCGCCGCGAAGACGTCCCGCTGCTCGCCCTGCATTTCGTTAAACTGCTCGCCGGCAAGTACGGCAAGCCGGTCAACGGCTTTGCCCCGGAAGCCCTCGAAGCCCTTGCCACGGCTGCCTGGCCGGGCAACGTCCGGCAACTGTTCAACGTCGTCGAACAAAGCTGTGCGCTGACCTCGACGCCGCTCATCTCGCTGACCCTCGTCCAGCGCGCCCTGCGCGTGCCGGTCATGGATGCGCTCAACTACGCCGAAGCCAAACAGCGTTTCGAGCGCAATTACCTCGTCCAGTTGCTCAAGCTGACCGACGGCAATGTCGCCGATGCCGCCCGCCTCGCCGAGCGCAACCGCACGGAGTTCTATCGCCTGTTGCAGAAACACGACCTGACCCCGGCCATGTTTCGCAGCGAAGGCGAGGCCGCGCTGATTGGCGGCGACCGGCAGGAGTCGGCGTAGATCGGGATTGCCGTCCCTCGCCACCAAGCCAGCTGTCGTCACAGGACGACGGGATAAGCCTTGCTGTAAACGTGCGTGTGTTCCAGTGCATTGATTTGAAGGAGAAATTCAAATCTGGCACGGACTTCGCATTAGCGCCATGGCAACCAACAAAAAAGGATTCAGCATGCTCAAACGTCACCTCATGGTCGCCTGCCTGACCGGCGCCGCCACCTTCGCCGGCCTCGGCCTTTCAGCCTTTGCCACCGATGACCCGCAATTGCTCGCCGCCATGCTCGCCAATAACGAAGCGCAGGACGCGGCGCTCACCGACAAGGTTGAAACCCTGTTGCGTACCGACATCGGCCTGGCCGGCTCGCAGTTTCGCATTCTCGCCAAATCGTCTGTAGTGACCGTCGGCGGATCGGTGCCCGACGAACATGCGCTGCGTCGCGCCCTTGACCTCGCCAGCCGAGTCCGCGGCGTGCGCGAAGTACGCAACGCCATGGAGGTCGGCGTCCCAAACTGAAGGAAGGGGGCGATCCCGGCTTCCTGGACAGGCTGTTCAGTCTGTTTCCAGAGTTACCAGTAGCGCACCTTCGGCGACTGTATCGCCCTCTATGACATGAATTTGAACCACCCGGCCGGCGTGCGGGCTGGGAATATCCAGCGCCACCTTGCCGGTTTCCAGCGTCAGGACGTTGTCGTCACGCTCCACCCGGTCGCCAATCTTGACCAGCAACTCGAGAATGAAGATGTCGCCACTCGCGCACGAGCCGCAACTCGACCAGCACTCGGGATACTTCGGCATGCGAATGAAGGAAAAAGACATCAGCTTTTTTCGGCGGAAACCTTGCATTCTACGCCAGCGCCCGTATAATGCGCCGCTCTGACAGTGCGCCCGTAGCTCAGCTGGATAGAGTACTTGGCTACGAACCAAGGGGTCGGGCGTTCGAATCGCTCCGGGCGCACCAGCAGAACAACTCGCCGAAGGTTGAGAATTTCGGCAACGCAGTAAAAAGCAGTTTAGGTGTGCGCCCGTAGCTCAGCTGGATAGAGTACTTGGCTACGAACCAAGGGGTCGGGCGTTCGAATCGCTCCGGGCGCACCAACTAAACACGCATTCAAGCCAATCTCCGGATTGGCTTTTTTGTTTTCTGGCGGCCGATTTTAGGCGCAACGCCTCCTGCCGCGGCTAAGTCGGCGTATCGCCCAGGCGTTCGGCGAGGAAATCGACGAAAACCCGAATCTTCGGTGGCAGATGCGTTTGCGGCAGCCACAGCGCGTAGGCGGTCTGGCCGAAGGGGCCGACCGGCGTCCACTCGGGGAGCAGCGGAATCAGCCGGCCATCGGCGATTTCGCGGTCGACGGCGTAGTTCCAGACCAGGCCGATGCCCATGTCGGCGAGCAGAAGGTCGCGCACCACCTCGCTGTTGTTGACCACGACATTGCTCGTTACGCGGACCCGCGCTTCTTCGCCAGCCCGCTGGAAACGCCATTCGCTGCCTAGTTCGCGCAGGCCGTAATGCAGGCAGTTGTGGCCGGCGAGGTCGGCCGGGGTTTCGATTTTTTGCCCTTTTATCGCGTTGACCGTGGAACACAGCCGGTAGCGCACCGGCATCAGCGCCTTGGCCACCACCTGGTCGGGTGGCGTGCGGGTCAGGCGCAGGGCGACGTCGTAGCCTTCCTCGACGAGATCGACGAAGCGGTCGAGCAGGGTCAGTTGCAGCTCGATTTCCGGGTAGCGGGCGAGGAATTCAGGAATCAGCGGCGCCAGGCAGAGCTTGCCGAAAGTCACCGATGCCGTGACGCGCAAGGTGCCGCGCGGCGCCTCGACCAGGCCGGCGGCGAGGCGGGCGCTTTCGTCGAGCAGCGCGACGCCTTGGGCGGCCCGCTCGTAAAGCACGCGGCCGGCTTCGGTCAGCGACATGGCGCGTGTCGTGCGCTGCAGCAGGCGCAGGCCAAGCTGTTTTTCAAGGCGATTGATGCGCTTGCTGACGGCCGATTTGGTCAGGCCCATGGCCCGCGCTGCCGATGAAAAGCCTTGCGTATCGACGACGCGGACGAAAACGGCGAGATCGGATAAATGATCGAGCGGGTTGATTGTTTCCATTGGGCAACAAACTGTTATGAATTTGCCGGATTGTAGCGAATAAAGCCCGGTGAAATGATGCAGGCGTTACTTCAACCGGAGAAAACCATGCCCCTGATCAACATCACCCTGGCCGGCGCCAGCCTCGCGCCGAGCGCCATTCAGCACTTGCAGCAGGAAACGACGCGCCTCATGCAAACCATCCTGCGCAAGGAAGCGGCGCTCACCGTGGTCAGCGTCACGCAGTTGCCGGCTGGCGCCTTCTCGGCCAACGGACAGGCCGTCGCCTCTGCGGCCAGCCTGCAGGCGATGATTACCGCCGGCACCAACAGCGCGGCCGAAAAGGCCGATTTCATTTTTGCCGCAAAATCCTTGTTGACCGTAGCAATCGGCCCCAGCGCCGCGCCCATCTACGTCGCGCTGCACGAACTGCCACCTGAAAGCTGGGGCTACGACGGGCAAACGCAGGCGGCGCGCAAAACCGGGAAACTGATTGGAGAAGCCGCATGAACGCCCGTACCCTGCGCCAGATCGTCGGTGTCCCGCCCAGCCTGCAGGCCGGCGCCACGCTGGCTGCCGGCAAAACTGCCGTGATCTTCATCGACTACCAGAACGAATACCGCAACGGCCCGCTGGCGCTGCCTGACGAGCCAGCCGCCAGCAACGCTGCCCGTCAGTTGCGCGCCTGGGCCGACCGGGCTGGCATCACAGTCATCCACGTCCTGCATCGTGCGCCGGCTACCGCACCAATCTTCGCCCCGGATTCCGCAGGCGCCGCGCCCATCGCCGGCCTGGCGCCGGGCGAGGGCGAAGCCGTCATCCACAAACACCTGCCCTCAGCCTTCACCGGCACCGGCCTGCTCGACGAACTGCAAAGGCGCGGCGTCGAAACGCTGATCATCGCCGGCTACATGACCCACAACTGCGTCGATTCAACCGCCCGCGACGCCTTTCATCGTGGCTACCGGGTCGGCGTCGTGGCCGACGCCAGCGCCACGCGCGACCTGCCGGGGCCGGATGGCCAGACGATTCCGGCGGCGACGGTGCATGCTGCCGTGCTCGCCGGGCTGGGGGACCGCATCGCTGAAATCATCGATGTGGCGACGCTGGCGGCGATGGATGTCGTCTGACGTCAGGGGGGGCCGTGAATGCTACGGTCAACCCGGAAAAATGGCCAAAAATGAAATGGGGCGCAGCGACCGAGGCTTACCGCCGAAAGGTTGAGAATTGTAAAAATACCTTCATATAAATTCACCAAAGCTGCCGCCGAATGCAATTAACATGGCCGTGGCACCCGGGAAGTGATTTCGCGTCGTGCATTTGTTCAATCGGTTGCATAGGAGAAACAACATGGGAATTTTCAGCAACATTCTGGCCAAACTGGGTTTCGGCGATGACAAGAAGGAAGTGGTTGCCGAGGCTGCTCCGGTTGCTCCCGCCGCGGTTGAGGCACCCGTTGCCGCAGCGCCGGTAGCGATCAGCGCCGTCGATGTCGTGGCCAAGCTGGAAGCGCTGGCCAAAGCCAATCCGGAAAAGCTCAACTGGAAGGTTTCCATCGTCGATCTGCTCAAGCTGCTCAGCCTGGACAGCAGCCTGGCGGTGCGCAAGGAACTGGCTGCCGAACTCGGCTGCCCGGCCGACAAGATGGGCGATTCAGCGCAGATGAACATGTGGCTGCACAAGACCGTGCTGCAGAAGCTGGCTGAAAACGGCGGCAATATTCCGGCGGAACTGCTCTAAGCCATTAGCCCGGTTTCAGTACGAAGGCCCGCTTCCGGCGGGCCTTTTTCTTTGGCGGATCAGCCGGCGAGACTCTCGTCGAGCAGCCGTTCGCATTCCACCATCAGCGATTCGGCGATTTCCGAGTGATGGTTTGGATCGAGCGATTCCATCATTTCATGAGCCGTGTACATGCCGGCTTCGCGCGACAGGCTGCCCTGGATCTGGCGGGCGAGCTGGTCGCTGAGGGCCGAGAGTTGCCGGCGTTCGGCAAGCGGCAGCTTGTTTTTCGAGCGCGCCAGCCAGTCGGCCGCCAGGCTGGCACCCTGGGCTTCGGTCAGCCATTGGCTGTATTCGTAAAAAGCCGTCAGGCGCTCGGCGGCCAGCGCAAATATCAGCGCGATGCGCATGCCGCGTTCGGTCATCGACGGGCTGGCAGGCTTCTCCCAAGTCATGTTTCACCATCTTTTGTTATCCTGCCGCACCTTATCACGGCCGCCCGGCGGAATGCCCTGAATGCCTCTGAACACCCTCGAAGACCTGCGTGCCGGCAAGCTGGCCGGGAGCCGGCGCCTCAAACTGGCCGGTGGCCTGAGCGAGTTTCCGCGCGAGATTTTTGCGCTGGCCGAGACGCTGGAGATTCTCGATTTGTCGTGCAACGCGCTGGCCACGTTGCCCGACGATCTACCGCGGCTGCATAAACTGCGCATCCTGTTTTGCTCCGACAACCTGTTTAGCGAATTGCCGGCGGTGCTCGGGCAATGCGCCAGGCTGGAAATGGTCGGCTTCAAGGCCAACCGGATTCGGCAGGTGCCCGCTGCGGCGCTGCCAGCCAGGCTGCGCTGGCTGATTTTGACCGACAACGAGTTGGTCGAACTGCCGCGCGAAATTGGCCGCTGCTCCCGTTTGCAGAAGCTCATGCTGGCCGGTAACCAGTTGCGTGCGCTGCCGGCCGAGATGGCCAATTGCACTAGCTTGGAACTGGTCCGTATCGCGGCTAACCAGCTTTCAGCCTTGCCCGACTGGCTGCTGACACTGCCGAAACTTTCCTGGCTGGCCTACGCCGGCAACCCGTTTTGCCCGGAGATGCCCGGTAAAACCGAGGTTTCGCCCATTCATTGGGATGACCTCCACGTCAGCCATCAACTGGGTGAGGGCGCTTCCGGCGTCATTCATCACGCCGAATGGCGCTCGGCCGAGGGCGCCCAGCCGGTGGCGCTCAAACTGTTCAAGGGCGCGCTGACCAGCGATGGCTTGCCGCTCGATGAAATGAATGCCTGCATCACCGCCGGCGCCCATCCGCATCTGATCCCAGTCCTCGGCAAGCTGGCGGCGCACCCGGAGGCCGCACACGGGCTGGTCATGGCGCTGATCGACAGCGACTTCCGCAATTTGGCCGGGCCGCCCAGCCTCGATACCTGCACGCGCGACGTTTATCCGGCAGAAACGCGTTTCGCTCTGGATGACGCCATCCGCATCGCCCTCGGCATCGCCTCGGCGGCCGAACACCTGCACGCCCGGGGCATCACGCATGGCGATCTGTACGGCCACAATATCCTGCATGGCGCTGACGGGCTGGCCATGCTCGGTGACTTCGGTGCTGCATCCTTCGTGCCGGCGGACGATCCGCTCGTCGCCAAGGCCCTGCAGCGTATCGAGGTCCGGGCGTTTGGGTGTTTGCTCGAGGAATTGCTGGCGTTTTCCGCGCTTGAGCCGGATCCCACGGTCAACCGGAAAAAAAGCCAAAAATTGAAATCCCTGCAGGCCGACTGTGCGCAGGAAAACGTTTCAGCCCGGCCGCTGTTTACTGAAATTGTTTCAGTGCTCGCTGCGTTGACGCCGGGATTTCACTAATCGGCGACAGGCAAATGACGCCCGCAAGCCCTCATAGCCAGCCGACCCGTTTGAATTTGCCATAAAGCGCAGCACAGGCCGCCGCGATGACTAGCAGCGCTAGCGGATAACCGAATTCCCATTGCAGCTCGGGCATCGCCTTGAAATTCATTCCCCAGATACCGGCAAACGCCGTGGCCACGGCGAAGATGCCGGCCCAGGCCGCCAGCTTCTTGTTCACTTCGCTTTCCTCGATGGTCACCATCGACAGGTTGACCTGAATGGCTGTGCCGATGGTGTCCCGGATGTTGTCGAGCGAGGCATTGATCCGGACGAGGTGGTCATAGACGTCGCGAAAGTAATCGCGACTATTGGCGCAGACTGCCGGCCCCAGGCCGCCCGAGAGCTTGCCCGTCGCCTCCATCATTGGCGCGACGGCATGCTTGAGGAAGGTGATCTTGCGCTTGAGGTCGTACAGGCGCTCGATATTGCTGCGGGCAGTACCCTTGATAAAGATCTGTCCTTCGATTTCCTCGAGTTCCGATTCCAGCCGGTCGATGATCGGAAAGTAGCGGTCGACAACGGCATCCATCAGGGCATAGAGCACGAAGCCTGCTCCATGAACGAGCAAATGCGGCTCGCGCTCACAGCGTTGGCGTACCCCGAGAAAACCCTGCTGGCTATGGTTTCGGACCGACAGAACGTAGTTCTGCCCGACGAAGACATTGACCTCGCCGACATTGAACTCGCCATCGACCTCTTCCAGCAGGTGCATGACGGCGAACACTGAATCGCCATACTCCTCGATCTTGGGCCGCTGGTGGCCATGCCGGGCATCCTCGACGGCCAGCTCGTGCAGTCCGAACTCCTCCTGCATCTGGTCCAGTTCCTGCGCTGTCGCATCGCGCAGGGCCACCCAGACGAAGCAATCCGGCTTGGCCAGATAGTCGCTGATTTCCTCGACAGCCATATCGGCCAGGCGCGAGCCGTTTTCGTAGGCGATACAGTTGATCAGCATGCTTTAACCCTCGAATTCCCGACGGCCTCCATCCTGCACGCTTTTGGCGATTTCGGCGAGGATGGTGGCTCGGAGGCGAGCCAGGGACCGCATGTGCTCTTCAGTTAACGCCCCTTTTTTACGATACTCGGCCAGCACCATGCGCCACCCGGTGCCATCAGCTGGCACATGCCGGTGATGCCGACAGCGCCTTGGAAATCCGGTGCCGGGCCACCGTCGGGCGCGGCACTTTTTCGTCGAACCAGCTGCGCACGTCCTGATCGAGGCAGATGCCGTGCATGTAGTTGTACAGCGCCTTGTTGAGCGCCTTGCCGAGGCGGTCGTGATCGACGCCGGTGGGGTCGATGAAATGCACGTCGTTTTTGCCGAATTTGCCGGGCGGTAGCGGTTGCAGCTTGATGCCGTACTCGGCCGGGTTCTGGCCGACGGGAGAATGCACGGTGCACGTAAAGCGGTGGAAGAAGCCGGACTGGATGCAGCCTTCGGCGAAGAGCTGGCGGACGTATTCGAGGGCATCGACCGTGTCCTGCACCGTTTGCGTCGGGAAGCCGTACATCAAATAAGCATGGACGAGCACGCCGGCGTCGGTGAAGGCGCGCGTGACGCGGGCGACCTGATCGACCGAGACGCCTTTTTTCATGAGTTCGAGCAGGCGGTCGGAGGCGACTTCGAGGCCGCCGGAAATGGCGATGCAGCCGCTTTCGGCGAGTTGCAGGCAGAGTTCCGGCGTAAAGGATTTTTCGAAGCGGATGTTGCCCCACCACGAAATCGCCAGATTGCGCCGTTGCAGTTCCTCGGCCAGGGCGCGCAGGGCTTTTGGCGGGGCGGCTTCGTCGACGAGATGAAAGCCGGTGTGGCCGGTTTCGGCGATGATCTGCTCGATGCGGTCGACCAGCACCTTGGCGCTGGCGGCGTCGTAGCGGCCGATGTAGTCGAGGCTGACGTCGCAGAAGCTGCATTTCTTCCAGTAGCAGCCGTGGGCGACGGTCAGCTTGTTCCAGTGCCCGTCGGACCACAGGCGGTGCATGGGGTTGAGCATGTCGAGCAGCGACAGGTAGCGGTTGAGCGGCAGGCCGTCCCAGGTCGGCGTGCCGACTTCCTCAAAGGGGATGTCGGGCTCGCTGGCGTTGAAGTAGCGCACGGCGCCATCGACGCGGGTGAAGGTGCGGACGAGGTTGAGGCGCGGGCGTTGGCCGGCAAGGTGTTCGAACAGCGCGAGCAGCGGCTTTTCGCCGTCATCGAGGGTGACGTAGTCGAAATAATCGAAGACGCGCGGTTCGGCCAGTTCGCGCAACTCGGTATTGACGTAGCCGCCGCCGAGCACGGTGATGATGTTTGGCCGGTAAGCCTTGATCGTCTGGGCGATGCGGAAGGCGGCATAGACCGAGCCGGGGAAGGGCACGGAAATGAGCACGATGTCCGGATTGCTACGGTCAACCGGAATTTTGGCCAAATTTTGCAGGGTCGTATCAACCAGCGTCGGCGGTGCGGCCAGTGCCGTGGCCAGCGGATTGAAGCTGGCCTGGCTTTGGGCCAGCGATTCGCCGTAGCGGACGAACTCGAAACGGGTGTCGACAGCTTCGCGCAGCACGTCGGCCAGGTCGTTGAGGTAGAGCGTGGCCAGATGCCGCGCCCGGTCCTGCACGCCGAGCGAGCCGAAGGCCCAGGCCAGCGGGTCGCCGCCGTCTTCATCGAGATAGTTGTCGAGCGAAGCGAAGCGCGGTCCCTCGGGCAGAAAGGCGCGGGTGCAGATGCGGTGGGCAATCGAGCCGTCAAGGCCCTGGAGCAGCGCAATCGCCGGGCCGATGCTGGCCTGGTAACGAGCGAACTCGTTGAGGAAAATCTTGATCGTATTCGAACGCTTCTTGCCCGGGATGGCTTCCGCCGCCGCCTTGATCTTCGGCAGGCCGGCCGGCGAGAGCAGTTCGAGCACCAGGGCCAGCGCCAGGTCGGTCTGTTCGGCCTGAAAGCCGCGCGAACGCAGGAAACCAGTCAGGTAGGCGGTCGCCGGGTAGGGCGTGTTGAGCTGGGTCATCGGCGGGATGATGCTCAGGATGCGGGGAGAGGCGGCGGTCATGGTGGGGCGAATGATAGGGGAAGCGGTGCGCTTGTAAAGGGAGTGAAATATTGGCGTGTTCCAATGCTCGCCTTTAAATGCTCAATACTGTTTCCGGATGCTGCCATTCAAAGCCGTTCGCCATGACCTTCGCCGGGTTTCCCTGATTGTCGCCTGTTCACTTTTGGCACTGTCACAGGGTGCCTTGGCGGCCGGGAAGGACAGCGGGAAAGAGGGCGCGGCCGGGCCGGTGGCCGGCGACATCGTCAGCGCAGGTCGCCTGCGCATGCAGTCGCAACGCCTGGCCAAGCTTTACCAGCAGGCCGGCATGGGCTTGAACGCGGCGCAGGCCATGCAGCAGATCGCCGCCTCGGCCACCGAGGTGAATGCCGAATTCAACCGCCTCGGCAGCGCGCCGAGGAAAGCCAACATCCGGCGGGTGTTGTCGCGTTGCGAGTCGCTCTGGCAGGAAATGCGCGCCGCCCTCAATCAGGCGCCGGGCTCGGCCGGTAGCGAGCGGGTCAATCAGCTGGCCGACGAATTGATGATCCATACCAGCAAATTGAACCTGCTCATCGAAGCCGAGGCCGAGGCACCGATTGGCCGCCTGCTCGATCTCTCCTCGCGCCTCAACATGCTCTCCCAGCGCCTGGCCCGGCTTTACCTGCAGGCCCAGGGCGGCAATCGCTCGCAGGGCGTGATTGTCGATATCGAGCAGGCGCGCAAGGAATTTGCCAGTGGCCTGCTCGAACTCGATACGGCCCGCGACAACACCCCGGCCAGCCGTGATGCGATTGGCCTGGCGAGAAATCAGTGGATATTTTTCGACAGCGCGATCAGCCGCCTGGGCATGACCGGGCGAGCTGACGGAACGGCGGTTCAAAACGTCGCGACGAGCAGCGAACGGATCGCCCAGGTGCTCGATCTGGCCAGTTCCCAGTACGCCCGGGACTACACCGAGGCTACGCGCCAGCCTCGCTGAAACTAACCAGGTCGACCTCGGCCGCCAGCATGCGCAGCGGAATGAGCGCCTGGTAAGCCGCCGAGTTGTACCAGCCGCTGGCCGATTCGGCGTTCGGAAAACGGATGACGACTGTATCGCTGTGGCGATGTTCGCCGCCCAGCACGGCCTGCGTCTGACCGCGAAACACCAGCTCGGCCTGCCACGGGGCCAGGGTGGCCGGCACCTGGCGGCGATATTCGGCCCATTTGTCGGCATCCTTGACGGTGATATGACCGATCACCAGATGCATGCTCATTCCCAGGTGCTGCCTGGACCGACCAGGCTTTCGAGCTGCTCGCTATCCCTGACCAGGATGGCGATACCGCTGCCTTGCGGGGCGACCACGGCGGGAAAAGCCAGCCCCTGCCAGACCCGCGCCTCGACCACGACGTTGGCCCCCATGCCCTTCGCCTGCTCGGCCAGCAGCTTTCTGGCCTTGTCCGTGCTGCCTGGCCAGCCCGACTTGACGTAGAGCGCACCCAGCGTCTCGAAATCGCCTTTGACCGGCAGAAGGCTCGTGGTGATGAGCACCTTGGTGTCCAGGGTGCTGACGCTAGAGCCTTGCGGCAGCGGCGTGACCCAGGGATTGCCGTAAGTCGCCGTCGTCGAATCGAGCAGGATCGACTGGGCGCCGGCCGGCCAGCCCGTGACCAGCAGGGCAAGAAGCAGGCAGAGGCGGGCCGGGAGGGCGGTGGGCATGAATGCGCCGATCAGACCAAGCCGAGGCGTTCTTCGACGCCGAGATGCACGTTCATCGCCTGTACGGCGGCGCCCGAAGCACCCTTGCCGAGGTTGTCGAGGCGGGCGACGATGAGCATGCGCTCGGCGTTGCCGAAGACGGCGATGTCGACGCGGTTGGTGTCGTTGTTGGCTTCGACGTTGTAGAAGCCACCCTCGGTGGTCGCCTCAAGATCGACCGGCAGGACGCGGATGAACGGCTCGCCGGCGTAGTAGTCGGCGATGATCTTCTGCACGTCGGCCGGCGTCGCGGCGCGCGTGAATTGCTGCGGATGGATGAAGGCGGTGACGGCCAGACCCTTGTAGAACGGCCCGACGATGGGCTGGAAGATCGGTGCTACGGTCAACCCGGTATAAGCCTGCATTTCCGGCAGGTGCTTGTGGGCCAGCGTCAGGCCGTAGGGGCGCGGCGCATCGATGCGTTGCGGGCTCTGGTACTGGGCGATCATCGATTTGCCGCCGCCGGAATAACCGGTGATCGAGTTGGCCGCGACCTGCGTGGCAGCCGGCAGCAGGCCGGCAGCGACGAGCGGACGCAGGGCCAGGATGAAGGCGCTGGCGTGGCAGCCGGGGTTGGCGATGCGCTTGCTGGCGCGGATTTTGGCACGTTGCTCGGGCGCCAGCTCGGGCAGGCCGAAGGTCCAGTCGGGATTGACGCGGTGCGCGGTCGAGGCATCGATGACGCAGGTGTTCGGGTTATCGACGAGCGTTACCGATTCCTTGGCGGCCTCGTCGGGCAGACACAGGAAGGTGACGTCGGATTCGTTGATCAGCCGCTTGCGTTCGGCCAGATCCTTGCGCTTGTCGGCGTCGATCCTGAGCAGCGCGACATCGCTGCGCTTGGCGAGATATTCGTTGATCTGCAGGCCGGTCGTGCCTTCCTGGCCGTCGACAAAGACTTTATAGGTCATGGCGGGATGAGGGTGGTGGTTGTTCGAGGGACGAATTCTGGCAGATATTTGCCGCTTGCGGACAGCGGCAGGAGGCAGGGTCGGGAAGCCTGCATTCCGTTTTCATTAATTGAAAAGCCAATGGCATAATGCGATCCATTATTTTCAGGGAACGGAACATGAAAAAGCTTGCCATTTCAGCCCTCGCACTGTCCGCCGCATTGGCCGGCCAGTCCTTTGCTGCGACCTCCACGCCAGTCGTTGTCATCGATGAGTTCGAGTCCCGGGTGCTCGAGCTGGTCAATGCCGAACGCAGTTCTGCCGGTTTGTCGGCGTTGGCCTTCGACGTTCGCCTGCAGGCGGCAGCCGAGGCTCATTCGCTGGACATGGCCGTGCACGCCGATTGTTTTACGCACGACAGTTGCGACGGCACAGCCTGGGTAACCCGCATGCGCAGCTATTACCCCACCGGCGGTATCGGTGAAAACATCGCTGCCGGCTACCTGACGCCCGAGGCGGTGGTTACCGGCTGGATGAACAGCTCGGGGCACAAGGCAAATATCCTCAATTCGTCCTTCCTCGGGATTGGCATCGGCTATGTCTACGAGGGCGGTTCCAGGTACGGTACCTACTGGACCCAGGATTTCGGTACCCTGGCTGCCGCACCGGTTCCCGAACCGGCAAGCTACGCCATGCTGCTGGCCGGCCTCGGCCTGCTTGGCGCCGTCGCTCGCCGCCATCCTCACGCCTGAGCGGCTTTCACAACAAAAACGGGTGCCATCGGCACCCGTTTTTGTTTGTGCCGGGCTGGAAGGATCAATCCAGCACGAAAACCATGCCGAAGACCCCGACCGAAGCGATCTTATCGCTGACGGTGGTGTAGGAAGCAACGCCCAGCGAGTGATATTGCGAGACGAAGGAGGTCAGGTGGCCGATGCCGAGAACGCGCTCGATCTGGCTCCGCTCGGCGATGGTGGTCTTGATCTTGTCGCGGTGTTTTTCGGCCGGGGGATTGAGGGCAAAAGCCAGGGCAATGGCGATGGCGACGGCGATGAAGGTTTTCACTGTTTTCAGCATGGGTTGCTCCTGAACCGGATTTGAAGAGGGCGCCCGACCCGGCCGGTCAATACCATTCGAGCAGGGATACGCCGACGCCGTAGTAATTGGCGCGGTGGTTGTAGTCGATCATGCTTTCGCCGTAGCCGGAGAACCATTGCAGATGGCCGCGCAGGCTGCCCGATAGCGGGAAGGCGTAGTCGAGCTGGATGGCGCCGTGATTGTTGCTGCCGCCTTGCAGGCTGTGGCGCAGGAGTAGCGAAAACTGCTGTTTGCCCCAGATCCGGACGATTTGCAGGTCGGCGCGGCCGAGATAGTTGGAAATGTCCGGATTGTCGTCGCGTTCGCCGGCTTCCGATATGCGCCACCACGGGCGGAAAGTAGCCGTCCAGTCGCCTTTTTCCAGGGCGATGCCGGCAATCACGCGGTTCCAGCTACGCGATAGCGGCAGAGAGCGACCGTTCGACTGATGGTTGAAGCCGAGCGACAGGTAACGGGCCCGCCAGCCGCCGAGCGTGTAGTCGGTGCGCCAGACCAGCATGACTTCGGGTTCGTGGTTGGTTTCCCGGAAGGGGCGCGAGGTGCCGGCCGAATAGACCTGCCAGCGCGACGACTGGGTGTAGCCGAACCAGAGGTCGCCATTGTTGCCGAACAAGTCTTCGACCAGTTTCGTCTTGAGGCTGATCTGCAGTTTAGCTTCGTCGCTGGCCTGCTCGGTGTCGGTGGTGCTGGTGTGCCCGGCCGAGGGCGAGGCGGGGAAAGGGTTGGTGCGGCTGGTATGGAAGCCGGGCAGGATATAGACCGGCTTGTAGGGCCGTATGCGCAGGATGTGGCCGCGCTTGTCGGGGTCGAGTTCCCAGGCGGTGCCGAGCAGGGAGTCGGCCTCCGGCTCTTTCAGGTCGGCGGTGACCGCTGCCTCGGCCGACCTGGCTGCCGCTGTCGCTGGCGGCGCGGGCGTTTCTGTTGTCGTCAGCGCGTCGTAGCAGGTCAGGCGGTCAGCCGGCTCGGCGATGCGCCGGCAGTCCTCGAGCGACTGGCTGTGGGCGGCCAGAGGCAGGGAGGCGCACAAGAGCAGGGCGAAAACTTGCGGCTTCATGGCCCGTGTCAGACGTCCGCCTCGACCAGCCCGCCATCCTTCTCCATCCAGGCCCGGCGGCCGGCGGCTTCGCCCTTGCCCATGAGCAGCGTGAAGGTGGCGGTCATTTGCTTGATCGTTTCGCGGTCGGCCTGGAAGGGCACGAGGCGACGGGTGTCCGGGCACAAGGTGGTTTCCCAGAGTTGGTCCGGGTTCATTTCGCCGAGGCCCTTGAAGCGGGAGACGGTGATCTTGTTTTCGGAGACGCCTTCGTCGCGCAGCTTGGTCAGCGTCTGTTCCTTCTCGGCTTCATCGAGGCAATAGACCTTGCGGGTGTGGCCCCGGGCTTCGACATCGACGCGGAAGAGCGGCGGCTGGGCGACGTGGATATGGCCACGCTCGACCAGGGCCGGGAAGTGTTTGAGGAAGAGCGTGAACAGCAGCACCTGAATGTGCGAACCATCGACGTCAGCATCGGACATGACGATGATCCGGCCATAGCGCAGGCCGCTGACGTCGATGCTGTCGATCTGCTCGATGCCGTGCGGATCGACGCCGATGGCTACCGAAATATCGTGCACTTCGTTGTTCTTGAACAGTTGGTCGCGGTCGACTTCCCAGGTGTTGAGCACCTTGCCGCGCAAGGGCAGCACGGCCTGTGTTTCCTTGTCGCGGCCCTGTTTCGCAGAGCCGCCGGCCGAGTCGCCTTCGACCAGGAAGACTTCATTGCGGCCGATGTCGTCCGATTCGCAGTCGGTCAGTTTGCCGGGCAGGGTGGCGATGCCGGAGGATTTCTTCTTCTCGACCTTCTGCGTCGATTTCATGCGGTTCTGCGCCGCCTTGACGGCCAGTTCGGCAATCTTCTTGCCGAAATCGGCGTGGCTGTTGAGCCACAGCTCGAACGGGTCGCGCACCATCTGGGTGACCAGCTTGTAGGCGTCGCGGCTGGTCAGCTTTTCCTTGGTCTGGCCCTGGAATTGCGGGTCGAGCACCTTGGCCGAGAGCAGGTAGGTCATGCGGCCGCAGACGTCTTCCTGGGCCAGTTTGACCTTGGCGGGCAGGATGGCGTGGTGTTCGGCGAAGGTCTTGACCGCCTCGAAGACGCCGGCCTTGAGGCCGGCTTCGTGGGTGCCGCCGTCCAGCGTCGGGATCAGGTTGACGTAGCTTTCCGGCTTGCCGCCGCCTTCCTCGAACCAGGCCAGCGCCCAGGTGGCGCCTTCGCCGACGGCGAAACCGTTGGCGCTTTCAACGTGTTTTTCGCCGACGAAAATCGGTGCCACCGGCGTGCCGACCATCATTTCGTTGAGGTAATCGGCCATGCCGTTCTGGTAGCACCAGACTTTCTTGTCCTGGCCTTCGATGTCGAGTTCAACCGTGACGTTCGGCATGAGCACGGCCTTCGAGCGCAGCAGATGTTCGAGTTGCGCCAGGTTGACCTTGGGCGAATCGAAATACTTGGGGTCGGGCTGGATGCGCACCGTCGTGCCGGTGTTGCGCTGGCCGCAATCGCCGATCCGGCTCAAAGGTTCGGTGACGAAACCGGCGCCGAAAGCGAGGTGGTGAATGCCGCCGCCGCGCTTGATTTCGACTTCGAGGCGGATCGACAGGGCATTGGTGACCGAGACGCCGACGCCGTGCAGGCCGCCCGAGAAACGGTAGGCGTTGCCCGATTCGGTCTTGTTGAATTTGCCGCCAGCGTGCAGTTTGCAGAAGACCAGCTCGACCGCCGGGCGGCCTTCTTCCGGGTGGATTTCGACCGGGATGCCACGGCCGTTGTCGCTGACTTCGATGACGCCGTCGGCCCGGATGGCGACTGAAATTTTCTTGGCAAAGCCGGCCAGCGCCTCGTCGGCGGCATTGTCGATGACTTCCTGGACGATGTGGGTCGGGCAGGTCGTCCTGGTGTACATCCCGGGACGTTCCTTGACGGGCTCAAGGTCTTTCAGGACGCGGATGGAGGAGGCGGAGTATTCAGACATGCGCTTTTCAAATTTGGGCAAAATTTCCGGTTGACCGTAGCAGTGGTCGCGGCCGGGATTCTAGCCGTTTTCCGGCCGGCGCGCGGCTTATGCGCCATGGCATAATTACGTCCCCCTCCGGTTTTGCCGAGGAGCCTTTCATGGAAAAAACAATGTCCGAAGCCGCACTGCAGAGACGCCGGGCCGACCGCCGCCGGTGCACGCAAATTTCGCCGCCGCCGTATGAAACCAGCAGCGGCAAGGTGTTCACGGATCGTCGCTCGGCCATCGACCGGCGTGCCTCGTGGATCCGCGAGTTCTCGCTGGACGCGATCAACGGGCGGAATTCCTGATGGCCGGGGCCAGCCTGCTTGTCCTCATCGACGATATCGCGACCATCCTCGATGACGTCGCGGTATTGACCAAGGTTGCCGCCAAGAAAACGGCCGGGGTGCTCGGCGACGATCTGGCGCTCAACGCGCAACAGGTTGCCGGCGTCGCCGCCGAGCGCGAATTGCCGGTGGTCTGGGCGGTTTGTGTCGGTTCCCTGAAAAACAAGCTGATCCTCGTGCCGGCGGCGCTGGCGATCAGCGCCTTCATCCCGTGGGCGGTGACGCCGCTGCTCATGATCGGCGGCATCTACCTGTGCCTCGAAGGTGTCGAAAAACTGGCCCATCCGTGGCTGCACAGCAAGGCCGAGGACGACTCGCACCATGCCGACGAACTGGCTGCGATAGCCGATGAAACGGTCGATATGGCGGCTTTCGAGGCGGAAAAGATCAAGGGCGCCATCCGCACCGACTTCGTGCTGTCGGCCGAAATCATCGTCATTGCGCTGGGCACCGTGGCGAGCCAGCCGTTCATGACGCAACTGACCGTGCTGGCCGGTATCGGGCTGATCATGACGCTTGGCGTTTATGGCGTCGTCGCCGGCATCGTCAAGATGGACGACGTTGGCGCCTGGCTGCTGCTCAAGGGGCGCGGCTTCATGAAAGTCGTCGGCAAGGGCTTGCTGCTCGCCGCGCCGAAACTCATGAAGCTGCTCACCATCGTCGGTACGGCGGCGATGTTCCTGGTCGGCGGCGGCATCCTGTCGCACGGCATTCCGCCGGTTCATCACGCCATCGAACAGGTGGCCGGGCTGAGCGGGGCGATGGGCGGCCTTGTCTCGATGTCGCTCGACGCCGTTCTCGGCATCGTCGCCGGGGCCGTGGCCTTGCTCGGCATGCTGGCCATTTCTGCGGTGCGGGCGAAATTCAAGGGAGTTCAGGCATGAGCAAGGCATTGCGGCTGTCCGAGAAATGGTTTCGTTTCGGGTTGTGGATCGTCGCCTTCGTTTTCGCCAGTTTCCTGATCGGGCTGGGCGGGACGATTGTCGAGAACCTGCCCAAGGTCGAGCATCGCGTCACGCTCGACGATTTCATCGACCAGCCGGCCGCCGCGCCGCTGCGCGCCGAACTCAAGGCGATGCAGGAAAAACGCCGGGTGGCGCAGGATGCCCACGATCAGGCGGAACTCAAACTCAACGGCGCCCGCGCCAACTCGGCGGCAGCGCACGATACCTTCAACAACTGGCTGGCCACCCGCCACGCCACCAAGCGCCCGGAGCAGGACGCCGAGCTGATCGAACGCACGCAGGCGCTTGATGAATTGAAGGTGCTCGAGCGCAAGGCGCTGGCCGATGTCGAGCGCCAGCAACAGGGCCTGCTCGATGCCCGTCAGGCTGAGCAAAGTGCGCAGCGCGCCCTGCGCGAACTGGAGCGGGAAGCCTCGGGCAAACTCGCCGTGGCCTACCGCGAGCAGGAGTTGCGCGTTTTCGGCTATCGCCTGGCGCTGACCTTGCCGCTGCTCGCCGTCGCCGGCTGGCTGTTCGCCAAACAGCGCAGGAGCACGTGGTGGCCGTTTGTCTGGGGCTTCATCTACTTCGCGCTGTTCGCCTTCTTCGTCGAGCTCGTGCCCTACCTGCCGAGCTATGGCGGCTACGTGCGCTACGCGGTCGGCATCGTCGTCACCGTGCTCGTCGGCCGCTACGCCATCATCGCGCTGAATCGCTACCTCGAGAAACAGAAGCAGGCCGAGGCCATGCCCGATGTCGAGCGGCGCAAGGAACTGAGCTACGACACGGCGCTGGCCCGCCTGGCCAAGAAGGTTTGCCCGGGCTGCGAGCGTCAGGTCGATCTGACCAATACCAGCATCGATTACTGTCCGCACTGCGGCATCTGCCTGTTCGACCACTGTGGACGGTGCCAGGAGCGCAAGAGCGCCTTTGCCCGCTTCTGCCATGCCTGCGGGGCGGTGGCGCCGGGCGTCGGCGGCTGATCCGGCCCCGGATGGCGATTGCTACGGTCAACCGGAAAAAAGGCCCGAAAATGAAATGTCGGGCGCCTGTTTCAGTTTGAAGGTGCCTTGCCTTGCGTATCCCAGAACCGGGCGGCCTGGTCGGCCGTGATGCGTCCCGACCTGACGCCGGCCTTGAGCACTTTTTCGGCGTCGGCCTTGCGGCCGTAGATCACGTAGATTTCTGCTTCAACCAAGGGGCAGATTTCTTCTTCCATGGCGAGCAGTTCGGACTGGTCCGGCTGAGAAAAAACCGAAGACTCGTATTTCTGACAGGGGACCGGTGACTTGTCCGTTTTCCTGAAAAAGGGCATCAGGATGGACAGGCTCATTTGCCGCATGAAGCCACTGACTGGCGCGAAGGGTGTCGTTTTTTGGGTCATCTCTTTTGCTCTGCTGGTGCATGCTTAACTGGCAATATCGCCTCATCCTGTGCCGCCAAAGCCGCCGACCGGTTGCAACCTGATTTTTGGGGCGCCAACCGGATGTCGGGTGGCGCTGGATGAATGCAGCAAGGAAGGGCCTCGTTGGCAGCTTTGTCCTGTGAGCTATCGCAACTACCGGGCCAGATTGCAAGTAATTGATTTTTATGGGTGTAGTTGTTTTGGGGTGCCATGGGGATGTCGCTGTGTGGCGACAGATGGCGAGCAGGTCCTGGGCTATTGCCTGTTTTTCCGCCCCAACTGGCTGTCGCTCAAACGCGACATTGCGTGCTGACGGCGTCTGGGCCGGTCAGCCGAGCAGCGTGACGACGATTTCCCGGCGATGTCCCTGCGTTCGATGCTCGAACAGGTAGATGCCCTGCCAGGTGCCGAGCAGCAGCCGGCCGTCGGCAAAGGGAACGCTCAGCGAAACGCCGGTGAGCAGCGAACGGGCATGGGCAGCCATGTCGTCGTCGCCTTCGAGGTCGTGGCGATAGGCCGGGTCGCCGTCCGGCGCCCAGCGTTGCATGAGGGTTTCGAGATCGCGGCGGACGCTGGCGTCGGCGTTCTCGGTGATGGCCAGGCCGCAGCTCGTATGGCGGACGAAAATATGGGCAATTCCGGCGTTGACCGTAGCATTCCTGAGCACGGCGGCGATTTCATCGGTGATCTCGACGGAACCGCGCCCGCGCGTGGTGATGGCAAGGTGATGTTGCTCGGCCATGCCGGTGCTCAGTCTTTCTTGAGCAGGCCTTGCAGCGCGGCGAACGGATTGTGCGTGGCGCCGCCACCGCGCTTGGTACTGGTGTCGGTGTAGCCGCGGTCGGCCTCGATCTGCTTCTGGTGCTCGTTGTCGTGGCAGTAAAGGCAGAGCAATTCCCAGTTGCTGCCGTCGTTCGGGTTGTTGTCGTGGTTGTGGTCGCGATGGTGCACGGTCAGTTCGCGCAGGTTGGTCGTGGTGAATTCGCGGGCGCAGCGGCCGCAGATCCATGGGTAGATTTTCAGGGCGCGTTCGCGGTAGCCCTCGGCGCGCTGGTCGGCGGCCTTGCGGGCGTCGGCGACGATCTTGTCGAGGCGTTTGTGGTCGATTGAGCTCATGGCTGGAGTCCGTTGATGTCGGGATAAATTTTATCGGGCGTAGGCAGGTGGCGTGAAAGTCAGATTCCCAGACGCTTGAAAAAATCCCTGACCAGGCTAGGCAGCGATTCGACGTCGAGTTCCTTGACGCCGCTGTCGCTGTTGAATTCGTCGTAGAGCCAATCGTCGTCTACAAAGGAAACACCGGCCGGGGCCGGGCGTTGGGCGACCGGCTTGGCGGCCAGTGCCTGGCGCATGTAGTCGATCCAGATGGGGAGCGCCAGGGTCGCGCCGAATTCGCGGCTGCCCAGCGATTTCGGCTGGTCGAAGCCCATCCAGGCGACAGCGACGACATCGCTGGCGTAGCCGGCAAACCAGCCGTCGATGGCATCGCTCGTCGTCCCCGTTTTGCCCGCTACGTCGGGGCGCCCGAGACGCTGGCCGGCGAGGGCACCGGTCCCGGTATGGGCGACTTCACGCAGCATGCTGTCGATGATGAAGGCGTTGCGGCTGTCGATGACCCGTTGTTCGTCCTGGCGGGCCGGGGGCGGCGGCGTTTCGTGCAGGACGTTGCCGCGGCTGTCGGTGATCTTGGCGATCAGGTGCGGCGTCACCCGGTAGCCGCCATTGGCGAAGACGGCGTAGGCGGCGGCCAGTTGCTGCGGCGTGACCGAGCCGCTGCCCAAGGTCATCGTCAGGTCGGCCGGGTGCTTGCTGACATCGAAGCCGAAGCGCTGCAGGTAGTCGCGCCCGTATTGCGGGGTGATCGCCCGCAGGAGGCGCACGGCGACGACGTTTTTGGAGCGGGCGAGGGCTTGGCGCAGGCTGATCGGGCCATCGTAGCCGTCGTCGTTCTGCGGCTCCCAGGTCTTGCCGTCGGCGCCGGCCGGCAGCGAGAGCGGGGCATCCTCGACCAGCGTGGCCGGTGAATAGCCTTTTTCCAGCGCCGCCGAGTAGATGAAGGGCTTGATGCTCGATCCCGGCTGGCGCCAGGCGCTGGTCACATGGTTGAACTGCTTGCGCGAGAAATCGAAGCCGCCGACCAGGGCGCGATACGAGCCGTCTTCGGCGTTGAGGGCGACAAAGGCCGCTTCGACCTCGGGCATCTGGCTGATCGACCACCGCCCCTTGCCGTCGCGGCTGGCGCGGATGACAGAACCGATGCGAATCTGCGCTGCCTTGGCATTGGCCTGCAGGGCGCGGGCGACAAAGCGCAGGCCGTCGCCGCTGATCTCGATGGTGTCGCCAGTGGCCGGTTCGGCCCTGACTTTCTTGCTGGAGACGTCGGTAACGACGGCGGCGATCAGGTTGTCGCTGTTCGGATGCTTGGCCAGGATGCGGTCGATGGCGTCGTCGCGCTCGTTGGCGTCCGTCGGCAGATCGACGAAGCCTTCCGGTCCGCGGTAACCGTGGCGCTGGTCGTAGGCCAGCACGTTGCTGCGCAGCGAGTTGTAGGCTGCGTTCTGCTCGGCGCCGTTGAGCGTGGTGTAGACGTTGATGCCGCGCGTGTAGGTTTCGTCCTGGTACTGCGCAAAGATTTCCTGGCGCACCATTTCGGCCGCGTGGTCGGCATGCACGCTCAGCAACGGGCGGTCGCTGATGGCGAGGGGCTGGGCCACCGCCTCGGTGTATTGCGCTTCGGTGATTTTGCCGAGCACGCGCAGACGCCTGAGGACCAGCAACTGGCGGCTCTTGGCGCGAACCGGGTTGACCGCCGGGTTGTGCTTGGCCGGGTTTTGCGGGATACCGGCGAGCATGGCGGCTTCGGCCAGCGTCAGCTCGGGCAGGGTCTTGTTGAAATAGGTGCGGGCGGCGCTGGCGAAGCCATGGGTGCGCTGGCCGAGGTAAATCTGGTTCATGTACAGCTCGAGGATCTGGTCCTTGGTCAGGGCCGACTCGATGCGATAGGCGAGCAGCGTTTCGGTCAGCTTGCGCTTGACGGTTTTTTCCCGCGACAGGAAGAAATTGCGCGCCACCTGCATGGTGATCGTCGATGCACCCTGGTGAAAGCCGCCGGTCAGATCGGCGACCAGCGCCCGGGTGACGCCCCGGTAATCGACGCCGCCGTGTTCGTAGAAGCGCGAATCCTCGATGGCGAGCAGGGCATCCTTCATGACCTGCGGGATTTCCTGGATGGGCACGAAGACGCGGCGTTCCTCGCCGAATTCGCCGAGCAGCGCGCCGTCCGCCGTGTAGATGCGAAGCGGAATCTTCGGTTGATAGTCGGTCACGATGTCGAGCGGCGGCAGGCTGGGCAGGACCGTCAGCAGCAAGTAGGTGAGCAGGGCGCCGAGCAGCAGGGCGCCATCGACACCGATGGCGATCAGCGTGCGCGCCAACTGCTGGCGATAGTTGGCCGTGGCCAAGGGGAGCGTCAGAAATTTGACGATGGTCGAAAAGAAATTCACTTGCGGTCCTGCCATGCTGGCCCGTCAAACAAGTGTCTGGCGGGCGGTGGGTGGCGCTGGCTGGCCAGTCGCCGGGGCTGCTAGTTTAGCCGCAATGCGGCATGTGGACCGCTGGCCGCGCCGCTATCCTGTCCGTAGAATCCGGATTCACTCATTTATCCGGCGCCAAACCATGCCCCGCATCAAGATCGAACTCCCCGAGCACTTCAGCTTCTCGACCGATATTCCCATCTATATCGGCCACATCAACTACGGTCACCACCTCGACAACGCCCAGCTGATTTCGCTGGTCTCCGAAGCACGCGTGCGCTTTTTCAAGTCGCTCGGCTACACCGAACTCGATGTCGAAGGCGTCGGCATCGTCGTCGCCGATGTCGCCGCGCAATACCGCTCGGAAGCCTTTCACGGCGAAACGCTGGTTGTTGAAATGGGCGCCAACGATTTCAACAAATACGGCTGCGACCTCGTCTGGCGCCTCAGCGACAAAGCCAGCGGCCGCGAAGTGGCGCGCGGCAAGCACGGCATCATGTTCTTCGACTACACCGCCCGCAAAGCCTCCGCCGTGCCGCCCGGCTTCCTCGCCAAGGTCGGCGCCTGATGATTCCGATCCGTTACGTCGAGCCGGTCTTTCGTCCGCCGAGCGAGGCGGAATCGCTGATCCTGCCGGTGACGGATGGCTGTTCGTGGAACAAATGCACGTTCTGCGAGATGTACACGGCGCCGCAGAAAAAGTTTGTGGCGCGCAGCGAAGACGAGGTGCTCGAAAGCATCCGGCTGACCGGCCAGCGGTATGGCGGTGAAATCCGCCGCGTCTTCCTCGCCGACGGTGACGCGCTCGCCCTGCCGACCCGGCGGCTGCTGAGTATTCTCGAAGCGATTCGCACGCACCTGCCGGCCGTGCGGAGGATTTCGTCGTATTGCCTGCCGAGAAACTTGCGCAAGAAGTCGCAATCCGAAATCGACGAGCTGGCGGCAGCCGGGCTGAAAATGGTCTATATCGGCGCCGAATCGGGCGACGATCAGGTGCTGGCCGCCGTCGACAAGGGCGAAACCTTCGACACCACGTGCGAGGCGCTCGACAAGCTCGGCGCCGCCGGCATCACGCGTTCGGTGATGATTCTGAACGGGCTGGGCGGCAAGGCTCTGTCGATGCAGCACGCGGAGAACTCGGCGCGGCTGGCCAATGCGACGCAGCCGGAATACCTGGCGACGCTGGTCGTCAGTTTTCCGCAGGGCGAGGAACGTTTTCGCGCCGGATTTCCCGGCTGGGAACCGCTTGATCAGCATGAGTTGTTTGTCGAGATGGAGCGCTTTTTATCCGGGCTGGAACTCAAGCGGACAGTGTTTCGCAGCGATCATGCGTCCAACTGGCTGGTGCTCAAGGGGACGCTGGGGGCCGACAAGGTGCGCTTGCTTGAGCAGGTGCGACTTGCTATCGCCGCCCCTGAAGTCGCCCATTTGCGCCCGGCCTGGGCGCGTGGGCTTTAACTGTCGACGATTCCATGCTCTTGCCGTAGTCCAGCTCTCAAACACCCGGTCTGGTCGCCGCGCCTTGCGTCGTCCGGTCGCCCGTTTATTCGGTTGTACTTAAAATTTGAAAACGTCATACTGCCTTGGCGCTCAAACTTTGTGAGGCAATGATGACCAATAAAATGATTCCTACGTTGGTGTTGGCCGGACTTCTGACCGGCTGCGCGACGACCGTTCCCCACGCCTCGCTCACTGATAGCTCACTGTTGGCCCAGGCTTCGTCAGCGGCGCTTGCTATCAGCGACGGGGCAGTCATTATCGACAACGATGCTTCCTTCCTGTCCAAAATCCGCCTGGTCGAGGAAGCAAAGTCGTCGCTTGAGCTCACTTACTACATTTACGCCGACGACGAGAGTTCTTCGGTGCTCTCCGAGGCGCTGATCGTCGCAGCCCAGCGCGGGGTGAAGGTTCGCCTGCTCGTCGATTATCAAACCAATTACAAGCGCCTGGACATGTTCACGGCCATGGAACGACGCGGCAATTCGGGCAAGGGTAGGCTGGCGGTACGTTTCTACAACCGGCCGACGCTGAACATCGTCAAGGATGCTGTTTACATGACCATGGGTTGTGGTCAGGCTGGGGCGGCCAGCAAAGAGGCTTGCTCAGCCGACAAGATGGCGGCTGTGGAAAAGCTGTTTGCCGACGAGCAAATTGACGGCGTACCAGCCGCAACCCTCAATGTTTCCAACGTCAATACCGGGCCTTCCGGGCTGCTGCTCTCTGGGCTCTATGCCAGGAATGCCAACTTGATGACGCTGGCCATCGAGCAGGGACAGAATATCGATCCCCAAGCCGCCGGCCAGGCCGGCAAGGCGACTCCCGAGCAAAAGGAAAGTCTCAAGAAGCTGGGCAAACTCTACTGGCAGTCGCGCACCGCCCCCGTCTTTCAGCGTGTGCAGGCCAACCTGGGGCTATTGATGGCGGAGCAGTTGTACGCCAGCCAGATCGTGCCGGTGAAAAACGAGCTGTTTTCAGCCCTGCCGATTGACCGCAAGTTCAGTGCAGAAGAAAAACTGGACTGGGACCACATCACCGACTTCACGCACCAGAAACTCCTGCTCGCCGATTCGAGCCGGGTGCAACTGGGCGGGCGCAACGTCGAAAACTCCTACCACATGCACCCCAATCCCCTGATCGAAAAGTATGTCTTCATGGACACCGATCTGGTGGCTACGGTGACAGGCGATGGCGGCAAGGTCATCGCAGACGCTTTCGACGGGCTGTGGAACTTCAACCGGATGGTGGCGACGCTGGACGAGGTTCGCACCCATGCACCTAACGATGTGCTGTGGAATATGGAAGCCTATACGACGGCTGAAAACGCCTGCACCAAACTGAAACCGGGGGCCAAACATGACGCCTGCGTCAATGGCAAGTTCAAACTCGCTGCCATGAGCCTGGATCAGCGGGTCGAAGCGGCGAGCCAGCGAATGGCGCAGAATGCCAAGGCCTACAAGACGGCTTACGCCGGAAAGATCCAGCCAAGCCAGCCCCTTGCCGTCGACCCCTCGGCGCGCCTTTACTACCTAGAGAACCTGCCTTTCGACAAGCGCCTGAAGCCAGCAAGTCGCGTTCGGCTCTACGGAGCCCAGGCCGGCCAGGAGGGCGATGACGGCAAACACATCACGGAAATCTGGCTGCAGGCGCTCTCCGGCATCTGCAGCAAAGCGACCGTCGACCAACCCCAGATGGTCATTCTGCACAGTGCCTATTTCTTCCCGCCGGCCAATCTTGCATCCAGCCTGGCCGCCCTCGTCGATGGCAAGCAGGATTGTTCACATGTCACGGTTAGGGTGATCACCAATTCGTTGGCCACCACCGACCTGACCCCGGTCAATTTGCTGGCACGCCATGCCATCAAGGCATTTGCCGAGGTGACCGGCTTGCAGCATGGGGCCAGCCGGGCTGCACGCTTTGAATATTACGAATACCAACCGCCGGTCGGGAACCATAACCTTTCGCTGCACAGCAAGGTTTCACTCTTTGGCGACCAGTTGATCGTCGGTTCGGCCAACGCAGACGTGCGCAGCTACATGATGGACACCAACAACGCCATGCTGGTGAACAACGCGCCCAAGCTCGTCGCGGCCTATCGCGGCTTCATTGACGACATCCTGGGTACGCCGGGCAGGGTTAAACGGGAAAACAGCTACTTTGTCGGCACGCCCCGCTCGAGCATGATTCAGGAAGACTTGGAAAGCCTGCGCGCAACACTCAAGAAATACCATGTGGACAAGCGTCTCGATAGCGAGCAAATGAAGACGCTGGAAAGCCGTTTCCTGGGATTGCTGGATGCGGCCTACGCCATGACCCGGGCGGCCATTGATCCGAATGCCAGCGAAGCCGCTCGCCGCGACGCTCAGCAGAAATTCAACGACTTGTTCCAGCCGATTTGATCGTCAGGCGATTCTGTTTTTATTTGGCAGGGGTTTCCGCAAGCGCGGAACCCCAAGCCAGTCGAAACCATTTCATTTTTAGCCAAAATTTCCGGTTGACCGTGGGATTGGCCTAAACCGCCTTCCCAACCCGCAAGGCGCTAAAAATCGCCAGCGTCTGCAGGACGGCAATGCCAATCAACACCTCTCCAAACCGCCGTCCATCCATCATCCCGCCAAAGATGACTGGCGCCATCGCCAACCCAAGATCCAGCCCGGAATAGACAAAGCCATAAACCCGCCCATAAGCGGATTTCCCAAAGCGCGCGGTAGCAGCGCGACGGACCAGCAGATCGCGTGACGGCCCGGCGATGCCGGTGCAGAAGCCGATGCCGCCCATCAGCGGCAGGATGGCCCAGCCAGGCGGGATGCCGCTGGCGAGCAGGACGGCGAGCAGGGCAGCGACGCCGAGGGCGCCGGCGATCAGGTAGTCGTGGGCGTTCTTCTGGGCGAGAAAGCCGCCGAGGATGATGCCGGCGGCGCCGCCGACCAGATAGGTCGACAGGGCCAACGCGGCCGTTGTCAGCGACAGCCCGTAGATGGCCTGCAATATCGGGCTGGCGAAATTCTGGATGGCGCCGAAGGCGGCCGTGATCAGCAGGAAAAAGAGGAAACACAGCCAGACAGCGCGCGAGCCGAGGAAGGCGAAGGTGGGCGATTTCGCTTCGTCGCTTTTGGTTGTGCGATGGTCGTGCGCCTCGTTGATGGCTGCGCGGCGCCAGAAGAGCAGGGCGAGGGCAACGAGGGCGACGAGGCTGGCGCCGAGCGCTGCGTTGCGCCAGCCGTAGGCCGCGGCAATGCCGGTCATGAAGACCGGCGCCGCCGCCCAACCGAGGTTGCCGGACAGACCATGCACCGAGAAAGCATGGCCGAGCCGGGCCTGCGAGACGCGGTGGTTGAGCACCGTGAAATCGGCCGGGTGAAAAACGCTGTTGCCAAGGCCGGCCAGCGCGGCGGTGGCGATCAGCATCGGGTAGCCGGTGGCGAAATGCAGCACAACGCCGGCCAGTGCAAAGCAGCTGATGCCTCCGCCGAGCACGCGGGCCGATCCGAAACGGTCAACGAGAAAGCCGGCCATTGCCTGGCCGATGCCGGAGACGACGAAGAAAACCGTCATCGTCATGCCGATGCCGGTGAAGCTGAGGTTGAAGTCCTGCATGAGCCACGGAAAAAGCGGCGGCAGCAGCAGGTGGAAAAAGTGCGAAACGCCGTGTACGAAGCCGATCAGGGTGATCACTTCGATGTCGCTGCGCTGGGGTGCGGGCAGGGTGGCGGTCGTCATGGGGAAAGTCCGAGTAAAACGTTAAGGATTACAGTCTAGCTTTGCGCCCCATTGACTGTGATGCGACATTCGGACAAAAATTATCGCAATGCAGACAGACCTCACCTTCGACCCCGTACCCCGCCGCGCCCCGACCGCCGAGTTGCCGATGACGGTCAATATGCGTTGTCCGCCGGCTGACGTTTATGTGCCGCCGCATCGCCACGACTGGGCGCAACTGGCCTATCCGCTGCGCGGCGGCATCCGCATTTCGGCGGCCGGCATGACCTGGCTGGTGCCCGCCTTGCGCGCCGTGTGGATCCCGCCGCACATCGAGCACGATCTGCTCATGCTCGGCGAAGTCGAGTTCCGCACCGTTTATATAGCCCCCGAAGTGGCCCCGCTGCCGCTCGATGCCTGTTCGGTGATCGAGGTCTCCGACCTCATGCGGGCGCTATTCGAGGCGCTGAGCGAGGCTGACGGCGACGGCCAGGATGCGTCGCTGCGCCAGCGTCAGGTGACGGCATTGCTGCTCACCGAAATCCGCCGCGCCCCGCCGCTCTCGCTGGGTTTGCCGATGCCGCAGGACCGGCGCCTGCAGTCCTTGTGTCAGGCGCTCATCGACGATCCCGCTTCCGCGCTGTCGCTGGCCGAGTGGGCGGCCCGCGTCGGCGCCAGCGAGCGGACGCTGGCCCGCCTGTTCGTCAGCGAACTGAAATTGAGCTTCGGCGCCTGGCGCCAGCAATTGCGCCTGGCCCGGGCGCTCGACCTGATCGGCCGCGGCCGCCCATACGGCGAAGTCGCGGCGGAACTCGGCTACGCCAGCCAGGCCGCCTTCTCGGCCATGTTCAAGCGCGCCTTCGGCGTGCCGCCGGGGCGCTTCATGCAGGAACGTAGCCCGCCGCCCGCCGGCGAGCTGCATAACAACTGACGAGTGAGATCGAAGCTGCAGCAGCCAGCCTGAAACTGTCGGCATGGAGCGGTCACAGCTACACTGCGCCTTTTGTTGATGGAAGCATGACGATGGAACGCTGCCCCTGGTGCGAAGGATTCGACCTCTACCGCGAGTACCACGATACCGAATGGGGCCTGCCGCTACGCGACGACCGCGCCCTGTTCGAACTCCTGATCCTCGAAGGCGCCCAGGCCGGCTTGTCCTGGGCCACCGTGCTCAAGAAACGGGCGCACTACCGGCAGGTATTCGACAACTTCGACCCGCACAAGATCGCCCACTACGACGAGCAAAAAGTCGCCGCCCTGCTGGCCGACCCCGGCATCATCCGCAACCGCGCCAAGATCGCCGCGACTATCGAGAACGCCAAGGCTTATCTAACGCTGACCGCCGGGGGGCAATCGTTCAGCGATTTCCTGTGGTCTTTCGTCGGCGGGAAGCCGCTGCAAAACGCCCGCTCATCGCTGTCCGAAGTCCCCGCCAAAACCCCGCAATCCGACGCCCTGAGCAAAGCCTTGGCCCGCGCCGGCTTCAAATTCATCGGCTCGACGATTTGCTATGCGTTCATGCAGGCATCCGGGATGGTCAATGATCATCTGGTCAGTTGTCCTCGGTATGAGGAAGTGCAGGGGACTGGAATGACGGGCGATAAGATATTCTTTGGCTGCTTACCGGACAAACCCGTCGTTTAGTACGCGGTGATCAAAATGTGACAGCCGGCCAGGAGGCGGTTTGGCGGCTCCGAGATATGCAACTCGCCCCTGTATTTGGATTGATCTTCCCTCGGACAAGGACTAAATCGCTCCCGGGGTAGGGGCGATCCTGTGCGGGAGAAATAGCGTAACCGGGGGATGGGGCACAACGGAATCGAGAGCTGTCGATTTTCTTTACATTTCGCAATGCCGCCTTATGCCCGGTTTTTTTGTTAAAAGTAACTAATTGATATTAAATAAGTTTGTTTATTTGGGCTGGAATTTGCTTTGTTGACGGCGGGCTCGAACGTCGACGCTCGATTAATTGGAAACGAGGTTAGACCTATTTTTCATATTCATCGGAGATTGAAATGGCAAATAAAATGAAAATTGCAATCGGGCTTCTAGCCGGGGCCATAGTTCTGGTGTCGAGTGCTCATGCGGCAGTAATTGTCAGCAAGGATGCAAGTTCCTCGTCGCTGATTCCCGGATTGACCGGTTTCGTCAGCACTGGTGCCGACATGGACGGCCTAAAGGTTACAGCTTCCTTCTCTGGCGGGTTTAGTCAGACTTTGACCTGGGCGGATACCGGTGCCACCTCTGGTGGCGTATCTGGTACGGGCTGGGGGCTTTCGCTGACCGGCGATACCTTCACGGCACCCTGGTCATTTACCTTTACGCCAGGCGTCACCAGTTTGGGTTTGTTGTCCAGTTTGGTCCTGGATGCCTCGGCTTTCGGTCAGATCACGATTCTGGACACGACCTCGCCCTCTTCAGGTTCTCCTGGGTCGGCTTCCGGTGCGGACTTCGCCATTCTCTCTGGCTGCGCTACCTGTGACGGGACTGCAGTGTATTCGAATGCAGTTGGCATAGATCCGGATGCTCCTGTGGGCGATATATTTCATACCCTGATGGTTACTTTCGATGCAGGTACAGGGCCCGGCTCCGACTGGTCATTCCGCCAGGATACCGATAACGACATCCGCGCCCGTACCGGTTTTGTGCCCGAGCCAGGCAGCATGGCGCTGCTCGGAGTGGCTTTGGCTGGTCTTGGGGCAACGTATCGTCGGCGCCGTAGCTGACAGTGGCAAATGGCCGTGCTGGTACTGCGATACCGTTTCTTCCCTGATCGTTGACGAAATTGCGTCTTGGCAGGGTTTTTAACTTCATTAATGGGGGCATTAACGCCCCCATTAATTTTTCACCATGGCGAACCTCATCTGCTCTTCACGCTCCATCCTTCTCCAGCTTCAGCGATGCCGAGTTGATGCAGTAACGCACCCCCGTCGGTGCCGGGCCGTCGTCGAAGACATGGCCGAGGTGGGCGCCGCAGTCGTGGCAGGTTACTTCGGTGCGGAGCATGCCGACGCTGCGGTCGACGTGTTCGTCGATGAGTTTTTCGTCGTTCGGCGTGTGGAAGCTCGGCCAGCCGCAGCCGGAATCGAACTTGGCTTCCGAGCGGAAGAGCGGTGCGCCGCAGCAGACGCAGTGGTAGGTGCCGTCTTCGTGGGTGTCCCAATATTTGCCGGTGAAGGCGCGTTCGGTGCCTTTCTGGCGGGTGACGCGGTATTCGGTTTCATCGAGCTGGGCACGCCATTCGGCGTCGGTTTTTTCGATTTTCGGCATGCTTGTTTCCTTGTGGTGGCCAAGTCTGACCAGCGTGGCGGGCGGAGGTTCAGGCCGTCTGGCTCTGGCGAAAATGGGCGACATCGCGGCCCGGCGGGGCGCCGAACATGCGGCGATATTCGCGGTTGAATTGCGAGGGACTTTCGTAGCCGACGTGATGCGCCGCCGAGGCGGCATCGGTATCGCTGACCAGCATGAGGCGGCGGGCTTCCTGCAGACGCAGCTGCTTCTGGTATTGCAGCGGCGTCATGGCGGTCAGCGCCTTGAAATGATGGTGCAGCGACGAGCGGCTCATGTTCGCCAGGCTGGCCAGCCGTTCGATGCTGAGCGGCTGGTCGAGGTTGGTTTTGAGCCAGTCGATGGCGCGGACGATCTGGTGGCTGTGGCTGCCGCTGGCGGCGGCCTGGCGCAGGCGTGAACCGAGGGGGCCGGCGAGCAGGCGGTAGAGCAGTTCGCGTTCGATGATAGGGGCGAGCACCGGGATGTCGGCTGGCGTATCGAGCAATCGGGCGAGGCGCAGGGCGGTGTTCTGGATGTCGACGCTGAGCAGGCCGACGGCAATGCCACGGTCAACGCCTTCAAATGCCCGATTTTTGGGCATGGCGGCAGCCAGTTCGTTGATCTTCAACGGGTCGATGGCGAGCCCCAGGCCGAGGTAGGGTTCGGCGATGGAGGCCCGGGTGATGCGCCCAAAAATCGGCAGATCGACCGATGAAATGAGGTAATGGCGGGCATCGTAATCGTAGGTGTCGTCGCCGACCGTGATGCGTTTGGCGCCTTGGGCCATCATCGCGAAGACCGAGGTCATGATGGTGCAGGTCGGCACTTCGGTGTTCGATCCGCGGAAAATCTTGACGCCGGGAATGGCCGTATCCACCATGCCATCGGCAGGGCAGTGGCGGTCGATGAGGGCGGCGAGTTCTGCTCGCTGGCGCGCCAGTTCGGCGTCATTCATGGCGTTGGAATCATTTGGGCGAGGCGTGGTCAGAACGGCAGTATCCATGACCGGAGAGTAGCGGTTTTGGCGCTGGCCGGCGAGAGGCGGCAGGCCGATTCTGGAGGATCAGGCAATAAGTCTGCACGATTGGGTTATCGCTCGGCGCCTTGCTTCACCCACACTATTCGCACAAACAGCAGCCACGGGATGGCTGCTGATCCCCTTCCGACGAGGAGTATGCAGATGATCAAACTGACTATTAACGGCAAGGCGCATCAACTCGATGTGGCGCCCGATACGCCGCTGCTCTGGGCGCTGCGCGACACCCTGCAGATGACCGGGACGAAATATGGCTGCGGCCAGGCGCTGTGCGGCGCCTGTACGGTGCATGTCGATGGCGAGCCGGTGCGAGCCTGTTCGACGCCGGTCTCGGCGGTGGTTGGGCGCAAGATCAGGACCATCGAGGCGGTCGATAGCGAGCGCGTCGGCAAGGTGGTGCAGGAAGCCTGGCGCAAGCTCGATGTCGTGCAGTGCGGCTATTGCCAGTCCGGGCAGATCATGAGTGCCGTGGCGCTGCTCAGCCAGAACCGCAAGCCGACCGATGCCGATATCGACAACGCCATGTCGGGCAATCTGTGCCGCTGCGCTACCTATGTGCGCGTCCGCGCTGCCATCCACGAAGCCGCCAAAGCGCTGGCCTGAGGAGATTGATCATGAGCGAAATCATCATTGAAAACCTCAGCCGCCGCCGTTTCCTGCAAGGCAGCGCCGGCCTGACGCTGGGTTTTTGCCTGCCGGCTGTCGCTGCCGGCAAGTTGAACCGTGTTGCTACGGTCAACGCCGAAATTAACGCATTTTTGAAAATCGGCGCCGACAACAGCGTGACCGTCATGTCCAAGCACCTCGAAATGGGGCAGGGCACCTACACCGGTCTGGCCACGATTCTGGCTGATGAACTCGATGCGGACTGGGCGCAGGTTCGCATCGAAGGCGCCGCAGCCGACGCCAAGCGCTACAACAACACCTTCTGGGGCCCGGCGCAGGGCACCGGCGGCAGCACGGCGATGGCCAATTCCTGGGACCAGATGCGCAAGGCCGGGGCAAGCGGTCGGGCCATGCTGGTTTCCGCCGCTGCCAGGCGCTGGAATGTCGGCGCGGCGGAGATTGTCGTGCGCGACGGCATCCTCAGCCATGCCGGCAGTGGCCGCAAGGCCAGCTTTGGCGAACTGGCGCTTGATGCGGCCAAAGAAACCGTGCCGACTGAGGTCAAGCTCAAAGACCCCAAGGATTTCCGCCTGATCGGCAAGCAGGCCAAACGCAAGGACAGCGCGGCCAAGACCAATGGCACGGCGCAATTCACGCAGGATGTTTTCCTGCCCGGCATGCTGGTCGCCGTGGTCGCCCATCCGCCGCAGTTCGGCGCTACGGTGAAGTCCTTCGATGCGACCAAGGCCAAGGCGATCAAGGGTGTCGTCGATGTGGTACAGATTCCGCAGGGCGTTGCTGTGCTGGCCACCGACACGTGGAGCGCCAAGAAAGGGCGCGATGCGCTGTCGGTCGTCTGGGACGACAGCAAGGCCTTCAAGCTGGGCAGCGATGAGATCCTGGCCCAATACAAGGAAATGGCCAAGAAGCCCGGCCTGATCGCCGCGAATAAGGGCGATACGGCAAAAACCTTTGCCGGCGCCGCCAAAGTGGTCAGAGCCTCCTTCGATTTCCCCTACCTCGCCCACGCCGCGATGGAGCCGATGAACTGCGTCGTCCAGCTCAAGGCTGATGGCTGCGACGTGTGGAACGGGGAGCAGTTCCAGACTGTCGATCAGGGCCGGGTGGCCGCGCTGTTCGGCCTCAAGCCGGAACAGGTCAAGCTCAACATGCTCTACGCCGGCGGCAGTTTCGGACGGCGGGCCTGCACCCAGTCGGATTACGTGCTGGAGGCGGCGCACATCGTCAAGGCGATCAATGGCAAGGCCCCGGTCAAGCTGGTCTGGCTGCGCGAGGACGACATGCGCGGCGGCTACTACCGGCCGCTCTTCCACCACGCGCTGGAAGCGGCGCTCGACGGCAGCGGCAAGCTGGTCGGCTGGCATCATCGGCTGGTTGGCCAGTCGATCATTACTGGCTCGCCATTCGAGGCGATGCTGGTCAAGGACGGCATCGATCACGTTTCGGTCGAAGGCGCTTCGAATCTGCCGTATGCGATTCCCAACCTGCTGGTTGATCTGCATACGCCGACCAATATCGGCGTGCCGGTACTCTGGTGGCGCTCGGTGGGTTCGTCGCATACGGCGTACTCGACCGAGGTTTTCCTCGATCAGGTCGCGGCGGCGATGGGCAAGGACCCGGTCGCCCTGCGCCTGGAATTGCTGACCGAGCACCCCAAGCACGCCGGCGTACTCAAGCTGGCGGCCGAGAAAGCCAACTGGGGAACGCCGCTCAAGGCGGCAGCCGGCGAGCGGCGTGGGCGCGGCGTGGCGGTGCATGAATCGTTCAACTCATTCGTCGCCCAGGTGGCCGAAGTGACGGTTAAAAAGGATGGCTCGATCAAGGTCGACCGCGTCATTTGCGCCGTCGATTGCGGCACGGCGATCAATCCGGACAACATCCGTTCGCAGGTCGAAGGGGCTGTTGGCTTCGCACTTTCAGCCGCCTTGCACGGTGAAATCACGCTCAAGGAAGGCCGGGTCGAGCAAGGCAATTTCGACAGCTATGCGCCGATACGCATCGATGAAATGCCGGTGGTCGAGGTGCACATCGTGGCTTCAACCGGCGCTCCGACCGGCATCGGCGAACCCGGCGTGCCGCCGCTGGCGCCGGCCGTGGCCAACGCCATCGCTGCCGCCACCGGCAAGTTCCTGCACAAGATGCCGTTCAACACCGCCGAGCTGGTGGCCTGACATGGACAGCCTCGACACGCAGGTCCTCGACGCTGCCCGAAAATGGGCGGCGGCCGGGCATCGCTTCGCACTGATCACCGTCGCCCGGACCTGGGGTTCCGCCCCGCGCCCGCCCGGCGCCTGGATGATTCTGCGCGACGACGGGCAGGTTCAGGGTTCGGTTTCCGGTGGTTGCATCGAGGACGACCTGATTCGGCGGGCCGCTGTCGGGGAGTTCACGGGTAGCGCGCCGCGCCTGCTGCGCTACGGCGTCACGGCCGACGAGGCGCATCGCTTCGGCCTGCCCTGCGGCGGCACGCTGGAACTGGTGCTCGAACCGGCGCCGGATGCCGCCTTGCTCGAACAACTCGCCCAGCGCATCGCCACCGGCCAGCTGGTGCACCGCCGCGTGGTGCTGGCGAGCGGCGCGGTCAGTCTAGAAGGCGGCAGCGCCGGCGACAGCCAGCAATGGGATGGTCAGACGCTGGTCACCCTGCACGGCCCGGCCTGGCGGCTGCTGATCATCGGCGCCGGGCAGATTTCACGGTACCTGGCGACGATGGCGCAGGCCCTCGGTTATCGCGTCTACATCTGCGACCCGCGCAGCGAGTATGCCGACGGCTGGGATGTGCCCGGCACCGAGCGCATCGCCGCGATGCCCGACGATGCCGTGACCGAACTCAGCCTCGACCCGCGCAGCGCCGTGGTGGCGCTGACCCACGATCCCAAGCTCGACGACATGGCCCTGCTTGAAGCGCTCAAGTCGCCGGCCTTCTACGTCGGCGCGCTCGGTTCGCAGGCCAACAACAGCAAACGCCGCGAACGCCTGCTGCAATATTTCGACCTGTCGCAAGCCGAAGTCGACCGCCTGCATGGCCCGGTCGGCCTGCCCATTGGTAGCCGCACGCCGCCGGAGATCGCCGTCTCCATCCTCGCCGAAATGACCGCTGTGAAAAATGGGCAAATTTTCCGGTCGACCGTAGCAGTCACCGATCCCTACGCCTGCCGGGTCGCATGAACCAGATTGTCGGCATTTTGCTGGCGGCCGGCAGCAGCCGGCGCTTCGGCGCCGACAAACGGCTGCATCCGCTGGCCGACGGCACGCCGATGGCGCTCGCTTCGGCTCGTCATCTGGCTGCCGTTTGTGCGCGCAGCATCGTCGTCATCCGGCCCGACGATACGGTGCTGGCCAGTCTGCTGGAGGCAGAAGGGCTGGAAACCGTCGTTTGCGCAGAGGCGGAGCAGGGCATGGGCCACAGCCTGGCCAGCGGCGTCGCGGCCACAGCCGATGCAGTCGGCTGGATAGTCGCGCTGGCGGACATGCCCTACATAGAGCCGGCCAGTTACCACGCAGTTCTTCACGCCATGCAAGACGGGGCGGCGCTGGCCCGGCCGATCCATGACGGTTGCCCAGGTCATCCAGTCGCCTTCGGCGCTGCGTATCGGGCCGAGCTACTGGCGCTGACCGGCGACCAGGGCGGCAAGGCCATTCTCGAGGCCGATCCAGCGGCGCTGGTGCTCTGCCCGGTCGACGATCCCGGCGTACTCAAGGATGTCGATGTGCCGGTCCAGATCCAAGCTCCGGGCAGCCCGGCAGGGGCACTTTCCGGTTAGTCAGATGGCAGCCAGAGGCTGCGGGCAGGGCGGTTCTGGGCTATCATTCTGCAATTGCCGAGGACCAAAGCGATGAACCCAACCCCCCTGACCGATGCCGATCTTGACCGGCTTGAAGAACTGCTCGAATCCGAAGTTTTCCAGGGCGAGGCTATGCGCCTCGACGAGATTCAAGCCATGCTGTGCGCCGTCGTCAGCGCCCCTGAGCCGGTAGCGCCGGCAATCTGGTTGACCGAAGCATTGGGCAAGGGCCTCGAAGCCGGCGGCAACCCGGATGTCGAAGCTGCCCTCGAACTGCTCATGCGCCTCAACAACGATCTCGCCGCCGCGCTGCTGGCCGACGAAACGATAGCTCCGGTGCTCTATCCGCTCGACGAAAGCTGCGAAGAATACGACTACGAAGCCTGGGCTGACTCCTACGTCTTCGGCGCCGGTCTGGCCGGCGACTGGTACGAAATGGCCGGCAAGCACGCCGACGACTTGTCCGAACTGCTCGAACCCATGTTTCTGCTCAACGGCATGCTCAAGGAAGACGCCGAAAAGAGCGGCGAACGCTGGTTCCCACCCGCCGAAGAAGCCCGCCTGGTCGCCGACATCCAGGAAAACCTGCCAGTCATCGTCCAGACCCTGTACAACTTCTGGCGCAATAAGCGCACCGGCGGCACGGTCCAGCGCGAAGGCGACAAAGCCGGCCGCAACGACCCGTGCCCCTGCGGCAGCGGCAAGAAGTTCAAGCAGTGCTGCGGTAGCCCGGAAAAGCTGAACTGATCAGCGCCTTGCTGGCTTTATCGCTGGCACAAGTGGGACCGCAAAAAGCCCCGAAAGGGGCTTTTTTCCGAGCAGGATAATTTCGGCATACGGGCGCAACCGATCCCTCCGGATAAGCCAATGCAAAAACTCGCCAACGAATCTCGTGAAAATCCAGACTAGTACAGCGTTCCGTCAATGAACTTAAGAATAAAATCGAGGTATTTTCGTGTCAGGCAAGGCGCAAACCACAGACATAGCCGTAGCTATGGCGAGGATTTGCAACGTCGCATGGCGCGAGAAGGCGCGATTTAATGTTAGCGGTTTGGCGGAGCGCAGTATTAGAGGTCGCCGCCTTGTTGTCGCGCCTGGGCGAGTCGCAAGGCGTGCCAACCCTGGCCTGGTGCTGAAGCGGTCGGCGTGACCGAGGTTTGTTGCGGCTGCTCTTGGCGCACGCCTAGCGCTCGGCGACGGTCAGGGGAGCGATGTCGGTGCGGCAGAGTCCTGCCAGTTCGGCTACGACGCGATTGATTCCGTTGCCTACCAACCACCAGGCTTGCCCGTAAGTGCGCACCGTAACACCGTGTTCGGCGCACAGCTGGATGGCCTTCTGGCGAAGTTCTTCAATTTTGTTTGTCATTTTAAATCTGTCTTGTCATTGTCTCCGGCGACGCGGACTCTAGCAGCAATTTATTACGGATAGATTACGGCGGCTGACAGGCGACGAAGGGGCTGGCGGAAATGACCGTCATTTCCGGAAGAGTATTTGACGAATTGCCGCAGCAGGCTACGCTTGAACTGTAGGTTCAAAAAGAAAGGTGCGTGTCATGACAAAACTTTTTTCTCTCGTGTATCTGTTGCTTGCCTGCGTGCTGCCTTCGCAGGTGATGGCCCAAAGTGATGCGTTCGCGTTGGTCGAAAAAAATTATGGAAACGCGACCTATGTCAGCGGTGGAATCGGTGACGAGGAAGTGGATGAAATCCGCTTGCGTGAACGGGATTTCAATCTGAAGCTTCTTTTTGCCGAGCGCGATGGCTCCTATCTCGGGAGCGTCGATGTGGTTGTGCTCAATGCCAAGGGTGACAAGGTTCTTGAAGTCAATTCGGCGGGGCCGTTCCTGCTTGCCCGGGTACCGCCGGGGCGCTACGTGATCAAGGTTTCGATGAACGGTCAGGAGCAAGAAAGGAAGTTGTCGATCACCGAAAAGCGCAGGTCTGAAGCTGTTTTTCGCTGGTAACAGCGACTTTCCAAGGGGACTCCCAGCGTCAAAAAGGCCGTTCGTTCGAACGGCCTTTTTGACGTTTAGCCCAGGTCGACCGGGACGAATATTCGCGAATCGCCGCGTTCGATCAGGATGGCGGCTTTCTTGCCGGATTTGGCGATGATGCCGCGTAGCTGGTCGATATCGCCGATCGGCTGGCCGTTCACCGAAACAATGATGTCACCCGGGCGGATGCCGGCCCGGCCGGCGGCGCCGCTGGCTTGTTCGACGAGTAGACCGCCTTTGACTTCGGCCAGACGCTGTTCTTCTGGGGTCAGCGGGCGGACGGCGACGCCGAGGCGGCCTTTGTCGGCGGATGGGGCTTCGTTCGATGCCACTTTTTCCTCGCCGAAGCTGCCGACCTTGACCTCGATATTGCGCGTTTCGCCCTTGCGCCAGACTTGCAGGCGAGCCGTTTCGCCGGGCATCTTGGCGGCAACGGCGGCTGGCAGTTCGCCGGAGCTTTCGATGGTCTTGCCGTCGATGCCGAGAATGACGTCGCCTGGTTCCAGCCCGCCCTTGGCGGCCGGGCTGCCTTTTTCGACCGAGGCGACGAGGGCGCCGGCCGGTTTGGCCAGGCCGAAGCTGTCAGCCAGCGACTGATTGACTTCCTGGATGCTGACGCCGAGCTTGCCGCGCTGGACTTTGCCGTTGGTGACGATCTGCTTCTCGACATTCATCGCCACTTCGATCGGGATGGCGAAGGAGAGACCCTGGTAGCCGCCGCTGCGCGAATAGATCTGCGAGTTGATGCCGATCACTTCGCCGTTCATGTTGAACAGCGGGCCGCCGGAGTTGCCGGGATTGACCGCAACGTCGGTCTGGATGAAGGGGACGTAGCTACCGTCCGGCAGGTTGCGCGACTTGGCGGAGACGATGCCGGCGCTGGCGCTGCTTTCGAAGCCGTAGGGCGAGCCGATGGCGAGCACCCAATCGCCGACCTGGGTTTGCAGCGAGGTACCGAGCTTCACGGTCGGCAGATTTTTGGCATCGATTTTGAGCACGGCGACGTCGCTGGCCTTGTCGAGGCCGAGCACCTTGGCCTTGAATTCGCGTTTGTCGTTGAGCTTGACGGTGACTTCCTCGGCGCCGTCGACGACGTGGGCGTTGGTCAGCACCGTGCCGTCGGCGGTGACGATGAAGCCCGAGCCGAGGCCGTACATCGGCTGGTTGCTCTCCGGCATCTGGCCGCGGAAATGGCGGAAGAACTGGAAGAACGGATCGTTCGGGTCCATCTGCTGGAGGTCGGGCAGGTTGGACGCCGTCTTGCGTGTGCCGGTGACGCTGATGTTGACGACAGCCGGGGCGTTGCCGGCGACGATGCTGCGCATGTCGGGCAGGCCGTTGGGGATGGTGACGCTGACGGGCGGGGCGGCGACGACAGCAGCGGTCGGTTGGGTAGCGGCATTGGCGTGGCCGATGGGCACATTCTGGCCGAGCGAATAGGCACCGCCAACGGCGGCGGCAACGGCAATGGCGGCGACGGTCATTTGGAGCGAATTACGTTTCATGCTTACCTCTTGTTGAGTGGGTTTGGGGGATTGATCAGCGATTTCGGCGATACAGGGAAAGCCGGTGAGCATGGGGCGTTCGTTCACTGGCCTTGAGCCGCGTGCCATGTTCGTTCGGGCTGCGCTTGGCGGGTTCGCGGCTGGCCTCGCTGGCGAATGCCGTGGTGCCAAACAAGGCGCCGAGGGAACTGGCGACGACCAGCGAACGCAAGAGCTTGCGGCCAGAACGGGCAATCGGGTGGGGTGGCGTGAGGTCGGCGGGGGCCTGCACGAGGCCGAGGTGCTGGCGGGAAGCCAGAATGAATCGGGCGAGAGTCTGTTCTTGCCAATGGGGATCAGTCTGCATCGGTGACTCCTTTTGCAAAATCAGTAGACCGGCAGTTTTGCCCCGAATGCGCTATTTTCGATGGGTATTTTTGCGACGATTTGTATCAATTTTTGACAGTGTTCCGGATGCTACGGTCAACCGGGAAAACCGGCCAAAATTGAAACCGGCAGGGGGCCGAAAGGCGGGCGCGAAGGCGGTTCGACTGCCGTTTGTCATGGGGTCGTAACACGTGGCGCTTAATTTCGGGAAATTCCAAACTGACCCGCGCCGACATGAACGCACCCGCACCGCAGAACCTGGCTGTCCCCGCTCTCAATCTGACACTCAAGGACCGCATCGACCAGAAGATTTTCGACGCGCTCTATTCACGTTCGCTGGTTTACAACACGTGCTGGGAAGACCCGGCGGTCGACCGCCAGGCCCTGCACCTCGGGCCGCGGGACACGGTGATGGTCATCACCAGCGCCGGTTGCAATGCGCTCGATTACGCCCTGCAGGGGCCGGCCAAGGTCTACGCGATTGACGCCAACCCGCGCCAGAACGCGCTGCTCGAACTCAAGATGGCGGGTATCCGCAAGCTCGGCTTCGACGATTTCTTCGCCATTTTTGGCAGCGGATTCCACCCGAACATCAAGAATATCTACCGCCACCAGTTGCGGGCCGAACTCTCGGATTTCGCCAGAACCTACTGGGATCGCCGTTTCAACTGGTTTTGCAGCCGTCACGGCAGCTTCTATTTTCATGGCCTGGCCGGCTTCGTGGCGCGCGGTTTCCGTACCTATTTCCGCATGCGGCCGGCGCTGGCCCAGCGTGTCACCGAACTGTTCGCCTCGACCAATCTGGTCGAACAACGCCAGATTTACGACCAAAAGATCGCCAGCGAATTGTGGACGCCGGTTATCAACTGGGTACTCAACCGCCAGCTGACGATGAGCCTGCTCGGCGTGCCGCATCCCCAGCGCCGGCTGGTCCAGGGCCAGCACCCGGGCGGCGTTTCCGGATTCATCCGCGATGCCATCGAATACGTCTTCCGCAATCTGCCGGTTGGTGAAAACTACTTCTGGCGCGTCTATCTGACCGGCAGCTACACCCGCGACTGCTGCCCGTCGTATTTGAAGGAAGAAAACTTCAACGCGCTGAAGGGCGGCCTGGTCGATTGCATCGAGCCGCACACCTGCACCGTCACCGAATTCCTGCAGGCTGGCGACGAGCCGATCACGCGCTTCGTGCTGCTCGACCACATGGACTGGATGAGCTGCTACTACCCGGCGGCGCTGATCGAGGAATGGAACGCCATCTTCGAGCGGGCGGCGCCCAAGGCCCGGCTGCTGCTGCGCAGCGCCCACGCCAACCCGCCGTTCCTCGACTGGGTGACGGCCGGCCCGCAACACAAGCCGCTCAAGGAAATGCTCAACTTTGAGACGGAACTCGCCGCCCGTCTGCAAGGCGACGACCGTGTGCACACCTACGCCGGGTTCGTCGTTGCCCAGCTGGCGGAACATGGCCGCGGCTGATCTGGCGGCCGACGCCCGCATCCTGTGGCGCCTGCTGCGCGGCCAGCCGAACTCGGGCAGCCACGCCGAGCGCCTGCAGGCTTTCTATGCGCCGCAGGCCGACCGTTACGATGCATTTCGTGAACGCCTGCTGCACGGCCGGCAGGAGCTGATCCAGCGGCTGGGTCTGCAGGCCGGCGCCCGGGTGGTCGAACTCGGCTGCGGTACCGGCAGCAGCTTGCTGCGGATCGGCGCCCGGGCCGGCCAGTTCGCCAGTTTCGACATGGTCGATCTTTGTCCGGCCTTGCTCGACGTGGCGCGGCAACGGGCGGCCGGTCATGAACGAATCCGGGTCATCGAGGCCGACGCGACGACCTGGCAGCCAGATCAGCCGGTCGATTTCGTTTTCATGTCGTATGCGCTGACGATGATTCCCGACTGGTCGCGGGTCATCGCCAATGCCCAGGCCATGCTGGGCCCGGGCGGGCGCATCGGCGTTGTCGATTTTCATCTGCCGGCTGCCGGTAGTCGATTGAGCAACGCCTTCTGGCGCAAATGGTTTGGCCATGACGGTGTGCATTTGTCGGGCGAACATCTGGCGATGCTCAGGGGTTTGTTTGTCGAGCAGTTTTCGGCTGAGTTGCGGGCGACAGTGCCCTATTTGCCGGGTGTTCAGGCGCCGTATTACCTGTTTGTCGGGGAGCGGGGCGATCTGGCGGGCGAGGTGAGTCAGCTTACGGCGGCATTGCCGGAATGGTTGAAGAAGCCGGGCTGACGCCAACCGTCGGCGTATTCCTACGCCGATGCTTCCAGCAAAACCGTATCCTCGTGCGAATAAGCCGGCGCGCAGCAGCACAGAATGACCAGCGCCGCTTCCCCCGTATTCGCCACGCAATGCGGCGTGCCGGGCGGGATCAATATGCTGTCGCCGGGGCCGATAGGGAATTTTTCGGCGCCCAGCGTCATGACCCCCGTGCCGCCGGTGACGTGGTAAATCTCTTCGGTCACTTCATGGCGATGCAGCAAGGTCGTGCCGCCGGCCGGCACAAGCGCTTCGGCCAGGCTCTGGTTTCGGGCGCCATGGTGGGCCGGGTGCAGCAGTTCGCGGATTTCCGAGCCGTCCTTGGTGATGTAGGGACTGATCGCGTCGCGCGAGGTTTTCATCTTACTTGCCGCCCCACGGCTGGATCGGCACGGTCGAGATGGCGTTGGCCGGGGCGCCTTCGATGATCTTGCGGCTGATCGCCATGTAAATCAGGACGTTGCGCTTGTGGTCGAAGAAGCGATGGACATCGGTTTCCTTGAAGAAAATCGAGGTGTCGTTGCTGAACACGATTTCATCTTCCGCCAGCTTGGCGGGCAGGGTGATCGGGCCGATCTGGCGGCAGGCCAGCGAGAATTGCGACGGATCTTCGGCCAGCCCGAAGCTGCCCTTGATGCCGCCGGTTCGCGCCTGGCTGACATGGCAGGTCACACCGGAAATCTTCGGGTCGTCGTAGGCATAAACGCAGACACGATGATTGGCCCCGATCAGCTTCCAGGTCGTCGTCGCGCAGCCGATTTCTTCGGCGGAGGCGGGCAGGGAGAGGGCAGCAAGGACCAGGGCAGCAGCGATTTTCATGATGGTTCCGTTGAGGATGGACGGGTCGATGATAACGGAACCATCTTGCCGACGTATTTCGTGAGGATTTTGTAGATGTCGCGGTCGAAAGGCGGGCGCGGGCTGTCGAGCAGGGCGTGAAGATCTTCGTCTGAGGCGGCTGTGCCGAGGTAGCGCCAGCCTTCGATGAGGTGGATTTCGTCGCCTTCGCGGACCAGCCCGGGGCCGGCGAAGGGCCAGGTAACAAGCTTGAGGCTGACGAGCGCTGAGATCAGGCGAACCGTGTGTTTGGCGTAGGGTTCGGCGCCAACGCAGGCGCCCTTGCAACGCCGGAGCTGGTGGCCGAAGCACGGTTTCCCCGGTTTGGCTTTCTCCAGCCCGAGCAGCACGTCGCACAGGTTGTGCGATTCGGCCAGAGTGCGCAGCACGGTGTTGGCTTCCTTGGTCGTCTTGAACAGGCCGTAGCAGGCGCTCGTCACCCCGGCCTCGATGTCAGCCAGTGCCATGAGTTGCGGGCGCAGCCAGCCTTCGCCTTCATCGATCAGCGTCCACGTGCAGGCCTCGTCGTTCTTGCGCAACTGGCGGTTGTGGGTTGGCTGCAACTGCTTGATGAGTGCCGACTCCTTGAGCAAGGCGCCGATTTCGCCGGCCGTTTCAATCCAGTCGATGCGCTTGACCTGCTGGGCCAGTTCCATTTCCTTGGCGGCGCTGTGGTCGCCGGCAAAATGCGCGAGCACGCGCTGGCGGATGTCCTTGGCCTTGCCGACATAGAGCGGCAGGTTGTTTTCGCCGTAGAACAGATAGACGCCGGGCGCTTCCGGCAGTTCATCGATGATTCCGGCGTCGAGATGGGGCGGCAGGCTGGGGTGGGCGTTCTGCGCCTTGAGCGCGGCCTCGATTTGCTCGTTGCTACGGTCAACCCGAATTTTTTGCCAAAATTGAAAGATCAGCTGGGCATCGGCCAGCGCCCGGTGACGCGCTTCGGCCTGCAGGTCGTGACGCTCGATCAGGCTGTCGAGGTTGTGCCGCTTGTGCTCGGGAAACAGCGCGCGCGACAGCTTGACGGTACACAGCACCGAAGCGCGAAACGTGATGCCGAGACGCTTGAACTCGTTTTTCAAAAAACCGTAATCAAATCGCGCATTGTGGGCGATGAACAGCCGGCCTTCGAGTCGCTTCATGGCTTCAGCCGCCACCGCCTCGAACGGAGGCGCGTCGGCCACCATGTCGTTGCTGATGCCGGTCAGTTGCTCGATGAAGGGCGGAATCCGCATGCCGGGATTGACCAGTTGCTGCCACTCGCGCACGGTGCCGTCGACATCGACTTCGACGATGCCGATTTCGGTGATGCGGTCATGGGTGGCGGTGGCGCCGGTGGTTTCGAGGTCGACGAAGGCTAGGGGGCGCATGGGCGAATTTTCTCACGGAAATAATGTCGAAAATGCTTACATATGCCAAATCGACATAAGCACTGATCCTTGGCCCAAGAGGCTTTCAAAACATGGGCATCTTCTTTGCTACGAGGACAGTAGGGATTCCAGCCTGCTAGTGGCCCCGTCAAATGCCATTGATTTTTCGGAAAGGAAAGGAAGTCAAGCAAACCGAGTCAGTGCCCGAGCGAGCGATGTTGGGTTGCATGAGCCTCGTTGTCGTGGGTATCTAGATAATGAACGCCGATAACTGCAACGAGCCAGGAGTTAAAAAATGACCGAACAGGCTAACCCCAATGACAGAGGAGTCACGATTTTGCTGGAGGCATTGACCACGATCTCCTATTTGAAAAGAGGAGACGGGAGGGCGGCAGCTATCGCTGAATACGCCCTGGATGGCTATGAGACAGCCATGCGGAATGTTAATACCGGCCGACGAATCGATAGACGAAGTGTGAACGGTGGATCGCCCGCCGGGCTCGCGGAACGAAGACTTGGCAGAGATCGCAGAATCAATCCGGATCGCCGATGCGATCTCGCTCGTTATGGCGAATAACGGAAATTCGTCGGGACTGACAGGTTCTTGAAGGGGGGCGGCGCAGTCGTTGCCTGATGCAGGTAATGTCATCAGGTGAAAAGCGATTGGCCGTCAACCAGCCTGAAATTCCCAAAAATATACAGCGCAGGCCTTGTGCCATTACGGCCGGTTATAGCTTAATGACGTGCCGCGCGCTGGCTGCTTCCCCCGGCTGGCTATCGGCCTTTCGTCAATCGTTCCTGTCGCCTGTCCCGATCATGAGAAAACCCACCCTCTACCAAAGCATCAAGGCCAAGCGCCGCACGCAGTCGCTGGTTATCGGCGTCACCTGGTACACCGCCGAGACCTGGGCCGAGGTGAAGGCTACGGCCGTCGATCCGGACTGTTTCGAAGAATCGTTCGAAAAATGGAAGGCAATGGCCGTTCTCGCCCGCCGCAACTTTCAGCGCTCCGGCGTGCTGGCTCTGGAATACCAGATCGTTCCCGAGGAATTCTTCGCCTGGTGTGCCCAAAACGGGCAGGAGAACAACTCGACGGCGCGCGGCGAATACGTCTCGGAGCGCCTCAGCGCGGTGCATAACGGCGAGGCCTGACGGCCTTACTCCCCGGACGGCGAACGGCTCAGCAATTCCTGGCGGATGGCCGTCAGCATCTGGGTCGCTTTTGCCCGGTTATCGGCCCCCAGGCGCAGCATGATCCGCTGCCCGGAGGAGCGCGCTTCGAGCGACTTGTCGGCATAGGTGTAGAGCACCTTTGGTTGCTCCAGCGCGATCGGCGGTGCGACATCGGGGGTTTCCAGCAAATTGTCGATGGCCTCGATCAGCCGGTCGTTGAAAAAGCCTTCGGGGTAGCCCAAGTCGCGATAGGCACGCTGGAACAGCGGATAGAAACGCACGTAGACATCGACCAAACGGCGAGGCTCGACCATCGTCATGAGCTTCAGATAGCCGACATAACGTTGGTCATTGGCCGGCGCAATTATCAGTCCGGCTGCCTGGCGCTCGACCAGAAATGCGCCGCCGACCGGTTTGACCGGCATCATTTTGTCCAGCGGTTCATGCCGCGGCAGGTTGTCAATGGTCGCCACAAAGCGGCGGATCATGTGCTCGGAGTGGAAAAACCGGTTCACCAATTTGTCGCTGAACAACCCGGCCAGCGCCTGACGGTAGCGGCTGTCGCTTTGCTCGATGTCAGGCAGCGGCTCCAGCGTGGCAGAGGCCTCGACAGGCGGCAGCGGATGAAGCTCAAGCGGCGGTGGCGGCGGGGTTACGGCGGCCGGTGGCGGTGGAGGCGGCGGGGCGACCGCCACTTGTTCGGGTTCGGGGGCTTCCGGCTGGTATAGCCAGAAAACGACGCCAAGTCCCGCCGCGACGACGATACCCAGCACCAGGATTAATTTCTTTCCCATTGAAAACTCCTTTCAAGAGATCGATTCAGCTTGCAACCGCCAGTCCGGAAGAGAGCGCTGAGCGGGAAAGTCTACCCCCATGCGGCGGATGAGCCTAACCGGGCTTTCTGTGAGCTGTGCGCGGGTGATCAGCCCAGGGGGCTGTCGCTTGACTTGCTCTGGGCACCCCCGCATAGTCGTAGCCGAATGAAGACGATGGATTCTCCCCTTCCGCAGGACGAAGAGCTTGGTCTGGCCGTGCGCGTTCGGGCGGATCAGTTGCATTTGCTCTATCAGCAGTCGTTTCCTGCCATTTTCCTCAGCGTCATTATCGCTATCGTGCTGTGTCAGATGCTTTGGGATGGCGGACGGCACGAATTGCTGATCGGCTGGCTGGCGGCCATCTGCGCCAGTGGCCTGGTGCGTTGGGCCTTGTTCTGGCGGCATCGTCGGCGGCAGCCGGAAGGCTTGCAGATTCTGGATTGGGAGCGCAGTTACGCTGTCACCCTGTTCATGACCACCTCGTTGTGGGGGCTGGGCGTGCTGTGGATCTGCATCGAAAGCTCGCTAGTCCATCAGCTCATCGCCTTCATGTTCCTGCTCGGCATGTCGGCGGGGGCTTTCTCGCATTATTCGGCACGGCGCTACATGGTGTTCGGGGCGATGGGCAGCATTCTGTTGCCGACGATAGGCTTGTTCCTGCTCAGCGGCGAGCAAATGAAGCTTAGCCTGGGTATCGCGGCCTTGCTTTATATGGGCCTTCTGGGGCGGGCCAGTACGGTTTTATCGCGGGCGCAGAGTGATAATTTCGCCTTGGCTCACCGTTTGTCGGCGGCCAAGCAAAAAGCCGAGTTAATGGCGCAGACGGATGATCTGACCGGGCTCGACAATCGCCGTGCTTTCTTTGCGCGCAGCCAGACGCTGGCCAATTACTGCGAGCGCAACAAGCTGCCCTTGAGCATGGCCATGATCGATGCGGATCATTTCAAGCAGATCAACGACCAGTATGGTCATGCGATCGGCGACGCGGTGTTGTGCGCGCTGGCCGACCAGTTGCGGCGCAGCCTGCGCAAATCGGATGTGTGCGGGCGGATGGGCGGCGAGGAATTCGCCGTGCTCTTGCCGGATACCTCGCTGGCCGAGGCGACGGATTTGGCCGAACGCTTCTGCAAAGCTTATGCGGCGACACCGATAAGCATTGCTGGCGTCGAGGTCGGCAACACTGTCAGTGTCGGCGTGGCGAGCGATGGCTACGACATCGAGCATCTGCTGCAATGCGCCGACGAGGCGCTTTACCTGGCCAAGGCGGCGGGGCGCAACCGGGTGGTTTCCGAACTCAATGTGGAGGCCGCCTTGGGGTGATGGCACGTCGGCGCCAAGGCCGCATTGGTCATTCCGGAGAAGGAAATCGAATTGAAAAAATCTTACTGGATCATCGTTGTTCTGGTCTTTCTGGCCGGGCTTGACTGGTACATCCAGGCGCCTGATTCACGGTCGCGCGAATTGACCCGTGCCATCGAGGCGCAGGCCAGCCCGAAGCTCAAAGCTTATCCGTACAAGTTCCGGGTCATGAAGGTCAATGGCACGACGGCGCTGGTCAGCACGCCGCGCAATTTCGACGTTCCGGCCTTCAAGGCGCTGGCCGTTCTCTATCCGGAAATCGACACCAAGAACCCGAACGATCCGGCCTTCATCGCGGCCGAGCAGTTGCTCGGCGAGGTGCAGTCCGAGGCGCGGGCGATTGTGCTGTCTCAGCCCGGCATCAAGGATATGGGCTGGGAACTCGACCGCAACTGGCTGAAAAAGCATTTCATCGAGGTGCCGGAAAAACGCTGACCGGGAGGCCGCCCGGTCCCCGATTTATCGTTCAGCGGCCGCCGGAGCGATTTTGTTTTTGGCCATTTTTTCCGGTTGACCGTGGCATTCCGCCCGGACGGGCTGCCGGCCGGGCGCCAGGCCGTTTGGGCGCATCGTCGAAGCCGACCCAGTTGCTCGGCGTGCCTTTGCTGCCCCGGCCGGGCATCTTTGGTTTTTTGATCTTCTTGGCGGCGATTGCAGCGGCGCCGGTCAGCGGAATGCGGTGGTCGGGTTCGAAGCCCGGTTCTTCTTCGCGGCTGAGCGTTTGCTTAAGCAGTATTTCGATGGCGGCGAGCATCGGCGCTTCGTCGGCGCAGACCAGCGAGATGGCTTCGCCGGTGGCGCCGGCGCGGCCGGTGCGGCCGATGCGGTGGATGTAGTCTTCGGCGACGATGGGCAAGTCGAAATTGACGACTTGCGGCAGGTCGTCGATGTCCAGCCCGCGGGCGGCGACGTCGGTGGCGACGAGGATCTGCACCTCGCCGGCCTTGAAACTTTCCAAGGCGCGCAGGCGGGCCGCTTGCGGCTTGTCGCCGTGGATGGCATCAGCCTTGATGCGCTTGGCGTGCAGGATGCCGACCAGTTCGTCGGCGCCGCGCTTGGTCTTGACGAAGACGAGCACCTGGCCCCATTTCCTGTCCTTGCGCATGAACAGGAAAAGCTCGGTCTTGCGCTTCTTGTCGACCGGCACCATCCACTGTTTGACAGCCTTGACGGTGCTGTTCGGCGGGCTGATTTCAATGGTCAGCGGGTTGCGCAGGCGGGCCTTGGCCAGGCTGCGGATGACTTCGGAGAAGGTGGCGGAGAAGAGCAGGGTTTGCCGCTTTTTGGGCAGGGCGGCGAAGACGGCGTCGAGTTCGGTCGAGAAGCCGAGGTCGAGCATGCGGTCGGCTTCATCGAGGACGAGCACCTGCACCTTGTTGAGCTTGAGGGCGTTCTGGCTGTAAAGGTCGAGCAACCGGCCAGGGGTGGCGACGAGGACATCGACGCCGCGGCGCAGGCGCATCATCTGCGGGTTGATGCTGACGCCGCCGTAGGCCGCGTAGGTGCTGACGCCGCTGTGTTCGCCGTACTGGCGGAAGCTGGCGTGCACCTGTTCGGCCAGTTCGCGCGTTGGCACGAGAACGAGGGCGCGCACCGAGTTGCTGCCGACCTTGATCCCGTCGGTGGCCAGGCTGTGCAGGATGGGCAGCGCGAAGCCGGCGGTCTTGCCGGTGCCGGTCTGGGCTGCGGCCATCACGTCGCGCCCTTCGAGAATGGCGGGAATGGCTTGCTCCTGAATCGGCGTTGGCGTCTTGTAGCCAAGTGTTTCGAGCGATTGGAGCAGCGTTTCGGCAAGGCCGAGGGTAGCGAAGGTCATGGGCGGGGAGGGGGAAAGCAAATGGGCAATGAAGGGGCGAGTTTAACCCGCCCGTGTAGCGAGCGTTTAAACGCCGGCGGCGAGGCCTTTGCGCAGTAGCGTGTCGACCACTTCGTTGATGCCGCCTTCGCTGGTTTCGGCCAGCGTGCGCAGTTGTTCAGCTAGTTCGGCATCAAGTTTGACGGCGAAGGGGATGAGGCCCTTGGCCTGGTCCAGCTTGCGCTGTTCCTTGCGGTCGAGGACGGCACCCTGGCCGAAACGGTCGGGGGTTCCCGCCTGTTTCATGTTGCGGTCTATCTTGCTGGCGAGGCTTTTGTAGAGATCGGTTCTTTTCATGGGGAAGCTCGGGTGCGTGGCGGTGATGGTCACCGCCACTGGGTAGCAGCCGGCCGGCGGCAGGCTGACAAGCGTGAAGCGTGATTACCGCCGCGTCAGCAGCAGGCCGCACTCCAGGTGGTGCGTGTAGGGGAACTGGTCGAAGACAGCAGAGGCGGCGATCTGATGGGTGTCTTGCAGCGCCGTCACGTTTTCGAACAGGGTCTGCTGGTTGCAGGAAATGTACAGGATGCGGTCGAAACCACGGGCCAGTTCGAGCGTCACGGCGTCCAGCCCGCTGCGCGGTGGATCGACGAAGAGCGTGGCGTGGCGGAAGGGTTCGAGGTCGATGTCCTTGAGGCGCGTGAATGTTTCGCGGCCGGCCAGGGCGTCGCTGAATTCCTCGCTCGACATGCGGGCGATGGCAACGTTTTCGACCTCATTGGCGGCCAGGTTGTATTGCGCGGCATGCACCGATGACTTGCTGACCTCGGTGGCCAGCACCTTGTCGAACAGCGGGGCGAGCGCGATGGTGAAATTACCGTTGCCGCAATACAGCTCGACCAGATTGCCGCCAATGCCGGCCGCCTGCTGGCAGGCCCAGCCGAGCATCTGGCGATTGACGCCGCCGTTGGGCTGGGTGAAGCTGCCTTCGACCTGCTGGTAGCGCAGTTGGCGGCCATTGAGTTCGAATTCTTCGAGCACCCAGTCACGGTCGAGCACGAGCTTCTGGCCGCGGCTACGACCGATGACGCGGATACCCAGTTCAGCCGCCATCTCGCGGGCAGCATTCTCCCAGGCCTCGTCCAGCGTGCGGTGATAGATCAGCGTGACCAGCATGTCGCCGCTCAGCGTGGCGAGAAAATCGGCCTGGAACAGACGACGGCGCAGGGCCTCACTGGTAGCCAGGCGGTCGCGCAGGCGCGGCATGAGCGCACAGATCGATTCGGCGGCGGGCGGGAAGGTGTCGAGCGTGATCGGCACCTTCGGGTCTTCCGGGTCGAACATCGCGTAATCCAGCCGGTCGCCATCGTGCCAGATGCGGAACTCGGCACGCAGTCGGTAATGCAGCGGCGTCGAGGCATGGGCAAGCGTGTTTTTTACGCCGAGCGAGGCGAAGTTCTGCTCGAAATGGGCAAGTTTGCCGGCGAGCTGGGCCGGATAGGTGGCAGGGTCGTAACTGGGAAGCGGCATGATTTAGCGGGTATTTTGGCGGCGCCGGGCCGAACGTCGGGGGGCAACCGTGAGCGAAGGGCGAAATATACGCTGGTCTGCCGGTGAGGGGGAGTATTGCGCCTGGCGGGCATTCGAAATGGCGATGGCCTGTCGTAGATCACCGTCATGGTGGCTTTTTTGGTTTTCAGCCGGTATAAAGTCCGGGTCTCCCGAAGGGATATCAACCATCTTTAGGATTGTCATGAACGTCGCTCCCCGATTTGTGAATGCCCTTGTTGCGCCAGTGCTCATGCTTCTGGCCCTGCTTTTGCCCTTGCCATCGCTGGCTAGCGATCACGGCGGTGGTGGCGGTGCGCCGGAGCCGATGGTGTTCACGGTCAATCTTGGCACTGAAAATTATCTGCAGTTCGGGCTGATCCTCGAACCGGCCGTTCCGGAAGCCGCTGGCGCCATTGCCGCCTACAAGCCGAGAATCCAGCACGAAATCATCCTGCTGCTGTCGGGCAAGGAACTGGACAAGCTGCGGACGCTGGAAGGCAAGAAGGCGCTGATCGAGGAAATCGTCGAACTGGCCAACCATGCTATCCACGAAGACCAGAAAACCGGAGTCAGTGAAGCGCTGTTTACCCAATTCCTGATTCAGTAAGCCGGCTTTCTGCCGCCAATGAAGTCGTATTCTGCCCCCGTCGAGGCGGCGCTCGACGCCGTCGCCGAACATCTCCGTCATGCGCGGCGCGCCTTGTTTATTACGGGGGCTGGAATTTCGGCCGATTCGGGCCTGCCAACCTATCGCGGCGTCGGCGGCCTCTACGACAGCGAGGCCACCGAAGAGGGCCTGCGGATCGAGGACGCCCTGTCTGGTGAAATCTTCGCCACGCACCCGGAAATTACCTGGAAATACCTGATCCAGATCGAGGAAACCTGTCGCGGCGCCAAGCCAAACGCCGCGCATTTCGCCATTGCCAGCCTCGACCGGCATCTCGACCGGGTCATGGTGTTTACGCAGAATGTCGATGGCCTGCATCGTCAGGCCGGGAGTCGCGAGATTGTCGAAATTCACGGCAACCTGCAGGAACTGGAATGTACCGAATGCAGCCATGAGGAAGCCGCCACCGACCTCAGCGGCCGGGATGTGCCGCCGCTTTGCCCGCTATGCGGTGGCGTTTTGCGGCCGAAGGTGGTGCTTTTCGGCGAGGCTTTGCCTGAGGAGCCGCTGGATCGTTTCATCGATGCCTTTCAGGCGGGTTTCGACATTGTCTTTACCATCGGGACTTCGAGCATCTTTCCCTACATCACCCAGCCGGTTGTGCTCGCTGCCGGCAGCGGCATTCCGACAGTGGAAATCAATCCGGCGCAAACCATGCTCACGGAAATCGTCGATTATTACCTGCCGCTTGGCGCGGCCGAAGCGATGACAGCGATCTTCGACAGGCTCGGTCTGGAACTGCGCACAGGCTAAACTGGCGAACAAATTCAACGTATCATTTTGGATAATTGGTGCGGTGCACAAAAAGAGGTTGACAGGTGTTTTGCTGTGGTTAGAATGGAGTCATGCTGCGGCGCAACATAAGTGCCAAGGCGAATAGATCACCCCAACCTCAGGAGATTCATCATGTTCACCAAACCCGAAGATTTCGCCAAGTCCGGTATCAATTCCGCCCTGTTTTTCGCCAACACCACCTTTGATGGCATCGAGCGTCTGGCTCTGTTGAATCTGGCCGCTGCCCGTTCCGTCTTTGAAGGTGCCCTGGCCAACGTCAATGCACTGATGGGCGCCAAGGATGTCCAGGCTTTCGTCAGCATCCAGAAGGAAATTGCCTCCCCGTCCATCGAAAAGGGCATGGAGTACTCGCGTAACGTGATCGCCATCGCTTCCGAAACCAAGGACAAGCTGGCCAAGGAAGTTGAAACCAAGGTTGCTGAAAACACCGCCAAGGTTTCCGGTCTGGTCGAAAAGGCCCTGGCCTCCGCTCCGGCTGGTTCCGAAGTGGCCGTTGCTGCCGTCAAGACCGCCATCAAGTCGGCCAACGAAGCCTACGAAGGCCTCAACAAGGCTGCCAAGCAGGCTGCCGAAGTTGCCGAAGCCAGCGTTGCTGCCGCTACCAGCGCCACGATGAAGGCAGCCAACGTCGTTGCCGCTCCGAAGGCTTCCAAGAAGGCTGCCTAAGCACCTTTCGCCCGGACATCAAAACCGGAGCCTGGCTGCGGTTATTGATAAAAAAGCCCTTGGTCGCCAAGGGCTTTTTTCTTTTCGACATTGGAAGGATTTTGCCATGCCCCACACTCACGCCCACACGAAGGCCGAGGCCATCCACGAGGCCCTCGATGTTTTCGAGGATGCGCATCACCATCAGCCTGATGCCCATGAAAAGGCTCGTCTTGTTTCGGACACCATCAAAGAATGGGAGCACGAAGAGGTTGAAGCCCTGCATTCGGGCGATGCCGCAACCTGATTGAACTTGAAAAATACCGGGTCCGGTGAACAATCGGATGCCCGGTTTTTTTACCTCATTGGCGCGATGTTTATTGTTAATAATATACACAAATTCAATATATTATCTTATGTATTTAAAGTTAATTATTGAATTTCGTGGCGTACTTTGAAGGCGTCGTACTCTTCCTGGCTGATACGTTTCTGGCCCAGCGCTTCACGGAGTATTTCTATGGCTTTTGCCTTCTTGCCGTAAGTCATGAAAATTTCTGCTTCGTCGAGCGGAGACGTGTCATCCGATGCATCCGATGACTGCTGAGCAGCCGGATGATCGAGTGTGGAAAAGGCGGACATGGGCAGGGAGTGCGCCGGCAGCTTGCGCCGTGCCCGTTTTTTTCGGGCCATGAGCTTGGCCAGATAAATGCCGATGCCAAAACAAATCCCGGCAACGAGAAGCGTCAAGAGGAGAAGGAGCAGGGGGCGATACATCTATATTCCTTGTGTGCGGCTATCCGGCAGGCTGTGGGGGAATTACGAGGGCATATTATCCGGGGTTGCCCTTTCCTGGCCAGCTTGGACGCTTATTTTCTCGGCGCCTTGACTGGCTTTCCCTTACCCCCCCGGTTGCCGCGGCAGAATTCCAGGCGTTCGCCCTTGAGCTTGCCGGCTGCACCATCGACGACCGGCACGATGTCTTCCAGCGCCGTTTTGCCGGGATCGGCATCGATCAGCTTGAGACCACGACCTTTCGGCAGTTGGCGAACCTCGTCGATATTGAAGACGAGCCCCCGGCCATCTTTTGTCAGGCAGGCGATTTCGCCGGTTGGCGCCGGCGCGAAAACGACCGGCAGTTCGCCTTCGGACAGGGTCATGAAAGCCTTGCCGGCCTTGCCGCGCGACAGCAGATCGGCGCCCTGACAGCGGAAGCCGTAGCCGCCGCTGGCAGCAACCAGATAAAGCGCGTCGTTCTTGATCGCCATGGCCAGGCAGGGTTTGCCGCCGTCCTGGAAATCGGCCAGCGACGTGGCCGGAACGCCATCGCCCTTGCCACCGGGAATGTCCGAGGCGGGAATCGAGTAGGCGCGGCCCTTGGTGTCGAGCAGGATCAGGTTATCGACCGTCCGGCACGGCAAACACGCCAGCAACTCGTCGCCGGAGCGGAAACTCAGTTGCGTCGGGTCGATGTTGTGGCCGCTCCGCGAGCGCAGCCAGCCGTGTTTCGAGACGATCAGCGTGGTCGGTTCATCGACGATGGAAACGGTCTTGGCGTCCGACATCGTGACCTTGTCGGCGGCTTCGATGAAGGTCCGGCGGTCGTCGCCATATTTCTTGGCATCGGCCTCGATTTCGGCCGCGACGCAGGTGCGCAGGGCTTCTTCGGAATCGAGCAGCTTGTTGAGGCCGGCTGCTTCTTCGCGCAGCTTGGCCAGCTCGTCGCCGATCTTGATGCCTTCCAGCCGCGCCAACTGGCGCAGGCGGATTTCGAGAATGTCTTCGGCCTGAATCTCGGACAGCTTGAAGTGGCTGATCAGATCGGCCTTCGGGTCGTCCGATTCGCGGATGACCTTGATCACCTTGTCAATATCGAGCAGAACGGCCAAACGGCCCTCGAGGATGTGGATGCGCTTCTCGGCGGCAGTCAGGCGGTGGCGCGTACGGCGCTCGACAGTGGCCAGCCGAAACCGGCACCATTCGGCGATCATGCTGTACAGCGAGGCCTGGCGCGGGGCGCCGGCGACGCCGAGGACGGTCAGGTTGATCGAAGCGTTGGTTTCCAGGCTGGTGTGAGCGAGCAGCATGCGCACCAGATCGTCCTGGCCTTGGCGCGATGAGGCCGGCTCAATGACGAGGCGGACGGCGTGTTCCTTGCCCGACTCGTCGCGCACGCCGCTTTCCGAAATTGACGACAGAAAGGCGGCCTTGAGGTTGAGCTGTTCCGGCGTGAATACTTTCTTGCCGGCCTTTTCCTTGGCGACCGGATTCGAGCAGGCTTCGATTTCCGAGAGCACCGTGGCCGTTGAAACGCCCGGCGGCAGTTCGGTGATGACCAGCTTCCACTGGCCGCGGGCGAGGTTTTCGATCTTCCACTTGGCGCGCACGCGCAGGCTGCCGCGGCCGCTGCGGTAGGTGGCGGCGATTTCTTCGGCCGTCGAAATGATCTGCGCGCCGCCTGGGTAATCCGGGCCGGGAATCAGCGCCAGCACCTGTTCTTCTGTGAAATTCGGGTCTTTTATCAGGTTGACCGCAGCATTCGCCACTTCGCGCAGGTTGTGGGCCGGGATTTCGGTGGCCATGCCGACGGCGATGCCGGAGGCGCCGTTGAGCAGGCAAAAGGGCAGGCGGGCCGGGAGCAGGGCCGGTTCGTCGTTGGCTCCGTCGTAGTTCGGCTTCCAGTCGACCGTGCCTTCGTCGAGTTCGGCCAGCAATAGCTCGGCAATCGGCGTCAGGCGGGCTTCCGTGTAGCGCATGGCGGCGGCGTTATCGCCGTCGCGCGAGCCGAAATTGCCCTGGCCATCGACGATCGGGTAACGCAGGCTCCAGTCCTGCGCCATGCGGACCATGGCGTCGTACACCGACGAATCGCCGTGCGGGTGGTATTTACCGATGACGTCGCCGACAACGCGCGCCGACTTCACATGGCGCGGGCTCTTGTACAGGCCCATCCGGTGCATGGCGTAGAGAATGCGGCGCTGCACGGGCTTTTGGCCGTCGGCGGCCGAGGGCAGGGCGCGGCCGGTAACGACGCTCATCGCGTATTCGAGGTAGCGGCGGGCGGCGTATTCGGCTGGCGCGGGGATGTCGTCGGCCGGGCCGCTGGCGGACGGAGGCAGTGCGGGCGGCAAGCCCGGTTCGGTGCTCAGCTCCAACGGTTCGGCAGGCGGTTCGCCGGCCGCTTCAGCGGGCGCGGGCAGGGTAGTTTCGCTGGTCACGGATTGCGGAGCGTTCGGGTCAAAAAGATTCAGTTGGTCGGTCATGATGGGCGCTATAACGACGGGCAGGCGGGATGTTACTTCAAGTCGGCGGGCAAGCGCGCGCTACGGGGCCGGGTGGATGTGCGATAAGGCCCGCGACAGGGCCGATGGGCTGTTGTAACCGGCATCCCGCGCTGCTGCCTTCAACCCTTTGCCCGACAGCACGGCGCGCTGGGCAATCGCCAGCCGGATGGTCGAGAGATACTTGCCCGGTGTAGTCCGCATGACTTCGCGGAAGGTGTTGGCGAATGCCGTGCGCGACATGCCGGCTTCTTCGGCCAACGATTCCAGCGTCCATTTGTCCTGCGGCCTGGCGTGGATTGCCACCAGGGCGCGGGCGATGCGCGGATCGGCCAGGCCGTTCAACAGGCCGCCGGCAGTTTTCGGGTGGGCGATCAGGTGGCGCAGCAGGCCGATGAACAAGATGTCGCCGGCCCGGTCGAGCAGTGCCGGCTGACCGCAGCGCGGTGCCTCCAACTCCGAGGAAATGAGGTTGATGACGTGGCGCAGCGAGGACTCGGCGCCGTCGACCGGAACCACCAGCGGGGCAGCGAATTCGTTGAGCAGCAGCGGGGCGACGGGGCCATCGAGCCAGGCGCGGGCGCACATCAGGCGCCGGAAAGTTTCTGCCGAGGGAGTCTCGAGCGCATGCGCGGTGTCCGAACGGCAGACGACGATGCACGGCGCCTGGAGCGCAACGCTGGCGGCAGAGCGCAGCTGCAGGCGCATCTCACCTTCCGCCAGTAGGTGGAGATGCAGGAAAGGCGGCGCTTCCACCGCGAAGGCCAGGCTGGCGATGCTGGGTGGCGGCAGGTTGACCTGTACGCGCGGCGCCAGGCCTTGGAGCAGGGCGGAAAGTCGGTCGAGGCGGTTAGCGGGCATCTGTACGAATTGCAAATAGAAATGAACGATTGATTGCGAATAGTTCAACACAATGACTGGCATCGGTCAACGAACCTAGTGCTGAAGCCAGCCCGCCACGATTTTCGAAAGCCGCCTGCTACCCGATGAAAGGATCCCTGATGACTGCCACAGCCCTGATGCCCCGCCACCCCGTTCCCGCGCTCAATGTGGCGCTAACCGACGGCAGCCGTTTCGTCCTCGGCGCCGCGCCGGGAGAACGCTTTGACCTTGTCGTCTTCTATCGTGGCCTGCATTGCCCGATATGCGCCAAGTACCTGCTGGAACTCGAACGCCTGGTGCCCGAGTTCGAAAAACGTGGCGTTCAGGTCGTCGCCATCAGCAGCGACGATGGCGAGCGCGCCCACGCCATGGCCGACAAGGTCAAGGCCGGTGCGCTGAAGATCGGCTATGGCTTGAGTCTCAAAAGCGCCCGCCAATGGGGGCTGTACATCAGTGCCTCGCGTGGCAAGACCTCCATCGGCATTGAGGAGCCGGCGCTGTTCAGCGAGCCGGGTGTCTTTCTCGTTCGTCCGGATGGCTCGCTGTATTACGGTGCGGTGCAAACTATGCCCTTCGCTCGTCCGCAGTTTCAAGACCTGCTCGGCGCCATCGACTTTGCCATCGCCAATGACTACCCGGCACGCGGCGAATATGCCGGTCCCGTCTGATTTCTCAAGGAGAATTCGCTCATGAAAATCCTCATTCTCGGCGCCGGAGGGATTGGCGGCTATTTCGGTGCCCAGTTGCTGCGTAGCGGTGCTGACGTGACCTTTCTTTTGCGCGAAAAACGCCAGGCCATGATCGCCAATCAGGGCCTGCACATCGAGACGCCCCGCGGCAATTTCGTGGTGCAACCGGCAACGGTCACTGCCGCCAGCGTGACGCCGATTTACGACCTGATCATCCTGGCACCCAAGTCCTACGATCTGGATGACGCCCTGGCTTCACTCGAAAACGCTCGCGGCAGTGCAGTGGTGCTGCCTTTCCTGAACGGCATCGAACATCTGGTCGTCCTGGATCGAAAATTCGGTCGCGCCGCGGTGATGGGTGGCGTCGCCCATATCGCCGCGACAATTACCGAAACTGGTGCCGTTCGCCAACTGAACGATATGCTCAGCCTGACCGTCGGCCCACGTGACCCCGCACATGCCGAATTGGCCCAGGAATTCATTGCACTGTGCAGCAAAGCGCCGTTTACCAGCGTCTATGCCAAGAATATCGAGCAGGACCTGTGGGACAAATGGGTTTTCCTGGCCGCGTTGGCCGGCATGACCACGCTGTGCCGCGGCTCGGTCGGCGAGATCATCGCGACCCCCTATGGAGAAGCCCTGATCCGCCAGATGTACGACGAATGTTGCGCAGTCGCCCGACTGAGCGGCTATCCAACCGGTCAGGCCGCCACGGAAAAGGCGCTCGGCATGCTGATTGCGCCCGGCTCGTCGTTTACCGCCTCGATGCTGCGCGACCTGTTGGCCGGACAACGTACGGAATATCAGCACATTCTCGGCGCCATGGCCGAACGCGGCATCGCCCTCGGCTTGCCCATGGATCTCGTACGCCTGGCGTACACGCATCTGGCGGTGCAGGCGGCACGGTCAACCTGACGCCGTGGCGCCGTGGGCGAGGGGGGCTGAATAAAACAGGGGCGGAGCAAATCAGGATCCGAATTTGCTCCGCCCGTTTTGTTTGCTCACCTCAAATCCGAAAACCTGCCCCAGACCACAAAAAATACGCCCGCTCCCCCGAGGGGGCTTCGGGAAAGCGGGCGTAAGGGAAGAACTCAGACTTAGCTCATGATTTCTTCGATGGTGATGTAATCCCCGACGCGGCCAGTCATTTTTTCCGCGTCGGTATTTACCGGCAGGGTCTTCTTGCCGGGGCGCCAGCCAGCCGGGCAGACTTCGCCGGTCTTGGTGGCGTGTTGCCAGGCTTCGACCTGACGAATGAACTCATGCACGTTGCGACCAACCGAATCAGCCTGAACTTCCTGAGCCACACAAATGCCATCTGGGTTGAACAGGAAGCGGCCGCGCAGCGCAACGCCTTCCTCCTCGATCAGCACGCCGAACATCTCGCTGACTTCCTGCGTGGTGTCGGCCCCGATGGTCAGTTGGAGTCCCTTCAGAATCGGCTCAGTCTCGACGAAGCGCTTGTGGGAGAACTTGGAGTCGACTGAAACGGCAAGGATTTCGACGCCCATTTCCTGGAAAACGTCGTACTTGGCGTTCATAGCGGCGATCTCGGTCGGGCAGACAAAGGTGAAGTCGGCCGGGTAGAAGCAAACAACCGCCCACTTGCCCTTGTAGTCGGCGCTGGAAACCTTGGTGAAATGGCCGGTCTTGGCATCGTAGGCTTCCATGGTGAATTCGGGCATTTCACGGCGAACCATAGTGGAGCTCATCGCTTTTTTCTCCTGAGAAAATTGTTGGGTAGGGTTTTGATCAATCTTGACTGTCTTGCGCGGTTTGATACCGGTATCACAACTCATGACATCTCCCGTATTAGCGGAATCGTCCAGACGGGAAACCCGTGGAGTCATCCAGATCAACACAAACACCAGAGCGCCCATCATCCCGATTCGCTGCAAAGTGTCGCCGGTGGCGGCTGCTCTGATGCATCTTGCTGCTGACATTGTTTATCAGCATTTGCTTATTTTTGATCTAATGCCGTCGGGTAGGCCAATCGCAAAAACGGATGTGTGTCATTGTCGAAAGCTATGACTGCCCGGCCGGAAAATTAATGCAAGCTAAGTACTTCCTTCCAGCGGCCGCCCGGTAGGCATCCGGGCTGACCGCCGTATCGCCGGTCAGAATCCGGAAGCCACCGAGCTTTTTTGCTCTTGCCGTGACACCTGTTGATGTCCGCGGAAAGCAATTGCCTGATGCCTGAAGATCAGCAAGACACATACCAACTCGAAGAAATCCCGCTTATTCAATGAAAACAATCTGTTTCTCTTGAAAAGCAGCAAACGAGTGAGATTTTGATGTGACATATTTGTCAAACTATGCCAGTTGTGGCATTTATGCGTTTTGGGAGATTGCTTTCGAGCGGTCTCGATATTTTAAAAATTGGCCTTTTAGCTTTTCACGCCATGAACCCCGGCTGACCGTAGAGTTCGTACGCCGAGGCGGATGGATAGAGGCAGACTGGCCGGGCCAAGGTCGAGAAGAATATTGCTACGGTCGACCGGAAAAAAGCAGCAAAATCGAAAATGGCGCCGATCCGATCAGCGCCATTTCATTAAGCAAGACAGGAGGCTTCAACCACCAGACACCTGCTCAGGCGAGTGCCTCCAGCCATTCGCGAAGCTTGCCGGCGGCGTCCGGCCATTGCGGGTCGAGCATCAGCATGTGGCCGGCCCCGTCGATGATCTGAGTTTTGGCATTCCACGAAGCAGCCGTGAAGAAAAGCATGGAGGACGGGAAAACCTGGTCGGCCGAACCGCCCATGACCAGCGCCGGAATGCGGGCCCGGCCACGGGCGATGCGAAAGGGCGCGGTGAGCATTTCGGCAACGGCCTTTTCCGATTCCGGCTCGATCAGCGGCAGATACTGGACGGTTTCTTCCGGCGCCATGCTCGGCGAAAAATAAACCCGGGCCATGGTGCGCATGGTTTTTTCGCTGGCCGTGCCGTTGACCGCATTCGGCAACTCGGCAAAGAAATCCGGCATGGTCAGCGCCAAGCGGCTGACCGTGCCCCCCGTTCCGGTCGGCGGCACCGGCGCCAGAAAAGCCACTGCCCGCGCCGTGCCTCGTTCGAGAAAACGCTGGCTGACCAGGCAGCCCATCGAATGGGCAATCAGCACCGGCGCAGCCGGCAGGCTGGCAACGGCAGCAGCGAGATCGGCGACGTAATCGTCTAGGCCGAAATCGTCGAGATGCGCTCGATCTGCCGGCCGGCTGCCGTGGCCGGAAAGTTCAAGCGCGTAGCAGTCGTAACCCTGATCCTGGAAATACGGAATGAAGCGGACGCCCCACAGCGCGGCGTTGCTGTAACCGCCATGGACGAAAAGCAGCGGCGGGTTGGTGCTTGGCTGGCTGGCAGGGTAGTGGTGAATGACCGGGGTTTTTGCGGGCATCTGGATATTCTTGGTTAAAAATGTTGTTCGCGGATAAAGAGGTCGGGGTAATTTGGATTTTCGATTCACTCCGCCCCCTTCGATTGCGGTTAGCTCATTTCACCGAAGCCCGTCGCGCAGCAAGCGCAGCCATTGCTTCCTCGCCGGAAACTACCAAGCCAAAACATTCGCCAACCATGGAGAATATGTGTAGGCCAGAGCTTTGCATAAACTGCATATCGTCCTCGATGGACTCGAATTCCCAGCTTCCATCCGCTGCGTGAACAACCCTATGGCGGAGTTCATCTAGCTCTCGAAGTCGCCCGCGATCAAAACGAAATCCGGTTGTTAGGTATTCCTGCTTTTGCGGACGACATACCTGAAACACTCGGTCGACCTTTGCCAGTAAGGACTCCCGTTCAAGCCGGGACACTTCTATTTCAATGGCTTCAGAAAGGAACTCTGAGTATGGCCTCTTGGCGACGTCGCCAAGAGCTACCTTTCGATTTGCTAGCTGCTCGCTCCACTCTGCAGGTGCTGCCAGAGCGCAAATTCGGACACAGTCAAAGATTGCAGCATCAAGAATTGAGTGAGAAAAAACGAGAGTTGACGCATTTAGTGTCCGACGAAACTCTGCGACCGCGGATTCGGTCATCAACTGAGGCATCTTCTGATGCATGCCATCACGGATAAATTGATCACGATTCTTTATGAAGTTGTGGTGTTCGCCGTGTAACAACTGGTTTTGAATGAAGTAGGTATTGCTCTGATGCATCGCATCACGAGCTGCATCTTCCCCAAGAACGCCCATCTTTCGGAACGTCGTGAGTCTTGACCAATCAGCAGTCAGGCGATTCCAAACCTCAGCAAACAGGCGATCGGTAGCGTTCATTTGCAATGCATAACAATTGGGGTCAGAAACATTCGCGTTTTTAAATGGTAAATGCCTCTTTGATTCCGTGGTACTGGCGAACAAAAAAGGAAGTCGCAGCTTAGTTGACTGCTAAATATGGCGCAAGCATCGGATCTTCAAAATAAACTAGTGTGACAACTGACTCAGCAGGTGCGAAATTCTGCAGTCGAGGGGAAAAAAATCCCGGTTTTTTATGTCGACCACTGCAGCATTTTCCCTCCTAAATCCTCAACCGCGAATACCCAACACCGCCACCCTTTTCAACCCGAATCTGCGCTGGAATCCGCTCCTTCATACCTTCGACGTGGCTGATGACGCCAATCATCTTGCCGCTGGCGTTCAGGGTGTCGAGGGCGTTGAGGGCGATTTCGAGAGTGTCGGCGTCGAGGGTGCCGAAGCCTTCGTCGAGGAACAGCGAGTCGATGCTGGTTTTGTGGCTGACCAGGTCGGAGAGTGCCAAAGCCAGCGCCAGGCTGACCAGGAAGCTTTCGCCGCCGGAGAGGGTGCGGGTGTCGCGGGCGACTTCGCCTTGCCAGCTGTCGACGATGTCGAGTTCGAGTTCGCCGGTGGTTTTGCGGCGCAGCAGGTAGCGGCCGTGGAGGCGGGCGAGGTGGCTGTTGGCGAGGTGGAGCAGGTGGTCGAGGGTGAGGCCCTGGGCGAATTTTCGGAATTTGTCGCCTTTGGCTGAGCCGATCAGGCTGTCGAGGCGTTGCCAGAGGTCGCTTTCGGTTGTCTGTGCGGCGATCTGGGCGAACAGGGCTTGCTGGTTTTGGCGGGCTTGTTGGTCGCGGGTTAGGAGGGCGCGTTGGGCACCGAGTTGTTCGCTGAGTTCGCGGCGTTGGGTTTCGAGTTGGGCGAGGATTTCTTCCAGTTCGGCAAGCTGGGGAATGACCCCATCCCCCTCCCTGCCTCCCCCTTGAAAGGGGAGGGGAAAACCATGCTCATCGGCGGGTGCCCTTGCTCCCTCCCCTTCAAGAGGAGGGCTGGGGTGGGGATGGGTTGAGTTCGGCGGGTTGCTTTGCAGGCGGGCCAGTTTTTCGCTGGCGGCCTTGAGGACGGCGGCGGCCTGTTGCTGCGCCAGTTGCCGGGTTTCCTTGATTTGCTGCAGGCGCTGGCGTTCTTCCGGTGGCAGCAGCGCGGCGCTGTAGGCGGCGAGGTCGGCGAAGGGGCTGGCGGTGAGGGCGGTTTGCCAGGCGGTTGTTGCCTCGGCGTGGGCTTTTTGCTGTTGGGCGAGATTGGTGTCGAGTTGCGTCTGGCGGCCTTGTTGGGCGGCGAGTTGGCGGGTTAGGTCGGCGATGGCGTCGGCGCAGCGGGCGAGGGCGGTTGCGGGGTCGTCACTGAACGATTCGGGATTTTGATTTTGGCCGATATTTCCGGTTGACCGTGGCAAGCGGAGGTTGGCCAGTTGTTCGGACCAGTGCGTCGCCTGGGCCTGCGCGGAGTTGAATTGTTCCTGCTGTTTGACAAGGATTTCGGCGAGTTCTTGGCGGCGTTTCTGCATTTGCTGCCAGTGTTGCCATTCGCCGTCGCGTTCCTGGAGCCAGGCGGCGGGTTCGGCGGGGATTTCGTAGCCGGCGGCGGTTAGCGTGGCGCTCAGTTTTTCGTCGAGTTCGGTCTGTTCCTGGGTCAGCGTTTGCGCGGTTTTGGCGAATTCGGCCTGGCGTAGCTGGCCGGTTTGCGCCGCCTGTTGCAGCAGATTGAGTTGGTTGCTGGCGTTGAGCAGGGTTTGGGCGGTGTCGGCGGCGGCTTTGCGGGCGGCGTTCAGGGCTTGTTCGCCCTGATCGGCGGCTTGCTGGCGCTGGGTGAGCCGGGCCAGCGCTTGTTCGGCGGTGCTGCGGGCGGTGGCGATGGTTTCGGGTTCCTGCCATGCGCTGTCCGCCAGCGGCGTAGCGTTGGTGAGGCCGACGAGCAGTTCGGCCCATTCCGTTTGCAGGCGGGTTGCTTCCTGCGTGGTCTTGGCCTGCTGGGCCAGCCATTCCTTTTGTGTGGCCTGCGTGGCCGCTTGTTCGGCCTTGGCTTGCTGGCCTGTCTGGACGAGGGCGTCGAGCGCCGTCTGCTTTTCCTTGAATGCGGTTTCGGTGGCGGAAATGTCGAGCGCGGCGTAGTCGGCAATCGCCGGGTGGTCGTGGGCGCCGCACAGCGGGCAGGCTTCGCCCGGCTGCAGTTGCTGGCGATGTTGCTCCAGGCTCTGGATGCGGCGTTCTTGTTCGAGCAGCTTTTGTTTGTCGGCGACCTGGGCGGCGAGTTCCTTGTGCTGTTCGCGCAGGGTGGTCAGGCCCTTTTCCTGGGCCGCGATTTTTTCCTGAATTTGCTGCAGTTGCGTGCTTTGCGTCGTTTGCAGCACGGCCAGTTCGCGGCGGCGCTGGGCGAGGGTTTCGAGTTGTTGCCAGCGATTCAGGCCGGCTTGTTCGCGTTGCCAGTGCTGGCGCAGTTCGGCCAGGGTCTGGCCGGCGAGGCGGTGATTCTGCTCGGCCTGGGCTTTTTCCAGCGCGGCGTCGGATTTGGTTTTTGCCTCTTTTTCCCGGTTGACCGTAGCAGTCTGTTTTTCGATCTGCTGGGTGGTTTCGGCGAGTTCCCGGGCGAGTTTTTGCTGCGCCTCTTGCTGGGCGGCGTGGTCGCGGCCGAGTTTGGCCCGCTGTTCGAACTGCTGGCGCCAGACGCCGAGGTGTTCGCCAAGTTGGGCGCGTTGCGGGTGGGCGGCGCAGAAGTCGTCGAGTTCTTTGGCTTCGCGTTGGCTGAGTTGCAGGGCTTGCTGGGTCTGGGCGGCGATCTGGGCGCTGAGTTGGCTTGCGGACAGGTGGCGGGCGAGTTGTTCGGCTTGCCGCGTTTCGCGTTCGGCGTGCAGGGCCTTGAGTTCGGCTTCGCTTTGGCGGCAGGCGGCGTCGGCTTGCTGCCATTGCTGGTGCAGGGGCTTGAGGGCTTCGGCCGGTTCGCTGTCGGCGAGTTTTTTGAGGTCCGGGGCGGCGGCGGTCAGTGCGGTGTCGGCTTCAAGCAGCTTGCCTTCGGCGGTTTTGATTTCCTGCTCGCTCTGGGCCAGATCAAGGCGCCACTGGCGTTGGGCCTGGGTTTGCTGGTGGCGGCGCTGGACGTCGGTGAGTTGCGTGTCGACGCGGGTGACTTCGAGCTGCATGGCGGCACGCTGCTCGTCGCTCAGCAGTTCCATGCCGTCGGCGCGGGCTTTGAGCTGGTCGAGCTGGCTCTTGGCCTCGCGGGCCTGTTCGAAAACCTTGCGCGAAATCTCGCCGTAAATCTCGGTGCCGGTCAGTTCTTCAAGCAGTTCGGCGCGCTCGTTGGCGCTGGCATTGAGGAAGGCCGCGAAGCCGCCCTGGGCGAGCAGCATGGACTTGGTGAAACGCGGGAAATCGAGACCGGTGATCTCGGCGATGCGCTTGAGTTTGTCGTTGGTCTGCGTGCTCAGGATGGTGCCCTCGGCGGTGGCCAGCTCAACCTTGGGCGCCTGCAGCGCACCGTCGATCTTGTCGCGGGCGCGGCGCTGGCTCCAGAAAGCGCGGTAGACGGCGCCTTTCACTTCGAATTCAACCTCGGCCAGACAGTCGGCGGTGTGCCGCGTCATGATGTCGTTGTCTGAGGCCGAGATGGTCTTCAGGCGCGGTGTCTGGTGGTAAAGGGCGAGGCAGATGGCGTCGAGCAGCGTCGATTTGCCGGCGCCGGTCGGGCCGGTGATGGCGAACAGGCAGTTGTCGGTGAAGGGCGGCTTGGTGAAGTCGATGGTCCATTCGCCCTTGAGCGAATTGAGGTTCTTCAGGCGCAGGGTGAGGATTTTCATACTTCCTGTTCCTGCAGGCTGGCGACGACGGCGCGGTAGCGTTCGCTCAAGGCTTGCTGCATCTCGTCGCCGAGTTCTTCCTGTTGCAGGCGGCGGGCGAAGACGTCGTGTGGGCTGAGTTCGTCCAGGGTTTCGCTGGCTGCTGCGGCCAGGCTGGCGACGGCGTTGCCGCGCTGGCGGCGGATGCGCAGGACTTCGACCGGCCAGCCTTCGGTGAGCGCTTCGATGCGGGCCGGCAGGTCGGCCAGGTGATCGTCTTCGGCGACGGTGACTTCGAGCCAGGCCGGGCATTTGCGGGTGCCTTGGGCGGCTGCGGCACCGATGGCGCCGGCCAGTGCGTCGAGATTGCCGCTGACGGCGACGAGGCTCTGGAAGCGCGGTACGGGCAGGACGGTGACGGCTTTGAGGCCGCTGCTGTCGAGATCGACGAGCAGCATTTCCTTGGTTTGCTTGGCTTCGTCGAAGCCGAGCGGGATGGGCGAGCCGCAGTAGCGGATGTGGTCGAGGCCGCCGACTTTTTGCGGCCGGTGGATGTGGCCGAGGGCGATGTAGGCGGCTGGCGGGAAGGCGCTGGTCGGGAAGGCTTCGAGCGCGCCGACGTAGATTTCGCGGACCGATTCGCTGGTGCTGGCGCCGACCGTGGTCAGGTGGCCGGTGGCGACGATGGGCAGCGGGCGGCCGAAATTCGGGCCAAGTTCGGCGGCAAGGGCGCTCTGGCGTTCGACGGCGGCTGCGAAGACGGCGGTGTAATGTTCCTGGATGGCGGTTTGCAGCGACAGCTGCTTGTCTTCGGCGCTTTGCCCGGCCTGGCTTTGCAGCACGTCGCGCGGGCGGATGAAGGGGATAGCGCAGACGATGCAGCCGGGTTCGCCGTTGCGTTGCGGCAGGATGATGACTTGCGTGGCGGGATCTTCATGCGTCGCGGCGATGACCGTGGTGCCGAGGTGGGCGAGGAGTTCGCGGCTTTCGCCCAGCGTGGCCGGCGAATCGTGGTTGCCGCCGAGCACCAGTAGCGGGACGCCGGCCTTGTACAGTTGGCCGACGAGCTGGTTGTACAACTCGCGGGCGTAGCTGGGCGGCGTGCCGGTGTCGAAAATGTCGCCGGCGACGAGCACGGCATCGACCGCCTGGATTTCCACTTGCTCAAGCAGCCAGGCGATCAGCGCCTGATGCTCGGCCTGCCGGCTCTTGCCCATGAAGTGCTGGCCGAGGTGCCAGTCGGAGGTGTGGAGGAGGCGCATCGGCGTGTTCTTGGTGGAAAGGCTGGATTTTATGTCGGGCGGGCGAGCCGGTGGGGCCACTGGTCGCTTTTTTGCCAGCCGCACAGCTCTTGTCCCCGGGCCTCGACTTGTTGCTTAATGGCGGGCCGGGCTTTTCACAAACCAACAATTTGATCGACATGAGCTGTACAGGCTCGGCGATACAAACGGAGATCAGCGATATGTACACCGTGGCGACCATCGCAACAGGACTCGTGGCCTTGCTGCACATCTACATCCTGTATCTGGAGATGTTTTTGTGGGACACCGCCAAGGGGCGAAAGGCATTCGGCCTGACGCCGGAGTTTGCCGCGGCGTCGAAAGTGCTCGCCGCAAATCAGGGGCTCTATAACGGTTTCTTGGCGGCGGGCCTGATCTGGGGCATGTCGCAGGGGCCGGCCGGCCAATCGGTGACGATTTTTTTCCTGGGCTGCGTTGTTGTGGCCGGTGTTTTCGGGGCCGCCACGTCGAGCCGGAAGATCCTTTTCGTGCAGGGCCTTCCCGGTGCCGTCGCTTTGGTTTTGGTGCTTTTGTCGGGGATGTAGCGCTTGGTGGCGGTTTGAACCGCCAACCCTCCGCTTTGCCAGGGGAGGGAGCTTGATTGTCGCGAAGATGACAAGCTTGTCCGGCGGCGTGCGGGGTGATTGCCCGTAAATGGCGGCTTTTGGCGGTTCCGGCGGGTGGCATTGCTCTTGCATCGCAAGGCTTATTGCCTTTTGACCCCCGCCCATCATGAACACCGTTGCCAAACCCGATTTCCGCTGCATTTCTGCCAGTGAGGCTGTCTCGTTGATGCATGGCGAGCCGCCGGCCATCGTCTTCGATGTGCGCGACATGGCCAGTTTCCAGAAGGGGCATGTAGATGGCGCCGCGCATCTTTCCGAAGATCGTCTGCTGGCCTGGATGAAGCGCCTGCCAAAGGATGCGCCGGTGGTGATTTACTGCTACCACGGCAATGCCAGCAAGGTTTTTGCCCAGATGTTCGTGGACTTCCGCTACACCAACGTGTTCAGCGTCGATGGCGGCTACGCGCCGCTGGCTGCCGCCCTGGCCACGCCGGTTGCGGCATGACGGCAGCGCATGTCGCCGGCTGGGTGCTGGCGCATCCTTTGTCGGCGAGCGATGTCGATTGCGCCACCACGGTCATGCTCAAGATCCTCGACGGCAAATGCAAGATGGGGAGCGTCGACAAGATCGTCATGGAGGCGCTCTACGACGCGGTCAAGGACAGGCCTGGCGAGCGTTTCGGCGACGCGTTTCACGCCCTGATCGCCGAGGCCCGGCGCGCGTCGAGCGAGGCGCTCAAAAACTTCATTTACGAAAAACGCGTGCTGGCTGAAACCGAACTCTCCCGCCCGGTGATGAAGGCCTTCAAGGCCATGATCCGCCAGGAAGGGCTGTTCGCCGGCCTGGCGCTGGAGGAAGAAAGCGAATGACCATGAAGTTCTACATGACGCCGGGCTCGTGCTCGACCGGCATCCATATCCTGCTCGAGGAATGCGGGCTGGTTTTCGAGGCCTACGTCGTCAATCTGCTGGCTGGCGACCAGTACAAGAAGGAGTACGCGGCAATCAACCCCAAGGGGTCGATCCCGGCGCTGGTCCTCGATGACGGGACGGCGCTCACCGAGTTTTCGGCCATCGCCTGGTGGCTGGGGCGCAGCTACCCGAAGCGCAAGCTGCTGCCGGAAGCCTTGAAGGACGAGGTGGAGGTGCTCAGCATCATGAACTACGCCGTGCATACGCTGCACACGCAAGGCTTCGCGCGGATTTTCACGACCGAACGCTTCGCGCCGAGCAGTGCGGACCACGAATCGGTCAAGGCGCAGGGCCGGCAGATCATCGACAAGGCTTTCGCCATCGTCAATCGCCAGCTGGCCGGCCGGCAATACGTTGTCGATCACTTCACGATTGCCGATGCGGCGCTGTTTTACGTCGAGTTCTGGGCCGACCGCATCGGTATTCCATTACCGGAAAACTGCGAGGCTCACTACCGGCGGATGCTGACCCGGCCGGCTGTGCGCCAGGTGCTGGCCGAAGAGGGCTACGCCTCGGTGCTGCGCTGAGGGCTGCTCGGACAAGGGAAAGCCCTGTTACATTGCAGGTCTCTTTTGACCCGAACCGCACGCTGCCCGAGAAATGCCATGATCGCCAACCCGGAACGTTTCACCCAAGCCATCGCCCTGTTTGACGCCGCCAACGAACAAGACCCGAATCTCGACGAGGGCCGGCCGAAAGAATTGCTCTACGCCCAACGCATGACGGAGATGCTCGGCCGCTTTGCGCCGGAGGCCGGCGAGGTTGCCCAGCTGGCCGTGCGCGCCCAGCACATCCGGCGGTGGACAGTGCCGCGCAGCACTTATCCGCTCGGCAAACCCGGCTACTTCGCCTGGCGTACCGGGCTTTACAAATTCCACGCCGAAACGGCGGGCGAACTCATGGCCGAGGCCGGTTACGAGGCGGCAATGATCGAGGCGGTCATGGCTGCGGTCGGCAAGCAGGGCATCAAGACCAACCCCGACACGCAACTGGTGGAAGACGTCAGCTGCCTTGTTTTCATCGAGCACTACATGCTCGGCTTTGCCGGCCAGCAGGCGGATTACACCGAAGAGAAATGGCTGGGCATCATCCGCAAGACGTGGAAAAAGATGTCCCCCGCCGCCCATGCCTTTGCCACGACTGGCGGCATCAAGCTGCCCGAGTCGCTGGTGCCGCTGATCCTGAAGGCCGTTGCCGAGGCGTAAATGGCGGTGGCGGGCCGATTCCTACGGTCAACCGGGAAAAACGGCCAAATTTGAAATCCGGGCAGCGGCCAGGCAGTCAGGGAGTACGCGGCTTTGCCGCCGGGTTGTCGCCAGCGCCGGCTTGTGTCGGCGCCTCCTGGCTGTCGGGTTCCATGTAGGCGGTGATCTGGGTGCCGGCGCCGTCGAAGGGTGACGGAGCTGCAGCCCGCTTGCGTTCGGGCAGGACGCTCTTGAGGAAATCCTCGGTCAGGAACTCGGACGGATGGCGGGTGCCCAGCGCGTATTCGGAGCGGCGCGCGGTAATCACCACGAAGGTGTTGCCTTCGATCTCGTAGGCCGTCAGGTACGAAGTCCGGATTGACGACGGTTGCGGGTAACGCGGATTGGAACTGGCGACCAGGCCTTCAATGCAGGCGATGTATTGACCGCCGTTGTGGGCCTTGGCGTGAATGATTTTCCATCGGTCAATCACGTTGCGGATATTGGTTTTCGATCCCATGTCACTGATGTCGGGCGGCCTGCCCGAAATTGGTTGTTCGATGTCCGGATTATGACTCAATTCTCGAGCCGGAACCGCCCGGCGCTGGCGTGCGCCGACTGCATCAATGTGACCAGACGTTCGGGCGTCGGTTGCAGTTCATCGACAAAAATTTCGCCAACCCGCTCGATGCAGGCCTCGGCGGCGCTTGCATCGTGGAAGAGGGCGCGCGTCCGGCGGGCCAGCACGTCGTCTATCGTGCGCGCCGCCTCGAAGCGGATGGCGAAGCGGACCATGGCTTCGCTGTACGGCAGCTTGGGGTGGAGCAGTTGGTCGTGGCCGGGCAGAGCGGCCATTTGCGGGGCGTCGGTGCCGTAGGCGTCGCCGGTCGGTGCGCCCGGCGAGCCGTGCAATTTGAGGGTGCGGGTCGGGCAGGCCACGGCGGGCAAACCGGCGACGGCGATGGCGCGGTCGATGACCTGTTCGCCCATGAGCCGGCAGGTGGTCCATTTGCCGCCGGCGACGGTGATGAGGCCGGCCGGGCTGACCAGGATTGCGTGTTCACGCGACAGGGCGGCGGTGTTTTTGGCGTCGCTGTGCTCGGGATGAATGAGCGGGCGCAGGCCGGCGAAGGCGCTACGGATATCGGCCCGGGTCGGCGGCCGGGTCAGGACGCCGGCTGCCGTGCGGAGCAGGAAATCGATTTCCTCTGCGAGCGGTTGCGGGTCGTTGAGCTGGCGCAACTCCGGGCGCGGCGTGTCGGTGGTGCCGAGCAGCACCTTGCCCTGCCAGGGGATGGCGAACATGACGCGGCCGTCCTCGGTTTTGGGGATCATGAGCGCCTGCTGGCCGGGCAGGAAATCGGCATCGAAGACGAGGTGGATGCCCTGGCTCGGCGTCAGCAGCGGCGAGGCATTGGCGTCGTCGAGTTGGCGAATGCTGTCGGCGTGCACGCCGCTGGCGTTGATGACGGCGTTGGCCGTGACGGCGAATTCTTCGCCGGTTTCGGCATCGCGCAGCACGGCGCCGGTGACCCGGCCGTGGGTCTTGAGCAGGCGGATGGCCGGCAGGTAATTGAGGCAGGTGGCGCCGAGATCGCTCGCCGTGCGCATGAGCGCGATGGCCAGCCGGGCGTCGTCGAACTGGCCGTCCCAGTAGCGGGTGCCGCCGCACAGGCCGGTGCTGTTCAGCCCGGGCAGGGCGGCGATGACTTCCTGCCGGTTGAGGCCCTGCGAAGCTGCCAGGTTGTGCCAGCCGGACAGCAGGTCGTAGAGCTTGAGGCCGCCGGCGAACATCAGCCGGTCGATCTGATTCCAGGCCGGGATGATGAAGGCGAGCGGATGGACGAGGTGCGGCGCGTTGTGGAGCAGGTACGAGCGTTCGCGCAGGGCGTTGCGCACCATGCCGATGTCGCCCTGGCGCAGGTAGCGGACGCCGCCGTGGATGAGCTTGGTGCTGCACATCGAGGTGCCGGAGGCGAAATCGCGGGCTTCGACAAGCAGCGTCCGGTAACCGCGCGCCGCGGCATCGACCGCCGCGCCGAGGCCGCTGGCGCCGCCGCCGATGATCAGGATGTCCCATGGGCGCGGGTCGCGCAGGGCGGCGAGGCTGTCGTCGCGGTTCATGGCTTGGCCCAGCCGAGGGTGCGCTGGATGGCGCGGCGCCAGTCGGCGAACAGGGCTGCACGCCGGTCATCGGCCATCGCCGGCGCAAAGCGTCGTTCGACTTGCCACAGGGCGCTGAGTTCGGCTTCGTCCCGCCAGAAGCCGACGGCCAGCCCGGCCAGGTAGGCGGCGCCGAGGGCGGTGGTTTCGGTGACTTTCGGGCGCACGACCGGTACGCCGAGCAGGTCGGCCTGGAATTGCATGAGCAGGTCGTTGCGGGCGGCGCCGCCGTCGACGCGGACTTCCCTGATCGGCTGGCCGGCGTCGTTCTCCATGGCCTGCAGCACCTCGGCGCTCTGGAAGGCGATGGCTTCGAGCGCGGCGCGGGCGATGTGGGCGCGCGTTGTGCCACGGGTCAGGCCGAACAGCGCGCCGCGTGCGGTCGGGTCCCAGTAGGGCGCGCCGAGGCCGGTGTGGGCCGGCACGAGGTAAACGCCGCCGTTGTCGGGCACGCTGGCCGCCAGGCTTTCGACCTCGCCGGCACTGGCGATCAGGCCGAGGCCGTCGCGCAGCCATTGCACGGTGGCGCCGCCCATGAAGACGCTGCCTTCGAGCAGGTAGGTGGTTTGCCCGTTGCGCTGCCAGCCGACGCTGGTCAGCAGGCGGTGGTGCGAGGCCATGGGCTGCGGGCCGGTGTTCATGAGCAGGAAGCAGCCGGTGCCGTAGGTGTTCTTGGCCATGCCGATGTCGAGGCAGGCCTGGCCGAAAGTGGCGGCTTGCTGGTCGCCGGCCATGCCGCTGAGCGGGATCGCGCTGCCCAGCCACTCGGCATCAATCGTTGCGATGTCGCCGCTGTTGGCGACGAGGCGCGGCAGCAGGGCGGCGGGGATGTCGAGCAGCCCGAGCAATTCCTCATCCCAGCATTGGCGGTGAATGTCGAAAAGCAGGGTGCGCGAGGCGTTCGACGGGTCGGTGAGATGCTCGCCGGTCAGCTTCCAGGCCAGCCAGCTATCGATGGTGCCGAAGGCCAGTTCGCCGCGTTCGGCCCGGGCGCGGGCGCCGGGGATGTGGTCGAGCAGCCACTTGAGCTTGGTGCCGGAAAAGTAGGCGTCGAGAACAAGGCCGGTGCGCTGCTGGAAGAGGTCGGCGTGGCCGGCGGCGGTCAGCTCGTCGCAAATGCCGGCGGTGCGCCGGTCCTGCCAGACGATGGCGTGGTGGACCGGCTGGCCGGTGGCGCGGTCCCAGAGGACGGTGGTTTCGCGCTGGTTGGTGATGCCGATGGCGGCGATCTGCGTGGCCGACACCCCGTTGTCGCGCAGCACGGCACGGGCGACGGCGAGTTGCGCCGTCCAGATTTCATCAGCGTCGTGCTCGACCCAGCCGGGCTGCGGGTAATGCTGGGTGATTTCCTGCTGGGCGAGGCCGCGGATGTTACCCCGGCGGTCAAACAGGATGGCGCGCGCACTGGTCGTGCCCTGGTCGAGGGCGAGGATGAACTGCTCGGAAGATGCAGGCATGGCGAACTCCGGCAAGCGGTGTTCGGCCAGTATAGCCGGCCGGGTGCGGGCTTGGCAGGACTTACAGAATCGCCAGCACGTTTTCCGGCGGGCGGCCGAGGGCAGCCTTGTCGCGATTGACCACGATGGGGCGCTCGATGAGCTTGGGGTTGGCGACCATGGCGTTGATGAGGGCGTCTTGCGACAGCGACGGATCGGCGAGATTGAGTTCCTTGTATTCGGCCTCGCCCTTGCGCATCAGGGCGCGGGCGTCGGTGAAGCCGAGTTTCTGGAGCAGGCCGCGCAGGGTGGCGGCGTCGGGCGGGGTGTCGAGGTAGGCGACGATCTCGGGTGCGATGCCTTTTTCCGTGAGCAGGGCGAGGGTGTCGCGGGATTTGCCGCAGCGGGCGTTGTGGTAGAGGGTGATGGTCATGTTTTTAGTGTTTTGGGGATTTCGATTTTGGGCAAAATTTCCGGTTGACCGTAGCAATCGGTTCAGGTGCCGCAGAAGGTCATGTAGGTCGTCGTGAATTCAGTCGGTGCCGGCTCGGCGTATTCGGCGTCGGCCGGGCGTTCGTCGAACGGGGCGCGGATGACGGCGAGCAGGCGTTCGAAGGGGGCCAGGTCGTTGTGATCGACGGCGGCATCGAGGGCCGCTTCGACGCGGTGGTTGCGCGGAATGTAGCAGGGGTTGGCGTGCTGCATGGCAGCGAGCAGTTCGGGCGAACGGGTCGGCTGGCGGGATTGCCAGCGGCTGCGCCAGTCGGCGAAATCGGTGGCCTCGGCCATCATGGCATTGAGGCGCGTGGCATCGCCGGCCGCCGCATCGAACAAGGCGCGGAAGGCGAGGGTGAAGTCGAGGCGGTTTTGCTTGAGGGTGAGCAGGAAGTCGTCGATCAGGACGCGGTCGGCCTCGGCGTCGCCGGTTTCATCAAAGCCCAGCTTGGCCCGGAAGACGCGCAGCCAGTGCACCGCCTGGCGTTCGGGCAGGGCGTCGATGACGGCGGTGGCGGCTTCAACCGCGCGTTGCGTGTCGGTGTCGATGAGCGGCAGCAGGGTTTCGGCCAGGCGGGCGAGGTTCCAGCGGGCGATGCCGGCCTGCTTGCCGTAGGCGTAGCGGCCGGCGCTGTCGATGGAACTGAACACCGTGCCGGCGCTGTAGCTTTCCATGAAGGCGCACGGGCCGTAGTCGATGGTTTCGCCGGATAGCGTCATGTTGTCGGTGTTCATGACGCCGTGGATGAAGCCGACGCCGAGCCAGCGCGCCACCAGTTCGGCTTGCCGCTCGCCGACGGCGGTCAGCAGGTCGAGGTAGGGCTGCGGGCTGGCGGCCAGTGCCGGGTAATGGCGGGCGATGACGTAGTCGGCCAGACGCTTGACCTGTTCCGGCCCCTGATGGGCGGCGAAGAACTGGAAGGTGCCGACGCGGACATGGCTGGCGGCGACGCGGGTCAGCACGGCGCCGGGCTGGGCGCGGTCGCGGCGCACCATGTCGCCAGTGGCCACGACGGCCAGCGAACGCGTCGTCGGAATACCCAGGGCGTGCATGGCCTCGCTAATGATGTACTCGCGCAGGGCCGGGCCGAGCGCGCATTTGCCATCGCCGTTGCGCGAAAACGGGGTGCGGCCGGAACCCTTGAAAGCGATATCGCGGCGCTCGCCGTGGCGGTCGATGACCTCGCCGAGCAACAAGGCACGCCCGTCACCCAACTGCGGCGAGAACTGGCCGAACTGGTGGCCGGCGTAGGCCTGGGCAATCGGCTCGGCGCCTTCCGGCACGCGGCTCCCGGCCAGCGCTTCGATGCCTGCCGGCGAGGCCAGTGCCGCCGGGTCGGCCCCCAGCTCGATGGCCAGTTCTTCGTTCAGGCGAATCAGGCTCGGCTTGGTCGCCGGCGTCGGCTGCCAGCGAACATAGAACACATCGAGGTCGCGGACATAGGAGTTGTCGAAGGTAAAAAAGCGGGGGGCTGGGGCGTTCATCGAATTCGGGCTTTGTCGGTTTTCCATCGGCCAGTGGCGGTTTTGTCGTAAATCGCGGCACCGGCCGTGGTTCAAGCAATTTCGATGCTAAGCGGCGGCTTTGGTTCCCCGCCTGCCATGAATGGCGGAGAAGCCGGGCCGGCCGCGTATTTCGATTTTGGGCGAAATTTCCGGTTGACCGTGGGATTCGCGGCCGAGGGATGATGCAACAAATGCATTCCCGGCGGGTCTGATACACTTTGCGTTAACGAATTCATTAAGGATTGTAATCATGACTTTCAGCGCCCAGGATGTCGTCCCGATCAGCGAGGCCCGCGCCCGCCTTACCGAATTGTCCGATGAAGTTGTCGCCGGCGCCGAAAAGCTGCTGACCAAGAATGGCGCCGCCTACGTTGCCATCGTCGATGCCCAGAAGCTCGATTACTACCATGCGCTGGAAGCGGAGCATGCCAATCTCGTGCTGCTCTCCGAGGCGGAAATCGGCCTGCGCGAGGTGCTGGCCGGGCAACGCGTGTCGAATGCCGACCTTCTGAAAGCTCTGTCCTGAACCATGGCTTTGCCGATCAACGCAAAAATCGAAGCAACGCCCAATTTTCTGGCCAATCTGGAGACCAATCACCAGTTCTTCCAGACTCAGGACGCGGATACCGCCGAGGCCCGGTTCACCAAGCTGAAAGCAGATCTTCGGGAGATGATCGCGGTGCTCGCCTGGTCGCCGGCCGGCGGACGACCGGCCAGGTTTCTGCTGGCCAAGTCAGCCCAGGCTCGACTGAAATCGGAGGCGGTGCAGCGACTGGCCGAACAGGCCGGATTGCCTTACCTCCGGGAATACGTCGTCGGGCAACATATCGTGCTCTACGCGCATGCCGAGAGTGATGTCGTTCTGTTGGCGGTGAAGCATCAGCGGCAGCTGGCTTATGAAGTTGCCGATTCGGCTGATAAATAAATTCGCGCCGGAAGCCGGCTCCGGACGGGCTGGGCGCATTCTTCGCGAGGTGGTCAGGTGCTCGGGCGGCTGCGCCTTTCGTTGCGGTGTTCGGCGATCTGCTTGACGCTGCCATCCGGCATCTGGGTTTCGATGCGCACGGTGAAACCCCAGAGCGTGGCCAGATGTTCGAGAACGCGCTCCGTTTCCGGGCCGAGCGGTCGGCGCTGGTGGGAAAAGTGGCGCAGGGTCAGCGAACGGTCGCCGCGCAGATCGACGTTCCACACCTGGATGTCGGGGTCGGCGCTGCCCAGGTTGTATTGCTCGGCCAGTGAGCGGCGCAGCGCCCTGTAGCCCTGTTCGTCATGAATGGCATCGACGCGCAGTTTCGGCAGGGCATCGTCGTCGAGGATGGAGAACAGCCGGAATTCCCGCATCAGGCGCGGCGACAGGTACTGGGCGACGAAACTCTCGTCCTTGAAATTGCGCATGGCGAAATCGAAGGTTTCCCGCCAATCGCTGCCGGCGATATCGGGAAACCATTCCCGGTCTTCGGCGTCGGGCGCCTCGCAGATGCGGCGGATGTCGCGCCACAGGGCAAAGCCCAGGGCGTAGGGATTGATCCCGGAATACCACTTGCTGGTGTAGGGCGGCTGGTAGACGACATTGGTGTGCGACTGCAGGAATTCGATCATGAAGCCGTCGGTCAGCTTGCCCTCGTCGTACAGCGTATTGAGCAGGGTGTAGTGCCAGAAGCAGGCCCAGCCCTCGTTCATGACCTGGGTCTGGCGCTGCGGATAGAAGTACTGGCCGATCTTGCGCACGATGCGGATGATTTCCCGCTGCCACGGTTCGAGCAGCGGCGCGTTCTTCTCGATGAAATAGAGCAGGTTTTCCTCCGGCTCCCTGGGGAAGCGCGGCTCGTCCTGTTCGGCCACGGCTGCGTCCTGGCGCGGCAGGGTGCGCCACAGGTCGTTTACCTGCGCCTGCAGGTAGATTTCGCGCTCCTTCTGGCGCAGGGTTTCCTTTTCCAGCGACAGGTGCGGCGAACGCTTGTAGCGGTCCACGCCGAGATTGCTCAGGGCGTGGCAGGCATCGACCAGCTGCTCGACCGCCGCGAAGCCATGGCGTTCCTCGCATTGGGCGATGTAGTTCCGGGCGAAGACGAGGTAGTCGATGATGGCGTCGGCACTGGTCCATTGCTTGAACAGGTGGTTGCCCTTGAAGAAGGAATTGTGGCCGTAGGCGGCATGGGCGATGACCAAGGCCTGCATGGTCAGCGTGTTTTCTTCCATGAGGTAAGCGATGCAGGGATCGGAATTGATGACGATCTCGTAGGCCAGGCCCATCTGGCCGCGCTTGTAGCGGTTTTCGGTTTCCAGGAAATGCTTGCCGAAGGACCAGTGGTGGTAATAGACCGGCATGCCGATGGCGGCGTAGGCGTCCATCATCTGCTCGGCGGTAATGATCTCCAGCTGGTGCCGGTAGCAGTCGAGGCCGTAGGCCTTGGCGACGCGGCCGATCTCGGCGTCGTAGCGGTCGATCGCTTCGACCGTCCATTCCGAGCCCTCGGCAATCGGGCGAGTGCGTTTTTTGCTCATGCCAGTCGCTTTCGGAAGAGTTCGCGGAATACCGGGTAGATGTCGGCTACCTCGTTAATGCGCTGCATGGCGAACAGCCCGGGATGGCTGTCGACCAGCCGTTCGTACTCGAGCCAGAGGTTCTGCGGTTCGCCGTCGGTCACTTCGATATAGGCAAAATACTGGACCAGCGGCAGGATGGACGCCGAGAGCAGTTCGCGGCAGAGCGGCGAATCGTCGTTCCAGTTGTCACCGTCGGAGGCCTGGGCGCAGTAGATGTTCCAGGTAGTCGACGCATAGCGGGCGACGACGATCTCGTGCATCAGCTTGAGGGCACTGGAAACGATGGTGCCGCCGGTCTCCCGGGAGTGGAAGAAATTCTCCTCGTCGACTTCCTCGGCCACCGTGTGGTGGCGGATGAAGACCACCTCGATATGTTCGTAATTGCGGTTCAGGAAGAGGTAGAGCAGCATGAAGAAGCGCTTGGCGATCTGCTTCTTCGACTCGTCCATGGAGCCGGAAACGTCCATGAGGCAGAACATCACCGCCTGCGTGGTCGGCTGGGCAATGCGGATGCGGTTGCTGTAGCGCAGGTCGAAGGGGTCGATGAAGGGAATCGCCTCGCTGCGTGCATTGAGGCTGGCGATTTCGCGCTCGATGCGGAGAATCTCCGGGTCGCCCGGGCAGTCGCGGCGCAGGCGCTCCAGTTCAGCGCGCAATTCGCGCAGCCGGGTGGCAAACGGCGCGCCGACGGCGATCCGCCGCCCGGCCGCGCCGCGCATGGTGCGCACCAGGTTGATGTTGGTCGGCACGCCGCTTTGCGTATAACCGGCGCGCACCCGCTTGTATTCGTCGATGCGGGCCAACTGGCGCTTGACGAGGTTGGGCAGGGCCAGTTCGTCGAAAAAGATGTCGAGGAATTCGTCGCGGGTCAGGGTGAACACGAAGTCATCCATGCCCTCGCCATCCTGGCTCGCGCCGCCAGCCCCCTGGCCGGAGCCATCGAGCGGACGGTCGACGCTGTCGCCAGTATTGAAACGATCATTGCCGGGATGCACGATCTCCCGCACGCCGCCCTGGCCATGGCGAAAATGCGGCTCGTTGATGTCCTTGCCGGGAATGCCGATCTTCTCGCCGCTATCGATATCGCGGATGCCGCGCCGGGCAATGGCATCCGCCACCGCCTTGCGGATCTGGCCGCTGAAGCGCTGGATGAAACGGCTGCGGTTGATCGAACTCTTGTTCTTGCTGTCCTGCCGCCGATCGACGATGCGTACCGTCATGGACACTCCCTTGTTAGGATCGAGTCGTCAGGATCGAGTGATCCACGCCTACTCGATCCTGCTCCTCACGAACTCTTCCTGACCCGCAGGTACCAGTCGCAGAGCAGGCGCACCTGTTTCTCGGTATAACCCTTGCTGGTCATGCGCTCGACAAAGTCCTTGTGCTTCTTCTGCTCGTCGGCGCTGGCCTTGGTGTTGAAGGAAATGACCGGGAGCAGTTCCTCGGTGTTGGAGAACATCTTCTTCTCGATCACCGCCCGCAGTTTTTCGTAGCTGATCCACGCAGGGTTCTTGCCGTCGTTCTTGGCCCGGGCACGCAGCACGAAATTCACCACCTCGTTGCGGAAATCCTTGGGGTTGCTGATGCCAGCCGGCTTTTCGATCTTTTCCAGTTCGTCGTTGAGGGCGCCGCGGTCGAGCATTTCGCCGGTGTTCGGATCGCGGAACTCCTGATCCTGAATCCAGAAATCGGCATAGGTCACGTAGCGGTCGAAGATGTTCTGACCGTATTCGGAATAACTTTCCAGGTAGGCCGTCTGGATCTCCTTGCCGATGAATTCGGCGTAGCGCGGGCTGAGGAATTCCTTGAGGAAGCGCAGGTAGCGATCCTCGATTTCCGGCGGGTACTGTTCCTGCTCGATCTGCTGTTCGAGCACGTACATGAGGTGCACCGGATTGGCCGCCACTTCGCGGTGATCGAAGTTGAAGACCTTGGACAATATCTTGAAGGCGAAGCGCGTCGACAAGCCGGTCATCCCTTCATCCACCCCGGCGAAATCGCGGTATTCCTGGTAGCTCTTGGCCTTGGGGTCGGTGTCCTTGAGGTTCTCGCCGTCGTAAACCCGCATCTTGCTGTAGATGCTCGAATTCTCCGGCTCCTTGAGGCGCGACAGGGCCGAGAACTGGGCCAGCATGCGCAGGGTGTCCGGGGCGCAGGGGGCCTTGGCCAGCGAGGAGTTGAACAGCAGTTTCTCGTAGATGTGGATTTCGTCGGTGACGCGCAGGCAGTACGGCACCTTGACGATGTAGATACGGTCGAGGAAGGCCTCGTTGTTGCGATTGTTCTTGAAGGCCTGCCATTCCGCCTCGTTGGAGTGGGCCAGCACGAGGCCGTCGAAGGGAATCGCCCCGAAGCCCTCGGTGCCCTTGTAGTTCTGCTCCTGGGTCGCGGTGAGCAGTGGGTGCAGCACCTTGATCGGCGCCTTGAACATTTCGACGAATTCGAGAATGCCGCGATTGGCGACGCACAGGCCGCCGGAGTACGAGTAGGCATCCGGGTCGTTCTGCGAATAGCTTTCCAGCTTGCGGATGTCGATCTTGCCGACCAGCGACGAAATGTCCTGGTTGTTCTCGTCGCCCGGCTCGGTCTTCGAGACGGCGATCTGCGACAGCACCGATGGCCGCAGCTTGACGACGCGGAACTTGGTGATGTCACCGCCGAATTCGTGCAGGCGCTTGACCGCCCACGGACTCATGATGGTCCCGAGGTAACGCTTCGGAATGCCGAAATCCTCTTCCAGTATCTGCCCGTCCTCGACCACGTTGAACAGGCCGAGCGGCGATTCATGGACCGGCGAATCCTTGATGGCGTAGAAGGGCACATTCTCGATCAGGTACTTGAGGCGTTCGGCCAGCGACGATTTGCCGCCGCCGACCGGCCCGAGCAGATAGAGAATCTGCTTCTTCTCTTCCAGTCCCTGGGCGGCATGGCGGAAGTAGGAAACGATGTGCTCGATGACCTCTTCCATCCCGTAGAACTCGCGGAAGGCCGGGTAGAGCTTGATCATCTTGTTGGCGAAAATCCGCGACAGCCGCGGATCGAGCCGGGTATCGACGAGTTCCGGTTCGCCGATGGCGATGAGCATGCGCTCGGCGACGCTGGCGTAGGCGGTCTTGTCGGTCTTGCACAAATCCAGATATTCCTGGACCGACATTTCCTCTTCCAGTTGCGCTTCGTAACGACTTTGGTAACGGGCGAATATCGACATGGCAGCGTCCTCCTCACGACAAGTCCCTGATGCCCTTGTTTGAATCCGCTTTTCGATAACGGTTCAATCTCCATGAAGGCGCTCCCCCGATGGTTCATCGGGAACGTGGCCAGCCGGGTCGGATCAACGCTTCGTGGCGCTACGCTTTGCGGTTCGGGGCTTTTTGTCGGTGTCGCCGCCTGATGATCGTCCGGCCGCCGGCTTGGTCGGATCGGCGTGGTCAAGCCAGATCAGCGTGTCGATGTAGCTCATGAAGCCCTGCAGGTAGTCAGGCGCGATGTCGCGCATGCGTTCGAGGCTGCGCAGGACGAGGTGCTGGGAGTTCATGGGGCCGGCGTTTTCCGGGGCCTGGGCGAGGGTCTGGGTGAGTTGCTGCTCGGTGCTGAGCTTGGACCACTCGTTGCGGAAGATGGCGACGGACTTGAGTTCCGGGCCTTGCGGGGCGGATTTTGATTTTGGGCGATTTTTCCGGTTGACCGTAGGATTCTCTGCTACGGGCTGGAAGGTGCCTGTTTGGTCGTGGGCTTGTCCGCCGATGTAGGCCAGCAGGTCGGTCAGCGGGCTGGCGGCGCTGCTCGGGGCGATTTCGGCCGGCGCCGGGGCCGGGCGGCTGGCCAGTTCGCTGGCGGCGGCGCTGATTCTCGCGTTGAGCGATTGGCGGATGGATTCCGGCTGGGTGGCGGCGCGGCGGCTGAGTGCTTCGAGGTAGGCGAAGCGGACGGGATCGCAGGCGGCGGCACCGCTGGCGCGCAGGGCGTCGAGCTGGGCCTGAATGTCCGCCGTTTCAGCCATTGCCTTCCTTGCCGATGGTCCGCGACTTCGGCACCGGCGCCATTTCGACGCGACGGTTGCGCGCACGGCCGTCGGCGTCGGCGTTGTCGGCGACCGGCTGCTGCGAACCGAAGGCGGCGGCGAAGATGGACGACGAAGGCACGCCATCCTCGATCAGCGTGCGCGTCACGGTCAGGGCGCGCTGGGCGGAGAGTTCCCAGTTGTCGGCGAAGCGGCTGTTGCTGCCGCGCACCGGCATGTCGTCGGTGAAGCCGCTGACCATGAGCATCTGTTCGCTGGCGCCGAGGTAGGCGGCGATGGGCTGGGAGAGGCTCTTGAGCAGCTGTTTGCCTTCCGGCTGCAACTGGTCGGAGTTGAGCGCGAAGAGCACGTTGCCGCTGATACCGATCTTTCCATTGTTGAGCGTCACTCGGCCGGAGGCGAGCGGGCCGGCCAGGGCTTTTTCGAGCGCTTCGCGGCGTTGTTCTTCCTGCTGGCGCTTCTGGATTTCGGCTTCGAGGCTGGTGACCAGTTCGAGCTGCACGCCGAGTACGCCGACCAGAATGAGCACGAAGGCGCCGAGCAGGCCGGCCATGAGGTCGCCGAAGACGGCCCAGACGGGCGTGGCGTGGTCGACGCTGGCGTCGATGTCTTCCATGCTCACGCTTCGCTACCTGCCACGCGCTGCAAGTCGTCGACCATTTTCTTCTGCGACATGATGCTGAGATCGATGATTTCGCGCGCCTGGGCGACGTAGTAGGCAAGCTGCTCGTCGCTGCGCGTCAGCGACTTGGTCAGGCCGCCTTCGATGCGTTGCAGGGCGGCCATCATCTTGTCGTTGGATTCGGCGAAGAGCTTGACCGCGGTGCCGAAAGCCTCGCCCAGGCTGGCCACTTCGAGGGCGCCGCCGGTGATGCTGGTGCCAATCTCGACCAGTTTGCCGGCCTCGCTCTCGACCTTGGCGGCGAACTGGCTGCCGGCGCGTTCGAGCAGGTTGGCCGACGAAGCGACCAGCGCGTCGATGGCGCTGCGCTGCTCGGTCGACGCGTGGTTGATGGCGTCGAGCAGGGCGCCCAGCGTTTCCATGATGCGGCTGCGTTCTTCGAGCAGGCTGTTGTCGCGCGCCATGCTCGCCGACAGTTCGTGGCGTAGCTGGCCGATGACCTCGGCCGCCGCCTTGGGCGCCTCGGCGGCGGTCTGCATGAGGCGGGTGACTTCGGCGATGGTCGTTTCGGCCTGGCGCTGGTGGGCGGCGACGAGGTCGCGGGCGGTGTCGCCGAGCGTCTGGGTGATCTTTTCCTGCTGCGCATGGGTGGCATCGCCGTGTTGCCGCCATTGCGCTTCGAGCTTGCCGGCCATCGCCGTTAGGGCGTCGGTGAAGCTGGCCTGACGGGTCTGTTCGCCGGTCGCCCATTCGCTTTGCCAGCTAGCCTGGGTGGCGCGCATGTCAGAGAGCAGCGAGGCGGTGCGCTGAGCGAAGGTGTCGGCGAGGCTGGTTTGCGTTTGTTCCAGCGCTTGCGTCAGGCGGTCGCTGGCCTGTTCGTGTTTGGCCAGGGCGCTGGTCCACGTCTCGGAAACCGTTTGCACAGTGCCATCGAAACGTTGGGCGATGCCGTCGAGCTGGCTGGCGACCTGCTCGCTGATCGCCGCCTGTTGGGCCTGCGTGGTCTGGGCGAAGGCGGCATGGCTGGCATCGATGGACGTGAGCAGCGCCTGGGTGCGTTCGCCGAAGGTGTCGGCGACCTGGCTGACGGCCTGATCGAGGCGGGCGGTGACGCCGTCGAACTGGCTGGCCAGCGTGGCGGCCAGTTGCTGCTGGCTGGCGGCGGTAGTTTCGGCCAGTGTCGCTTGCTGTTGCGCGGCGTCGGCCTGCAGTTTTGTTTGGGTGCTTTCGACCGAGGTGAGCAATGCGGCCGAGCGCTGATCGAAGGTCTCGGCGTAGGCGGTGAGGGCGGTTTGCAGGTGCTGATGCTGGGTGTCGGTGGCCTGTTCGTGGCGAGTCAGGGCTTGCGTCCAGGTGTCGCTGACGGTGCTCACGGTTTGCGCAAACTGGCCAGCAATCCCAGCCAGCTGGGTTTCGACGGTGCCGAACAGTTTGTCGTGCAGGCCGCGCGTTTCGTCGGCGATGCTGGCCATGGTGGCGGTGACGACCGGCTGGATGGTTTCGGCGGCGACTGTCGCGCTGTCCTTCAGGCTGGCTTTCAGCGACTGGTCGACGGACCTGGCAAGATCGGTGTACAGCCCCTTGGTTTCGGCATGGAAGCCTTGCTGGCCGGCCAGCAACTGGTCGCCGAGCTGACGGCTCTGTTCGCTCATCTGGTGCAGCATGGCGTCTAGCTTGCCGACCAGTTCGGGCAGTGCCTGGGCCTGCGCCTGCAGGGCCTTGAAGGTTTCCTGGCGCTGGTAGGTGAGCGAGAAGTCGCGCAGCACGCCGGCGATCTTGCTGTCCAGCAACTGGCCGACTTGCAGGCGGTCGCGCCGGCACAGGGCTGAGATCAGGCCGAGCATGGCCGAGGTGGCGACGCCGGCGACCGAGGTGCCGAAGGCGACGCCGAGGCCCTTGACCGGCGCGGCCAGCGCCGAGCGGATGGTTTGCAGGTCGGTCGTGCTTTCCAGCGCCAGCACGGCGCCGTTCAGCGTGACGACCATGCCGAGGAAGGTGCCGAGCATGCCGAGCAGGACCAGCAGGCCGACGAGATAAGGCGTGATGCCGGGGCCGGGCAGGGCGACGCGCTCGCCTTCGATGCGCAGGCGGACGGCGTTTTGCAGCGCGACCGGCACCTGTTGCAGCCATTCGCCAAGGTGGCCGATGTCGTCCGGGATATTGCGCAGCGCCGCGGCCAGTGCCGTGGTGTTGGTGTGGAAGCGCCGCATTTCGAGGGCGCCGGCGATGTAGACCGTAGTAATGAGGCAGGACACGGAGAAAGCCAGAGTGTGTCCGCCGATATAACCGATGGCGACCCAGACGACGGCGAACAGGCCGAGGATGAAGGCGAAGAGACTGAGGTTGCGGTTCATTGGGGCTTTGTTTCCTTGTTTTCTGCGGCGCTGCCGAGGGCCGATATCAGGCCGGCGATCAGACCAACAACCGGCTTGAGGCGCAGTTCCAGTTCGGCGAGCAACGCCGTCCGGGCGTCATGGCAGAAGGCTTCGAGCCAGTTGCCGGGCTGCGTCCAGGTGGTCGGATCGTCGGCAATATTGTCGGTCAGGGCGGCGCGGTGTTCGGCGTAGCGCTGGTCAAAGCGCTTGCCGAGCATGATCGGGATATTCGACAGCAGGTTGCGTTCGCGGGTGAACAGAAATTTCTCGAAAGCGGCGTCGAGGTCGGCCAGCTGATTGCCCGCCGCCGATTGACCGGCCAGCGCCTTGCGGGCATTGGCGCGCAGGGCCGTGATGGCGGAATTCATGTCGCGCTGATGGGCGAGGTAGTAGCGGTGGTAGGGCGAGAAATCGGCGGCGCTTTCCGGCGTGGCGTTGGGCAGCGGGGTCGGGAACGGGATGCGTGCCAGGGTGTCGGAGTCAGAACTGAAAACGCCATCGTTATGGATCGAATCGCTGAGATTGCGACGAACGCGGGCCAGTTGGGCCGGCAGGTCGCTGTTGCCACTATGTATAGGCGTGCCGCTGCCGGCCTCGGTATTGAGGACCGAAAACAGCGTCAGCGCATCCGAAAAGTCCAGCCACTGCCCGAGCCTTTCGCCGAAGTCGTATTTCGGATCAGGGACTTCCGGGAGGGTGTCGGACAGGACGCGGACGAGGGCTGAGCGATTGAAGGTGGCGCGTTGCAATTCACGCGTCATGATCGTGGCCTGGTTTGACGTCGAAAGGGGTGGCAAGGCTACACCAACTTTGCGCCGCGGTCAGCGGTCTGCGTTGGCTGTCGTGCGGGGTTCGTTGTTCAGTCGTTTGCCGCAAACGCTGCGCGGCTGCGAGCAGGTATGATGAGCGCAGCGCGCATATAAAAATGATTTCGGCCATCACCAAACCTTCTCGATTCTCCCGCAGCTTGTGGCTGATGCTGGTCATGTTCGTGACTTATGCGGTCGTCTTTCTCTTTTACGTGCATTCGGAAAAGCAGATCGACGCGGCCAACGAACAGCGCATTCATTCGTACTGGCTGGCGCAGGAGTTGCGGCAGTCCTCCGATGACCTGACGCGCATGGTGCGCAGCTATGTGATCACCGGCGACCCGCTGTACAAGCAGCACTATCAGGAAATCCTCGATATTCGCGACGGTCGCCAACCCCGGCCAGCGGATTATCAGGATATTTACTGGGACATGGTGGGTGCGGATGACCAGCGTCCCCGTCCTTCGAGCGGGCAAAATGTATCGCTCCTTGACCTCATGCGCCAGGCGGGTTTTTCCGAGCAGGAGTTTGCCCGTTTGGCGCAGGCCAAGGCCAATTCGGATGCCCTGACCCGTACCGAATTCGCCGCCATGGCGCTGGTCGAGTCGGCGGCGCCGGTCGGCGATACGGTGCGCCTGCAGGCCAGCCGGATGTTGAATGACGCCGCCTATCATCAGGCCAAGGCGGAGATCATGCGGCCGATCAGCGAGTTGCATGACCTGGTGGAGGAACGCACCCGAAATACGGTGCGGTCGGCGGAAACGTTTGCCTTGCTCATGCGCGGCGTATTGATTTTGTTGGGCTTGTTTCTGCTGACTGCGGTTTGGCGGGCATACCGGGCCTTGCAGACCAGTCTCGGCGGCTCGCCGGATAACGTGCATGCGCGCATTGCCCGTCTCGGGCAGGGCGATTTTTCGACGCCCATTCCGGTTGCTGCGGGCCTGGAAGACAGCGTCCTCGGCTGGCTTTCCGAAACCCGGCTCAAGCTGGCCCGTATCGATGCCGAGCGCCAGCAGGCGCTGGTCGATGTCGCTTCCAGCGAGGCCCGTCTGCGCACCATCATCGACAACGAGCCGGAGTGCATCAAGATGGTGGATGCCGAGGGCTTGCTGCGGCAGATAAATCCGGCTGGGCTGGCGATGATCGAGGCCGATTCGCTGGCCCAGGTCGCCAACCAGCCGGTAAGTGAACTGGTCGCGCCGGAATACCGCGATGCCTTCATGGAAATGCACCGCCAGGTGCTGGCCGGGGCGGCGGTGCAGATGGAGTTCGAGGTGTGCGGCCTGAAGGGCGGCCGGCGCTGGCTGGAGACCCATGCCGTACCGATGGTGGATAACAATCAGGTCATGCAGTTGGCCGTCACGCGCGATATTTCGCAGCGCAAGGCGGCGGAGGCTGAACTGGCGGCCTATCGTCTGCACCTCGAAGACCTCGTCGCCGAGCGCACGGCGGCGCTGTCCGAGGCCAAGGAGGTGGCTGAAACAGCCAATGTGGCGAAGAGTTCCTTCCTCGCCAACATGTCGCACGAAATCCGCACGCCGCTCAATGCCATTACCGGCATGGTGCATCTCCTCAAGCGTTCTGGCGTGCCTGCCGAGCAGGCCGAGAAGCTCGAGAAAATCGACGTTGCCGGGCGGCATCTGCTCGAGATCATCAACGCTATCCTCGATTTGTCGAAGATCGAAGCCGGCCAGTTTGTGCTGGAGGAAAGCGAGGTCAATCTCGGGGCGCTTGCCGCCAACGTCGCCTCCATGCTCTCGGACCAGGCACAGGCCAAAAACTTGACTCTGCGCTGCGATGTGCAGACGATGCCCCGCGCTCTGCTCGGCGATCCGACGCGGATTCAACAGGCGATACTGAATTACGCCAGCAACGCCATCAAATTCACCGAGGTCGGCGGCGTCACGCTGCGCGTGCAGCAGGAAAGCGAAGACGAGGACAGCGTTCGCGTCCGTGTCGAGGTGGAGGATAGCGGCCCCGGCATTCCGCTCGAGGTACAGGACCGGCTGTTCGCCTCCTTTGCCCAGGCTGACGATTCGATTTCGCGCCGTTACGGCGGCACCGGCCTGGGGCTGGCCATCACCAAAAGGCTGGCCCAGTTGATGGGCGGCGATGCCGGCGTGACGAGCCGGATCGGGGTCGGCAGCACGTTCTGGTTCAGTCTCAGGCTCAGGAAAGGCGCCGCCGGCAAGAATGCGGCGGTTGCCGCCCAGCCGCAGTCGGCCGAGGCAAGGCTACAGCGGAGCCATGCCGGGCGGCGGATACTGCTCGCCGAAGATGAGCCGATCAATCAGGAAATTGCCTTGGCGTTGCTCGGCGACGCCGGTCTGCTGGTGGATGTGGCCAACGACGGCCAGGAAGCGCTGGCCTTGGCCGGGGAAAACCGCTACGACCTGATCCTGATGGACATGCAGATGCCCCGGATGGACGGTCTCGAAGCAACCCGGCGTATCCGCCAACTGCCCACCGGCGGCAACCAGCCCATCCTGGCGATGACCGCCAACGCCTTTGCCGAAGACAAGGCGCGCTGTTTTACGGCCGGCATGAACGATTTCATCGCCAAGCCGGTGGTCCCCGAGACGCTTTTTGCGAGCGTCCTCAAGTGGCTGGAGCAAGACCGGTAAATTCCTACGGTCAACCGGAAAAAAGGGCCCAAAATCAAAGATGGCCTTAGCCCCGACATGGCCGATCCCGAACCCGGCACCCATCGCCACCTCGGGTATAATGCCGGCCTCTCCGCCTAACCAGACCCCACACCCCATGGCCGACATTCTTTGCCTCAAGGGCGACGCCGCCTTTTCCGCCTTCCGTCTGCAACGCCTGCAAGCCCGCCTGGTCGCGGCTGTCCCGGACATCGAGTCGGTGGTCGCCGATTACTGGCATGTCGTGGCGCAAAAGCGCGCCCTGAATGGCGACGAGCGCGCCAAGCTGGCGACGCTGCTTGAAGAGAAGGCGGCGGGCAGCGATGCCGGCGAACTGTTCCTCGTCGCGCCGCGCATCGGCACCATCTCGCCGTGGTCGTCGAAGGCCACCGACATCGCGTGGAACTGTGATCTGGATGCCATCGAGCGCATCGAGCGGGTCATCGCCTTCCACGTGGTTTTGAAGCAAAACCGCGCGTTGACCGTAGCAGAGAAGAAAACCGTCGCCGCGCTGCTCCACGACCGCATGACCGAATCCGTGCTGGCCGGCTTCGACGCCGCCGGCGAGTTGTTCCGCCATTTCGAGCCGAAGCCGCTCAATACCGTTGACGTCCTGGCCGGCGGCAAGGCCGCCCTGTTCGACGCCAACGGTTCGCTTGGCTTGGCCCTGTCCGACGACGAAATCGATTACCTGCTCGACGTCTTCACCAAAGCCGGCCGCAACCCGACCGACGTCGAACTCATGATGTTCGCCCAGGCCAATTCCGAACACTGCCGCCACAAGATTTTCAACGCCTCGTGGGTAGTTGATGGCGAGAAGAAGGACAAGACCCTGTTCGGCATGATCCGCGAAACCCATGCTGCCGCGCCGCAAGGCACGATCATGGCCTACGCCGACAACGCCTCGATCATCGAAGGCGCCACCATCCAGCGTTTCTACCCGGATGCCGACCGCGGCTACAGCTACAAGGAAGAGCTGACCCACATCCTGACCAAGGTCGAGACGCACAACCATCCGACCGCCATTTCGCCGTTCCCTGGCGCCTCCACCGGTTCCGGCGGCGAAATCCGCGACGAAGGCGCCACCGGCAAGGGTTCCAAGCCGAAGGCCGGCCTCTGCGGCTTCTCGGTCTCCAACCTCAATCTGCCGGACGCCGTTCAGCCGTGGGAAAAAGCCTACGGCCGTCCGTCGCGCATCGCTTCCGCCCTCGACATCATGCTCGAAGGCCCGATTGGCGCCGCCGCCTTCAACAACGAATTCGGCCGTCCGAACCTGACCGGCTATTTCCGCACCTATGAACAGGACGTCGCCGGCACGGTGCGTGGCTACCACAAGCCGATCATGATCGCCGGCGGTCTGGGCAGCATCCAGGCCGAGCAGTCGTTCAAGGACGAAACCTTTCCGGTTGGCACCAAGTTCGTGCAACTGGGCGGCCCCGGCATGCTGATCGGTCTGGGCGGCGGTGCCGCCTCATCGATGACGGCCGGTTCGAATGCCGAAGACCTCGATTTCGCCTCGGTCCAGCGTGGCAACCCGGAAATCCAGCGCCGTGCGCAGGAAGTCATCGACCGTTGCTGGCAGATGGGCAAGAACAATCCGATTTTGTCGGTGCACGACGTCGGCGCCGGTGGCGTCTCCAACGCCCTGCCGGAACTGGCCCATTCGGGCGGCGTTGGCGCCATTTTCGATCTGCGCAAGGTGCCGACCGAAGAGCCGGGCATGTCGCCGGCCGAAATCTGGTCCAACGAATCGCAGGAACGCTACGTGCTGGCCATTCCGCCGAACCGCATCGGCGAATTCCAGGCCATGTGCGAGCGCGAGCGCTGCCCGTTCGCTGTCGTCGGCGAAGCGACCGGCGACGGCCATCTGACCGTGACCGACGCGCACTTCGGCGTCAATCCGGTGGACATGGAAATGGAAGCGCTGCTCGGCAAGCCGCCGCGCATGACCCGTGACGTCAAGCATGAGCCGGAAACTTTCGTCTCCTTCGACGCCACCGCCATCGAACTCAAGGACGCCGCCTATTGCCTGATGCGTCTGCCGACCATTGCCGACAAGACCTTCCTGATCTCCATCGGCGACCGTTCGGTTGGCGGCATGACCGCCCGCGACCAGATGGTCGGCCCGTGGCAGGTGCCGGTCGCCGACGTTGCCGTGACGACGATGGGTTATCAAGGTTATCTCGGCGAAGCCTTCGCCATGGGCGAGCGCACGCCGCTCGCCGTGTTCGATGCCCCGGCTTCCGGCCGCATGGCTATTGGCGAAGCGCTGACCAACCTTGCTGCTGCCGATGTCGGCGAACTCGCCAAGGTCAAGCTCTCGGCCAACTGGATGGCACCGTGCGGCGTTGCTGGTGAAGATGCCCGCCTGTTCGACACCGTCGAGGCCGTTTCCGACCTGTGCAAGGCGATTGGCGTGTCGATCCCGGTCGGCAAGGATTCGCTGTCGATGCGCACCGCCTGGGAAGATCAGGGCGTCAAGAAACAGGTCGTCTCGCCGCTGTCGTTAGTCGTCACCTCGTTTGCAGCGGTCGACGACGTGCGCAAGACGAAAACCCCGCAACTGGCCGTCGATCAGGGCGAAACCGAACTGCTGCTGCTCGACCTCGGCCAGAGCCGCCTCGGCGGTTCCTGCTTGGCGCAGGTCTACAACGCTACGGGCAGCGATGCGCCGGACGTTGACGAGCCGGCCAAGCTCAAGGGCCTGTTCGATGCCGTGCAGAAACTCAACCGCGACGGCCTGCTGCTCGCCTACCACGACCGTTCCGACGGTGGCTTGTTCGTGGCGGCCTGCGAAATGGCCTTCGCCACGCGCCGCGGCGTGTCGCTCGACCTCGACGGCATCTGCTACGACGCGGGCGCTGGCGATGTCGATGGTTCGGAAAAGCTGACCAACCTGCTGGCCGGCCGCGATTTCGAAAACATCGTGCGCGCCCTGTTCAACGAAGAACTCGGCGCCCTGATCCAGATTCGCCGCGCCGACCGCGAAAAAGTCACGCCCATCCTGCGCGCCTGCGGTGTGCCTTACCACTTCGTCGGCACCATGAACGAGTGGGACGAAATCCGCGTCACCCGCAATGCCAAGCGCGTCCTGCGCGAGAAGCGCGTCGATCTGCAACGTGCCTGGTCGGAGACCAGCTACCGCATGCAGGCCATGCGCGACAACCCGGATTGCGCCCAGCAGGAATTCGACCGCATCCTCGACACCAAGGACCCCGGCCTCAACCCGTGGCTGACCTTCGATCCGCAGGAAGATTTCACCCAGGTCTACCGCGAAGTCAGCGGCCGGCCGCGTGTCGCCATCCTGCGCGAGCAGGGCGTCAACAGCCATTACGAAATGGCGGCCGCTTTCGACAAGGCAGGTTTTGCTGCGGTCGACGTCCATATGAGCGATATTTTGGCCGGCCGGGTCAGCCTCAAGGACTTCAAAGGCCTGGTCGCCTGCGGCGGCTTCTCCTACGGTGACGTCCTCGGTGCCGGCCTCGGCTGGGCGCGGACCATCCTCATGCACGACGGCTGCCGCGACGAGTTCGCCCGCTTCTTCAACCGTCCGGACACCTTCGCGCTGGGCGTCTGCAACGGTTGCCAGATGATGAGTGCGCTCAAATCGATCATCCCCGGCGCCGAACACTGGCCGGCTTTCCGTCGCAACACCGTCGAGCAGTTCGAAGCCCGCTTCGTGCTGGCCGAAGTGCAGGAATCGCCGTCGCTGTTCTTCCGCGGCATGGAAAATTCGCGCATCCCCATCGTCGTTTCGCACGGCGAGGGCAGGGCGGTTTTCGACAATCCGGCCGACCAGGCCGAAGTGCTCGCCGCAATGCGCTATGTCGACAATTACGGCAACCCGACCGAGGTTTACCCCTACAACCCGAACGGCTCGCCGGATGGTTTGACGGCGGTGACCACGGCTGACGGCCGCTTCACCATCATGATGCCGCACCCCGAGCGCGTCTTCCGCACCGTCCAGATGTCCTGGCATCCGGAAAATTGGGGCGAAGACTCACCGTGGCTGCGCATGTTCCGCAACGCGCGGCGCTGGGTCGGCTAAGCGACCGGGAAAAACAGAAAAGGCGGCCTGCGGGTCGCCTTTCTTTTTTACAGACCTGTATTGTTAAATTACAATATGCGCAATCACTTATATATGGTGATTGCCAAACGAATACCAATGGAGGAGTGGAAACATGATCAAAAAAGCATTGCTGGGCGCCGCGATTGTTGCCGTTTCGGTGGGGGCTGTCGCAGAGGAGAAGGAACTGCTGCGCATCATCGGCGAGGACAAGCAGTTCGTTGTCCAGACCAAGAACGGCCCGTTCGTCATTACCCGCACGATGACGCCGTGCGCCAAGAACAAGGGCTGGCTGCAGCCGCTGATTCCGGCTCCCGGCGTTCATCCGGTGACCGAGATCGAAATGCTGCACGCCATGAACGACAAGGATTCGATGATCGTCGACATGCGCGAGCCGGACGACCGAATCAAGGGCACCATCCCCAATTCGTATCACATTCCCTACACGCTGGTGGCAGGGCGCCTGGACGAACTGGGTTGCGCCAAGACGGCCGGCAAGTGGGATTGCAGCAAGGCCAAGAAGGTCTATGCCTTCTGCAACGGCCCGGTCTGCCCGCAAAGCCCGACGGCGATCAACGCGATGGTTCGCGACGGTTTTCCGGCCGACAAGATCTACTACTACCGGGGCGGCATGCTCGACTGGCATGCGCTGGGCTTTCCTATCGTCAAGGACGAGTTCTGATCGTCTGCAAGTAACGATCTTCACCGGCTAGCCAAACGGAACTCTGCGGAGTTCCGTTTTCATTTTTGGCCATTTTTTGGTTGTCCGTGGGCTTGCCGCCAAATCCCACGGTCAACCGGAAATTTTGCCCAAAATTGAAACAGCGCGTGTTCCGCTGTCAGAGGATGACGACGCGAGCGCTGCGTCGCCAGCAGGCGGGCATCTGCAGACTATCGACGTCCGGTCCGGTGGCGCCGAAGATGGCCTTGGCGCGCTCGAGGCGGGCGTGTTCTTCGTGAGAAATGCCGGCAATCAGATCGAACCATTGTTGAAGACGTTTCATGATGGCGACTCCTTGTTGGGCTGTATGAATAAACAGTGCTTCGCGTTCGAGTGGAGAATAGCCGAAAGCTGTATGGATGTACAGTATTCGAAAAATCTTTTTTCCGCGGTAGGCTTTGGCCACCCCAAAGCATGAAAGGCCCCCAATGTCGCGCCCCAAGCCTGCCTGGTTGCCTCCCGCCGGAACGCTGGCGACTTACCGCGGCCGCACCCGCAAGGCGACGCGCAATGTCCGCGTGGTAGCCGAGGCCTCGGCTGGGCGCATGGTGGTCGAGGCAATCGGCAAGCAGGGCGTTCCCGTTCGCCTGACCGTCAAGCGGGAAAACCTGCTGCCGATGGAACCGGATCTGTTCGACTGAGTTCCGCTAACTTGCCGGGCCGAACTTCAGGCGCCGGATCAAGCCAGTGAACCATCCGCGTGGTTGCAGCCGCTCCAGTTGAATGCTGCTGTTGCCTATCCGTTCGATCAGGCTCAGGCCATTGCGCGGAATCAGGTAGCTCTGCCCGCTCCCGAGAAATACGTCGTCGGGTTCGTTGGCGACAGTAATCCAGATCGTTCCGCGCAGGCAGCGGACCCGGGTGCCGGCAGCGTCATCGAGGCGGATCGGGTGACCGGGTGGCAGGCATATTTCCTCAGTCATCCGATGCTTGTTCATGGCGCTCTCCGCATTGTTCGTGGAGAAATTCTAGGTTCCGGATGGTGAGTGGTACAGTTGCAATGAATTGAAATTGTGACCAATACAGTTGTCGGGAATGCAAACTGTACTGGTCGCCGCCAACACCAACTGTATGGGTGCCCCATGCCTGAAGAACTGTTGCGCTACGAGCAACTGGCGGCTGAATTGACCGGCATGATCGCCAGCGGCGTGTTGAATCATGGCGACCGCCTACCATCGGTGCGGCGCTTGTCGAGCCAGCGCCGACTTTCCGTGTCGACCGTGGTTCAGGCGCTACGTCTGCTGGAAGATCGCGGCCTGGTCGAAGCACGGCCGCAGTCCGGTTTTTTCGTCCAGCGCGCCAAGGCTGCGCGCGCCGAGCCGGTGGTGCGCTCAACGCCCGATGAGCCGATTCCGGTCGATATTTCGTTAAGGCTGGTCAGCGTCTTGCAGGCTGGGGCGAGAAACGGCATCGCGCCCCTCGCTGCCGCCTTGCCGGCGCCAGAACTGTTGCCGGTCGCCGCGCTGCAGCGTTTGTACGCCGGTGTCGCCCGGCGCCATCCCAAACTGCTCGCCGGCGGCAGCCACACCAATTCGGACGAGCCGGCGCTGGTTCGCCAACTGGTGCGCCGCTCGCTGGCCTGGGGCGGGCCGCTGCCAGCCGGGGAATTCGTCATCACCAACTCGTGCACCGAGGCGCTCGGCCTGTGTTTGCGGGCGGTGACCAAGCCCGGTGACACCGTCGCAGTCGAGTCGCCGGCCTATTATTTGATGCTGCAATTGCTCGAAACGCTCGGCCTCAAGGCGCTGGAAATCCCGACCGATCCGCGCACCGGAATGTCGGTCGAGGCGCTTGATCTGGCGACGCGCAACGGCGGTATCGCCGCCTGCCTGATCGTTTCGAATGGCAGCAACCCGCTCGGCTGCGTCATGCCGGACGACAGAAAACGGCTGTTTTCGGCGTTGACCGCAGCAAGAGGCGTCGCGGTGATAGAGGACGACATCTACGGCGATCTTCACCTCGGCAACGAACGCCCGTGGCCGATCAAGGCCTTCGACAAGGCGGGCAACGTCATGCTCTGCTCGTCGTTCTCGAAAAGCCTGTCACCCGCCTTGCGCATCGGCTTTGTCGCGGCTGGCCGCTATCACTCGGCTATTGCCTTGCAGAAAACCATCACCAGCGGCGGCACCAATCCAATCACCCAGCACGTGCTGGCGGAATATCTCGAATCCGGCGCCTACGAGCGTCATCTGCGTACCCTGCGCCGGGCCTACGCGCAGCAGGTTGAGGCGATGCGGCTGGCAGTCAGTCGTTATTTCCCGGCGGCGACGCGCATCACCCAGCCGCAGGGTGGCTATGTCCTGTGGGTGGAGTTGCCGGAAAACATCGACACCACGCGTCTCTACCCGCGGGCCATCGGCGAAAACCTGGCCTACGTGCCGGGCGACCTGTTCTCGCCCAGCGGCATGTACCGCAACTGCCTGCGCCTCAATTGCGGCAACCCGCACACGCCGGCAATCGAGGACGCCGTACGTCGCCTGGGAGCGATCTTTTCTCGGGTCTAAATCAACGGGAGGCCAGGAAAACTACGGTATCATTCGGCCTTTTGGGCAAGCTGGCTTTGCCTTTTTGAACGCATTCGAAGGATTTTTCTCCTCATGTTCGACGCAGTCCGCAACAACAAACGAATCGTCCAGGTCTTTCTGGCCCTGATCACGCTGCCGTTCGCCTTTTTCGGCGTTGAGTCCTATATGCGCAACGACGGCTCCGGCGGCGATGTCGCCACGATCGGCGATGTCACGATTACCCAGCAACAGTTCCAGCAAACCCTGCGCGAACAGCAGGAACGTCTGCGCACGCAGCTTGGCGCCCAGTACGATCCCAAGCTGCTGGAAAGCCCGGAAGCGCGCAAGGCCATTCTCGATGACCTGATCAATCAGCGCCTGCTCCTCATCGAGGCCAACAAGCGGCACCTGTTTGCTGGCGACAACGCCATTCGCCAGGCTATCGGCGCGATCGAAGCTTTCAAGGTCGATGGCAAGTTCTCTACCGAGCGCTACGAAGCGGCATTGCGCGCCCAGGGCATGTCACCGGCCGGTTTCGAGGCCCAGTTGCGCCAGGATCTGACCTTGCAACAACTGGCCGGCGCCATCGGCCAGTCCGGCGTGGTGTCGCGCTCCGTTGCCGACCGCGTGCTGGCCCTGCAGACCGAAAAACGCGAGGTGGCCGAGTATCGCCTGCACCTCGACAGCTATCTCGGCAAGGTCAAGCTGGCCGACGACGCGGCGAAAAAATTCTACGACGAAAACGCCAAGCAGTTCGAAGTGCCGGAGCAGGCCAAGGCCGAGTACGTGGTGCTGTCGATGGAGTCCATCGCCAGCCAGCTGGCCGTCACCGATGCCGAGATCAAGGAATGGTACGACGGTCACAAGGATCGTTTCATGGTGCCGGAAGAGCGTCGCGCCAGCCACATCCTGATTGCCTCCGAAAAACTCGGCAAGGACAAGGCCAAAGCCAGGGCTGACGAACTGCTCGCGGAAGTTCAAAAAAATCCGGCAGCCTTTGCCGAACTGGCCCGGAAAAACTCCGATGATCCGGGCTCGTCGTCCAAGGGCGGCGACCTCGGCTACTTCGGGCAGGGCGCCATGGTCAAATCCTTCGAGGATGCCACCATGAGCCTTAAGGAAGGCGAGATTTCCGGTGTCGTCGAGTCCGATTTCGGCTTCCATATCATCAAGCTGACCGGCATCCACGCTGCCAAGGAAAAGCCGCTGGCCGACGTGCGCGGCGAAATCGAAGCCGAACTGAAACGCTCGGCCGGCTCCCGCAAGTTTGCCGAAGCTGCCGAAACCTTCAGCAACATGGTTTATGAGCAGGCGGACAGCCTCAAGCCGGTGGCCGAGAAGTTCAAGCTGACCATCAAGTCCTCCGATTGGCTGGGGCGCCAGGCCAATCCGGCGAATGGCGTTCTCGGCAACGAAAAGCTTCTGGCTGCGCTGTTCTCGGATGATTCGGTCACCAACCGGCGCAATACCGAGGCCGTGGAAACAGGCGCCAATACCTTGGTGGCAGCGCGTCTGGTTGACTACAAGGCCAAGGCGTTGCAGCCTTTCGAAGGCGTCAAGGCGAATATCGAAACCCTGCTCAGGAGCAAGGAAGCCATGGTGCTCGCCAGCCAGGACGGCGAAGCACGGCTGGAAGCCTTGAAGAAGGGCGAGGACAAGCTGACCTGGGGGGCGGCTAAAACCGTGTCGCGGGTAGATGCCCGCCAGTTGCCACAAGCTGCCGCACAATCGGTTTTCCGTATGGACACGGGCAAGCTGCCGTCCTATGCCGGCGTTGAACTGCCCGGATCAGGCTACGTGTTGTACAAGCTGACCAAAATCGATGCCGGCGAAAAGCTCAGCGATGCCAGCAAGCAGGCGATGCTCAAGCAACTGGGCAATCTGGCCGCGCAGGAGGAAGTCCAGCTCTACCTGGCCGCCTTGCGCAGCCGCTACAAGGTGGAAGTCAATCAGGCTGCTCTGGAATCGAAGGACAAGTAAGCCGCAGTTGAATGACAGAGAGCGGGCTGCGGCCCGCTTTTTTATGGTTGTCGGCACATGAAAAACGCCGCCCCGTTTTCACGGGGCGGCGTTTTTGATTTTGAGCCTTTTTCCCGGTTGACCGTAGGAGAACCCGGGTCGCAGGAAAGTCCTCAGGCTGGCAGCGGGTCGGCGTTGCCCAGAGCAACGGTGTTCATGCCGCCATCGACGTACATGATCTCGCCGGTAATGCCGCTGGCCAGGTCGGAGAGCATGAAGGCGGCGGCGTTGCCGACTTCGTCAATGGTCACGTTGCGACGCAGCGGAGCATTGTGCGAGTTGTAGGCGAGCAGCTTGCCGAAGTTGCCGATGCCGGAAGCGGCCAGGGTCTTGATCGGGCCGGCCGAAATGGCGTTGGCGCGAATGCCTTCAGGGCCGAGGCAGAAAGCCAGGTAGCGGGTGGCCGCTTCAAGGCTGGCCTTGGCCAGACCCATGGTGTTGTAGTTCGGCATGGTGCGCTCGGCGCCAAGGTAGGAGAGGGCCAGCGCGGCGCTCTTGCGGCCCTGCATCATCGGCCGTGCGGCCTTGACCAGCGCCGGGTAGCTGTACGACGAGATTTCGTGGGCGATGCGGAAGGCGTCACGGGTGATGCCGTTCAGGAAGTCGCCTTCAATCGCTTCGGTCGGGGCGTAGGCGATGGAGTGAACCAGACCGTCCAGGCCATCCCAGCGCTTGGCCAGTTCGACGAAGAGATTGTCGATTTGTTCGTCGCTGCTGACGTCGACCGGAATCGTGATGTCGCTGCCGAATTCGGCAGCAAATTTCTTGATGCGGTCTTCGAAACGCTCGTTCTGGTAGGTGAAGGCGAGTTGCGCGCCTTCACGATGACAGGCCTTGGCGATGCCATAGGCAATGGAATGCTTGGAGAGCAGTCCGGTGATCAGAATTTTTTTGTCGGCAAGAAAGCCCATGTGTTGTTCTCCCTAAGGGGTTTAGCCGCAGGATTATAAACCGGGAAACAGTGATTCGCGTTATGCGAACACCGTTTCCGGGTCTGGGCCTACATATTCGGGTAAGTCGGGCCTTCGCCGCCTTGCGGCACCACCCAGTTGATGTTCTGGGTGGGGTCCTTGATGTCGCAGGTTTTGCAATGGACACAATTTTGCGCGTTGATTTGTAGACGCGGATTGGCACCGCTTTCATCGCGCAGGATTTCATAGACGCCAGCCGGGCAGAAACGCTGCTCCGGCGCGTCGTATTGCGTCAGATTGACGGCGATCGGCACGCTGGCATCTTTCAATTGCAGGTGACAGGGCTGGTCTTCCTCGTGGTTGGTGCTGGAGAGGAAGACGGAAGACAGGCGGTCGAAGGTAATGACACCATCCGGCTTCGGGTAGGCAATCGGTTGGCATTCGGAAGCCAGTTTCAGTTTGGCGTGATCCGGCGTGCGATTGTGCAGGGTCCATGGCGCCTTGCCGCGCAGCACGACCTGGTCGATGCCGAACATGATGGAGCCGAGCGCCAGCCCCTTGTTCATCCACGGTTTGAAGTTACGTGTTTTGTGAAGTTCATCGTGCAACCAGCTGTTTTTAAACGACTCAGGGTAGGCCGTGAGTTCGTCGCGCTGACGTTCGCCAGTCAGCGCTTCGAAGCAGGCTTCGGCCGCCAGCGAGCCGGTCTTGATGGCGCAGTGCGAACCCTTGATACGCGCTGCATTGAGGAAGCCGGCATCATCGCCGATCAATACGCCACCGGGGAAAGTCAGCTTGGGTAGCGACTGCAGGCCACCGGCAGTCAGGGCGCGGGCGCCGTAGGCGATGCGTTTGCCGCCTTCGAGGAATTTGCGGATTTCCGGATGCGTCTTGAAACGCTGGAATTCCTCGTAGGGGGCCAGATGCGGGTTGCTGTAACCGAGGCCGACAACGAAGCCGACGGCGATCTGGTTGTTTTCCAGGTGATAGAGGAAACCGCCGCCGTAGGTATCCGGCTGCATCGGCCAACCGCCGCTGTGGATGACTAGGCCAAGCTGGTGCTTGTCCGGATCGATTTCCCAGAGCTCCTTAAGACCGATGCCGTAGGTTTGCGGATCGACGCCGTCGCGCAGGTTGAACTTGGTTTCGAGTTGCTTTCCGAGATGGCCGCGGCAGCCTTCGGCAAAGAAGGTGTATTTGCCGTGCAGTTCCATGCCCATCTGGAAATTCGGACCTTCTGAGCCGTCGTGCAGGCGGCCCATGTCGCCGGTCGCCACGCCTTTGACGGCGCCGTTCTCGTCGAACAGCACTTCGGCACCGGCAAAACCGGGGTAGATCTCGACACCGAGCGCCTCGGCCTGTTCGCCGAGCCAGCGACAGACGTTGCCGAGCGAGATGACGTAGTTGCCTTCATTGTGGAAGCAATTCGGCAACAGGCTGTTCGGCACCTTGGTGGCACCGGTTTCGGAAAGAATGAAGAAACGGTCTTCGGATACCGGGGCGTTGAGCGGAGCACCGCTTTCCTGCCAATTGGGTAGCAGTTCGTTCAGGGCGCGCGGGTCCATGACAGCGCCGGAAAGAATATGGGCGCCGATTTCGGCGCCTTTTTCGATCAGGCAGACGCCCAGATCGCTTCCGTTTTCTGCCGCCAGTTGTTTCAGGCGGATTGCCGCAGCTAGGCCGGCCGGACCACCACCAACGATAACGACGTCGAACTCCATGGATTCGCGTTGCATGCTGTCTCCTGATTTTATTGTTGACTTGATTTCAATACGGTACAGTATGGAAATATTTTGATCAACCCCACTCTAGTATTCAAGTTTATGGACCACAAGAAAAAGCTCATTCACGTTACCAAAATGCCCATTCGCTGGGGCGACATGGATGCCTACGGGCACGTCAATAACACGGTGTATTTCCGCTACATGGAGCAGGCACGGGTCGAGTGGGTCGAGGAACTGAAGATACCCGTTCGTCCGGGCGGTGACGGACCGGTGATCATCAATGCCAGTTGCACCTTCCAGATTCCAATGACTTACCCGGGAACCGTTGAGGTACGCACCTTTGTCGGCGCCATCGGTCGCTCCAGTTTTCAGACCTACGTCGAAATGCGCATCGAAGGCGACGAGCGCGTTTATGCCGAGGGGGCTGCAAAAGTGGTCTGGATGGATACGCAGACTGGAAAATCGGTGCCTTTACCCGATCACGTGCGGGCTTTGCTCGAAGCGGAGTAAACTCGGCGCCCATCGCATCGTCGAAACAAAAGAGCATGGGCAAACGAAAAGTCTGGGAAAAACTGCTGTCGAGCGAACGCCTGGGGGCCGGCAAGGCGCCCGGCACGGCCGAACGAACGGCCTTCCAGCAGGATTACGACCGCATCGTCTTCACCTCCGCCTTCCGGCGCATGAAGGACAAGACGCAGGTTTTCCCGCTGTCCAAGAGCGATTACGTGCGCACCCGACTGACGCACAGTCTGGAAGTCAGTTGCGTCGGCCGCTCGCTGGGCGCCGTGGTCGGTCGCGAGATCATCGCCCGGCACGGCTTGCAGCAGGTTGAGTCGGGCGATTTTGGCGCCATCGTTGCCGCTGCCTGCCTGGCCCACGACATCGGCAATCCGCCTTTCGGCCACGCCGGCGAGGATGCCATCCGCGAATGGTTCCGCCATTCCGGCCTGCTTGATCGTCACGATTTGACACCGGCGCAGAAAGCCGATTTCGAACGCTACGAAGGCAATGCCCAGGGCTTTCGTATCGTCAGCCGACTGCAAAGCCCGGCCAATCCGGGCGGCCTACAATTGAGCAGCGCCGTGCTGGCGACTTTCACCAAATATCCGCGCCCGTCGCATCTCGATACCGATCTGGATGGCAAGAGCGGCAAGAAATTCGGCTTCTTCCAGCAGGATGCCGATAATTTTCGGCAAGTCGCACGGTCAACCGGAATTATCGAGCGAATTCCAAATACCGCCTGGCACCGTCATCCCCTGGCTTTTCTCGTCGAAGTGGCGGACGACACCTGCTATTTGATCGTCGATCTCGAAGACGCCGCCCGGCTCGGCTTCGTGCCCTACAAGGATGCCGAATGCCTGCTCGCCGACCTAGCTGGCAATACGATCAACGGCGGCCGGCTGGATCGCCTGCATGACCCCAAGGAACGCCTCGAATACCTGCGCGCCAAGGCCATCGGCTGCCTGCTCGAAAGCGCCGCCGCAGTTTTCCTCGAAAACGAGGATGCCATCCTGAGCGGCAAATTCGACAACGAACTGCTCGAAAGCTCGCCCATCGCCCATCCCCTGCAGGCCATTCTCAAGCTGGCCAAGGAAACCATCTACACCGCCCGCCCGGCGCTGGAGATCGAAACCGCTGGCTTCGAAGTTCTCGGCGCCTTGCTCGGCTTATTTACCAATGCCGTCGAGGCGAGGGCAGGGCATGCCCGCTACACGACCCGCGAGCGCATGCTGCTCAATCTGTTGCCACCGCAGTTCCTTGGCCACGATGGCGAGCCGGATGCTGATCCGTACATTCGCCTGCTCCAGGTGGCCGATTTTGTCGCCGGGATGACCGACTCTTACGCCGTGGACATGTACCGCAAATTGAAGGGTTTCGACCTGCCGACCTGAGCGAGTCAGTCGAAGAGCAGTGCTGCGGCAACCTTGCGCCCTTCGGCGGCGAGAATGTTGTAGGTTCGGCAGGCCGCTTTCAGGTCCATGATTTCCAGGCCGATCCCGGCCGGGGCAAAGGGGCGAAGCAGGGCGCCCGGCGGGAAGCGCAGGGTCCTGCCGGTCCCGAGCAGGACGATTTCGGTGCCCAAACCCAACAGAATCTGCATGTCTGCTTCGCTCAAGGTAGCGACGGTCGCGGCGGTCCATGCGGGAATGACCGACTCGGGCAGCAGAATCAGGCTTTTTTCATGTTTTTCGTGGTTGACCGCAGCATAGTCGTCGCCATAGGCGGTAAAGAGGTTGAGTCCTGCGGTATTCGAAATGTGAAGTTTCACGGCCCGATTCTTCCGAAAAGCCCGCCAAAATTGCGGTGCACCATACGATAAAGTAGGATTATACCTTTGGCCCTCGGGGGCCATACGCCGCCAAGCCGGAAGATTCCAATGAAACACGTCAAGAAGTCCGCCAAACTCGCCAACGTCTGCTATGACATCCGCGGCCCCGTGCTGCAGAAAGCCAAGCAGATGGAGGAAGAGGGCCACAAGATCATCAAGCTGAATATCGGCAATCTCGCCGCGTTCGGCTTTGATTCGCCTGAAGAAATCCAGCAGGACATGATCCGCAACTTGCCCAATGCGGCAGGCTATACCGACTCCAAGGGCATCTTCGCAGCGCGCAAGGCGATCATGCACTACACCCAGCAAAAAGGGATCAAGGGTGTAACGCTTGAGGATATCTACGTCGGCAACGGTGTGTCCGAACTGATTGTCATGGCCATGAACGCCTTGCTTGACGCCGGCGATGAAGTGCTGGTCCCGGCACCGGACTACCCGTTGTGGACGGCTGCGATCAGCCTTTCCGGGGGGACGCCCAAGCACTACCTGTGCGACGAGGAAAAGGGCTGGTTGCCCGATCTCGACGATATCCGCAGCAAGATCAACGCCCACACCAAGGCGATCGTGCTGATCAACCCGAACAACCCGACCGGCGCCCTGTATCCGGATGACCTGCTGTGTGAAATCATCGACATTGCCCGCCAGCATCACCTGACCATCTACGCTGACGAAGTGTACGACAAGGTTTTGTACGACGCCGCCAAGCACACCTCGATTGCCTCGCTGGCCGAGGATGTGCTGATGATCACCTTCAACGGACTCTCAAAGAATTACCGTTCCTGCGGTTATCGGGCCGGCTGGATGGTGGTTTCGGGCGACAAACGCCATGCCAAGGACTATATCGAAGGACTGGACATGCTGGCCTCAATGCGCCTGTGCGCCAATGCACCGGGTCAGCACGGCATCCAGACAGCCCTGGGCGGCTACCAGAGCATTGACGATCTGATCAAGGATGGCGGTCGCCTGCGTCGCCAGCGCGATATCGCCCACGAATTGATCACCGCCATTCCGGGCGTCAGCTGCGTCAAACCGAAGGCGGCGCTCTACATGTTCCCCAAGCTGGATCCGAAGGTCTATCCGATCAAGAACGATCAGCAGTTCATTAGCGAACTGCTGCAGGAGGAAAAGGTTCTGCTCGTCCAGGGCACCGGTTTCAACTGGCCGCACCCCGATCACTTCCGCCTCGTATTCCTCCCCCACGAGGACGATCTGCGCGAAGCCATCGGTCGTATTGCCCGTTTTCTCGAAGGCTATCGCAAGCGTCACGGTACCAACTAGTCGGGAGTTGCTGGCTGCTAGTCACTAGCGACCCCCAACCTCTGATTGCTAACAACTAACTACTCATAACCAACCACTAAAATGAAACCTATCAATGTTGGCCTTATCGGCATCGGCACCGTCGGCGGTGGCACCTGGACTGTTCTCAAGCGCAATGCGGATGAAATTGCCCGCCGCGCCGGCCGGCCGATTCGCATTACTGCCGTGGCCGACAAGAACGTCGAGTTGGCCAAGCGGGTTACCGGCGGTGAAGCCCGGGTGACTGACGACGCTTTTTCGCTGGTCAACGATCCCGAAATCGACATCGTCGTCGAACTGATCGGCGGCTATGGCGTGGCCAAGGAAGTGGTCATGCAGGCCATCGCCAATGGCAAGCATGTTGTCACTGCCAACAAGGCACTGCTCGCTGTGCACGGCACCGAAATCTTCAGCGCGGCCCAGGACAAGGGCGTCATGGTTGCTTTCGAGGCGGCCGTTGCCGGCGGTATCCCGGTCATCAAGGCGCTGCGCGAAGGTCTCAGTGCCAACCGCATCGAATGGGCGGCCGGCATCATCAATGGCACGACCAATTTCATCCTCTCCGAAATGCGCGATAAGGGCCTGTCCTTTGACGACGTGCTCAAGGAAGCCCAGCGTCTCGGTTACGCCGAAGCCGATCCGACCTTCGACATCGAAGGTGTCGATGCGGCGCACAAGGCCACGCTGATCGCCTCCATCGCTTTTGGCATTCCGGTCCAGTTCGACAAGGCCTATGTTGAAGGCATCACCAAGCTTGAAGCCTCCGACATCAAGTACGCCGAGCAACTCGGCTACCGCATCAAATTGCTCGGCATCGCCAAGCGGCGCGACAACGGTATCGAGTTGCGCGTCCATCCGACCCTGATCCCGGCCAAGCGCCTGATCGCCAACGTCGAAGGTGCGATGAATGCCGTACTGGTCAAGGGCGATGCCGTGGGTGCAACGATGTACTACGGCAAGGGTGCCGGCGCCGAGCCGACCGCTTCGGCCGTCATTGCCGACCTGGTCGATGTCACCCGCCTGGCCACCGCCGATGCCGCCCACCGCGTCCCGCACCTGGCTTTCCAGCCGGATGCCATGTCCAACCTGCCGATCCTGCCGATGAGCGAGATCGAGACCGGTTATTACCTGCGCCTGCGTGTCGAGGACAAGCCGGGTGTGCTGGCTGACGTGACGCGCATCCTGGCCGATCAGGGCATCTCCATCGATGCCATGCTGCAGCGCGAACCGGAAGAGGGTGAAGGCGAGACCGACATCATCATCCTGACCCATGTTTGCAAGGAAAGCGCTGCCGACGCCGCGATTGCCAAGATCGAAGCCTTGTCCGCCCAAAAAGGCAAGGTCAAGCGCATTCGTCTGGAAGAGTTGCAGTAAGCGCCATTCTATTGTCGAAATAAAACGGGAGCTTCGAGCTCCCGTTTTTGTTCCAAGGCTTGCGCCTGCAGCGGCCCATGGAATGTCGCGCATAATCCGATCATTGAAACCTGCCCCGATAATCGATGTTCTCTCTCCACGATCAGCTTCGTCTACGTGTGCCGCAGTTGCGGCTGACGCCGCTGTTGATGGCGGCCAACGTGCTGGTCTTTGGCGCCATGCTGTTGAGCGGGGCAGGGCTGTGGCATTCGCAGAACGGCGTCCAGTTGGCGTGGGGCGCCAATTTCGGACCGGCGACCCAGGATGGCGAGTGGTGGCGTTTGGGGAGCGCCATGTTCCTGCACTTTGGCCTGTTGCACCTTGCCTTGAACATGTGGGCTTTGTGGGACGGCGGGCAATGGGTCGAGCGGATGTACGGGCATTTCCGGTTTGCGGCGATCTATTTTGTGGCCGGCCTGACCGGCAATCTGCTGTCGCTGGTGTTTCATCAGGGGCATGCCGTTTCCGGCGGCGCATCGGGGGCCATCTTCGGTCTCTACGGAGCGCTGCTGAGCTATCTCTGGCTGGAGCGTTCGCGCATCCAGCGCGGCGAATTTCGCTGGTTGTTCTGGGCGGCCGTCGGTTTTTCCGTGGTCAGCATCGTTTTTGGACTGATGGTTCCGGGGATCGATAACGCTGCACATATCGGCGGTTTGATCGGCGGCCTGCTGATGGGGATTCTGATCAAGCCGGAGGCCGGGGACATGGTCATGCAACGGCGGGCGAAATTGACGGCGGGTCTCGTATTCGTTGCGCTCGTCGGTGTCATGGCGGCCAACGTTCCGCAGCTGGCTTACCGCTGGAGCGATGAAAAACAGGTTCAGCAGGAGATCGGCGAGTTTTTGCAGGAGGATGCAGCGATCTCCCGCGCCTGGGAGAGCATCCTGCGTCAGGGGGAAAGGAAAGGGGCGTCGTTTGAAGAACTGGCGGATGTCATCGAATCGGTCGTGGCTGATCGCTACGAGCACAGTTTCGAAGAGCTTGCGGCCTTGCCGCGCGATGCCAACTTGCCATCGGCCCTGGCTGCCGAGCGGGTGACACGCTATGCCGAGCAGCGGCGCGATGCCTCGCGTGCCATGGTCGAGGGCTTGCGCGCCAAGGATCGGGTGCAGATCCGGAAAGCGCTGGAGCAGGCTAGACAATCGAGGACCGGCCAGTGATGGCGGCTGGAGGGCCTGATCACGAAAGGGTTATTCCGATCAGGATCAAGGAAATGGCGCCGGCCGACGGGCAGAATCGCTGCCTGATGCCATCCCGGCATGCCTTTTCTGGAGCTCACATGCAAACCATTCACCCCGTCCATTCCTGCGACCGTCCGACTGCCGAAGCCCTGTACCCGTTTGATGCCCGCGGTATCGCCAAGCGTTTCCGTCATGCCGCCATTTTCGGCGCCCTTGATGCGCTGCAAGTCGGCGAAACCATGCGTTTCTGCAACCATCATGATCCCCTGCCGTTGCTGGCCCAGTTGCAGGCCCGTTATGGCGCCCACCTTTCAATCGAATACGTGCAGCGCGAGCCGGGCGCCATCGTCATCGATTTTTCCGTTGTTGGCTGAGTGATACAAACCGCGAGCCTGACCCTGCTTTCACTGGTGTGCAGCGCCATCCTGGCGCTGAGCGGGTCGGGTTCGCCGTTGGCGGTGGCGCATCTGGCGTTTGCCGTCGGCATCGTGCCGCTGATCTTTGCGGCGATGATGCATTTTGTCCCGGTCCTGACGCGCACCGGCGAGCCGGACAAACGCCTGGCCAAACTGCCTTCTGCCGCCCAGGCGAACGGCCTGGTCGCTGTTGCTGCGATGCAGGGCTGGCTGCCTTATGGCGCGGTTTACCTGGCTGCTACGGTCGACCTCGTTTTTGCCGCCATTTTGCTCAACTGGATCGCCTTGCGTGCCCGCGCCTCGCTGGGTTCGCCGCACCCCGGTTGGCGCTGGTACGGCGCCGCCCTCGGTTGCCTGATGCTGGCCCTCTCGGCGATTGTGCTGATTCCGCTGTGGCCGACCTATTGGCATGCCCTGCGGGTTTTTCACCTGCATCTCAACACGCTTGGCCTGGTTGGACTGGCCGCGCTGGGCACTTTGCCCGTTCTTCTGCCGACAGCGCTTGGCATGGCCGATCCGGAAGCCGGCGGCTGGCTGCGTCGACGTTTGTGGCTGGCCGCTTCCGGGGCGCTGATGGTGGCAACCGGCGCCGCCATTTCCTGGCCATTCGCAGCTCCCGGCACGGCGCTCATGCTGGTCGCCGCCCTCGGCCTGTTCGGGCAATGGGGCCGACGTTTCGGCATCCGGCGACTGCTTAGCGATGGCGTCAGTGCATCGCTGCTGGCCGCGGTCATCGGGTTGCTACTGACCCTGGCGGCCGGTTTGCTCCATGGTGCCGGGATCATTTCGACGCGGCCGTCCTTGCTGGCCTGGGCGAGCGGTTTCCTGCTGCCTTTGGTGAGCGGCGCACTGAGCCAGTTGCTGCCGGTCTGGCGCTGGCCCGGCCCGCAGACGCCGGAGCGCCTTCTTATGCGGCAAAAGCTCGCGGCGTCTGGGGCGTTACGGGCCGGCCTGTTCGTCTCGTCGGCACTGGCCTTGCTGGCCGGACTGGAGGGGCTCGGGGCGACCCTGGCGGCATGTGGCATGGCCCTCTTTGTCGTTGCCATGCTGCAAGCCGTGCGCGTCTCACGGTCGACGCGGTAAAATCCCGGTTTTTCGCCTTTCGGGTTTTCGCCATGCGCTACATTTCGACCCGCGGTCACGCCGCGCCCCAGTCCTTCTGCGACATTCTGCTCGGTGGCCTGGCGCCCGATGGCGGCCTTTACCTGCCGGAAAGCTACCCGCAGATCGGGCGTCAGGAACTCGATGCCTGGCGCCAGCTGTCGTACGCCGACCTGGCCTACGAAATCCTCGCCAAGTTCATCACCGATATCCCGGCGGCCGACCTCAAGGCGCTGGTCGCCAAGACCTATACCGCCGAGGTTTATTGCCACACGCGCAACGGCGGCGATGCGGCGCAGATCACCCCGCTGACCAAGCTTGAGGACGGCCTCTACACGCAGGAACTGTCCAACGGCCCGACGCTGGCCTTCAAGGACATGGCCATGCAGTTGCTCGGCAACCTGTTCGAGTACGTGCTCGACAAGCGCAACGAGTCGATCAACATCCTCGGCGCCACCTCTGGCGACACCGGTTCGGCCGCCGAATACGCCATGCGCGGCAAGCACAACGTCAAGGTCTTCATGCTCTCGCCGGATGGCAAGATGAGCGCCTTCCAGCGCGCCCAGATGTATTCCCTGCAGGATGCCAACATCTTCAACATCGCCGTCACCGGCCTGTTCGACGACGCCCAGGATATCGTCAAGGCCGTCTCCAACGACGCCGAATTCAAGGCCAAGTACAAGATCGGCGCCGTCAATTCGATCAACTGGGCGCGCGTTGCGGCGCAAATCGTCTATTACTTCCAGGGCTACTTCCTGGCCACCAAGAGCAACGACGAGCAGGTCGCCTTCGCCGTGCCATCGGGCAACTTCGGCAACATCTGCGCCGGCCACATTGCCCACCAGATGGGCCTGCCGATTGCCCGCCTGGTGCTCGCCACCAACGAAAACGACGTGCTCGACGAGTTCTTCCGCACTGGCGTCTATCGCCCGCGCACCGCCGCCCAAACCAGCATCACCTCCAGCCCGTCGATGGATATTTCCAAGGCCTCCAACTTCGAACGCTTCGTTTTCGATCTGGTCGGCCGCGACCCGGCTGTCGTCAAGGAATTGTGGGCAAAAGTCGACAAGGGCGAGGCCTTCGACCTGTCTTCCACGGTCAACTGGAAAAACTTGCCAAAATTCAAATTCGTTTCCGGCAAGAGCACCCACATCGACCGCATCAACACCATCCGTTTTGCCCAGGGCCGCTACAACGTCATGCTCGACACGCACACGGCGGATGGCCTGAAGGTCGCGCTCGAACATCGTTTGCCGAATGTCCCGATGATCGTCCTTGAAACCGCCCAGCCGGCCAAGTTCGAGGAAACCATCCGCGAAGCGCTGGGCACCGAGCCGGTTCGCCCGGCCGATCTGGCTGGCATCGAGAACCTGCCGCAACGTGTCGTGGTCATGGCGCCGGATGTGGCTGCCGTCAAGCAGTTCGTCGTCGATCACGTATGAGTTTCGACCACGAGGCATTCTGGTCGGCCCGCTATCGGGATGCAGGCGAGGAATACCTGTTCGGCACGGCGCCAAACAAGTTTCTCGCCTCGCAGGCCGAGCGCTTCGGTGACGGCATGCGCGTGCTTTCCGTCGCCGATGGCGAGGGGCGCAATGCCGTCTGGCTGGCCGAACAGGGTTGTCAGGTAACGGCGACCGAGATTTCGCCGGTGGCGCTCGAGAAGGCGGCCAAGCTGGCCCGTGGCCGGAATGTGACGGTCGACCTCGTGCAGGCCGATATTTTGAACTGGGAGTGGCCACGGGAAGAGTTTGATGCCGTGGTCGGCATCTTCATCCAGTTCGCCACGCCGCCCGAACGGCCGCGCCAGTTGGCCGGCATGAAGCAGGCGGTGAAGTCGGGTGGTTTGCTGTTCCTTCAGGGCTATACGCCGAAACAGCTGGAGTACCGGACGGGCGGGCCGTCAGCGGTGGAAAATCTCTACACCGCAGAGATGTTGCGTGAGTTATTTGCCGACTGGGAAATCGTCTCGCTGCATGAGCACGAGGACACGATTGAAGAAGGAACGGCGCATATCGGTCGCTCGGCGCTGATCGACCTTGTGGCGCGCAAACCCTAGAGGTAGATGACGGCCGGGAAGACGGCCACGGCCAGCACCAGCACCAGCCATTCCATGTTGCGCCGGGCGAGGAAGCCCGTGAAGTGCAGTATCAGGATGAAAATGGCGACGACGTAGAACAGCGCAAACAGCATCTGGAATTCCCCTGAATATTTTTCTGGATCGTAGGACGTCGGATTATGACGACAATCTGTTCAGAATTCTAGCCGACGAAGCGCATTGAGAGGTCGAGCGCCTTGACGTCCTTAGTCAGTGCGCCGACTGAAATCCGGTCGACACCCGTTTCGGCAATGGCGCGGATGGTGTCCAGGGTGACATTACCCGATGCCTCGAGAACGGCGCGGCCGGCGTTGATGGCGACAGCCTGGCGGAGCAGGTCGTTATCGAAATTGTCGAGCAGGATCATCGTTGCGCCTGCGTTCAGGGCCTGGTTCAGTTCGTCGAGGTTCTCGACTTCGACCTGGATGAATTTGCAGCGATCAGCCGCGCTGGCCGCCACTTTGCGGGCGGCATCCATGGCCTGGGCAATGCCACCGGCGGCGTGGATGTGGTTTTCCTTGATCAGGATGGCGTCCCACAGGGCGAGGCGATGATTGCCGCCGCCGCCGGCGCGAACCGCGTATTTTTGCGCAATGCGCAGGCCGGGCAGGGTCTTGCGGGTATCGACGACCTGCGCCTTGGTGCCGGCGATGGCATCGGCGTAAATGCGCGCCTTGCTGGCCACCGCGGAAAACAACTGCAGGAAATTCAGGGCGCTGCGCTCGGCGGTGAGCAGGGCGCGGCCGTTGCCGTCGATTTCGCAGAGCAGTTGATTGGCCGCGATGCGCTCGCCATCGGCGGCATGCCAGGTGACGCGGGCGCTTGGATCAAGGCGGGCTACGCATTCGTCAAACCAGCCGCGGCCGCAGAGCACGCCGGGTTCGCGGCAGATCACCGTGGCTTTGACCTGGCGTTCGCCGGGAACCAGGCTGGCGGTCAGGTCGCCGGCGCCGACATCCTCGGCGAGGGCGGCGGCGACGTTGCGGGAAATTTCGGCAGCGAGCGGGTAGTCGAAGGCGATGGTCATTGCGGGATTCTGAATACGGGTGAGGGCGGGATTTTACAGCTTGCCGGTGCCGGCGACCCATTCGTTGAAGAGATGGCGTGCCGCGTCGATGACTTCGCCAGCGGTCAGGCCGACCGGCCCGACGCCGTGGGCGACCAGGCGATCGGCCGCCGCACCGTGCAGATGCACGCCGGCCAGCAGCGCCAGTTCGGGCGGCCAGTTCTGGGCGAGCAGGGCGACGATCAGGCCGCTCAGCACGTCGCCCATACCGGCCGTGGCCATGCCGGGATTGCCTGTTGAATTTAGCCAAATTTTCCGGTTGACCGCGCCCCGAAGGAAGTCCCCTTGGGGGATAGCAATTACGGTTCCGCAGCCTTTGAGGGCAACGTGGCAGCGGTAGCGACCGGCCAGCTCGCCGGCGGCCTTGATCCGGTCATTCTGGATGTCGGCGACCGAGCAGCCGAGCAGACGGGCCGCTTCGGCCGGGTGCGGGGTCAGGATGGCCGGGGCAGCACGCTTGACCAGGTAGCCTTCGAGGCGGCTGTCTGCAGCCAGCAGGTTCAGCGCATCGGCGTCGAGAAGGAGTTGAACCGGGGCTTGCAGGGACTGTTCGAGCAGTTGCACGGCATCCGGCGAGTGCCCCAGGCCGGGGCCGCAGGCGAGCGCCTGAAGGTCGGTTTCGAGCAGCGTATCGGCCCGGCGCATCATGAGTTCCGGCTGAATCGGGTCGACGGCCGGGGCGTCGGCATCGAGCAGCCCGAGATAGACGCGACCGGCCCCCAACTTGAGCGCGGCACGGCCGGCCAGCAAGGCGGCGCCAACCATGGTCTGGTCGCCGCCAAGGATGCCGGCGCTGCCGAAGCTGCCCTTGTGCGTGTTGTTGCGGCGCGGCTTGAGGTGGGAGCTGAAGGCGGCCCGGGTGACGATGTGGCCATCCGGCACGACCTCGTCGGCCGGGTTCAGGGCGAGGTCGGCGACGCGAATCTCGCCGCAGCAATCGGGGCCGTCGGCGGTGAGCAGGCCGGGCTTGCCGGCGATGAAGGTGATGGTGTGGCAGGCCTCGATGCACGGAGCAAAGGCGACGCCGGTGTCGGCGTTGAGCCCGGATGGGCAATCGAGCGCCAGCAGCGGGCAGTTGTCGCGTTCGGCCAGGCGGTTGGCAGTGCTGATCGACTCGGCGTAGTTGCCGGCCGGGGCGCGGGTCAGGCCGATGCCGAACAGGCCGTCGACGATCAGCGACCAGCGGACGTCGTCGGGAATCGCCGTGCTCGTCGTGCCGCCGCTGGCGATGAAAGCCTGCCGGGCCGCCGCCGCATCGGACGGGAGTTTCTCCGCATCGCCAACGAAAACCAGGCGCACGTCAAAGAAACGTTGGCGCAGCAGGCGCGCCACCTCGAAAGCATCGCCGCCATTGTTGCCCGGCCCGGCCAGGATGAGGACGGGATCATTGCGTTGGCCGGCGAGGCTGGCCGCCCATTCCGCGGCGGCCGCTCCGGCGCGCTGCATCAGGGCATCATGGGCATGCCGGCTTTCGATCCGGCGCAGGCTTGGCGATTGGTAAAGCGCGTTCGGGTTCATGACGGGATTCTAGCGCCGGATGCCGGCCCGACCCACATGCAGGAGAATCATCGCGAACAGTGCGTCCGGATCGATTGGTTTGGAAATGTGGTCAACCATGCCGGCAGCGAAGCAGGCATCGCGTTCTTCAGCCAGGGCGTGCGCGGTCTGGCCGATGATCGGCAGCTCGGGGGCCAGCTGGTGAATGGCCCGGGTCGCTTCGAAACCGTTCATGACCGGCATCTGGATATCCATCAGGACGACGTGGTAAGCCTGCTCGCCATCCCTGCGCACGGCGTCGACGGCCTGCTGGCCATCTTCGGCAAAGCTTGCCTCGGCGCCGACTTCGGCAAGAATTTCGCGCATGATGAGGCGGTTGATGTCGACGTCTTCGGCGACCAGAATCCGCAAGCCGGCGAGAATCCGGGGGCTGGTCGGATGGTCAGCCACGGCAACCGGTCGCGGCACTTTTCTCCGCTCGGGGAGGACATAGGGCAGGCGCACCGTAAAACAGCTGCCGACGCCGGGTACGCTGTCGACGCTGATCGTGCCGCCCATCAGGCGAACGAGGTGATCGGTGATGGCCAGCCCAAGGCCGGAACCGCCAAAGCGCCGGGTCGTTGAATTGTCGCCCTGCTCGAAGGGGTTGAAGATGGCAGTCAACTGCTCCGGCGAGATGCCGATGCCGGTGTCGGTAATGCGGAACCGCAACTGGTCGCCGTCGAGGTCGGCTTCGAGGCTGACGCTGCCACTGCTCGTAAACTTGACGGCGTTGGAGAGCAGATTGAGCAGGATCTGACGCAGGCGCAGCGGGTCGCTGCGGCACTCGGCCGGCAGGCTGTCGGCGCGTATCAGGCGGAAGTCGAGCCCCTTGCCGGTGGCGCGTTCCTGCAGCATCTCGACGCTTTCATCGAGAACGACGCGCAAGTCGACCAGCGTGTCCTCGATCTTGAGCATGCCGGCCTCCATCTTCGAGAAATCGAGGATGTCGTTAATGATGCCGAGCAGCAGCTTGCCGGAATGCTCGATCTTGATCAGCGCGTCCCCGGCCTTGCTGCCGCTTTCGGTGGCACGCAGGGCGATGTGTGTCATGCCCAGAACGCCATGCAGCGGGGTGCGGATTTCATGGCTCATCTTGGCCAGGAATTCGCTCTTGGCCATGGCCAGGCGGATGGCATCGGCCCGTGCCAGCTCGAGATCGGCGGTGCGTTCCTCAACCAGTTGTTCGAGATGGTCGCGATACCGTTCGATTTCGGCGTCCTTGCGCGTATGTTCGGCGAGGGCATTGCGCAGGTCGCTCTCCATCGCCTTGATGTCGCTGATGTCGGCGACGAAGCCGCAGAAAATGATGTCGTTGTCGGCCCCGCGCTCGGGTACGGCGCGAATGAGCAGCCATTTGATCTGACCATCGGGCATGCACAGGCGGTACTCGTGGCGCCACGGCGCCAGATTTTTCGCTGCCGCATTCAGCGAGTCGATAAAGACGAGGAAGTCATCCGGATGGACCATTTGGCGCAATTTCGCAGTGCTATCACGAACCTCTTCCGGGGTGACGCCGTAAAGCTCCTTGATTGCATCGCTGGCGAACGGAAAACTGCCATTTCCATCGGCGTCCAGACGGTATTGGAAAACGACGCCGGGCACTTCCGAGACGATCTGGCGCAGGCGCTTGTCGGCGGCATGTTCGGCGGCCCTGGCCTCCTCGGCGATGATGACTTCCTGCAGCCCGTTGAAGGCGGTGGTCAATTGACCGATTTCGTCATTCCGGTGCACTGGCAGTGCCTGGCGCGGCACTTCGCCGCTGCGCATCCGGGTCAGCAACTGCGAGGCTTCGGCCAGTGGCCGGAACTGCCGGCGCAGCCACCACCAGCAGATAACGGCGAGAACCAGGGTGAGGCCGAAGGAGACCATGATGAGGTGTCGTTCAACCGCCGCGATCGGCGCGAAGGCTTCGTCGGCGGGCAGGACCGACTGCATCAGCCAGCCGGTGGCGGGTATCTGTTTGCTCGACGACAGTTCGAGCACCCCCCGCGAACTGCGGGCCAGGCCGGAGCCTTCGTAGCCGTCGATATAGCTGTCGTACACGGCGTTGACGCCGCGCGGCGGGCCGATCTTGAGCAGTCGGCGTTTGTCCGAGGACATGACGTAGCTGCGCGTTTTGGGTGCGGTGATCAGGAAATCGCCGGTTACTCCGTATTTCGTCGCACCGATCTGATCGAGGAAATTCGGCTGGTTCAGGTTGGTGACACCGACGACGACGCCCACCACCTGTTTTTGCGCATCGTGGATCGGCGACATGATGGCAAAGATCGGTTGCTGGCTGTGTTCGCTGAACAAGGGATCGGTGACGGTCGCCCCGGCGCCGCTCAGCACGTGCCTGATCCCGGGATAGTCGAGAAAATTGACGCCGGCGCGCTTGAGTTTGCGCGGAATGCTCGCCACCGTCATCCCCTGGCGATCGATGACGAGTACGCCCCAATTGAAAATGCTCTCGGGAAGCGGGTGGCGCTCCAGCGCGGCCTGGGCTTCCGGCGGGTTGCCAAGGCGGCTGATCTGATAGCTGTCGGCGATGGTCCGGATGATCTGCTGCCGTTCGCGGATGGATCGGTCGAGTTCATTGGCGATCACCGAAACCGTCGAGAATTGCTGCCGCGAAATGGTCGTTTCCATGTCGCGGTGCAGGGTATGACCCAGTGCAAAAACGGCGCTCCACAGGACAAACAGGCCGAGCAGCAGAACACCGATAATGATGCGTGTCTGCAGTGATCGCCAATCGAACAGGGCCAGCAGTTTCTTCATTGCGCTTTCTGAGTTTTTTGCTATTTTCGACAGCTTACGGCGTCAGGAAGGATTTCGCCAGAACGATGGTTTGGCGGTGAATGCTGACGGAATCGTTTATCTGGAAGGCATAGCTGCCAGTCATGGCAATGGCGAGCGGCAGAGGGCTCGACCAAGCCCGTGCGCGACGGAAAACAGATTTGGCTTTTGACCGCTTTTTTCCGGTTGACCGTGGGAAACGGCCTGGAGGTGCTTCAGGCCGTGGGCGCCGGCCTGATATCGGTCAGAGGCGTGGGTAGCCGGCGGAAGTCCGGCATGGCCGGCAAGGGCAAAACGAAGACATCGGTGCAAAACAGCCGCACGCCGATGCCTTCGGAAAAAGCCTAGTTGAGCGCGGCGGACATCTTGCGGCGGAATTCGCGGATCAGGTCGTCGTACTGGTCGCTGCCGGCGAGGGCTTCGAACAGTTGCAGCAAGGCCTTGCGGCCGGCGCCTTCATCGAATGCACGATCACGGATGACGACTTCCAGCGCCGCTTCCATGGCGGCGCGAAAATCGCCCTGGGCGGCGTAGGCGCGCGACAGGTCGAGGCGGACGGCGTGGTCGGCCGGGTTAGCGGCCAGTTTGGCTTCGAGTTCGGCCGTATCGGCAGCGCCGGCGGCGAGTGCCAGGCGGGCGCGCAGGGCATTGGCGCGGTCAGCTTCCTGGGTGTACTCGCCGGAGAGCAGTTGGCCGGCTTCGTCGTTGCGGCCGAGCTGCATCATGACGTCGACGGCGTCGAGCTGGATGGCCTGGTCTTCGGGCTTCTGCTTGCTGGCTTCAACCAGCTTGGCGAGCGCTTCTTCAAGTTTGCCTTCGATGACCAGCGCAGCGGCTTCGGCGCGCAGGTCGCCGCCCGGCGCGGGGGGCAGCGCGAAGCGGTCGAGGAATTCGCGGATCTGGCCTTCGGGCAGGACGCCGTCGAATTGATCGAGGAGCTGGCCCTGGAACAGGACCTTGACCGACGGAATGCTGCGCACGCCGAAGTGCTGGGAGAGCTCGGGGTTTTCGTCGGCATTGACCATGGCGAGCAGGAAGCGACCCTGGTATTCCTCGGCCAGCTTTTCGAGCAGGGGCTTGAGCACCTTGCACGGCTCGCACCACGGCGCCCAGAAATCGACGACCACCGGCACGCTTTCGGCCGGCTGGAGGACCTTGGTTTCGAAATTTTCGATGGAAACGTCAAAAGCAAATTCGGACATGGCGTGGCCTGTTGAAATTAGAGTCGGGTGAATTCTACCGTCAGCTTCATGGCGACGGGGGAATGCAGGGAAAGCGTCGGGCTGCCATTGCCTGCCAGCCATTTGGCGAGGCGGGCCGGAAGGTCGGGCGTATCGGGCAGAGATTCGCTTGCCGCACCTTTCGCTAATTGGAGGCTGGCCGGCGAATTTTCAAGAGGCGCGCGGCTCAAGGCCAGCCAGTGGCCGCTCGCGACATCGATAGCGTGGTCGAGCTGGGCGCACAGCACTTGGGCACAACGGCCTTCGTTGAGCCAGACGATGGCCAGGCTGAGCAGCAGCGACCAGTTGGCGACGCCTTCACGGTCGAGCGGCAGATGCATGGCGGTTTGCAGACCGGGCAGAAAGCTCTGGATCTGGGCGGCGGCGATGGCTGGCTGGGTGGCGAGGAAATCGTAGGGCATTGGCTCGGCGCTGCCGGCGCAGACTTCGTCGAGCAGGGTCAGTGTTTCGAGGCGCGGGCCGCTGGTCGATTGCCAGAGCAGGGCGGTCGGCAGGGCGCGGCGCTCAGCCGGCAGGCAGGCCAGGGCGCCGACCAGGGCCAACTGGGTGAGCGGGGCGGCCCGGCGCAGCGGCTTGCCCAGCACGGCGCGCACGGCGGCCGGCAGCTCGGCGGGGGCAAAACTTTGGCTGAGGACGGCGGCCAGGTTGATCATCCGTGGCGCTCCACGATCAGGCTGGCCAGCCCGCCGCCAAAGCCGATCAGATTGAGCAGGGCGCGTTCGATGTGTTCGGTGCTGCGCTCGACCATCGGGAACAGGGCGATTTCCGGATCGACCTTGGAGAAACCGGCGGTAGCGGGGATCTTGTCGGCATCCAGGCAGGCGAGCAGGACGGCAAGTTCGGCCAGGCCGCTGGCGCCCAGCGTGTGGCCGAGGCCCGGCTTGAGTGAGAGGAGCAGCGGCATGTGCTGGCCGAAGACGCTGCGCAGGGCGTTGGCTTCGGCCAGGTCGGTGCCCGGCGAACCGGCGGCTTGCAGCTTGATGAGCTCGATGTCGGCGGCTTTCAAAATTGCCTCTTTTAGACAGTCGACCGTGACATCGGCGATTCGGGAGCCGTCCGGATTGGGCCCGGTGGTCGAAAAGCCGTCGAGGCCGGTGCGCAGGCCGGCGATACGCCAGGTGGCCGGCTTGGCGCTGAGGTGTACGGCGGCCACTGCCTCGCCGAGGACCAGGCCGTCACGTCGGGCGTCGAACGGGCGTCCTGCCGTGCGCGAGAGCAATTCCATGGCGGCGAAACCGGCCAGCGTGCTGTCGTTGGCGAGTTCGACGCCGAGGACGATGGCGTCGTCGATGAGGCCGGCGGCGATCAGGCTGCGCGCCGCGTCGAGGGCAGAAAAGCCGGAGGTGCAGGCATTCGAGAAACTGGTGCGGGCGCCGCTCAGGCCCAGCCAATCACCGATCTGCCGGCTGAACGAGGCGGCGGCGAAGGGCAACTCAAACGGTGCGCCGAGTTGTTCGAAATGGCCGATCTGGAAGGACGAGGAGGCTACGAACAGTGGCGTTTCGGGTGGAAGCTTACCGAGTTGGCCGGCGACCTGACGGATGGCCTGCTCGGTGCGGACCATCCAATCGTGCTCGTCGAGCGGCAGTCCAAAGTAGGGAAAGGCCCGCTCGCCCAGTTTTCGTTGGCCGGCGCTGCATTCGCCATTCCACAGCGCGCTGGCAACAGCGGCCGGCGAATTGCCGCGGGCGCATAGCAGGGCGGTTTTGGCGATATAGACCGGACGCGTCATGCGCGGCTGGCCAGCCAGGCGTCTAGGTGTTCGGCCATGTTGGCGACGCTGGACAGGACGCGGCGGGTTTCCTTGCTGTCGGGCAGGCGCAGGCCGTAGGTTTTCTTGATCGCCATCGAGACCTGCAGCGCATCGAGCGAATCGAGCTGGAGCGGGGCTTCCGGCCCGAAGAGGATTTCGTCGTCGGTGATGCTGGCCGGATCGCAATCCTTGTCGCAGGCTTCGACGATCAGGGCTTTGAGGGCGAGGCGGAGGTCGGTAGTCATGCGCTTTGGCGGTGGTTGAGCCAGGTCGCGGCGGCGAGGGCCAGAGCCGCGCAGGCGAGGAGTTTGACGAGGTCGGGCAGGATGGCGGCGAAGTCGCCGTGGCGCAGCATGACGGTGTGGAAGCCGTTGAGCCCCCAGGCCATCGGCGACCATTCGGCGAGGGTCTGCATGGCGCCCGGCATCATGAACTTGGGGACCATGATGCCGCCGATGGCCGCCATCAGGATGTTGCCAACGCCGCCGATGATCGTCGATTGTTGCGTCGTCTGGGCCAGGCTGGCGACGAGCAGGGCACAGGCGACAGCGGCCAGGCTGACGGCAGCGGCAACCAGCCACCAGTGGAACAGCCCGGTGCCGGACGGCATGACCAGCGCTTCGCCACCGAACAGCGGAACGCCCCAGATACCGACGGCAACCATCAGCACGGCTTGAATTTGATTGACGACGAAAAAAGGCAGCAACTTGCCGAGCAGGACGTCGCGGAAAGGTACGCCCATGGCGGCGAGGCGCTGGAGCGTACCTTGCTGGCGTTCGGTGATCAGGATGGCGGAAATCGGGATAACGACGAAGAACATGGCGAAAACCAGCCAGGCCGGGACGTTTTGCTGCACCGATGAGGGCGGACGGATGCTGCGGTCGTTCTGCACGGCGGTGCTGACGATTTCGTCGGGCCAGTCGCGTTCGGCCGGACGGGCGGCCGTCGGCAGGCCGAACAGCTTGCCGGCGCTGTGCGTCAGTTCGTCGGCCCGCAGCATGCCGAGCGCGGCGCTGGTCTGGTTGCGGAAAGCGAGTTGCAGCGCCGGGTTCAGGGTCGGATCGACCATCAGGGTCAGCGCCTCGGTGGCCTGGCCATCGGCCCCGGCCGGGGTCAGCAGACGTTCGCCGAAGCCCTTGGGCAGGACCAGTGCCAGCGCGTAGCGGCCGGCGCGGATGTCGGCCCGGGAGGCGTCGGTCGTCGCCGGATCAGCCACGCGGCGGAAGCTGCCGGTCTTGGCCAGGCGGCGGGCCAGCGATTGCGAATGGGGGCTGCCATCGAGGTCGACGATGGCGTAGGCCACGTCGATGGCGGCGCCGGGCATGAAGGCATCGTGCAGCGCCATGGTCATCACCACAATGAAGATGATGGGCATGACGAAAAGGGCGGCCAGCCCGTGCCGGTCGCGCAGCAAGGCCAGGGTTTCCTTGGTCCATAGGGCAAGCAGGCGGGTCATGTTCGGCTAGTCCCGCAATGAGCGCCGGGTCAGGCGCATGAAAAGCTGTTCGAGGTTTTGCCGTCCGACGTGCAACTGGCGCACGGTGCAGCCGGCTTCGGCCAGTTCGTCGAGCAAACGGGCGACTTCCACGGTCGACCGGAAAAAAAGGCCAAATTTGAAATGGCCGAGATCGGTTGCCGAGTAGCGTTCGGCCAGGGCGGCTGGCAGCGGCTGGTCCAGCTCGATTTCGGCGCTGCTGTCGGCGGTGGCCAGCAGGTCGTCGAGCGTGCCTTCGCTCAGGACGCGGCCTTGGTCGAGGATGGCGACACGCTGGCAGATGGCTTCGACTTCTTCCATGTAGTGGCTGGTGTAGAGCACCGTGGTGCCGGCAGCGGGCAGGGCGGCGATGGATTCGAGCAGGAAGCTGCGCGACTGCGGGTCGACGCCGACGGTGGGCTCGTCGAGCAGCAGCAATTGCGGCCGGCCAAGGAGGCCGATGGCCAGGTTGAGGCGCCGGCGCAGGCCGCCGGAGAGTTGTTCGGCGCGTTTCCCGGTGACCTGTTCGAGCCGGGCGAAGGCGATGGCGGCATCGATCTGCGCTTTGATATCAGGGTTGTTCAGGCCGAGAACGCCAGCGAAGAAACGCAGGTTTTCAGCCACCGTCAGCATCGGATAGAAGGCGTAATCCTGTGGTACCAGCGAAATGGCGCGTGGGTTGGCGGCGCGGGCTTCAGCCAGCGGCTGGCCATTGAGCGAAATATTGCCGTCAGCTACGGTCAACAGTCCGGCGAGCAGTGAAATGAGCGTTGTCTTGCCGGCGCCGTTCGGGCCGAGCAGGCCGTAAATGCCGCCAGCCGGGATCGTTAGCGAAACATCCTGCAATGCCGGGGCGGCTGCATCGCGATAGCGGTAGGCAAGGCCATCGACCTTGAGCATCAGGCGGCGCGGCGCAGATCGCGGAAGAAGACCTGCTCGCGGTCGGCGATGGCACGCAGCTTGTCGGCCAGTTTGGACGGATTGAGCGGTTCGCGGTCGCGGATCATGCGAGCGGTGGATAGCGCAAATTCGCGCCATTCGTCGCCAATGTCGACGAGCGTTTCGGACAGATCATTGAGCGCCGGGCGAGCCAGTCGCTCAGCCGCTTCTTGCAGGAAGGCGGCGTAAATGAAGCGGAAGCCACCGCCGCCGGTGCCGATTTCTTCCTGCATGCGGACGACCTGGCCGATGAACATCTTGGCTGCCGCCGGATTGCCGGCCGCATCGAGACGCTGGATGGCATTGGCCAGGCGGCGAATGCCACGCACGCCGATGATCGGGATCGGTGAATCGAGCAGAATGCGTGTCGTTTTCTTGATAGCCTTGGGCAGGACTTTCGCCCAGTCGGGCTCGGATGGCTTGCCTTCCGGGTAGTAAAGCAACCCCTTCGGGGCCAGCACCCCCTTGGCGAAACGAGCCCGGCGCAGGTCGGCCGGGGCGCAGGTCACCGTTGTTTCGACCACCGGATCGGACAACAGATAGTCGCCACTCGCCGCATCGCGGCCATAGGCCAGCACATTGTGGGCGTTGAAATGAAAACGCAGGTCTTCCGGCATGTAGGGCAGCCAGAATACGGAGGTCTGCATGCCGACCAGCCGGCCGGCGGCTAGCAGTTCGTTCAGGCGCTGTTCGCCGACTTCCGGGCTGCGGAAAGTTTCGAAACGCATCTTGAGGCCAAGCGGCTTCTGCAGGCCCTTGATAATGAATTTCGGCGGCATCCGGTAGGCAACCAGCGGCAGACCGTTGATCTTGATGATCGGCAGGTAGGCGAAGGAGAGTGCCGACGACAGACCGAAAGCCATGGCCTCCGAGATCGGCAGGCCGAGATGGCGCAGCATCGACGACATGACGCCGCTTTCGCAATGGGAAGCGTGGCTGTGCTGGAATTCCATCATTCGGCCTTTTTGAGTTGCTCGACCGTCAGGCCCATGGCGTCGCCATAGCGCTGGAGCAGCCCGGCCGAAAGGCCCTGGAAGATGTCGGGCCGGAAATGGCGGCGGATGCGCCATTGCCACAGGCCGGTGACCTGCGACAGCAACGGCACATCCATGCGCGCCTTGTGCATGTGGTATTCGAGTGCCGAAGTCTGGCCGGCGATGACTCGCTGGCGGGCATCTTCGGCCAGCCGGTTGAGGTCTTCGACGGCCTGCCGGGTGACGATTTCCTCGACCTCCCAACCAGCCGACTGAACGATGTGCAGCTTGCCGTCGGCGCCGCGTGCATACATCGCCTTGCGGTGCCCGGCCAGCGTGCTGTTGCCTTCCTGCGGAACCTCGTTATCGAGCATGATCGACCGCCGTCAGGTGCATGAGCGAACCGGTAAAGCGACCGCTTTCCGGGATGAAACAAAGCAGGCGGTCGCCGTGTTCGAGGCGGCCGCTTTTAAGTAGTTCATCGATCATGATGTAGATCGACGCCGAGCCGGTATTGCCCTTGGTCTGTAGATTGGTAAACCATTTTTTCTGGGCGATGGGGAAACCGACGGCGGCCATGCAGTCAGCCATTGGCTGGCGGAAATACTCTGAAGACATGTGCGGCAGGAACCAGTTGATATCGGCTGGTTTTACGTCACGGGTGCGCTGCATTTTTTCCAGCGACTTGCCGATGGTCTGGTAGGTCACTTCGGCATTGAGCAAACGGACATCCTGCTTGATCGAGAAAATCGACTGGGCGGCGCGCTGTTCCTGCGAATAGTGCTGCCAGCCCTGCAACGACCCGTCACCCAGCTTTTCACCGCCGGCATACATGCAGACCTCCATCGAATTCGCCTGCGACAGGATGTCGATCCAGTCGATGCGGAGCGACAGACCATCGGTGCGCGGCTGATCCTGGAGCAGAAAGGCGCCAGCACCGTCGGACAGCATCCAGCGCAGAAAATCCTTTTCGAAAGCGATTTCCGGATTGGTTTCCAGTTCGGTTACCCGATGGTCCGATTCGGCTGCGAAATTGCGGGCATGCAGGATGCTGGAGGAAAGCTCGGAGGCGGTCGCCACCGCGTTGCGCGCCTGTCCGGACAGCACGCTCATCCAGGCATATTTAAGCGCCGTGATGCCGGCCACGCAGATGGCTGCAGTCGACACCACTTCGCAGGCCGGAATGCCCAGTTCGCCATGCACCATGACGCCGTGGTTGGGCATGATCTGGTCCGGAATGGTCGTGCCGCTGACCAGGCAATCGATATCGTCGGGGGAAAAACGTTCGCAGGCCAGGCCACGCACGGCTTCGGCCGTTAGCTGGGCATTGGTGTGGGTCAGGGCGCCGGTTGCCGGGTCGATGGCGTAGTGACGCTGGCGGATTCCGTTGTTACGCAACACGATGCGCCGGGCGCGCGACGGCTTGCCGGCAATCATGCCCAGCACTTTTTCGATGTCGTCGTTGCCGACCGGCGCATTTGGCAGGAAGGCCGAAGTACCGTTGATGTAAACCGTGCCGCTAGGGTGCATATTTTTGTAAGTTGAATTCCTGCGAGCCGGAAGGCTGCTCCAGTTCGACCTTGAGCCGCTCAAGCTTCGGTCTGAGCAGCGGGGAAAGTAACCATTGTAACAACAGGCTTATTGGAACGACGGTGACGATCAGCGTAATCAGGTAAAGGACAAACAACAAAAGGGCCGGGCGCCGCCGCCACTGGCCGCGCTGGCCAAATAACCGGATTACTTTCGACCAGACGCCGAAAGCCCGCCGGCCGGCACGTTCGCTGATGGCCAGGCGCGGATTGACAGTGACTGCACGCAGGCCGGCCAGCATCGGTTGGCCCGATTCTTCCTGGTCATTGTTCAGCCCGTCGGCCAGGGCCAGCCCGAATCGGCTGGCCAGGCGGATTTCTTCAGGAGATACGCCGGCCGGTGGCAAGCCAAGAAAGCTGTCCTTTTTGCCCGTCCACACCCAGCGCGGCGTCGTGATGAAGGTGGCCAGCGGATGGCCCTGATCGGTAAACGCCAGATGATCGATCAGGCGGCCGCCAGCATCGGCAATCAGTTGTTTCATTGTTTCCTGTGCTGACAGCCACATGTTGCGGCAGGCGACCAGCGTGACGACCGGTTTGCCGCAGATCAGCTGCCGGCCTTCGGCGCTTTGCAGGAAAGCCGTCATCGGTAGCGCAGGGGAGAGATACCAGACCTGATAGGTCAGGATTACCAGATCGAAGGGGGTACCAGCGGCGATGCCCAGCGGGCGCAACGGCGGCGCATCGAGCTGAACGCACTCGGGGAAGGCGTCGAAAAACTCGACAATCGGCCAGGGAAACGGAAAGGGTTTTGCCGGCACCAATGTTTCGAGATGTACTTCGTGACCGGCCGCGCGCAACGGGGCGATGACCCGCTCGGTAATATCCGATAGCTGTCCGGTTTGGGAGTAATTGACGACGAGAACGCGTTTCAAGAGGCATCCGCTAAGCTGGCTAACCCGTAATTCTAGCAAATCGGCCTGGTATGACGGATATCTGGCGTATTCCATCCGCAATTGTGATTTTGGTCACGACGCTTGGGGTTTTTCACCCTTATCGGCTATGATTCTGCTTTCCCGCAGCCTGTCTTTCCATGACCAAATTTGTTTTCGTTACGGGTGGTGTCGTGTCCTCTTTGGGCAAAGGCATCGCCGCCGCGTCGCTCGGGGCCATTCTGGAATCCCGCGGCATCAAAGTCACCCACCTCAAGCTTGACCCCTACATCAACGTCGACCCCGGCACGATGAGTCCTTTCCAGCACGGAGAGGTTTTCGTCACTGAGGACGGCGCCGAGACCGACCTCGATCTCGGGCATTATGAGCGCTTCACGAGCGCCAAAATGGGCAAGCGCAACAACTTCACGACCGGCCAGATCTACGACACGGTGCTCAAGAAAGAGCGTCGCGGCGAGTATCTCGGCAAGACCGTGCAGGTCATTCCGCATATCACCGACGAGATCAAGAACAAGATCAAGGCCGGTGCCGAAGGCGCCGAAGTGGCCATCGTCGAAGTCGGCGGCACGGTCGGCGACATCGAATCGCTACCTTTCCTGGAGGCCATTCGCCAGATCGGTTTTGAAGAAGGCCGCAACAACGTTTGCTACATGCATCTGACGCTGCTGCCCTACATTCCGACCGCCGGCGAACTGAAGACCAAGCCGACCCAGCACTCCGTCAAGGAACTGCGCGAAATCGGTATCCAGCCGGATATTCTGCTATGTCGCGCCGACCGCTCGATTCCGGTCGAAGAGCGCCGCAAGATTGCACTGTTCTGTAACGTCATGCCGGAAGCGGTCATCGAATGTCTCGATGCCGATTCGATCTACAAGATCCCGGGCATGCTGCACGAGCAAATGCTCGACGAAATCGTCTGCCACAAGCTCAACATCCTGGCCAAGGCAGCCGATCTGTCAGTCTGGCGCAACCTGATCGTGGCGCTGGAACATCCGCAGAACGAAGTGACCGTGGCTTTCGTCGGCAAGTACGTTGACCTGACCGAGTCGTACAAGTCGCTGATCGAAGCGATCAAGCACGCAGGCATTCATACTCGCAGCCAGGTCAATATCGTTTATCTCGATTCAGAAGATATCGAAAAGAACGGTGTCGGCGTCCTCAAAGGCGTCGATGCGATTCTCGTGCCGGGCGGATTCGGTCGACGCGGCACGGAAGGCAAGATTGCCGCCATCCGTTATGCCCGCGAAAACAAGGTTCCTTACCTCGGCATCTGTCTCGGCATGCAACTCGCCGTCGTCGAATTCGCCCGCGACGTGGCCGGCATGGCCGAAGCGCATTCAACTGAATTCGTCCAGGACACGCCGTATCCGGTCATCGGCCTGATTACCGAATGGCACGATGCCTCCGGCAAGGTCGAAAAGCGCAGCGAAGATTCCGACATCGGCGGCACCATGCGCCTTGGCGGTCAGGTCTGCAAGCTGGCCGAAGGTTCGCTGGCCCGCAAGATTTACGGCGCCCCGGAAATCACCGAGCGCCATCGCCACCGCTACGAAGTCAACAACACCCTGCTGGCGCAACTGGAGGCCAAGGGGCTCGTCGTCGCCGGGCGTGCGCCAGGCACCGATCTGTGCGAAATGGTCGAATTGCCGGCTGACGTCCATCCGTGGTTCGTCGGTTGCCAGTTCCACCCGGAATTCACCTCCAACCCGCGCCAGGGTCATCCGCTCTTTACGTCTTACGTCAAAGCGGCGCTGGCCAATCAAAAGGTCAAAGGCAAATGAAACTTTGTGGTTTCGAGGCTGGTCTTGACCAGCCTCTTTTCTTGATCGCCGGCCCGTGTACTGCCGAGTCCGAGCAACTTTGCCTCGATGTCGCCGGCCACATGAAGGAAGTCTGCGGTCGACTGGGTGTTTCTTATATTTTCAAAGCCTCCTACGACAAGGCCAACCGCAGTTCCGGCAAGTCGGTGCGCGGCCTGGGTCTTGACGAAGGTCTGCGCATCTTTTCGGAAGTGCGGCGCCAGATTGGCGTTCCTGTTTTGACCGATGTGCATACCATTGAAGACATTCCTGCCGTCGCCAGCGTTGTCGATGTCCTGCAAACGCCGGCTTTTCTCTGTCGACAGACCGATTTCATTCATGCTGTCGCCACCTGCGGCAAGCCGGTGAATATCAAGAAAGGCCAGTTCCTGGCACCGGGTGACATGAAGAACGTCGTCGACAAGGCGCGCGAAGTCAATAACGGCGCTGACAACATCATGGTCTGCGAACGGGGCGCTTCCTTCGGCTACAACAATCTTGTGTCCGATATGCGCAGCCTCGCCATCATGCGCGAAACGGGTTGTCCCGTTGTCTTCGATGCCACCCACTCGGTGCAGTTGCCGGGCGGGCAGGGTACGACATCCGGTGGTCAACGCGAATTCGTCCCGGTGCTGGCTCGGGCAGCTGTTGCCGTCGGTATCTCCGGCCTGTTCATGGAAACCCATCCGTGCCCGGAAAAAGCCTGGTCGGATGGCCCGAACAGCTGGCCGCTGGCCCGCATGGAAAGTTTGCTGGCGACTCTGGTGGCACTCGACAAGGCGGTCAAAGCGGCTGGCTTCGAGGAACTGAAGTAATCCACAAGTTAATTATTTGGTTTAAGTGTTTAATTTAACCTTCTGATAATAAGGAAGAAATATGAGTTCAATTGTTGATGTAGTAGCCCGTGAAATTCTCGATTCCCGTGGTAACCCCACGGTCGAAGCTGATGTTCTGCTGGAGTCCGGCGTCATGGGCCGTGCAGCAGTTCCGTCTGGCGCCTCTACCGGTTCGCGCGAAGCGATCGAACTGCGTGATGGTGACAAGGGGCGCTACCTCGGCAAGGGTGTGTTGCAGGCTGTCGAGAACGTCAATACCGAGATTTCCGAAGCCATCATCGGCCTTGACGCTCAGGAGCAGGCTTTCATCGATCAGACCATGATCGACCTCGACGGTACCGACAACAAGTCGCGCCTTGGCGCCAATGCCATCCTCGCCGTTTCCATGGCCGTCGCCAAGGCAGCGGCTGAAGAGTCCGGCCTGCCGCTCTACCGCTATTTTGGCGGCATGAGCCCGATGCAGATGCCGGTGCCGATGATGAATATCATCAACGGTGGCGAGCACGCCAACAACAGCCTGGATATTCAGGAATTCATGGTGATGCCGGTCGGTGCTGCCAATATCCGCGAAGCCATTCGCTGTGGCGCCGAAATCTTCCATGCACTGAAGAAGCTGCTCAACAAGGCTGGTCATTCCACCGCTGTCGGCGACGAAGGCGGCTTTGCCCCGAATCTGGGCAGCCACGCCGAAGCGCTGCAGATCATCATGCAGGCCATCGAGGCCGCCGGTTATGTGCCGGGCAAGGACGTCCTGCTGGCGCTTGATTGTGCCGCTTCCGAGTTCTACAAGGACGGCAAGTACAAGCTGGCGGGCGAAGGCCTGGAACTGACCTCGGCTCAGTTTGTTGATTATCTGGCCAATCTGGCTGATCAGTTCCCGATCGTCTCCATCGAAGACGGCATGTCAGAAGCAGACTGGGATGGCTGGAAGCTGCTTACCGATCGTCTCGGCAAGAACGTGCAGATCGTTGGCGACGACGTGTTCGTGACCAACACCAAGATCTTCAAGGAAGGCATCAAGAAGGGCATTGGCAATTCGATCCTGATCAAGATCAACCAGATCGGCACCTTGTCCGAAACCTTCGCTGCCGTCGAAATGGCCAAGCGCGCAGGTTACACCGCGGTGATTTCGCATCGCTCGGGCGAAACCGAAGACAGCACCATCGCCGACATCGCCGTCGGCCTCAATGCCGGTCAGATCAAGACTGGTTCGTTGTCCCGTTCCGACCGTATCGCCAAGTACAACCAGCTCATCCGCATCGAGGAAGATCTGGGCGATACCGCTTCTTACCCGGGCCGCGAAACCTTCTACAACCTGCGTTAATCACGCATGCGCTGGCTGACGGTCGGCCTTCTCGCAGCTATCGGGCTGCTCCAGTATCCATTGTGGATGGGTAAGGGCGGCTGGCTTAAGGTTTGGGAATACGATCGTCAGTTAGAGCAGCAGAAGGAAGTGACCAGAAAGCTGGAAATCAGAAACGCGGGCCTCGATGCCGAGGTCCGCGATCTGAAGCAGGGCTACGATGCCATCGAGGAACGTGCCCGCTTTGAGCTGGGTATGGTCCGGCAGGACGAAACCTTCGTGCAGATTCCGGAAAAGGTTCCCGGAAAATAAATCGGAAATTCGCGTCGACCGTAGTAGTCACCCTTATTTGCCTCCGTTAGAATCGTTCTCAGCAGTGCCCCACGCAGAGCGCTCAAGGAGAACAACATGCTGCTCAAGGTTGGCGAAAAGGCTCCCTCATTTTCGTTGCCGGATGCCGATATGGAGACTATCGATCTGGCGAGGTTTCAAGGGCAGAAACACATCGTTATATTCTTCTATCCGAAAGATGGAACCCCCTGTTGCACCAAGGAGGTCACCGATTTCTCGGATCACGAGGACGAATTTCTCCGCCAGGGTTGCGTCTTGTTTGGTGTCAGTCGCGATGACTGCATGAAACACGCTGAATTTCGCGACAAGGAAGGTATCGGCATTGACCTGCTATCGGACACTGAAGGCGCCGTCTGCAAGCAATATGGTGTCTGGCAGGCGAAGGAGGTGGATGGTCACAGGAAGTTCGGCGTTTGCCGCTCCACCTTTATCATCGATCGTAGCGGTATCATTCGCCACGCGCTTTACAACGTAAATTACAAAGGCCACGCACTGGAAGTGCTGCGCCTCGTCAAGGAACTCAATTCATGAACACGCAGGTTGCCAAGAATTCCGTCATTACCCTCGACTACCACGTCACCGATCCTGATGGCGAAGTGGTCGACGAAGGCCGTGAGCCGCTGATTTACCTGCATGGCGGTTACGACGATATTTTTCCTTTGATCGAGGAGGCCCTGCAGGGCAAGAAGGTTGGCGAATCGGTCAAGGTCAAGCTGCAGCCGGATGAGGCCTTCGGCGACTACGATGCCGAGATGGTTCAAATCGAGCCGCGCAAGGATTTTCCCAAGGAACTTGAAGTCGGCATGCAGTTCGAAGGCGGCCCGGAAGAAGGCGGCGAGGATGACTTCGTGATCTATCGTGTGACCGATATCGCCGACGACAAGGTCGTGCTCGATGGCAATCATCCGCTGGCCGGCATGGCACTGGTTTTCACCTGCACGGTTACGGCGATTCGGCCGGCCAGTGCCGAAGAAATCGAGCATGGTCATGTGCATGGTGGGGATGACGACGAGGAAGGCTGCCACTAAAATTGCCCGCGGCGGAAGGCAACGCCTTCCGCCAGGCAAATTCGTTTAACGGAGCAGCTTGCCGTTACGGCCGATGATCGTGATGTCGGTGTATGCCGAACCCCGATGATTATTCGGCGAAAATCCGATATTGAGTCCGCCAGCGTCGAACTGCCCGATTCCTTCAAGGGTGTCGCGCAGTTTTTTGGCTGTCGGCTTGGGGCCGGCCAGACGTAGTGCTTCAACTAGAACCTTGGCACCGAGGTAGCCTTCGACCAGCGTATGGTTCAGCGTCGCGTTGCCCTGAGGATATTTTTTCAGGCGGTCCTGAATTTCGCGGATCAGGAGCACGGACATGTTGGCCGGATCGGGGACGACTTGCGAGATGGCCAGTCCGCGGGCGGTATCTACGCCGATCTTCTGTATTACTTGACCTCCATCGGTGACCGAAATGGTGCTGAGCTGTGCGTGGTTTCCCGTGGCACGGAACTGCTTGACGAATTCACTGCTCGCCGCCGTATTGGAGACCATGACGACCAATTGCGGCGAGGCTCCAGCAATCGTTTTGACGGCGTTCTCCACCTGCACGGTGTTCTTTTCGTAGCTGCCCTTGGCGACTAACTCACCACCGCTTTGTTGTAGCGCATTTTCGAGGCCCTTCAGGCCATCCAGTCCGAATGGGTCGTTCTGGTAGAAAACGGCGACGCGGCGGTAGCCGAGCGGGACAAACTGCTCGACGGTCTTGCGAATTTCCTGCGCGTAACTGGCCCTGGTCAGAAACAGCCAGGGGTGGACCGGAGTACTGACACTGGTTGCCCCGGTACGCGCGGCGACGAGCGGGATACCGGCGCGAGCGAGGATGTTTCCCTTGATCAGGCCCTCGACGTTGCCGGTGCCGACAATGCCGAAGAAAGCGACCGGATGATGCTCTCGGGTCATTTCCTGGACGAGGCGAACGGTTTCGCTGGTTTTGTAGCCATCGTCGGTCGCTATCAGCCGAATTTTTTCGCCGTTGATACCCCCGGCCGCGTTCACCGCATCGAAACAGAGCTGAGCCCCGGCTTTCATGTTGTTTCCGGTCGGCGCGAGTGGGCCGGAGAACGGCGCGACTTGAGCGATGACAATGTCGGCCGCGGCGACTCCGGGGAGCAGGGTGGCACCGGTGATGGCTAGTCGGGCAAAAATCTGTCGGAACGTCATGGTGGCCCTCTCGTGTTATGACGCGTTAATCGGCAATCCTGAAATGGCTGATTTCGCTGCTGACGCTACTGGCCAGATCTTCCAGGTTCCTGGCTTCGGTGGCCGCCCGGGAAACGGCACTGCTGTTGCCGGAGGCCATCTTGAGAATTTCGGCGACGTGGCCGGAGATCTGCCGGTTGGCGGAAATCTGGGCCTGCACCGCTTGCGAAATCAGCTTGACGCCATCGGTCGTCGAATGCACCGATTCGGTGGCGCCGGCCAGTATTTGCGAGACATTGCGTGCTTGTTCGGTGCTTTCCTGCAAGGCGTTGGTGCCGCTGCGGATGGCTGTTTCGACGCTGCCGATCCGGCTGCTCACGGCTTGGGTCAGGCGGTCGATTTCGTTGGCCGACTGAGCGGATTTTTCTGCCAGTTTGCGCACTTCGTCGGCCACCACGGCGAAGCCGCGTCCGGCCTCGCCGGCCCGCGCCGCCTCGATGGCGGCATTGAGTGCCAGCAAATTGGTCTGGTCGGCGATATCGCGCACTTGCGCTGTCATCTGGCAAATATCCAGGGTGACCTTGACGAACTCGTTGACCGTTGCGGCGATCTCGCCGACCGCCTGTTCGGCAATGTTGATGTCGCGCAGCATGGTGGTCAGGCTGTTGTGACCTAGTTCGGTCTGTTCTCGGCTCTGGCGGGCAACGGCGTCGACCTCGGCGGCACTGGCGGCGACTTCCTGGATGTTGCCGGAAATCGAGGAAACGGCGTCGGTGGCTTGTTGCGACAGGATTTCCTGGGAGTTCGAACTGTCGGCGATCTGGCTGGTCGCCGCGGCCAGGGTGTGGGCCGCATCGCGAACATTGCCGGCGTTGTGTTGCAGGGTGCGGATGACTTGCCGGAAGGAACTGGCCATGCGGTTGAAGCTTTCGGCAATCTCCGAAAACTCGTCGCGGGAGTCGATGTTGATTTCATGGCGGAGGTCGCCGTCGGCCAGGCGGCGGCTACCGCCGATGATGTCCCGGCTGCCCCTGGCCAGCGACAGATAGAAACCAATCGAGAAATAGGTGGTGATCAGCACCCCGAACGCGGCGATCAGGATGTTGATGAAGCGCTCGGTTTGCAGTCGTGATTCCTTTTTTTCCAGGGCGTGGCGTAGCGCTGTTTCAACCGTGGCGAACATCTCGGCAGAACTGTTCACAGCCGCTTCGGCCTTGGCCAGCACGTCCGCCGGTGGCACATCAATGTCGATCTTGAAAATGATTTCGTTGCTGACGAACTTGCTCAATTCATCGATATTCTTTTCCAGTTTGCTCCGGGCTTGCTCGACGGCTACGGCGTCGTCGCCATTCGATGCGGCGCGCTTGAGTGTCTCACCGGTGCGCAATAGTTGCAGCTCGAGGTCGCTGAGGAGTTTGTCGAGTCGCCCCTTGTCGCCAGCATCGACGATCTGCACCTCGGCAACATGGCTGGCTTTCAGGCGGATCTGGGTGATGATGGCGAGCAGTTGCGGCAGTTCGGAAACCTGCGCATTGTTCAGGTAATAGGTGGAGACTTCGCCGTTCAGCGTCAGGCCGGCCCGGTCGGCAATATTGCGCGCCTGGGCGCCGAAACTTTGTTCCATGCGCTCGGTAATCTTGCGGATTACCGGCGTTGGAGCAGTAGTCAGTGCTTCGCTGGCGGTCGCCCATTCCTTGGCCAACTTGTCCCAGTCCGCCTGGAGTGTCCAGTCGTCGGGTGTGGCCTGGCGGCCGGCGGCCATCAGTTGGTTGACTGTTTGAGCAGACTTGCTGGCTTTTTCCTCCAGCCCTGCCTCTGAGGAACCTGCCGAAAGCAAGGTCAGGGCTGTCACCTGATTGTGAAAGGCATCGGTCATCTGGCGGATGGGAATAATCGCCTGGGCGCCAACGATACCGTCTCGGGTACTCGACAACTGGCTGCTGACCGACCATAGAAACTGGGCGAGCAGGCCGGCGACCAGTACGCCGGAGGCGGCACCGATGGCCACGAAACGGGACGCAAAACGCATGCGGTTCATGAGTTGAACAGCAGGCTCAAACAGGATGATCATTGGGCGCCCTCCTTGGTGATGGTTCGTTATATTTTTTGGAGCCCGATTGTCCTCAAATTTGGTGGCTTTGAAATATTAGGGAAACTACGTAATAGTGAATCGATTTAACAATTCGTTATTTCACCTTGGCTTCAGCCTTCGGCTGGCGGCCATTGCCGTGCCTCGATGCGAAACAGCTCGGTGCTCCCGGTATCGATAACAATGAACTCCCAGCCCATGATCGGATAACCATGGGTTTCGACCCGGGTGAAGTTGTTCATCGGCCGGCCTTGCTTGTCCCGAAGGGGATGATCTATCCGGCTGATATGCGAATCACCATGAACGGCGACGACCTTGCCGGTAAATTGGGACGTTTCATGACGTAGCTGTTCAAGAAAGTCGCGGTAGCCATGGTGACCAAAGCCCTGGTTGAAATGCTTGAACTCGGGGTCGGCCTGGAATAGCAGGACAATACCAGCCAGCTTGTCGCGCCGGGCCAAGGCGAAATTTTCCTTGAGCCAGTCGATGACGACGGGATTGCGGGCGAGGAATTCCGCGCTCGGTTGGCCGGTCAGGCCCCAATTGTTGTTGCCGCCGGGCAGGTTGAGCGTTACGAACAAGACCGGACCAAGGCGAAAACGGGTGTGTTCCGGATAGTTGCCGGGCTGGCGTTCAAGCGTGAACTTTTTCTGGCCGAGTGAAAAGCCATCGCTCATGAACAGACTGCGCAACTTGTTCAAACGCTCGAGTGGATCGTAGTTGCCATTCGAGATGCGATCACAATCCGACCATTCGTTATCGCCGGGAACAAAAACGAAGGGCACACGGGAGGCATTGAAGAGGTGACGACGATCTTCGAAAAGACTGTCGTCGCAGCGATCCTTGCCAGACTTGATATCGCCGATATGGGCCACGAATTCGACCTGGCTATCGGCAATGGCTTCGAGCATTTTCGGTAGTTCGGCCCGCTCGTAGTCGGAATAGGGCGTGTCGCCGATGACGGCGAAGCGCCAGACGTCGGCTTGCGCCTGGGTGATCGCGCCGATCAACAGCAGAGCCCATTTCAATTTTGGCCAAAATTTCCGGTTGACCGTAGCAATGCGGCGAAAGCGCTTCACCGAAGCAAACCCTTCAGGGCATAGAGCGCATCAAGGGCTTCGCGCGGCGTCAGGCTGTCCGGGTCGATGGCGGCGAGGTGGTCGAGGGCCGGGTGCGGTTCGGGTTCGGCTGGCTCGGGCGCTTCTGGCGAAAAATCCTGGGCGAACAGGTCAGGTTGCAGTGGATCGACTGTGGCGCGCTGCTCGAATTCACGGAGCTGCTTGCGGGCGGCGCGGACGACTGCCGTCGGGATGCCAGCCAGTGCAGCGACCTGAATCCCGTAGCTCTGGTTGGCCGGGCCTTCTTCAACCGCGTGCATGAAGACGATGCGGTCGTTGTGCTCGACGGCGCCGAGATGGACGTTGGCCAGTTCGGTGTATTCGTGCGACAGCCGGGTCATCTCGAAATAGTGGGTGGCGAACAGCGTCAGGCAGCGGTTCTTGTCGATCAGATGGCGCAGGATGGCGAAGGCCAGCGCCATGCCGTCGAAGGTCGAGGTGCCGCGGCCGATTTCGTCCATCAGGACGAGGCTGTTGGCTGTGGCGTGGTGCAGGATGGCGGCGGCTTCGGTCATTTCAACCATGAAGGTCGAACGCCCGGAAGCGAGGTCGTCGGAGGCGCCGATGCGGGTGAAAATGCGGTCGAGCGGGCCGAGCACGCAGCGGTCGGCCGGCGTGTAGCAGCCGATGTGGGCGAGCAGGGCGATCAGCGCGACCTGCCGCATGTAGGTTGATTTACCGCCCATGTTCGGGCCGGTAATAAGCAGCAGACGGCGGTTTTCGGCGAGCAGGCAGTCGTTGGCGATGAAGGTTTCGGCATTGTTGGCCAGTTCGCCCTCAACCACCGGGTGACGGCCGCCTTCCACGGTCAACCCGATTTCTTCGGCAAATTCAGGCTTGCACCAGTTGCGCTTGAGCGCCGTTTCAGCAAAACCGGCCAGCAGGTCGAGATGGGCAACTGCGCGGGCGATGATTTGCAGTGTCGGAATGACCGGTTGCAGTTCGTCGAGAATCGCTTCGTAAAGCAGCTTTTCGCGGGCCAGCGCCCGTTCCTGCGCCGACAGGGCCTTGTCCTCGAAAGCCTTGAGCTCCGGCGTGATGTAGCGCTCGGCGTTCTTCAGCGTTTGCCGGCGGCGGTAGTCTTCCGGGATTTTCTCGGTATTGGCGTGCGTGACTTCGATGTAGAAGCCATGCACCTTGTTGTATTCGACCTTGAGGCTGCTGATGCCAGTGCGCTCGCGTTCGCGGGCTTCCATATCGACCAGATAGGCGCCGCAGTTGTCGTTGAGCGAGCGGTATTCGTCGAGATCGGCATCGAAACCCGGCGCGATGACGCCACCGTCGCGAATCTGCGCGGCCGGCTCGCTGCCGATGGAGCGGACCAGCAGATCGAGCGTGGCGAATGGTGTGTCGAGATCGCCGAACAACTTCCCAACCAGCGGCGAGACAGCGCCGGCCAGCGGGGCACGCAGGCCATCGAGGCGGGCCAGCGATTCGCGCAGGCTGGCCAGATCGCGAGGCCGGGCGTTGCGCAGGGCGATACGGCCGGCGATGCGTTCGATGTCGGCAATGCCGCGCAGGCCGCGGCGGATTTCGCCGGCGATGCGGCCGTAGTCGTCGAGCAGGAATTCGACGGCACCATGGCGAGCAGCCGGCAGGTCGCGTTCGCGCAACGGGTGATGCAGCGTATGCCGGAGCAGGCGCGAACCCATGCTGGTCACGCAGTTGTCGAGCAGCGAAAACAGCGTCGGCGACGGTTGGCCGCGCAGGGTTTCAGTCAGTTCCAGATTGCGCCGGGTGGCGAGGTCGAGGCCGAGATAGGCGCCTTCGATTTCCACGGTCAAGCCGCGTAAATGGGTCAATTTCCCGGCCTGCGTTGCCTGTGCGTATTGGAGCAGGGCGCCGGCGGCGGCGATGGCCGGCTTCAGTCCTTCGGCGCCGAAACCGGCCAGCGAGGCGACTTCAAACTGATCGCAGAGCAGGCGGCGCGCTGAGTCGAATTCGAAATACCAGTCCGGCTGCCGCGTGCGGGCGACGTCGAGGCCGAAATTGGGCGTCCAGCTCTCCGGGTAAAGGATTTCGGCCGGACGGATGCGTTCCAGTGCTGCCGGAATCTGCTCCGCCGGGACTTCGAGCAACACGAACTCGCCGCTGGCCAGGTTGAGCCGGGCCAGACCGGCCGTATTGCGCAGCGTGGTAACGGCGAGCAGCCAGATGTCCTGCTTGTCATCGATCAGCGCCGCATCGGTCAGTGTGCCGGGCGTGACGATGCGGGCGACAGCGCGTTCGACTGGTCCCTTGCTGGTCGCCGGATCGCCGATCTGTTCGCAGATCACGGCCGATTCGCCGAGCTTGACCAGACGGGCGAGGTAGGGCTCGAGCGAATGGAAGGGGATGCCGCACATCTTGATCGGCACGCCAGCCGACTGGCCGCGCGTGGTCAGCGTGATGTCGAGCAGGCGCGCCGCCTTTTCCGCATCTTCATGAAAAAGTTCGTAGAAGTCGCCCATCCGGTAGAACAGCAAGGTGTTCGGATGGCTGGCCTTGAGCGCCAGATATTGCCGCATCATCGGCGTATGTTTGGAAAGGTCGGGCGCGGCGTCTTTAGTCATGAGCTTGTCGTTTGTTATTTTTATCAGCGGGCGAAAATTACTGGCGGATTTCGCGGATATTTTCCGGTCGACCGTAGCAATCGCCGCTGCTGCGGAAGGGATTGATGTCGAGGCCGCCGCGCCGGGTGTAGCGGGCGTGGACGGCCAGCGCTTCGGGCGCGCAATGCTTCTGGATGTCAGTGAAAATCCGCTCGACGCACTGTTCGTGGAATTCGTTGTGATTGCGGAAGGAAACGATGTAGCGCAGCAGCCCGGCCCGGTCGATGCGGCGACCACGGTAGCGGATGACGACCATCGCCCAGTCCGGCTGGCCGGTGACCAGACAGTTCGATTTGAGCAGGTGGGAGAACAGCGTTTCTTCGACGACTTCGCCGGCTTGCGTAGTCAGCAGTTCGGGGGCCGGCTGGTAGCGGTCGCAGGCAATATCCAGATCGTCGAGACAGATACCTTCCGGGATGGCGATCACGGCTTGCGGGCGGTCGGTGAGCGGTTCGAGCGCGACGCTGAGCGGCTTGCCGGCAGCAGCCGAGAGGTCGCGTGCTAGCGTCTGCGCGACGGTTTCAACATCGGCGAAAGTGCTTTGGTTGAAGGAATTCAGGTAAAGCTTGAAGGACTTGGATTCGATCAGGTTAGGACTGTCAGCCGGTACGCGGAAGGTGCCGACGGCAACCACCGGTTTGCCCTTCGGATTGAGCCATGACAGTTCATAGGCATTCCACAAATCCTCGCCGACAAAGGGCAGGGCGCTATCGGCAATGCCGAGTTCGCTGCGCTTGAGCTGGCGCGGAATGGGGTAGAGCAACTCGGGCGCGTAGTGGCTCTGGTATTCGGTGGCCTTGCCCAAGGGCGAGGCGCTGCTCGGGTCGGTGGCATTGATCGACGAATTCATGGGGGCTGATTTTACCGCAAGGCCTCAAGGCATCTGCAGTTCGATCAGGTGCGGGCCACCGGCAGCAAGTGCTACGCGCAGCGCCTTTCTGAATGCATCAATCGACTCGGCACGGCCAAAGCCAAGACTGAAGGTCAGGGCTGCATGCTCGAAACTGATCTGCTGCGGGGTGCGCCAGCCGCGCTCGAATTCGGGTAGCTGGCGCTGGGGCAGGTGATCGAAAATACCGCCTCCGGCGTTGTTGACCACAACAATCACGGCATTTCGCCCTTGGGCCAGCGCCAGTCCGCCAAGGTCATGCTGGGTGGTCAGATCCCCCAGCAGGGCAACGACGCTGCCATGAACCGCGGCAATTCCCATGGCCGTCGAGATGTTGCCATCGATACCACTGGCGCCGCGGTTACCGTAAAAATGGATGAATTTTTCGCCGCTGCCCGACAGGCTGTCCAGTTGGCGAATGGCCAGCGAATTGCCGATGAAGAGCGGTGTCGAATCCGGGATTTCTTCGAGCATGGCAGCAATGTGGCCGGCTTCAGCCCTCTCCGCCGCGCTTGCTTCCTGTCCGGCAAAATCCTGTCGCCAACCTCCGGGTGCGGCAACGAGCGATTCTGCCAACAGCGCAGCGCAGACGTCGGCTGGCTCGGCGCGGAACAGATGGGTCAGGAGATGGGCGGGATCACTCCAGCGCGGCCATGGCTCGACCACGGCATGAGTTGTCCGGATTCCACCGACGTAGTTTTGCAGGTTGCGGCTGATCGGAAAGGTCCCGAAGCGCAATACCCACTCCGGCTGATGCATTTCCACAAAGCGCTGATCGACCAGCCATTGATTGTAACGAACGCACAGATGCGAGCGATCATGATCCCCGTAGCGCAGGCCGGCCAGCGGTTCGGCAAGGATCGGGACATCGAGTCGTTCGGCCAGGGCGGCAATGGCATTGGTGTTCTCAGGACAGGCCGGCATTTCCCCGCAGACAATGATGCCGGGGCGACCGCTGATGCGGCTGGCGAAGTCGCCAATAGCCTCCCGGGCTGGCTGCAGCGCCGGATGGACAACGCGGATGGATTCCGGAATTTCTGCCTCAGTGGTATCGGCCAAAGGAAGCAGCGGCTCGCGGAAGGGCTGGTTGATATGGACCGGCCCGGGCTCCGGCCAGATCGCCTGTTCGTAGGCACGGGCGGCGAAGCGATGCAAGTAAGCCGGATCAAATCCGTCATGCGGGGTGCCAAGCGCGTGGCTGGCGCGGACATGCGAGCCGAAGAGCCCGATCTGGTCGATGGACTGATTTGCGCCGCACCCCTGAAGCTCCGGTGGGCGATCAGCCGAGATCAGGAGCAGCGGTACGCCGGACTGGCTTGCCTCGATGACAGTCGGCAACCAGTTGGCCGGCGCCGTTCCCGAGGTAGCCAAGACAAGCGCCGGTCGTCGGCTGGCTTTGGCGATGCCAAGCGCAAAAAAAGCTGCGCTTCGTTCGTCTATCGCAACATGGCAGCGTAGCCGGGGCTGGCGCAACATGGCGAGAGCCAGTGGCGTCGAGCGCGCGCCGGGGGAAATCACGGCATCGCTGACGCCAGCCGCGATGAAACCGGCGACCAAGGCTTGCGACCAGTTGAAGTTAAGCGTACCGGTATCGGTCATCGTTTTCGTTGCAACGGCTGAAAACGTCAAATTGTAGTCGCAGCCCGGCCCCCGGAACTATAGCCGCGTGCTATTATTCGCCGCTCGTTGCCGCCCGCCAAAACCGGGCGCCCATGATGCGGAGTGGTAGTTCAGTTGGTTAGAATACCGGCCTGTCACGCCGGGGGTCGCGGGTTCGAGTCCCGTCCACTCCGCCAACTACCGTCAAGCCCGAAAGCTTCTGCTTTTCGGGCTTTTCTGTTTTCTGGGTGGTCGCCCTAGGGTAACACCGGGTTCCCTGTCATTTCCCGCCAGCATAAGCTATGACCGAATAATACAAATAAGCCAAGGTATTCGGTAATGTCTGAGAGCAGCATCAATCGGAAGCGTAGCGACTTTTGCAATCTGGAGTATTTGCTGGTCAATCTGGGGCGAAATCAGGCAGCGGCAGAGCGGCTGATACACCTGTTCCTGGAGGGCGCCCCAACCCTTTGTGCGAGACTGGAAACGGCGGCTGCACAAGGTGATTTGCCCGCACTGAAAGACGCACTTCACGATATTCGAAGCAGTTGCGTCCTGTTCTCCGGTCATCGTTGTCTCGATCAGGCGCGCAAGATCGAGGAGCTTGTTCGCGAGCAACTGCTCGAAGCCTCTAGTGGCAAGGCAGCCCCCAACTGGCCATCAATGTCGGCCCCGTTGATCCTGTGCATACAGTGCATGGCCACAGAACTGGCCGACTTCCTGGGCGACAGGGAAGGCTGATTCACTATCCGTTCAAGGGCAGCTGACGATGCCCGTGTGAAGCGCAAAACGGGTAAGGCCGGTAACGTCGTGGACGCCGATTTTTTCCATCAAGCGGCTGCGGTGGAACTCGACTGTCTTTGGACTGATGCCCAGTTCGCGGGCAATTTCCTTGGTAGTTCTGCCTGACGCCACGTGGCGGAGAATTTCAGTTTGTCGCGTGGTCAACCGAGACACCTGACCTGAGTCGGATTCAGCCTCCGAGCGCAAGCTCATTGCACTGAGTTTCGGCGACAGGAAACTTCCGCCGTCGAGCACCATGGCCAAGGCCTGCACCAGCTCGGCAAGAACGAAGTCCTTGAGCAAATAGCCATTGACCCCGGCAGCAAGCGCCTGCTCGACAATTTCCTGGCGGTCAATGCTGGACAACACAAGAATTCTGGTTGCCTGATCGAACTGGCGAATGGTGCGCGCCACCTCGATGCCTGATGGACCCGGCATGGCAATGTCGAGCAGGACAACGTCGGGTTGGCGACTGCGAATCGCGGCAATGGCTTCATGACCATCGGCGCACTCAGCTTCGATCGAATACCCGGGAAGCGTGTCGATAATGGCCCGGATACCGGCGCGAATCAGTAATTGGTCGTCCGCGAGAACAGTTCGTATCGTTTTCATGGTTATCGCAAGGATATTCCAAAGAGCCACAATCAGGGTTACTAAACGACATAGTCATTTGTGAGTATGGCAATACGACGAACAAAAATGATACCGAGAAAGCCGGTTGGCTTTAGTGTAGGCGTTCCTTCATGGCGCGCTGGGCTTCCCGTTTCGAGTCCTTGTCCAGGGCATCGGCACGTTTGTCGTGCTGCTTCTTGCCTTTGGCCAGTCCGATTTCAAGCTTGATACGACCGCGCACGAAGTGCAGGTCGATGGGCACCAATGTATAACCGGCTCGCTCGACCTTGCCGATCAGTTTGCCGATTTCGTTGGTGTGCAAAAGCAGCTTTCGCGTGCGTATCGGGTCATGCTGGTTGTGGGTCGAAGCAGTCGCAAGGGGACTGATGTGCATCCCGATCAGGTAGATCTCTCCACCCTTGATGATGACGTAGGATTCCTTGATGTTCATTCGGCCAGCACGAATAGCCTTGACCTCCCAACCCTCAAGGACAATGCCTGCCTCATATTTGTCTTCGACAAAATAGTCGTGAAAGGCTTTTTTGTTGACCGTAATGCTCATGCTGCCGGCTGTTCCTTTAAAATCGCGATTCTACAGGAAACAGGAATACAGCCGCTGCATGGCCCTTGTTGAAAAGACCGTCTTGATCGAGCAATCCGCCGAACGCATGTTTGAATTAGTGGATCGCTGCGAGGATTACCCCGCCTTCCTGCCTTGGTGCAGTCATACCGAGGTGAAGTATCGCGATGCCGCGAAAACAGTCGCAACGCTGCACATCAATTACCATTCGGTTAAGTCGAGTTTTACAACGGAAAACGACAAGGAATTCCCCCGGCTGATGAAAATTCGCCTGGTTGATGGCCCTTTCCGCCACCTGGAAGGTTCGTGGCATTTCAAGGTGCTGGCCGAAAATGCCTGCAAGATTGAATTCCAGTTGCACTACGAGTTTTCCAGCAAATTGTTCGAGAAGGTGATCGGCCCGGTATTCAGTCATATTGCCAATACGTTCGTCGATGCCTTCGTGCGCCGTGCGGCGCAGGTTTATGGAGTCAGCCATGGCTGAAATGTTGAGTGTCGAAGTTTGCTACGCCTTGTCAAAAAAGCAGGAGTTGGTCCGCGTCAAATTGAATGAAGGGGCTACGCTGCAGCAGGCACTTGAGGTTTCCGGGCTGCTCGAGAAATACCCGGAAATCGACCTGAAAAAGAACAAGTTCGGCATCTGGAACAAGCTTTCCAAGCCGGATTCTGTCCTGCGCAATCTGGATCGCGTTGAAATTTACCGGCCGCTGATCGCCGACCCCAAGGAGGTTCGCAAGCAGCGAGCTGCCGAAGGCAAGGTCATGAAAAAAGGCGCCGGGGATGCCGACGCCGAGGGCTGAGTTCGGACTTCCTGCTTATTTGCAGGTGTCGGCCAGAAATTTTCTGGCCCGCTCGATTTCCTGGGCACGCTGAGATGCATCCATTGCGTTGCGCTCACCATTGTCGCCAATAGTGTTGATCGGCTGACTGGACTCAAGTGCAGCAAGGTTCCGCCGGGCGCGTTCGCAATTTTCGCTTTTTTCCTTTTCGGCAGCCTGTTCTTTGGCCCGTTTGTCGGCTTTCTCCCTGGCTTCCTGCTGCCGTTTTTTGAATTCCAGATTTTTTTCCGCGATGGTTTTGGGTGCCTCAACAGCCTTGGGTGTGTCAGGGGCTTTTTCGGGAATGGCCTCCGAAACGAGCGCCGGCTTAGCGCCACCGATGGAACGCCGCCCCTTGGCCGTGGCAGGGGGAGGGACATCGGAAACTACAGTCTGGCCGTTGATATCCTTCCATTGGAAAGTTTCCGCGTGACAGGACAGCGATCCCACGGTCAACGGGAAAAACAGGGCAAAAATGAAAGCGGATTTCGAGGTCATCTGGGTTTCCTTGTCTTTTCTGTATAATACGATTTTGTGACCTTGGATTAAAGGCTAAAGGCCATGCGACTGCTGCAAAAAGCCCTGACTTTCGACGACGTTCTGCTCGTCCCCGCGCATTCCCAGATTCTCCCCCGCGACGTTAGCCTGGCCACCCGGCTGACCCGCAACATTACCCTGAACCTGCCTCTGCTTTCCGCCGCCATGGATACAGTGACGGAAGGCCGCCTAGCGATTGCGATGGCGCAGGAAGGCGGCATCGGCATCATTCACAAGAATTTGTCACCCAAGGCCCAAGCAGCCGAGGTGGCCAAGGTGAAGCGTTTTGAATCCGGCATCCTCAAGGATCCGATTACCGTTTCGCCGACCATGACGGTGCGTGATGTGATCGAGATTACGCGCCAGTACCGGATTTCCGGGTTGCCGGTGATTGATCGTTCGGGCAAGGTGGTGGGCATCGTTACCAATCGTGACCTGCGTTTCGAGACCAATCTCGACCAGCCGGTCAAGGCCATCATGACGCCGCGCAAGCGTCTGGTTACGGTTCGGGAAGGCGCCAGTGTCGAGGACGCCAAGGAACTGATCCGCAAGCATCGCCTGGAGCGCGTGCTGGTCATCGACGACGAATGGCACATGCGCGGCCTGATCACGGTCAAGGATATTCTGAAGTCCACCGAGCACCCGCTCGCCAACAAGGACGCTTCCGGTCGTTTGCGTGCCGGTGCGGCAGTCGGCGTCGGGGCCGGCACCGAGGAACGCGTCGAGGCACTGGCTGAGGCCGGAGTTGATGTGATCGTGGTTGACACCGCCCATGGTCACTCGCAGGGTGTTCTTGATCGCGTCCAATGGGTCAAGAAGAATTACCCGCAGATTGAAGTTATCGGCGGCAATATTGCTACCGCCGATGCCGCACGAGCGCTGGTTGACATGGGCGCCGATGGCGTCAAGGTCGGTATCGGTCCCGGCTCCATCTGTACGACGCGTATCGTTGCGGGTGTCGGCGTGCCGCAAATCACCGCCATCCAGAATGTTTCCGATTCGCTCAAGGGCACCGGCGTGCCGATGATTGCCGACGGTGGTATTCGTTACTCCGGCGACATCGCCAAGGCAATTGCCGCAGGCGCCGATACGGTCATGCTCGGCGGTCTGTTTGCCGGTACCGAAGAGGCGCCGGGCGAGGTTGAACTGTTCCAGGGCCGTTCCTACAAGTCTTATCGCGGCATGGGGTCACTCGGTGCGATGCAGGCAGGTTCGTCGGATCGCTACTTCCAGGAAACCACCTCCAATGTGGATAAATTCGTGCCGGAAGGTATCGAGGGCCGAGTTCCCTACAAGGGTTCGGTTCTTGCCGTGATTCACCAGTTGATGGGCGGTCTGCGTTCGTCGATGGGTTACCTTGGCAGCCCGACTATTGCTGACATGCATGACAACGCCTGTTTCGTCGAAATCACCTCGGCCGGTATCCGCGAGTCTCACGTCCACGACGTGCAGATCACCAAGGAAGCGCCGAACTACCACCTCGACTGATCTTTTCCGTGTTACTGAGGGCGGCTCCGGGAGCCGCCCTTTTTATTCAAGGTTTTGAAAATGGCTCACCAGAAAATCCTCATCCTCGATTTCGGTTCTCAGGTTACCCAGCTGATCGCGCGTCGCGTGCGCGAAGCCAAGGTGTTCTGCGAAATCCATCCGTACGATGTTTCGGACGAATTCATCCGTAGTTACGGCGCCCAGGGCATCATTCTGTCCGGTGGCCCAAGTTCGGTGACCGAAGGTGATACGCCGCGCGCTCCGGAAATCGTTTTCCAGCTCGGCGTTCCGGTGCTTGGCATCTGCTACGGCATGCAGACCATGGCCCAGCAGCTGGGTGGCAAGGTGATGACGGCCGAGGCTGCCGGCAAAGCGCGTGAATTCGGCTATTCCGAAGTCCGCGCTCATGGCCATACCGCCTTGCTCAACGACATCGCCGACTTCACGACGGCCGAAGGCCACGGCATGCTCAAGGTCTGGATGAGCCATGGCGATTCGGTGATGGAATTGCCGGCGGGCTTCAAGAAAATGGCCTCGACACCGTCCTGCCCGATCGCTGCGATGGCCGACGAGGACCGCAAGTTCTACGCCGTCCAGTTCCACCCGGAAGTGACGCACACGCTACAAGGGAGCGCCATTCTTGAACGCTTTGTGCATGGCATCTGTGGCTGCGGCACCGACTGGATCATGGGCGATTACATCGCCGAAGCGGTTGCTTCAATTCGTGCCCAGGTCGGTTCCGATGACGTCATTCTCGGCCTGTCCGGTGGCGTCGATTCAAGCGTCGCAGCCGCGCTGATCCATCGCGCCATCGGCGACCAGCTGACCTGCGTTTTTGTTGATCACGGCCTGCTGCGTCTTAACGAGGGCGACATGGTCATGGAAATGTTCGCCCGCAACCTCGGCGTCAAGGTTATCCGCGTCGATGCAGTTGACGATTTCATGGGCAAACTGGCCGGCGTCTCCGACCCGGAGCAGAAGCGCAAGATTATCGGCAAGGAGTTTGTCGAAGTTTTCCAGGCGGAATCCAAAAAACTGGTTTCTGCCAAGTGGCTGGCCCAGGGCACCATCTATCCTGATGTGATCGAATCGGCTGGCAAAAACAAGAAGGGTGCCCACACCATCAAGAGCCACCACAACGTCGGTGGTCTGCCGGAAGACATGCATCTCAAGTTGCTTGAGCCGTTACGCGAACTGTTCAAGGATGAGGTCCGCGAACTCGGTGTGGCCCTCGGCCTGCCGCGCGAAATGGTCTATCGCCACCCATTTCCGGGGCCGGGCCTGGGTGTGCGCATTCTTGGCGAGGTCAAGCTGCATTCAGCCCATCTGCTGCAACGGGCCGATGCCATTTTTATCGAAGTATTACGGTCGACCGTAGCAACGGAGCTAGATGTGGCGGCCGGCGCCTGTACCTCTGCCGATATTGGCAAAACCTGGTACGACCTCACCAGCCAGGCCTTTGCCGTTTTCCTTCCGGTCAAGAGTGTTGGCGTGATGGGCGACGGCCGCACTTACGAAAACGTGGTTGCCCTGCGCGCCGTCGTGACCAGTGATTTCATGACCGCCCACTGGGCGCATCTGCCCTATGAACTGCTTGGTCGTGTTTCAAACCGGATTATCAACGAAGTTCGCGGCCTGAACCGGGTCGTTTACGACGTGAGCGGTAAGCCGCCAGCCACGATCGAGTGGGAATAATCGAAAGCTGCCACAATATTCGAAAACTATTTCACCAGACTGCGAATAATTGCGACATCTCTGTCGGCAAGTGATTTGTTTGTTCTGGATTGTGGCTTTTCGATTTTCCGGCTTTTCTGGGCGGGGCTTTTTTGGGGCTTCGCCACAGTAACCTTTGCATTTCGCATTTCCTTGCTGCCGTCTTTCTGGTGTGAGGCACTGGGAATTGACGTCGATGATAGCTCTGGCAACGGCGTACTGCCGAGCTGAGACGGCGTAGCGGCCTTCAACTCGTCTATTGTCGCGCCTTTTGGCTCGGCTTGAGCAATCGCGCTCTCGACACGGGTTTCTATCCCTGGTTTGGAAGCTATTTTTGACGGCACCGATATGTCGTCAGGTATTTTTGCATCCAAATTCTGAGCGGCGGTCCAGCCAAAAAAAGCGATGCTGGCAACCCCTAATGTCAATGTTGCAGCCTTCCATCCACTCGCCACGTGTTGGTCGCCAACGTTTGTTTTTCCGTAATTCGGGTCGAGGTCTCTCAGAATGCTCATGGATGTGTCGTCAAAATTTTCGTATTGAATATGCAATTGGCAGTCATGTGTACTTTACATGCAGAATTATACGTTCAACATCAAAAATCCACCATTTCAAACATTAGATCGTATTAGAATATTACGTTGCCATGCCTTCTACTGCGTGGGTGCGTTGCTGTATTTGGGAATCTGCTGTGGTTTTTGTTACCGTATTTGCCTATTTTTTGCTGATCGTGGCTGCCATATCGCTGGTGGCCTTTCCTGCGCTACGGGGGCGACTCTATGGCGGGGTTGTCAGCTTTCTTCTAGGTGGCATTACCCGCATCGTTGGCGGCAGTTCTCTGGTTTCAGGATGGATGTCTTCAGCTGCACACAGCGCGTCAACAAAGTACGTTCTTGCCAGATCATTCGTTGAGCGAAATTCAATGGCGGTGATTGGAGCATCTGTCGTTATTCTTGCGCCCAGTGGTATGGCATTTATCGTCCACCGGCCTGCAATTTTTGAATATTCCGAAATTCGCGTTTCAGAAGATCGACAAATTGCAGTATTGCTGACCGGCGAACAGATTGCTCCGCCTCTGCCGTTACCCCCGGAGATTTTTGCCACAAAAGAAGTGGAAATGATCCGACCGGATGCTGTGTATGCCAGTCGCAATTGGTCTTTGCTGCAACCGGATTTTGTGCAACGCCTGTTGGTGGTTTTCAAGTTGATGAAGGAACGCCACGGTTACGAGATGGTGTTGATCGAAGGTTATCGCAGCCCGGAGCGTCAGAACGAGTTGTTCGCACAAGGAGGGCATGTAACTCAAGCCGCTGGCAATTTGAGTTATCACCAGCATGGATTGGCCGCAGATTCGGCATTTTTGCGCAACGGTCAAGTGGTGATTTCAGAGCGTGATCCATGGGCTAAGCGTGGTTATCAACTGTACGGAGAAGTCGCCGAACAGGTTGGTTTCGTTTGGGGGGGGCGTTGGAAGATGCTCGATTTGGGACATGTCGAACTGAGAAAACCTGGCGTATTGGCACGTGCGCGTTAGGTCATCAATAGTGAATATTTTGGGTATCAGGGTGGGAAATGACGAAGCCATTTATTTTGCTGGGCGATAAAACAGACCATGGAGGAGTCGTTGTCTCCGCCTCGGAAACGTCTGATTGCGGCGGCAAAGGAATTGCCCGGGTTGGCGATCAGGTTACTTGTCCGAAAAAAGGTCATGGGAGCGTCACTACGATTGTTACCGGCGATGCAACAGCAATCATTGATGGCCGCCCGGCAGCGAGGCACGGCGACAAGACCGCCTGTGGTGCAATCCTGATTGCTAGCCAGTCATTAACAACAGACTAGGTAACTGAAATCCAAAGATGTGGCCTAGCTTATTCAAGATAGTTGGCGGGAGTCTGGTTGCGGTTGCTCTCCTCTGGGCATTGGTGCTCGGCTGGTGGCAATCCAACGACTACGAGCCAAGTCGTCTCGACTTGGCTCTATACCTAGGTGCTTTGCCATTGGCGATAGTCGGTGGGTATTTTCTTCTCAAAGGATTCATCGAACACGTGAAAGCGCCGCCTGCTGCCGAAGTGCCAAAAGATACACCGCTTGCCGATCTGGACCCCCTGACTATTGCTGCAGCAAAAACTTCAGCAGCCGAGCGGTTGTTTTCGATTCGTTTGCTCAACGCTTTTGTTGTAACTGCCGCGGGTAGCGACAGCGAGTCCATTTTCGCGGCAATTAAAGATGGTGTGCGTCCCTCTCCGAACCCATCTTTTACAGACAGCGACGGGTTTCCGGTTTTTCTTGCTGAGGTCAAAGATCTTGATCACAGCATGATTGTCGAAGAGTTCGACGGTGAGAAGCGGGTCATTGGGTTCTTGGAGGCTCGGGACGATATAAAACGGGCTATCGCCCTGCTTGCGAGTGTTGTTGATCAAGCTGGTGATGTGCTCTCCAGCTATTTGAATCAGCCGGAAAAACAGCCCGTGCTCAATGTGTTATTGCTCATCCCAAACAACTGGAACGGCCTGGATGCTGCAGTTCTAAAAGCATGGTTGAAAATGCGCTATTGGTCGGATTTGTCGGACTCGTGTTTGTCGATCAAGATTGTGCCGGTTAACCACGAGGCCATGGCATTAAGGCAACTGGATGAAATTGTTCTGGATGCCAACCGCGATTCTGCCAGGCAAGTCATGGCCCTCGTCTTGGGAATGATGTCGTCGATCGACGCAAACGTCGTTGAAATGCTTGATGCAAACGGTACCCTTTTTTCTGCCAAACGCCAGCACCAGTCTATTCCTGGCGAGGGAGCGGTCGCGTTGCTGCTGGGGCATGAGGCGATGCTGGACGGTGACGAGCTTGGGCAAGCGACCGTTGTCAGTCGGGTGGCGCTGGGCGTGCGAGACAAGCCTTTAGGAGGCGGCGGACGCATCCGGGGAAAAACCGTTGAGCAACTGATATCCGGTTTGCTGGATGTCACTGGCGTTGAACATTCGGCAATCAATGCGATTGTCGCGGATGCAGACCACCGCGCTGACCACCTGACAGAAATTCTGGATGGCCTTGGCTCTGCATTTGCTCATCTGGATCCTATTGAAGACTGCTCCACCGTCGGTGCATCCTGCGGGGCGCTGTCGCCGATCAGTGGATTGGTTGCTCTCGCCTGTGCCCATACAAAAGCACTGGCCGAGGACGCTCATGTCTTGTTAATCAGTAACCAGCACACGAGTGAACGCGCCGTTTTGCTGGTATCTCCGCCTTTAGCGCAAAAACCCACATTCGATTCCGCCAATACCTGATCAGAAACAATAGCCAATGTTCCAATTTCGAAACTACCTTACCGACTCGCGTTTCCTCTCATTTATTGGTATTGCTGCGATTGCTGCATTCTTTTTTCTCGGGGCGAATACGCTAAAAATTGCTCTGGTTTGGGCGGCGATTGCCAGCGGAGTAGTTGTTACGGTCTGGTTGAGCGTTTGGCTGTATCGGAAACGGAAAGCACGAAAAGCGGGTGAGGATATCGGATCCATGCTTGAACAGCAGGGAGAAAAAGCGCTCAAGAAGGCTGCTCCTGATGCGTCCGCGGAGATTCTGGCTTTGCGCCAGCGCATGCTGGATGCCGTCAAAACCATAAAGACATCAAAGCTTGGTCAGATGTCTGGAGCGGAGGCGCTGTACGAATTGCCGTGGTACATGACCATCGGCAATCCGGCGGCCGGCAAGAGTACTGCCATCGTCAATTCCGGTCTCAAGTTCCCGTTCGATGATGGTGGCAACGCGATTATCAAAGGGATTGGGGGGACAAGAAACTGCGATTGGTTTTTTACGACTGAAGGCATTCTTCTCGATACCGCCGGGCGTTATTCGATTCACGAAGAGGATCGCGAGGAATGGCTTGGTTTTCTAAAGCTGCTCAAGAAACACCGCCCACGAGCCCCTATTAACGGCATCATCGTTACAGTAAGCATTGGCGAATTGATCGGTAATGCGCCAGGGTTTGCCATCAGCCTTGCGAAAAGCTTGCGGCAAAGGGTCCAGGAGTTGACTGAGAAACTGGAGGTCTTTGCTCCGGTATATGTGTTGTTCACCAAGGTGGACCTCATTCCCGGGTTTCACGAATTTTTTGTCGATCTGGACTGGAACGAGCGTGATCGGGTCTGGGGGGCAACGATCCCCTACGAGCGGGCTGGTGGAAATGATCTGATCGCCCTGTTCGACCAGCATTTTGACGAAATGTACGATGGCCTGCGTGCCCTCAGTGTGGCTCAGATTTCTCGTCAGCAAGGTGAGAACACGCCGCCGGGGCTATTAACGTTCCCCTCGGAGTTTGCGGCTATCAAGCCTGCGCTGCGGGCGTTTGTGGCGACGCTGTTCGAGGACAATCCATTCCAGTTCAAACCGGTTTTTCGGGGCTTTTACGTCACCTCGGCAATTCAGACCAACGAAGTTACCCCGGTTGCCAATGACCGTATCTTGCGCAAATTTGCGCTACAGGGCGGCGGAAACGGTCAGGTTCACGCAACCTTGAGTCACGGCTATTTTCTCAAGGAGCTCTTTTCGAAGGTGATTTTCCCGGACCGGAATCTGGTCCGGCAGCACACCACCAAGCACAAAGCACGTATTCGCCAATTTGCCGTACTCGGGACGTTGTGTCTTCTTGGCCTCGGCCTGGGCGGCTGGAGTTGGTCGTATTTCAACAACCTTAGCCTGCTCGCCAATGTCGAGCAGGATGTCGCCAAGGCGGTCAGGATTCAGGAGGGGCGTATCGATCTGCAATCACGCCTGGAGGCGCTGGAAATTATCCAGGACAGGCTGGCGCAACTGGAGAAATTCAACGAGGACCACCAGGTTTCGATTGGCCTCGGTTTGTATCAGGGCGGGCGCATGGCCGAAGTATTGCGTCGAGAGTATTTCGCGGGGGTTGGCAACGTCATGCTGGTTCCCGTCAAAGACAACCTTGAGGCTTTCCTGTACGACGTGAATGCGCAAGGTGATCGCTTGAAGGCAAAAGGCGAAAGCAAGCAAGAGGCAAAACAGACTGGTAGTCAATACAAGGCAGCATCGCCTTTGGATGTCGAGGATGGCTATAACGCCTTGAAAACCTATCTCATGCTATCCAGCCACGATCATATCGACGTCGGTCACCTCTCGGACCAGATCGCACGTTTCTGGCGATCATGGCTGGAGTCGAACCGGGGAACCATGCCGCGCGAGCAGATGATCCGTCTCGCGGGACAGATTTTGACATTCCATCTCGAGCACGCCAATGACCCTGAGTGGCCAACCATTGCGAACAACGTTGTATTGGTCGATGAAGTTCGTGACCGACTGCGTCAGGTTGTCCGCGGCATGCCGGCCGCCGAACGTGTGTATGCAGAAATAAAGGCGAGGGCTTCAACCCGCTTTGCGCCGCTGACCGTCGCCAATATCGTCGGCCCGGAAAATTCGCAACTGGTCGCTGGCAGTCATGTGGTGTCCGGCGCTTTTACCGTCGAGGCTTGGCGTGAGTACGTACAAAATGCCATCAAGGATGCGGCAACCAATGAACAGAGTAATGCCGATTGGGTTCTGAAGACGTCGACAAAGGATGATCTGACCCTCGAGGGAAGTCCCGAGCAGATCCAGAAGTCGCTCGTCGCCATGTACAAGCGCGACTATGCCGAGGAATGGAAACAGTTTGTTCAAGGTATCGGCATCACCACTTTCGAGACATTCCCTGAAGCTGTAGCGGCGATGGATCGATTGGGCGATCCCCAGATGTCGCCGGTGGGTACCTTGATCAAGGTGACCTTCGACCAGACAGCCTGGGATAACCCGGCCATGGCCAATCTCCGCATGGCGCGCGCGCAAAAGGGTTTTGTCGAGTGGTTCAAGCGGTCGGTGTTGCAGATGTCGCCGAGCCGGGTGCAGCTTGATGTCAATGTTTCGGCCAAACAGGCGGAAATTCCGATGGGGCCTATCGGCAAGGAATTTGCCGGGTTTGGTCGCCTGGTCATTCCGCGCGACAAGGGCGAACCCCTGGTCGATACGTACCTGAAGCAGCTTTCGAAATTGCGCACGCGTCTGAACCAGTTGAAAAACCAGGGAGATCCCGGCCCCGGTGCGCTCAAATTAATGCGTGAGACGCTGGATGGTAGCAACTCTGAAATGGCGGAAACCTTGCGCTTTGTCGACGAACAGATGTTGACCGGCTTGCCTGACAAGCAGCGTGCCGTTCTTCGTCCGCTGCTGGTGCGTCCGCTGTTGCAGTCATATGCCTCAGTGATCAAGCCAGCTTCCGCTGAACTGAACAAAACCTGGGTCGCTCAGGTATATGAACCGTTCAACCGTAAGCTGGCTATCAAATATCCTTTTGCCGGCAAATCGAATATCGAAGCATCGCCAGTCGAAATCGCCCAAATGTTCGGTCCGGAGGGTGCGGTTTCGAAGTTCGTGGAAACAACAATGGGCCCGCTGGTGGTACGTCGTGGCAATACCATTGCACCACGGACGTGGGGTGATCTAGGCCTGACCCTGCAAACCGAATTCATAAACGATTTTGCCAACTGGGTATCTCCGCTTGAAGGAGGGGCTGCCAACGACGCAGGCGGAGCGGCGACTGGTGCAGGTGGCGGTCAGGCTCAGACGGTCTTCATGGTCCGGCCGCAACCGTCGCCAGGAACGACTGGTTACGTCATTGAAATTGATGGACAGAAGCTGAGTTATCGCAACGGTCTCGCGCAATGGGCAAACTTCGTTTGGCCGAATCCGAGCAGCGCTCCGGGGGCAAAAATCGTCGCGACGACCTTTGAGGGAAAAGTCGTCGAGGTGGTCAATATTCCCGGCCGTTTCGGGCTGGAAAAAATGATCAATGCGGCCAAGCGGACACGCCAGGCCGACGAGTCGTTCCATATGGTATGGGCGGCCGAAGGGGTCGAGGTTGGTGTCGATCTGAAGGTGGTCAGCAGTGCGCAGGTTCAGGCCAGCGGAGGTGAAAGCGGCAGCAGTCGTCGCGGCCTGGCCGGGATCGTTCTGCCGGCTACGGTAGTGGCTGACAGTGCCAGCCGGCATCTGGCCGCTACAACCGCCGATGCGTCAGCCGCGGCGTCCGAAAGCGGCACTGACAAGTTGGCAGGAGGTGTGCAATGAGCACAGGCCTTCCTTCTGCCGCAACCTGCTTTGGCAAGGTTCCTTCCCGCGGTGATTTCGTTAAGGGGGCTGGACAGCACCAGTTGATCAGTGTGCTTGATCGTTGGGTTTCCCAAGGCATGGAGCGTCTGTCTGATGATCCTCGATGGAAAACCGCCTACGATGCTGCGGCACCGGTTGATTTTGCCTTTCTCGGGGCGCGCAGTCGCCTGTCGGTCGTCGGGCATCTGCGCCCCAGCGTCGACTCGTCCGGACGTCGTTTTCCATTTATCGCAGCAGCAACGGTTGAACGCGATGACGCGCTGATGTTTCGGTGTGCCCCAGTCGGGCTTGCTCAATCGTTTGGTTCATTGGCGCGTTTGTCCGAAGCAGCCATCGTCGGCGCAGAGATCAACGACGTCTTGAATGAGTTTGAATCGGTCCATTGTGCTGAAGATTTTGAGCTGGCAACGCAAACTGATCCTTTAGGAAACTTTGTTCGACGCAACACCTTGAGTTCGCTTGAGGGCTTGTTGGGAAACGCCCAACCCGATGCGGTGCGACGGATTATTCTGGCCATTGGCCTTTTGATGCGCCCGGTTCTCGGGCAGGCCAGCGTTTCCATCGACAAGGAAATTGTCTTGCCGCTGCCTGTCGACGAGCGCAACCGGAACCTGGTCGCCGGCTTATGGTTGTATCTGATAACCGCTTTCTTGCGGCGGACGAATGTCGAATTGCAGGCGATTTTTGAGCACCGTGCAGAAAATCCAAGAATGATTGTCGGCTTCAACGGGTCGTCTCCGCAAACCCTGATTGCCAGTGTTTTGCCTGAATCGATGAGCGAACGTCTTATTGTCTTGGTCGATCCGGAATGGATAGAGGATCAGGCTGAACTGGCCAGCGATTACGGGGTGGCCAAGCTATCGTCTTACCTGGCGCAACCCGGAATTTCGCTTGAACAGGCGATCAATACTTTCCGCGAAGTTTTCCTCGGCGAATGAACATGACGATCCGCATACTGATTTTGGCAATGTGCTCGGCTTTGCAGCTGGGTTTGGGGGCTGGTTCTGTGCTGGCTCAGGAAAAAACGGGCGAGCAAGGGGAGCGGGTCACCGTGTCCGGCACCGTTCCCGACGAGGCTTCCAAGGTGGCGATTCTTGAGCGGCTCCGCAGCGTCTACGGTGCGGCCAACGTCGTCGACAAGCTGGAGGTCGGTGGGGTCGTTCCGCCACCGAACTGGACGGAGAACATGACCAAGATACTTACCGACAACCTCAAGCAGGTCCATAAGGGGCAAATGCAGGTAAACGGGACGCATATCGCCGTGAAGGGAAATGTCGCCAATGAGGCACTGCGGCAGCAGGTGGTCAGTCAAATGGCGACCTCCCTGAACCCGACGTATTCGATCGATAACGCTCTGGTGGCCCCTTCGGGCGAGGCACAGCACGTACTGGACAAAACCTTGGCGAATCGGGTTGTCGAATTCGAAAGCGGCTCGGCCAATCTGACCCCGCTCGGCAAGGCGGTCCTTGACGAGATGTATGGCGCCATCAGGCAAATTGGCACGCCGAAAGTCATGCTTGTCGGGCACACCGACAGTCAAGGTGGCCGCCCGGGGAATATCGCGCTTAGCCTGGCGCGCGCCAATACGGTGCGGACCTACCTCGCGAGCAAGGGGATTCCTGCCGAAACCCTCAGCGCCTCGGGGGTCGGCCCGGACCAGCCGGTGGCGTCGAACGATACTGTCGAAGGGCGGGCGAGAAATCGGCGGATTGAATTCAAGCTGGTTCAGAAATAAAAAATCCCCGCCTGTGAGGCGGGGATTTTTTCGACAGGCGAGACGCCTTACTCGTTATTCGGGGCAACGCCGAGCAGTTCCTCGACGCGGAGCAGGGCGCCGTCATCCTTGACCACCGTGCGCAACCATTCATGCAGGGGCATGCTGCCCCACTTGGCCGCTTTTTCGGCCAGGTAGGCCACCGGGCTATGCGGTTCGGTGCGGCGAAAGAAGATGGCGATTTCCTGCAATTGCTGGATCGCCTGTTCGCGGGAGCGTACCGGCCCGCCGAAACCTGCCGAACCAGAAGCGTGTTCGTTCATGTCAGTGCTGGCCTGGGTGGCGGCGGGCATGGCGGTCTTTCCTGGAAGTTGTGGGCTAGTGGCGGCTGACGGGCCGGCGCGGCGCTGCAAAAATCGCTTCACATCATCGAGCGCATCCAGCGAAGGGCCGAAAGAGGGCGCGTATTCGCCCATCCGCGCATTCAGTATGGTCTGGGCCGAAACCATGGCGATCATCAGGCGCTCGGCCGCATGCAGCTTGTCGTCAAATTGCTGGCGTGGGGTGTCCTTGGCTGCTGCCTCGAAGCGTTCGACCGTGAGCGCCGCGTTGCGGGCAATTTCATCCGCCATGCCGGGGTCGCGCTCGAGGTTCTTGGCGGCGACGCGAGCCGACTCAAGGTCGGTTAACGAGAACTTTCCCTTGCTGGAATTGGTCACCGGGACTTCGCGAATCAGCCGGGCAGTCTGATTGACCAGCCAGTCAAGGACGCCGACCCGCTGTTCGATATCGCCGTCGTCCGGCAAGGGGTGAAGGTGACTCCACTGACTCTCGCTCAACTGGCCCAGCAGCGTGTAGCCATCGGCCAGCCCGGCCAGTCCATCGATCTTGCAACGCGCTTCAGTCAGCCAGGCAACCAGGCGCAAATCCTTGGCTTTGTTGGCCAGCACGTGTTCACAAATTCTGACGACTGCCGGCCAATCCGCTTCCTTGATGTCCGTGACCCACTCCCCCTGGGAGATCGTCGGGTCATCGAAACGCCGCGCTTCCTGTATTTCGTCGAACTCGGACGAAAAAATCAGATCCTCGCCGCATGGCCCCGCCGGTGAGGAGAGCGGCTGTACAAGATATGCAATATCCATGATTTCGAAGATAAATGTAAAGTCGGATAGTTTATACGCATAGTCCGTCAATGTGGCTTTGCATGCTCCTGTATCGCCATGCTGATTGAAAAATGCAGCGCATTATTTCAATTTTGGCCAAAATTTCCGGTTGACCGTAGCATTCTCTATTTTCTTGAATCATCTAAAAAACAAGGAAATTCGCCTTCAACTGAACAATACGGCGTATCCAAATAAAAAATACTCACCATACATGCGGCAAAAGTATTTCATGCAATATGGGTCATGACTTAAAATCGCATGCTATTTGGATCGCTTTCGGGGTCTGTTTCCGCTTATTCGGCTTAAGGTCTGTTGAACTACTATGCTCTCTGTATTCCAATCTGACACGCGTCTCTATGAACTGACTTGGTGTGGAGAAGGCGGGCCGGCGATTTCGGTCGAAGCCTGGTGGGGCAGGGAAGCGCTGTCTGAAGGCTTCGAAATTCATGTCGATTTGCTGGCAACCGACGCCTACCTCGAACTCAAGCAGTTTCTGGGTCGCGCAGCCAGTCTCAAGACCCGCCTCTCCGACGGCAGCGAAGCCTCCCGCACCGGTCTGGTCCGCGCGGCCAGCAAGCTGGGGAGCGACGGCGGCTTCGCCCGTTACCGGATTACCCTCGTCCCCTGGGTCTGGCTACTCAGCCGCGGCCGTCACAACCGAGTCTTTCAAGACAAAACCGTCATTGAAATCGCCGAAGCAGTCTTTGCCGACTACGCCGACGTCGCCGCCTGGCAATGGAGCGACGAAGTCAGCGGTTTTCTCGCCGACACCCGGCCGCGCAGTTACTGCGTGCAATACGGTGAATCCGACTACACCTTCATCAGCCGCCTGCTGGCGGAAGAAGGACTCGGCTGGTGTGTCGAAGAAGACGACCAAGCCCCGGCTGGCCATCGTCTGCGCCTCTTTGCCGACAGCCGGCGTTTCCCGGAAGACATCCTCTCCCAATCTGCCAACGGCGGACGCGGCCTGCGCTACCACCGCGCCGACTCGCAAGAAGCCCAGGACGCCATCGTCGCCTTCGGCGAACAACGGCGTCTGACCAGCAGCGTGCTCAGCGCCATCAGCTACGACTACAAAGCCAAAAAGACCGTCAGCCTCAACGTGCCAGGCGCCCAAAGCATCGGCGGCGAACATGCCCCCGTCCTTGAAAGCTACGACGACCCCGGTCTCTACGCCTGGGCCAACGCCGGTGAAGCCGAACGCTACGGCCGCCTCGCCATGGAAGCCCGGGAAGCCCGCCAACGCACCTGGCTTGCCCGCAGCACCGTGCGCAGCCTGCGTCCCGGCACCGCTTTCGATCTCATCGGCCTGCCCATCGACCCGCAACAAACCAGCTTCGAACACAAATACAGCGCCACCGACATCACCCACGTCGGCATCAACAACCTCAGCGGCGACGCCATCGCCGCCGTCGCCCAACGTCTTGGCGAAGGCCTGGCCAGCCAGGACGATACCCTCCTGAGCGGAGGCGACCCCATCCAGCCGGCCCGCGCCCCGCAGCACCTCGATCCCGAACTCCTCAAACTTGCCGTCGACCGCGGTTACGGCAACACCTTCACCGCCCACCACGCCCCGCAAGCCTGGCGTGCCCAACTCCAGGACCGCAGCGGCGCCCGGCTCAACCCGCGGCCGACCACTCCCGGCCCGATGAGTGCCATCGTCGTCGGCCCCGAAGGCCGCAGCACCGCCAACGGCCCCGACGAACTCTGGTGCGACGCCCTCGGCCGCATCAAGATCCGCTTCCACTGGCAACAAGGCGAAACGCCGGAAGACCAATCTTCCTGCTGGATCCGCGTCCTCAGCCGGCAAGCCGGCCCCGGCATGGGCTGGCAATGGCTCCCCCGGATCGGCCAGGAAGTCCTCATCGACTTCCTCGGCGGCGACATTGATCGCCCCTATCTCCTCGGCACCCTCTACAACGGCCAGGGGGAGGGCGGCATCACCCCCACCCCGGGCGGACAAGACCCCGGCAACACCAGCGAAGCCAACACCCCCTTCGACCCCGCCACCGACCACCGCCCGAGCGGCCAGGGCAATACCGCCAGCGGCAACAGCCCCGCCTGGCACGGCGGCGCAGCCCAAAGCCACGGCCACCCGGCCGCCCTCAGCGGCTTCAAGAGCAAGGAATTCGGCAGCACCGGCTACAACCAGCTCGTCCTCGACGACACCGACCAGCAACAACGCCTGCAACTCGGCACCACCCAACACAGCAGCCAACTCAACCTCGGCCACCTCATCCATCAAGCCGACAACTACCGCGGCTCCTTGCGCGGCACCGGCAGCGAACTGCGCACCGACGCCTGGGGCGCGCTACGCGCCGGGCAGGGCCTGGTCATGACCACCTGGCCCCACGCCAGCTCCAGCCAACCGGCCGGCGATAACGCCCCGGCCATGGCGCTGCTCAAACAAGCCGGCACCCTGGCCCAAACACTCAACCAGGCCGCCGCCACCCACCACACCGTCCAGCTCGCCGGCAGCATCGGCAGCCAGGGCAAAGGGCAAAGCAAAATCGACGACCACGCCGCCCCACTCAAAGCCCTGCACAAGGTATCCAGCGGCATGGTCGACGCCCAGGATCAGGACGCCGCCAAAGGCGACGCCCAACAAAAAAACATCACCGCTAGTGCCGACAAACGCCCGCACCTCACCGACCCCGCCATCATCCAGAGCGGCAAAGCCGGCATCGGCCACATCGCCGGGCAAAATCTCCAGTACACCAACGGCGAAACCCTCACCTTCGCAAGCGCTGAAGACACCAACCTCGCCATCGCCGGCCAGGCCCGCATCCACAGCGGCCAGGCCATCGGCCTCCTGGCCGGGGCCATCGAACCGGGGCAGGGCAACACCGGCCTCAAACTCATCGCCGCCAAAGACGACATCGACCTGCAGGCACAAAGCGACGAGATGAAGTTCCTGGCCAGGAAAGACATGAAACTCGTCTCGGCCACCCAGCACATCGACTTCGCGGCAGCCAAGAAGATTCACATCGCGGTGTCGGGCGGGGCGAGTATCACGATTGATGGCGGGATCACCGTGCAGTGCCCGGGGACGATTACTGTGCAGGCGAGTAGGAAATCGTTTGGGGGGCCGGAGAAGGGAGGTTATGCGTTGCCAGCATTTCCGCAGAATGTTTGTGTCGAGTGCCTCCTGAAAGCGATGAACAATGGTTCTGCGCTGGCTAAAGTCTGATACTCAATATGACTTACTACGCAGTGAAACAGTACGATTTACCGATATTGCTAGCCGATTTTGGCGGACGGATAGCGAATACCGCCGGGGAAAATCACTGGTATGCCTTGGTCGATACTGCATTCGATCACGAGGGGAAAGCGCTTCGCGTACCCGGAAACGAAGGATTGGCCTTGTATTCCCAAGGCCAGCTAGCAGCGCTATCTGGCGTTTCTCCGGTCCTGCATGCGTTGTCGACCAGCAGCCCAGATCAATTGCAGCACCAATTGTCGCGCTTGTTGCACCATTGCCAAGGTCGCCCAATGCTCAGTTTTATCCGTTCGAAATTGCCGGCAAGCGATCTATGCGTCAGCTGGCAAAGCCTGCTTGAAGTTGAAACGGAAGACAAAGAGCGTTACCTGCTGCGTTTTGCCGATACGCGCGTGCTGCCTGAACTCGCCAGTCAGGAAAAGATATGGAATCGTCTGGCCGCTGATGCAACAGCATGGTGGACCGTCGAGCGCGATGGTGAGTTACAGGATTTGCCATTGCCGCTATTGCCAGCGCGTAACGATGAACCGTTGGAAATCGACAACGACTGCTTGGCTGAATTACTTCGCGCAGGGGAAGTCGATGCCATGGCAGATTACATGGGTAACCACTTTCCGGAACTGCTTGCGGTACGTGACGGATATGCCAACTACGAGATACTGGACCAAGCGCTGGCGCTTTGTTCGGAGCTAGGTGTATTCGGGACAAGTGATCAATACGCCTTAGGTGTAGCGGCGCTATTTACGGAAGGGCGACTGTTAACTGACCCGGAGACTTCGACTTGGCTATCAGAGCATTCTTGGAACGGGAAAGGCTTCGAAGATACATTGGCGGAATTTATGGAAAACAAAGGATTTTCATGAGTAAACAGATTCAATCAACCAAGAACTGGTTATTGGCATGCTTGATAGGGTTCGTGCTGGTGGCCTGTTCCGGTGATGAAACCGTCGCCGTGAGCTATGCGGCATACAACCATACGGATGAGGACATTGTTTCCATCGTCATCAACGGCGAAGGTGGGATTTTGGATGCTTCTGCCCACGGAGGAGGCGGCAGCATGTGCTGTGTCGTTTTGCCGAAACGCTGGCGTCCTGGATTGATGGCGACGATTAAATGGCAGTTGGATGGAGATTGGCTGAAAGATGAACAGGGAAAGGAGGTCATCAGAGACGGAAAGACAGTTCTTGTTCCGGGGCCATGGAAAGAACGTACGGTAGAGGTGCCAAAGTATGATGGTGAGATGGGAACGTTCTTTATTCACATCTTTCCGGGTGACGAGGTAAAGGTGCTGATGAATATATATGGCGCTGGAAACCCGAAGCATCCACTCCCCCATCCCTCAGGATTTAAGAGAGAAAGCTAATTCATGGCAACGATTTCCCCATCCCCATTTCCCGAATCGGGCCATCGCAAGCTTTCTATGGGGAAACAAAGGAACTTCATGAACAAACGCATTCGATCAACCAAGAACTACTTAACGGCATGCTTGATAGGGTTCGTGCTGGTGGCCTGTTCCGGAGATGAAACCGTCGCGGTGAGCTACGGGGCATACAACCATACGGATGAGAGCATTGTTTCCATCGTCATCAACGGCGAAGGTGGAATTTTGGATGCGTCTGCCCACGGCGAAGGCGGCGGGGTGTGCTGTGTCGTTTTGCCCAAACATTGGCGCCAGGGATTGATGGCAACGATTAAATGGCAAGAAGACGATATTCCGATATTCAACCCAGACGGCACGCGACAATTTATTGATGGCGTGCCAGCAACGAAGGAATCGCCATGGAAAGAACGGACAGTAGAGGTGCCAAAGTATGAGGGTGAACTGGGAACATTCTTTATTCACATCTTTCCGGGTGATGAGGTAAAGGTGCTAGTGCATAAATATGCAGCCGGGTACGAGGGGCATCCATTTCCGCATCCTGACAGCGACAAATCCCAAAAAGGCAAATAGCCATGGCAACGATTTCCCCATCTCCATTTCCCGAATCGGGCCACCGCAAGCTTTCTGCGCGGGAAGCCATGCAACGCGCCAAGGCGGCTGCCTGCACTGTACCCAAAGACAATACCCCCACCTGTTCCGGGCAGGTCTTTGTTGGCCTGTTTTTCGATGGTACTGGCAACAATCTGGATGCCGACTATACAGAGCCACCAGTCGAGGAGCGCAAGCACAGCAATGTAGTGCGGTTGTTTCATACCTTCCGTGATGAACGAAAAAAAGGTTATTTTCGCCACTACATTCCGGGTGTCGGCACAAAATTTCCCCAAATTGGCGACGACAATACTTACCTTTTTAAGAAAAACCGGGGTGCCATCGGCGGAGAGCGGGGAGAGGCTCGCATTATCTGGGGGCTACTCCAGCTGCTGAACTCGCCGCATATCTATGTCACGGGCGCACACCTGATATTGGGTGACGCGGCAGCAAACATCGCCAACACCTTGGCAAGTTCCGGCTCGCCAGCTACCCAGCGACGTATGGCACTTCGCACATGGCAAGATAAGCTCGCAGCAGCGTTGAAAAATCGCAAGCCGGCAGTCGAGCAGATCAATGTATCGGTTTTCGGCTTTTCGCGCGGCGCGGCGGAGGCTCGCGTTTTTGTGAACTGGTTGTTTGAGGTTTGTAAGCAGGAGGGCGGCGGCTGGACATTTGCCGGCATTCCCATTCGCTTACAGTTTCTCGGCATTTTCGACACGGTGGCCTCGGTTGGGCTAGCGAACCTCTCGGACTCCGGTACCCTGGCCGGCCACCAAGGCTGGGCGGACAACACGCTGGAAATCAATCCGGCTGTGGAGCGTTGCGTGCATTTTGTAGCTGGGCACGAAGTTCGTGCCTGTTTTCCACTCGACTCCGTGCGTGTCAAATCCGACTACCCGGCGAATGCCATGGAAGTGATGTATCCCGGCGCCCACTCCGATGTTGGTGGAGGCTATGCACCCAAAGCGCTGGGTGTTTCGCCGGCGCCGGATGCCTTCATGTCCATCATCCCCGGCAAAAGGATGTATGAAGAGGCAATCGATGCCGGGGTCCCCTTGAAGGAGTGGAAGTATCAATTGGAGGAGCGTTTCAGAAAGGACCTCACGCCATCCGATACCGCCATCGCCGATTTCAACGCCTACATCAAGGCAGCCAAAATCGGAGCAGGGCCAGTCGAGGATTTGGGGCGAAAACATATGGCGTATTACTTCAGCTATCGCTTCAAGCACCGTAATGCCTTTTTCCTGCGCCCACCGTATACCACTGCTTCGGCCAGGGATCAGGGTTACCTACGTTCCACACAAAATTGTTTCATTCGCCGCCTCAGTTCCTTGACGCCAGCGCTGGATCCGGGAAAGCCGCATTCCGTACGTGATCAAGTTGCCTTGTCTACTGATTTTGATCCGGTCAAATCGGCGGAGCTTCATGAAAAAATTCTCAAGGCTGCCGGGTTGCCGCCTAGCTCTTCAGAACAACATGCCATCCGTGTAGCTAAACGCATCGCCCCTCGTTCCGTGACGCCCGAGATGGATGTTTTCTTTGATCGATATATCCACGACTCCATGGCTGGGTTCATCGACATGGGAATGGATGAATATCAGATGAACAGCATTGGTATTCTGAAGTTCAGGACTGTATTCAAGGGCAACGATTAGCGTAGAGGTACTTATCTGGGCATTTCAATTTTTGCCAAAATTTCCGGTTGACCGTAGCATCGCCCACGCCCCTCCTCTGACTGCCACCACCGCTGATTTTTCGCTTGCCAAAAACAAATTACTGTACAAAAATACAGTCATTGATTATTAGCGGAGGCCGGCCATGAAACTCACGCCACGTCAGCAGGAAATTCTTGATTTCATCAAAAGCACGCTGGAAGTACTTGGCGCGCCGCCGACGCGTATGGAAATCTCCAGCGCTTTCGGTTTTGCTTCGCCGAATGCTGCTGAAGACCACCTCAAGGCCTTGGCCAAGAAGGGCGCCATCACGCTCGAGCCCGGCTCGGCGCGCGGTATCCGGTTGGTCGAACAGCTTGGCTTGCCGCTGATCGGCAGCGTCGCCGCCGGTTCGCCGATTCTCGCTGTCGAAAACGTCCAGGGCCGTTACGCCTTCGATGCCGGCATGTTTTCGCCCAAGGCCGATTTCCTGCTCAAGGTGCGCGGCACGTCGATGATCGATATCGGCATGTTCGACGGCGACCTGCTCGCCGTGCACAAGACCAACCAGGCGCGCGACGGGCAGATCGTCGTCGCCCGGATCGACGAGGAAGTTACCGTCAAGCGGCTGGAACGCAGCGGCGGGCAGATCAGATTGATCGCCGAGAATCCCGATTTCCAGCCGATCATCGTCAATCCCGAAGAGGTCGAGTTTGCCATCGAAGGCATTGCCGTCGGCCTGATTCGCGGAGCCGTTTCAAAGCTGTCATGAACACCCAGCCGTTGCCGGTTGCCTTGGCGGATGTGCTGGCCCGGGGCGATGTCTGGCGCGGCGACACGCTGGCCGCGCTGCCGGAAAGCACCATCCCGAGCGGCCATGCTGAACTTGACGCTGAATTGCCGGGTGGAGGCTGGCCACGCGGGAATTTGACTGAAATTCTCGTTGACCGTGGCAGTGTCGGCGAAATGAGCCTGCTGCTGCCGGCACTGGCCCGCTTGTCGGCCGATGGCGGTTGGCTGGCGCTTGTCGCGCCGCCGTGGTTGCCGCATGCGCCGGCCTGGGCGGCGGCCGGGCTGGCGCTGGAGCGGCTGGTCGTCGTCAAGGCGGGCAAGAGCGTTGGCTGGAGTGTCGAGCAATTGCTGAACAGCGGTGGCTTTGCCGGTGTGCTGGCCTGGCCGGAAGCGAATATCGATGCCCGCGCCTTGCGCCGCTTGCAGGTTGCCGCCGAAGGGCGTCCGGTTTTTGCCTGTTTGTGGCGGTCGACCGTAGCAGCCGAAGTGCCGTCGCCGGCGCCGCTGCGTGTCGTGTTGAATGCGGCGGCTGACGACAGCGAGCTGTCGGTGCGCATCATCAAGCGGCGTGGCCGTCCGGTTTCCCGGCCGCTCGCCTTGTCCATTCCTCGTCCTGTTCAATTCGCCGGGAGAAACTCGCGTGCTGTGGCTGGCCCTGCACTTTCCCTTGTTGCCGCTCGAGGCCCTGCCGCTGCGCCAGTCGCCTAGCGCAGTCGTGGCGCGTGGGCGGGTGCAGGTGGGGGATGCCGAGGCGATGGCGGCGGGTGTTTGTGCTGGCCAGAAACTATCGACGGCGCTGGGCTTGCAGCCCGGGTTGAGCGTTTTTGAACGCTGCGAAAGCCGCGAAAAGCAGGCGCTCGAAAGCCTGGCCTGCTGGGCCGGACGCTTCACGCCGACGATCAGTTTGGTACCGCCGGACACTCTGCTGCTTGAAATCGGCGGCTGTCTGCGTCTGTTCGGTGGCGCCGAGGCGATCATTGCTGCGGTGCTTGCCGGTTGCGCCGAACAATCTTATTCGGCCCGCTGGGCGGTGGCGCCAACGCCGCTCGGGGCTGGCTGGCTGGCGCGGTTCGGCAGCAGCCGGATTCATGCGGAACCGGCAACCATGCACTCGGCCCTGGCCGCCTTGCCTTGCGCCATTCCCGGCTGGCCGGATGAGGTGACGAAGCGGTTGGAGTCATTCGGGCTGCGGCGACTGGGCGATCTGCGCCAACTGCCCGGCGCCGGTTTGCGGCGGCGTATCGGCAACGGGCCGGTCGATGATTTGCTGCGCGCCTGGGGCGATCTGCCCGATCCGCAAAAATCCTTCGTTTTTCCGGAGAGCTTCGCCATAGCTATCGAGCTGCCATCGCGGGTTGAGCATGCCGAGGCACTGGTTTTTGCCGGGCAACGCTTGTTCGCGGCGCTGGCCGGCTGGCTGCATGGCCGGCAGTTGCTGGTCCGTCGCTGTTCGCTGGAGCTGACGCACGACGACGGGCCGCCGACGTTGCTGGCCCTCAATTTCGCCGAACCGGCGGCCGACGAAGGGCGTTTCGTCCGCCTGTTGCGCGAGCATTTTTCCCGGCTGCACCTCGCGGCGCCGGTCGAAGCCTTGCGTTTGCAGGCCGACGAGCTGGTAGCCAAACCCGGCGCCAGCGCCCATCTGTTCGAGCAGGCAACGGCCGGCGAGGGGACGCTGGCCTGCCTGGAACGTTTGCGCGCCCGACTCGGCGAAGGGGCGGTGCAGGCGCTGGGCGAGATGGCCGATCATCGGCCCGAATGTGCGACGCGGGCGCATGAAGTCGATTTCAATTTTGGCCGTTTTTTCCGGTTGACCGTAGGAATGCAAAAAGCCGGCAAGGCGGCAGCCGAGAGCAAGCAATCCCGCCCGCTGTGGCTGTTGCCGACCCCGCAAGCGCTGGCCGAACGGGCCGGCAGCCCGCAGTGGCATGGCCCGCTCAAGCTGCTGTCGCGGGCCGAGCGCCTGGAAAGTGGCTGGTGGGACGAGGGTGAGAGCGGGACGACCGGCGATGTGCGGCGTGACTATTTCGTCGCGCGCAATCCGCTCGGCCAATGGGCGTGGGTGTTCAGGAACGCCGACGGCTGGTTCCTGCACGGCCTGTTCGCCTGAGCGACGCGGGTGAACCCATGTCGCTACCCGATTACGCCGAGCTGCACTGCCTCTCCAATTTCAGTTTTCTGCGCGGCGCATCGCATCCGGCTGAGCTGATTGAGCAGGCCGCTGCTCAAGGCTACACGGCCTTGGCACTGACCGACGAATGTTCGCTGGCCGGCATCGTGCGGGCGCATCAGGCGGCCAAACAAGTCGGGCTGAAACTCATCGTCGGCAGCGAAATGACAACGGTCGACGGCCTCAAGCTGGTCTTCCTGGCCAAAAACCGCGAGGGCTACGGCAACCTTTCGGCGCTGATTACGCTGGCCCGGCGGCGGGCGGAGAAGGGCGCCTACACCTTGCAACGGCACGATCTCAATGTCGTGTCACCCAACGGCGCGGTGCCCGATTGCCTGGTGCTCTGGGTGCCGGGCGAGGGCGCCTTGGTCGAGGATGGACTCTGGCTGGCCGAGCGTTTTCGCGGCCGCGTCTGGATCGCCGTCGAACTGCACGCTGGGCAGGACGATACAGTGAAGCTGGCCGATCTGCAGGCGCTCGGCGCGGCTTGCGGTCTGCCGCTGGTGGCGGCCGGCGACGTCCATATGCACATCAAGGCTCGCCGCCCGGTACAGGATGTGCTGACCGCACTGCGCCTGAAAACAACGGTTTTCGACGCTGGCTACGCGCTGTTTCCCAACGCCGAGCGCCATGTGCGCACCCGCCTGCGCCTGTCGCGCCTCTATCCACCCGAGCTGCTGGCTGAAACGCTGAAAATCGCCGAGCAGTGCCGCTTTTCGCTCGATGAACTGCGCTACGAATACCCGGAGGAAATTGTTGAAGCCGGCCATACGCCGACTTCCTGGCTGCGCCACGAAACCGAGCGCGGCTTGCTGAAGCGCTATCCGCAAGGCGTTCCGGATCAGGTTCGAAAGATCGTGGAGCACGAACTCAGGCTCATCGCCGAACTCAAATACGAAGCCTATTTCCTGACGGTCTACGACATCGTCTGCTTCGCCCGCAGCGTCGATATCCTGTGCCAGGGGCGCGGCTCGGCGGCCAATTCGATTGTCTGCTTCGCGCTGGGCATCACCGAAGTCAGCCCGGAGCGTTCGGGCATGCTGTTCGAACGCTTCATTTCGAAGGAACGTGGCGAGCCGCCGGATATCGACGTCGATTTCGAGCATGAACGCCGCCCCGAGGTCATCGCCTACATCTACCAAAAATACACCCGCGAACGGACGGCGCTGGCCGCGGCGCTGATCACCTACCGGACCAAGGGCGCGCTGCGCGATGCCGGTCGGGTGCTCGGTTTCGAGACGGCACGCATCGATGCCCTGACCGCCTCGCTGGCCTGGTGGGACAAGCGCGAGCAATTGCCTGAACGCTTCGCCGAACAGGGCCTCGACCCGGCTTCGCCGCGCGTCGAGAAATGGCTGTGGATTGCCGGCCAGTTGCGTGGTTTTCCGCGCCACCTGACCCAGCACGTCGGCGGTTTCGTCATGTCGCGCGGGCCGCTCGCCCGGCTGGTTCCGGTCGAAAACACGGCGATGCCCGAACGCACCGTGATCCAGTGGGACAAGGACGATCTCGACGCCGTCGGCCTCATGAAAGTCGATGTGCTGGCCTTGGGAATGCTCTCGGCCATCCGCCGCATGCTTTCAATTTTGGGCGAAATTTCGGGTCGACCGTGGAAGATGGCCGACATCCCGGCCGAAGACCCGAAAACCTACGAGATGCTCTGCCACGCCGACAGCATGGGCGTCTTCCAGGTTGAATCGCGCGCCCAGATGGCCATGCTGCCGCGCCTGCAACCGCGCTGCTACTACGATCTCGTCGTCGAGGTGGCGCTCGTCCGGCCCGGGCCGATTCAGGGCGATATGGTGCATCCCTACCTCAAGCGGCGGCAGGGCAGGGAACGCATCGAGAAAATATCGCCGGCCGTCGACAAGGTGCTCGAACGCACCTGTGGCGTGCCGATTTTCCAGGAACAGGTCATGCAACTGGCCGTCGTCGCCGCCAATTTCACGCCCGGCGAGGCCGATCAGTTGCGCCGGGCGATGGCCGCCTGGAAGCGCAAGGGCGGCCTCGAACCCTTCGAACAGAAGCTGCTCGCCGGCATGGCGGCCAACGGCCTGCCGGAAACCTTCGCCCGACGCATCATCCAGCAGATCCAGGGCTTCGGCGAATACGGCTTCCCCGAATCGCACGCCGCCAGCTTTGCGCTGCTCGTCTATGTTTCGGCCTGGCTCAAACGCCACCATCCGGCCATCTTCCTGTGCGGCCTGCTCAACAGCCAGCCCATGGGCTTCTACTCGCCGTCGATGCTGATCCAGGATGCCCGGCGCCACGGCGTCACCGTCTTGCCGCCCGACGTTACGGTCAGCGACTGGGACAGCATCATCGATGACACCGGCGCTGTCTGCCTCGGCCTGCGCGAGATCAGCGGCTTTTCAAAGGCAGTCGCCGAGCGCATTGCTACGGTCAACCGGAAAAAAAGCCCATTTTTGAATATCGCCGATCTCGCTGCCCGGGCCGGCCTGCACCGCCGCGACCTCGACCAACTGGCCGCCGCCGATGCCCTGCAAAGCCTGGCTGGCCACCGTCGGCAAGCCGCCTGGGCGGCCGGCGTGGAAAAAGCCGTGGCGGCGGTGCAGGGCGATCTCTTCGCCGGCACCACGATCAGCGAGCCGGAAACCGACTTGCCCGCGCCCAGCGAAGCCGAAAACCTCATCGCCGATTACCGCAGCCTCGGCCTGACCCTGCGCCGCCACCCCCTGGCGCTGCTCCGCCAGCATCTGTTTGAACGCCGTTTCGTCACGGCCGCTAGCCTGAAAACCGCCGGCCATTGCGCCCTGATCCGCGCCGCCGGCATCGTCGTCGGTCGCCAGCGGCCAGGCACGGCGACCGGCATCGTCTTCGTCACGCTGGAGGACGAAAGTGGGCTGGTCAATGTCGTCGTCCATCCCCAACTCGTCGAAAAACAACGCCGCGAACTGCTCGGCGCAACGCTGCTCGGCGTCTACGGACAACTGCAGATCGAAGGCGAAATCGTTCATCTGGTCGCCAAGCGATTGGTCGATCTCTCCACCTGGCTCGGCCGACTGGAAACGTCGAGCCGGGATTTTCACTGACCGGGTAAAAGGTTTTCGACTTCCTCGACCTCGTCGCCGAATTTGGTCTTGACATAGGCCCGCATCAGCCACTTCAGCGGCGTATCCGTAATCGCCTTGATAAACGGCCAGTTGATCCCGAACCACTCGATCAGGGCATCCTCAATCGCATACCAATCGTTGGCTACGATGGCGCCACCCTGGGACCAGTCGCTGGAAGGATGGTAAGTGCCGGGATGCCAGTATCCACTCCCATTGACGTGACGTAATCCGTCTTCCCCAGGCTCCGGCAGCAGCTTCAGATTTTCTGACTTGGCAACCCAGAAATCGAGCAGCGGTCCTTCCAGACTGGTAACCCTCATCATGTTTCCTTTCCCTGGCTCGTTTTGGGTGGCGGCTCAATAGCACCGATACCCAGTTAACGAGATAACCCGGGAATTTATTCCATAAGGCCAATTTGGCACATCTCGAATAACGCGAGAACGGGTTTTCCCGATCTCCTGAACGCGAACAAGCGCTCGAGAAATCGCCTCAAGCCACCTTCGTCGGCCTACTCGTCCACGCTGCTCTTGGCTTTCACGTATCGCTTGCAAGCCTCGCGCAAGAATCTCATCTGGCTTTTGAAATTCGTACACCCCTTGCACATGGCCAGGTGCATTTCCAAATGCATTTTCTCTGACAGCGTCAGTTTTCTGTCCTGCGCTTCGGACAGCAAATGGGTGACTTCCTTACAACTCAGCATGGCTGCTCTCCAGCAGAAAACCAGTTTGATTCCAGACAACGGCGCAAGCCATTGCGCGCCCGGTGCAGGATGACATTGCAATTGCTTGTCGTGAGACTCAACTCCTGGCAAACCTCGGCGGTCTCGAACTCGAGGAATTCGCGCATCATGAAGACGCGTGCCGTGTTTGCCGGCAGGTGCTTGAGGCAGGCATCAAAGACCTCCCAGAAACGTTGTTCGCGCAGCGACTCTTCCGGATCGCCCCAGTTGCTCGGCCGAGACCCCGGCGACCAGTGGGCATTGGTCTTGAACAGCGACTCGAAGGCCTGATCCAGGCTTTCCTCTTCGGTCGACAGCGCGGAGACATTGGTGGTGCGTACTTGCAGGCGGATCAGATCGACGATCTTGTTTTTCAGGATGGCGAAAATCCAGGTCTTCACGGCTGATCGACCGGCAAATTCCCTGGTGTTGTCCAGGGCGGCGACCAGTGCTTCCTGCACCACATCCTCGGCCTGTGCCTCGTCCCGCAGTTGCAGATGGGCGAACTTGATCATGTCGCGCCGGATCTCGGCCAGATACACGTCGTCGATCAGCAGATTCACACCGGCATTCATGCCTTTTCCTCATTGCGGCGCATTTCGTTGCGCGCGGCGCTGTAACTGGATACGCAGTAAGGCACCAGATAGTTCAGGCCGACATGAAACCAGGAGAGCGGCAAGCCATCAAGCAGCCGGCCGCCCTGATTGATCAGGTTCAATATCGTGCCGACAACAATGGCCACCTTGATCGCTGCCTGAACGATGGAGCGCCTGAAGGCAGTCTGCAGGAGTGTGCTTAGAAATGCCATACGTTTTCCATGTTGCTCATGCCAGCAGGGCGCGAGCCGATTCAAGGACCAGGCGACTGATCAACTCGTTATCAGCCTCCGGTTCCACGTCCTGCGGTTTGCCCAGCTTGCCGGTGGGCTGGGTGACCAGTCGCCCGGCTTCCAGCGCGGTCACATATTCGCCGGTGCAACTGCGGCAATAAACATGATCGCCGGCCTGTTGCCCCTTGCGCAGGACCAGGATTGGGCCGCACATCATGCATTCGTGCAACGGAATGCCTTCGTCGCTGTGACCAACGATGTGGTCCAGCGCACCTGCCTGGCCGAGCGCCACGAAACGTTCGCCAAACGCCCGGTCGAATTGGCCGCCAAGATTTTCCGCGATAATCGCCAGGGCTTTCTCGATGGACATGCCGCGGCGATAGGGGCGGGTGCTGGTCATGGCGTCGAAGGCATCACAGATGCCGACGATGCGCGCATCGAGCGGAATGTCCGTGCCGGCGAGACCGCGCGGATACCCCTTGCCGTTCGGCATTTCATGGTGCGCCCGGATGGCCGTTTCGGCGAGCCCTGCCAAGGGATGCCCGGCCAGCATCCGCCAGCCGACATCGGGGTGGGTTTTGATGACTTCGTACTCTTCGTCGGTCAGGCGGTCTTTCTTGTTCAGGATCTGATCCGGCACGCCGACCTTGCCAAGATCGTGCAGGAACCCGCCCAGGCTGATGCGCGCCACATCGCTGTCCGGCAAATCGAGTTCGCTGGCCAGCAAGCGCGAAAACCGGGAGACCCGCCACAAATGGCCGCCGGTGTAAGGGTCGCGCGCCTCGACCATCCAGGCCATGACGAGAAGGCTGCGCAACAGGTCTTCCTGGTAATTGCCCCGGCTTTCGCCCTGGCCAGCGAAAAGCTGACCAATTTCCTTAAGCAGGCTCATGTTCTTCTCCCATTCCGTTCTCCGGGGCCAGATCGTACTGCCTCATGAAGCGCCGGTCGATCCAATCCTTCCATTTCCAGGCCCAGCCGCCACCGGCCGAGAGTCCGCCCCAGGACATGATGGCCTCCTTGGGGCCGGTGGCCAGCAAGTAGAGGCTGCGCTTCTGTGGCTGGTAAGCCAGCGGCGCCAGGCCATTCAACACGCGATGCAGGTTGCCGGCCAGGACGGGGCCGGCGCGCACGGCATAAACGCCCGACTTGGCATGCGGAGCGTCGATACGCGATGCCACATCGCCGGCGGCAAAGACTTCCGGGTGCGAAACGCTTTGCTGCCCGTCCTGCACCGCAATGAAGCCATCCGGCGCCAGCGCCAGCCGGGAATCGGCCAGCCAGGCCGCCGGCTTTACGCCGGTGGCGGCGATGACGCAATCGACTGGAATGGTTGTGCCGTCGCTCAACTGAAGGCCGGATGAACATCCCGCCGCATAGCCTTGGACGACCTCGATCTGACGGCGCGCCAGGGTGTGGGCGACTCGTCTGACGATACTCGAGCCGTGCCCGGGCAACAGCCCCGATCCGGCGATCAATATCACCTGTACCTTGTTCGCACCCATTTCGAGGCTCAGTCGATAACGGGCGGCCAGGGCCAGCTCGACCCCTGCCGCACCGCCGCCAACGACGGCGAGACTGGCCTTTCCGTTTTGCTTGAAGCGGTCGACCTGCTGCGTCCAGTCGACCACAAAACTCTCGATTGGACGGATCGCCAACAGCTTGGCCCCGGTGGCTGCCAGGCAGGAGGCATCGACCTGAGCGCCGGTATCCAGCGACAGGTCGTCATAGGCGATGTCGCCTGAGTGCTGGGTTTGAACGATCCGCCGCCGGGCATCCAGGCCGCTCACGCTATCCTGAATGAAACGGACCTTCGCTGCCTTGAGCAGCGGTTCGAGGGCGGCCGCGCATTGATCCAGGCGGTAATGACCCGCCATCCACCCCGGCAACATGCCGGAATAGATCTGCCGGGCGTAGGGCGAAATCAGCGTGACCTCGACGCCCGGCCATGGACACGCCGCGAGGGCCTTCAGAACATGGAGATGAGCATGGCCGCCGCCGGCCAGAACCAGATGTTTCATTCGAGTGCCGCGATCTGCGGGGCAAGGGCGCGGGCATCCGGGAAGAGCTCCGCCAGACGCTCAAAGTCCTCCTTGCGGTCGACATCCCACAAGGGAGGAAATTCGCTCCATCGCCAATTCATGGCTGTCAGGCGAGCCCGGGTCTGGGCCATCACCCGTTCCGTGCTCCAGTCCACCGCGTGGAAAGCATCCCGGCCGGCTTCGCGCATGCCGATCAGGACATAGCCGCCGTCTTCGGCCGGAACGACCGTCGCGTCGTGCTGCTGCAAGCTTTCTGCCGCCTGGCGCAACAGGCCTGGGGTCAATACGGCGCAATCAGTTCCAATGACCAGCGTTCCTGCACTGGTCGAAGATTCGGCGATAGCGGCATGCATGCGCTGTCCGAGGTCGCCATCCGGTTGGCGGCGCAAGGCCACCGCGCCAAATGCACGGCAAACGGCAAACTCCGGGTGGTTAATATCCGGGGCGCACCACAAAGTGACCGGTCCAAGATCGGCGACCACGGCCGCCGCCACCGTCCGCTGCAATAGCCAGCGTTGCAGGGCGGCAGCCCCATCGGCGCCGAGGTGCGGAATGAGTCGCGTCTTGGCCAGCCCGGCAATCGGTGCCTTGGCCAGAATGGCAATCTCGATACGCAGCGTGGTCTCAGGTTTCATGAGGGATGTATCCATACTCTCGGGCCAGCGCAGTCGGGCTGGCGCCCAGGAAAAAGCGCAGACGCAGCCACCACATGGTCAGGATGGTGCGCAGCAGGCCATGCTTTTCCCAGCGCCGTCCCGAGGTCGTGACCTTTGCCTTGAGGCAGGCCGGGCGTGCTTCTGCTCGCATCCAGCCCGAAAACACGATGTCTTCCATCAGGGGAATGGCCGGGAATCCGCCGTGGCGTTGGAAGGCCTCCCGCGTAACGAATATGGCTTGATCACCTGTCGCGATGCCAGTCAGGCGGGAGCGCCAATTCATCATGAAAGCTACCATGCCAAGACCGCTGATCGAGCCTTCGATATGGACGTCGAAGCGTCCCCAGCAGGCACCGTTGTTGACGGCCTCGATGATCAAGCTCAGGGCAGACGACGGCAAAAGCGTGTCGGCGTGCAGAAACAAGAAGACGTCTCCCGTCGCCCGGGCTGCCCCGGCATTCATTTGCCGACCTCTGCCGCGCTGCGAACCGGTCACGCCATCGGCCAGGGAGCTGGCAAGCTCGACCGTAGCATCGGCACTCCCGCCATCGACCACGATGACTTCCGCGCCTTGCCGGCGAAATTCCTGCAGGCGTTCAAGCACCGGAACAATGCCAGCGGCTTCGTTCAGCACGGGGATGATGATGGAGAGCGCTGGCGTGTTCATGATTTTGTCTATTAGTCGTTTACGTGTCCGGTTTCTTACAGTCAAGGTCAGTTTTTCGTGATCGGGCAAGCCTCTTCGCTTTCAACAAAACGGAAATCCGCAAAGCCGGCATGCGCCTCTTCGCCGGTGTTGTCGGTATCCGAAGCGATGGCCAGCCCTTGCAGTTCGCCACCGATCTCGCCAAATGCCTTGTGAAAATCGGCCAGGACATTCCGTCGTTCCTGCACCCAGACGCCGGCCTGTCGAGCGCCGGAGCGCAGCACCAGCATACGCGCCCGATCCGTGTAAGCGTTGTCCTGCAAGGTGCCGACCGGGTGACGGTTGTCCCAGATGTAATTCAATGCCGCATCCGGTACCTGGTCGCCGTAGATCGTACGCGCCAGACTGAGCTTGGTTCGCGTCGCAAAACCCAGTTGCTCCGGCGGTACGGCAAAGGTCAGATAGACCCGCGCGGCGTAATCGTCGCCGGATTTGCGATTCATGTCGGCGGAAGCCACAGGCGCGTCGATCCGCCATTGCCAGCACAAAATTGGCGTTTTTTTCAGGTTGACCGTAGCAGTCCGTCCGAGCAAGGCCATGCTCTTGCTGGCCCTGGCCTCGATGGCAACCACGCCGTCCCATTGGCGCAGTTTGTATTCGGTCGGCGGTACGCGCCGGTCAAGGTGCTCAATTTTCCACGGGGCCGGAATGGCGGCATCGCTCGCGCTGAATCGTCCAAGCCAGAGCGGGTCGGCCCAGGCAGCCAACGGCACGGCGAGCGCCATGGCGAGAAAGATCGCCGGTTGTTTTTGGTCTGAGCACATGCCGATTACCCACGGCGCCAGGCATGAAAACGTTCGACCCAGACCAGCAGCTTTTGCGGCGCGTGCGCCTTCTTCCAGTTGCCGGCGACGTACTTGTTGGCCTCGGCCAGCGTCGGGTAGATGTGGATGGTGCCGAGGATCTTGTTCAGCCCGATGCCTTGCTTCATGGCCAGCACGTATTCGGCGATCAGGTCGCCGGCATGTTCGCCGACGATGGTGATGCCGAGGATCTTGTCCTTGCCCGGCACGGTCAGCACCTTGAGCAAACCATGCGCTTCGCTGTCGGCAATGGCCCGGTCGAGGTCGTCGATGCCGTAGGTGGTGACTTCGTAGGGAATGCCTTTTTCCTTGGCTTCCAGTTCGTTGAGGCCGACGCGGGCGACCTCGGGCTCGACGAAGGTAGCCCACGGGATCACCGAATAATCGGCCTTGAATTTCCTGAACGGGTCGAACAGGGCGTTGACCGCGGCATACCAGGCTTGATGGGCGGCGGTGTGGGTGAATTGGAAAGGACCGGCGACGTCGCCGGCAGCGTAGATATTCGGGTAATTGGTTTGCAGGAACTCGTTGGTGTCCACCGTGCGCCCGGTCGGAATGCCCAGTTCTTCCAGACCGAAGCCGGTCAGATTGGCGGCGCGGCCGACGGCAACCAGCACAGCATCGAACGGAATCCGGACATCCTGTCCTTCATTTTCGGCGATCAGGATCTTCTCGCCGTTGTCGATGATGAACTGCTTGGCGCGGTGATTGAGCAGAACATCAATTCCTTCTGCCCGGAAACGCTCGGCGACCAGTTCGGAAACCTCCGGGTCTTCACGCATCATGATGCGCGGCGCCATTTCCACCTGGGTCACCTGGGCGCCAAGTCGGGCGAAGGCCTGCGTCAGTTCAGAGCCAATCGGGCCGCCACCGAGAACAACCAGGCGCTTGGGCAATTCGCGCAGGTTCCAGACATTGTCCGAGGTCAGATAGCCGACTTCCTCGATGCCCGGAATCGGCGGCACGAAAGGTCGGGCGCCGGTGGCGATGACGATGCTGCGCGTGGTCAGGCGCTGGGTGCTGCCATCTTCGCGGGTGATGTCGACCTCCCACGGCGAAACGATCCTGGCGCTGCCGCGCACGACATCGACACCCAGTTCGGTGTAACGCTCGGCCGAGTCGTGTGGCTCGACGGTCTTGATCACCGCCTGCACGCGTTGCATCACATCGGAAAACTCGAACTCGGCGCTGGCTGAAGCGATGCCGAATTCCTGCGAACGGGTGACATGCGACAGGAACTTGGCCGAGCGGATCAGCGCCTTCGAGGGGACGCAGCCGGTATTCAGGCAATCGCCGCCCAGCTTGTGCTTTTCGACCAGGGTGACCTTGGCCTTGACGGCAGCAGCGATGTAGGAAGTGACCAGACCGGCGCTACCGCCGCCGATGACCACCAGATTGCGGTCGAAGCGGGCGGGCTTCTTCCAGTTGGCGAACACCTTGTTCATGCGAACGATCTCCACCAGCTTGCGGGCGATCAGGGGAAAGATGCCGAGCAGGATAAACGAGCCAAGCAAGGCCGGCGAAAGGATGCCGGACAGCGAGTCGAGCCTGGCCAACTGGGTGCCAGCGTTTACGTACACCACCGTGCCGGCCAGCATGCCAAGCTGGCTGACCCAGAAGTAAGTCCAGGTCTTCATCGCCGTCAGGCCCAGCAACAGATTGACCAGGAAGAACGGGAAAGCGGGCACCAGGCGCAAGGTGAAGAGGTAAAAGCCGCCTTCACGGCGAACGCCCTCGTCAATGGCTGCCAGACGCTGACCGAAACGCCGGCTCACCCAGTCGCGCAGCAGAAAACGCGACATCAGGAAGGCTAAGGTAGCGCCGATGGTCGAGGCGAAGGAAACAATCACCGTGCCCCAGAGCAGCCCGAATACGGCACCGCCGGCCAGGGTGAGCAGCGCGGCGCCCGGAAAGGAGAGGGCGGTCGCGATGACGTACAGGATGAAATAGGCGGCGACGCTGAGGAGCGGGTTGTTTGCCTGGAAAGACTGGATGGCCGCCTGTTGCGCCTTGAGCGTCTGGAGATTGAGGTATTGCCCGAGGTCAAAGACGAAGAAACCGGCTATCGCCAGGCCAATCGTCAGTGCCAATGCCAGCTTGCGGAATTGCATGAAGTGCTCCCTGAGATTTCATGACCAGGGGTGAAAGGTTCCCGGCTAATCATTAGTCGGAGGATGTCCTCTATTTCTTACAAGCCAGGTCCATGCTTCGGAGGCGTCAGATAACGACGATCTTCAGAAGTGATCATCAATCTGCATGCAGCTATTTCCCAGCGCGCCATCGGCGAAGTCGACTGCGCGAACACCCACCCACCGAGCCGCAGCGCCCCGCCTGCCGCTTCAGGCGCAGGCGTCGCTGTCGGCCGCCGGCGCGGTCTGCCCAACGACGGCCGGCGCCGGTGCCGACCAGCAGACGCGATTGCGACCAAGGCGCTTGGCCTCGTAGAGTTGCCGGTCTGCCGCCATCAGCAGTTCCTCGGCACTGCCGTGATGCCCGCTGACGGTGACGCCGCCAACCGAAATGGTGACATGCGGCGCCACTACCGACTTCCCGTGTTCGATGCCGAGTTCGGCCACGAGCTGGCGGATCGCCTCGGCTACCTCAACCCCACCGGCCGCATCAGAGTCGGGCAGGATGAACACGAACTCCTCGCCGCCGTAACGGGCGGCGAGGTCGGTTGGCCGGCGCAGTGCGTCGACCACGGTCTTCGCCACCTGCTTGAGCGTGCTGTCGCCGGCGGCGTGGCCATAGCAGTCGTTGTATTGCTTGAAGAAATCGACGTCGATCAGGCCCAGCGAAAAGGTCTGCCCACCGCGCAGGCTGCGCGCGATTTCCTGCAACAGCGCCTGGTCGAAAGCACGGCGGTTGGGGATCTCGGTCAGCCCGTCGCGGCCGGCCAGGGTTTCGAGCAGCTTGCGCTGGCGGACGAAACGCAGCAGGTTGGAGACGCGCGCCTTGACGATGGCCGGGCTGAAGGGCTTGCCGATGTAATCGCTGGCCCCGAGCTTGAGCCCCTTCTCCTCGTCGTTGGTCGAATTCAGCGCCGTAATGAAGACCACCGGAATATCGCGCGTCGCGTCGCCGGCCTTGATCCGGCGCAGCACTTCGTGGCCGTCCATGTCGGGCATCAGCACATCGAGCAGGATCAGGTCGATCTGGTCGTCGCTGGCCAGCCGCTCCAGCGCCTGTTCGCCGCTCTTGGCCAGGATCACCTGAAACTCGTCCTTGAGCAATGCAGAAAGGATGGTGCGGCTGATTTTCTCGTCTTCGACGACGAGCACGCGTTGCTTGGACCGATGATTCATTCGGCATACTCCTGATCAATTATTGCGAGCAGTTCACGCACCACTTCGCCAGCTTCCTCAAATTCTACATCCCCGACATGCATTGCCAGCCGTGCCATGGGCTCGTCCCACTCGTCGTCGGCCTCTTCGCGAAGGCGCTCGACAATGTCTTCGGCCTCCGAATCGCCGACATCGAGCAACTGCAGCAGATATTCGAGCTGCGTGCGCAGCGCCGTTCCGCGATCAGCCGGTGCCATACCGGAGGCCAGCGCGGCGGTGACGCTACCCAGGTCGCGCAGCGGCGTGCAGAAGTTGCGAAGTTCGCGCTCGAACTGCGGCAACAGGGCGCTGATGTCTTTGCCGTCATCGCCGCCATCGCCGAGCAGGGCCAGTTCGATTGCTGCCGCGGTCGCTGCCAGCACACCGGCGCCGAGCGTATCGGCGGTGCCCTTGACCGAATGCGCCAGGATCCCGGCGCGGCGCGTTTCGCCGGCCGCGAGCAGGGTATGCAGATCATCGGCGGCCGTCGCATAGGTCTGGACGAAATTGGCCAGCAGGCGCGAGAACAACCGCTCGTCGCCGCCGATCTGGGCCAGTCCCTTGACCGCATCGAATCCGGCGATTTCCGGTAGCCGCACCGGTTGCGCGCGCCCTTCGCCACGCCGCCCTGCCTCCGGCAGCGCGAAGTCCGGGCGCTCGCCGGGACTGATCCAGCGCAGCAGCACGCCGAGCAGGCGCTTGATGTCGATCGGTTTGGTCAGATGGTCGAACATGCCGGCGGCGAGGCTCTTCTCGCGGTCGCCAGCCATCGCGTGGGCGGTCATCGCGACGATCGGCAACTGCGCCAGTTCCGGATGTTCGCGGATCCGGCGAGTCGCCTCAAAACCGTCCATATCCGGCATCTGGACATCCATCAGCACCAGTTCGTACTTGCCGCTGCAGGCCTTGGCGACGCCGGTGGCGCCGTTGACCGCGACATCGACGCGCATGCCGAACTGCTGCAGCAACTCGCAGGCGACCTGCTGGTTGATCGGGTTGTCTTCGACCAGCAGCACGCGCGCGCCGCGGATCTCCGCCAAACGGGCATCCTGATCGCTGCCGCCGACGTGGCCGCTGCCGGTGGTGGTCGGCATCTGCTGGCCGAACAGGCCGAGGATCGTTTCGTAGAGCAGGGTCTCGCTGACCGGCTTGACGAGGAATCCGTCGAGGCCGGCGCGCTCCGCCTCCTGTATCACCTCCTCGCGGCCGAACGCCGTCACCATCAGCACCGCCGGCATCGCTGACAGCTTGAGGTCGTGGCGGATGCGGCGCGTCGTCTCGATCCCATCCAATCCCGGCATTCGCCAGTCCATCAGGACCAGGTCGTAGGGTTCGCCGTCCTTGGTGTTGTGCGCCTCGATCATCGTCAGCGCCACCTCGCCCGAATCGGCGGTGTCGACGGCGAAGCCGCGCCGGGTCAGCATGCTGTCAAGGATGACGCGCGAGGTCGCATTGTCGTCGACTACCAGGACCCGTCGGTTACCCAGCGCATCGGGCGCCGCCAAGGACGCTGGCGCGGCCGCCTGCGGCACGTCGTCCGACAGGCAGGGCAGGTCGAACCAGAACGTGGCGCCTTGGCCGGCGACGCTGTCTACATGCAACTGACCGCCCATCAATTCAACCAGCTGGCGTGAAATGGCCAGGCCGAGACCGGTGCCGCCGAAGCGCCGGGTGATCGACCCGTCGGCCTGATGGAAGGGCTGGAACAGGCTGTCCAGTTGTTCCGGGCTCATGCCGATGCCGGTATCGCGCACCGAAAAGCGCAGGCCGGTGGCGTTTTCCTCGCCGGTCAGACGACGAATGCCAACCACGACTTCGCCGCGCTCGGTGAACTTGACCGCATTGCCGGCCAGGTTGATCAGCACCTGACCGAGACGCAGCGGGTCGCCGAGCAGTTGGTCGGGGACGCCGGCCTGGCATTCGAACAGCACCTCCAGACCCTTCTCCTCGGCCTGGCCGACGACGACGTTGGACAGGTTGTCGAGCACCTCGCGCAGATCGAAGGGCAGCGACTCGACGGTCATGTGGCCGGCTTCGATCTTCGAGAAGTCGAGGATGTCGTTGATGATCACCAGCAGCACGTTGGCCGAGCTGCCGAGCTTCTTCACATAGTCGCGCTGCTTGGGCGTCAGGTCGGTGCGCAGGATCAGTTCGGCGAGGCCGATGACGGCATTCATCGGGGTCCGGATCTCGTGACTCATGCGGGCCAGGAAATCACTTTTGGCCTGCGTCGCCGCCACAGCTTCCTCGCGCGCTTCCTTGAGCGCGGCGGCGATCTCGATACGCTCGGCGATCTCGCGGTGCAGTTTGTCGTTGGCCGACTCCAGCTCGGCGGTGCGCGTCTGCACCAGCTGGTCCAGATGGCTGTGGATACGCGCGTTCTCGATGGCGATAGCCATCTGTGAGGAGAGGATTTCGAGCACGCGTACGTGGGCCGGCAAGAAGGCGCCGCTGGCCAACCGGTTTTCCAGGTAGAGCAGGCCGGAAAGCTTGCCGCCGTGGATCAGTGGCAAACACATCAGCGAACGCATGCGGTGCGCCAGGACGTCCGGATCGCGACCGAACTGGTCGTCGCCAGCGGCATCGGCCAGCACCACCGGCTTGCCGAGCCGGGCCGTATAACTGACCACCGTGCGGGCGATCGGCAAGCTGTCGCCGCTCGCCGTCTGCGCATCGAGCGGCAGCGACGGCAGATCGCTGAACTCGCCGCCTTCTTCGGCCGAGGCTTCGACGACCAACGTGCCGTCCTCATCGAGGATCAGGAAACCGCGATCAGCGCCGGCATTGGCCAGCGCAATGCGCATCAGCTTCTTCTTGAGTTCGACCGGATTGCGTTCGCCGGCGATCAGGTGCGCGGCGTTGATGATGGCGTCGAAATCGAAGGTTTCCGACATGCGCGTACTGGCCACCGAGGTTGCCGTGCGCCGGGGCGGGCCGCTACGCGTCGCGCCGCCATCGGCGGCGCCGGCATGGAAGACTTCGGCATACTGCTCGATCAGCAACTCCTGCTTGCGCCGGGCACCCCACACCTGGTAGCAGCGATAGGCGCGGCGCAGGTGCGAGGCGGCGAATTCGGTCTTGCCGCGCTCCAGCCAGAAGCGGCCGGCGAGTTCGTTGGCAAGCGCCTCATCGTGCACAAAACCGCCGCTGCCGGCGCGCTCGATGGCTTTGTCGTAGGCGGCCACCGCCTCGCCGACGCGATGCTCGATGCGCGCCCGCTCGGCTTCGATGAGGTCGTGCTTGTGGCGGAAATTTTCCGGGCAGAAGCGTGCCCAGTTCTTCAGCATCTCCTGGTTGGCGTCGACCTCGGCGATGATTGCCGGGCGCGGCATCTGGTCGTCAAGGGCGATCAGGATCAGCGAATGCAGGAAGCGCAGGTCAGCCTCGGTGACGTAGGAGGCGATGAACTTGTAGTTCTGCACCGCGTGCTCGATGCTCGTACGCGCTGCCGCGTAGTCGCCGTGCAGGTACAGCGCCCAGGCGCGGACGGTGTGGTAGAAGCACAGCGAGGAGTGGCTGTTGTGTTCGACGCAGCCGGCGAGAAAGTCGGCCTCGGCGAGCTCGCCGGTGTCGAACGAGGAGGCGTGCGCGGTCTGCCCGAGCAGATTGGCGACCACCGCCCGGGCCCCGAGGATCGAATCGGTAGCGAGGTGGTTCTGCACCTTCTTCGTGAACTGCAGCGACTCGTCGATCTGCTTGAGTTGCCGTTCGAGGCTGACGCCGCGGTACATCTGGTTGATCGTCCGGCCCCACATCAGCAGATAGCAGACGAACTGGTGCTCGCCCGCCTCAAGGCCGGCGTCGATACCGGGCTGCAGGTAGAGGTCGGAATCGCCGACGTGGCGCACCCAGTGGTTCACGAAGGAAACCATGATCAGGCTGGCGCGGCACTTCAGGCCGTTGTCGGGGAAGCGGTCGGTGAGGCGGATGGCCAGCTTGGCGAACTCGTAGCCGTCGTTGAACTCGCCGAAATCGCCGCACAGCACGCCGCCGAGGCTGGCGTAGCCCTTCAACGATTCCGGCACGTGGCCGTAGCGCAGCGACAGGTTGGTCATTTTCGCCAGATACCAGCCGTAGAGGTCGCGCATGCCGGCGAAGTAGGCGGCGGTATGCACCGGCATCAGCACCTTCATCGCCATCCGCTGCACCGGGTCTTCCATTTCCGGAAGGTCGTACAGCGAAGCGATCGAACGGTCCTTGAGTGTCGCCTTGATCGGCGCGATCTCAGCTTCCAGCGCCTGGCGCAGGTCGGCGCCAGGGACCTCGATGCCGAGCATGGCTAGGGTCCCGCGCGCCGTCTCGACCGCCTCGACGTTGCGGCCGAGGACTGTGTATTCGCTGATCAGCAAGGCGCAGATCGCCGCCTGGTCGAGGACGTCGCGCGCCTGTTCGCGGACGGTGGCGATATCGGCCATCGAGCGTTCGTAATCTCCGTTCAGGTAGGCTACTTCGGCGCGCCGGCGGAAAAGATCGAGGGCCAACCCATAGTGCGCGACCCAGGCGTCGGCCGGCAGACAGCTCGCCGCCGTATCGAGATAGTCGAGCGCCGCCTGGTAGGCGTTGGCGCGCGCGGCGCGCTCGGCGGCGGCGAGGTTGAGTTCGGCCAGGCGCAGGCGCTCGCCGGGTTCGGTGATCAGCTCGTAGCCGGCATCAAGTTGGTCGACGACCTCGAAAATACGGTCGGCGAGTTCGGCCGTCGACAGGTTGGCGAGTAGCAGGCGGCCGATTTCGAGGTGCACCGCCTTGCGCCGGGATTCGTCGATGAGCACGTAGGCGGCCTGCTGGACGCGGTCGTGGCTGAAGCGGAAGCGGTCACCGGCGACATGCTCGCCGATGCTCTGCAGGAGCTCGGCCTGCAGTGCCGGCATCAGGTCGTCGCGCAGCGTCTCGCCCGCCGACGGGTGGATGATGCATAAGGTTTCCAGCGAGAAGGTGTTGCCGATGCAGGCGGCCAGGCGCAACGCCGCCTGTGTCGCTTCTGGCAACTGGCGCAGGCGGTCCACCAGCAGATCGACGACGTTATCGGTGATGTCGACGGCCTCGATGCGCGCCATGTCCCAGGTCCAGCCCGAACGCCGGCTGCCTTCGCCGAGGCGGAACGACAGCAGCTGTTCGCGGTACAGCGATTGCAGGAACTGGGCGACGAAGTAGGGATTGCCGAGCGTCTTGCGGAAGACCAGCGCGGCCAGCGGCCGCGTGCGTTTGGCATCGGTATGGAAGGAGTCGGCGATCAGCGCCGCGACGTCGGCCTCGGCGAGCGGCGCCAGCGTCATTTCGGCCAACGGCGCCTGCTGCTCGTGCAGGCGCGCCACCATGGCCGGCAGCGGATGCGTCGGCGCCACTTCGTTGTCGCGATAGGCGCCGATCAGCAGCACATGTTTCAGCTCCGCGCAGCCGGCCAGCGACTCGAGCAGGCGCAAGGTCGCCAGGTCGGCCCACTGCAAGTCGTCGAGGAACAGCACCAGCGGCTGCTCGTCGGTACTCAAGGCCTGGATGAAGCGCTGGAAGACGACATTGAAGCGGTGTAGCGCCTCGCTCGGCGGCAAATCCGCCACTGCCGGCTGCTCGCCGATCAGCTGCGCCAACGCCGGAATGAGGCGGACGACGACGCCGCCATTATCGCCTACCGCCGCCAGGATCCGCCGACGCAGTTCAAGCTGGTTCACCTCGCTCTGCAGCAGCGCCTGCTCGACGAAATCGGCGAAGGCCGAAACCAGCGCGCTGTACGGCGTGTTCTTCTGGAACTGGTCGAACTTGCCGGCGATCAGGCTGCCGCCGACGCGCGTCACCGGCCGGCAGAACTCGCGCACCAGCGTGCTCTTGCCGATCCCGGAATAGCCACCGACCAGCACCATTTGCCGCCGGCCGCAACCACCGGCGAAGGTCTGCAGCAGCAGGTCGATCTCTTTTTCGCGGCCATAAAGGCGTTCGGCCAGCTGGAAGCGGTGCGGCACGTCGACCGCGGCCAGCTCGAAGGGCTCGATGTGTCCGTCGCGCTGCCAGGCGGCGCGGCAGCGTTCGAGGTCGGCACGAATGCCCCAGGCACTCTGGTAGCGATCCTCGGCATTCTTTTCGAGCAGCCGGGCGACGATGCGGGCGAGCATGGGCGGCAGGTCGGGTACCAGTTCGCCGAGGTCCGGCGGCCGCCGGGCCAGATGCGAGTAGACGATATCCGCCGCATCCGCCAACGGAAACGGCGGCTGCCCGGCGAGCATCTCGAAGAAGGTGGCGCCGAGCGAATAGAAGTCGGCGCGGTAGTCGAGGCTGCGGTTCATCCGCCCGGTCTGCTCGGGTGCGATATAGGGCAGGGTGCCTTCCAGCGACTCCGGGTTGCGTAGCGTCGGGTTGAGGCGCGGCAAGCGTGACGAGATGCCGAAGTCGATCAGCTTGACGGCGCCGCTGGCCGGCGCCACGAGCAGGTTGCCGGGGCTGATGTCCTTGTGGATGAGATTCGCCAGATGCACCCCGGCCAGCGCCTCGCAGGCGCCGATGGCGACGTCGAGAAATTCGCCGGGCGCATAGCGCTGGCGGGCGATCCGTTCCTTCAGCGCTTCGCCGCCGCAATCCTCGAGGACCAGCGCATGTCCCTCGGGCAGGCGGATACTGTCGTAGACGTGGATGACGCCTGCGATATCGAGGCTCTTCAGCAGATCGTATTCGTGCCGGTGGCGTTCGAGGCGCTCCTGCGTCAGCTCGCTTTCCTTGAGCAGCTTGAGCACGACCGGGCGTTTTTCCGCCCGTTGCGTGGCCCGCACGACGCGGGTGGATGCGCTCTCGTACAGCGTTTCGTGCAGGATGTAGTCTTCGGGGCGAATCATCTGTGTTGTTTCTCCGGCGGGCGGGGCAGGGTCAGCCCGCTTGGCAGCTATAGACCTGGACGATGTTGTAGGTCGAATCGGCAACGTATACGCGCCCGTCGTGCGCATGCATCAGGAACGGCATCCAGACGCCGCCTTGCTCCGTCGTCCGCTTGAACAGCGAAATGCCCGACGCGAAGCGCGGGGCGCCGTTGCCGAGCTTGAATACCTTCAGGGCGCGGTTGACCAGGTCGTTGACGATCAGCCGGTCGCCGTCGATGGCCAGGCTGGTCGGCAGCATGAAGCGCTCGCCGTCGGGCTCGCCTTCTTCCCAGTAGCCCTGCTTGCCGAAGGCGAACAGCGGCTGGCCGTCGCCGTCGAAAACGCAGATGCGGTTGTTGAACTGATCGGTGACGTAGAGCCGGCCATCGCCGGCGAGCACCGCGTCGGTCGGCGTGAAGGCTGCCGCGCCACGTTCGTGGCCGGGCCAGACGAAGTTGCGGACAAAGGTGGCGCTGCCGCTGGACAGGATCTGCCACTGCGACATGCGGTTGTTCAGCGTGTCGGCGATGTACACCATGCCGTCGGCACGCGCCGCCATGCCCTGTGGGCCGGCGATGCAGGCCGGGCCGCTTCCGTGCCGGCCGAAGGGCACGCCATAGTTGATCAGGTTGCCGAGCGGCCCGACCTGGTACAGGCTGATCGTGCCCATGTTGAAGTTGCCGACGAGCAGGATCGGCGAGCCCGGCACCACTTGCCCGAGCAGCGGAAAGTCCGGGGCGAAGGTGGCCATGCCCAGGTTGCCGGCGAGGAACCAGCCGTCGACGCGGACACCGGCGGCGACGTAGCCGTCGCCCTCGGCGCGGCAACCGGTCAGCCGCCAGTTGCCGGCATCGAGCGTGATCCGCGTCGCCGCAAGGCGTTCGCCGGTGCCGGCCTGGGCCAGCATCTGCCGGGCCAGGCCGCCCCACCAGAAATCGTACTGGCCAGCCAGTGCGGCGCTCGCCGCTGCCGGCCAGCGCAGCCAGGGCGAGATCTCCGGCGTCGCCATGCCACGCCCGGGCGCCGAGGATTGCGTTGGCGGCAGGCTGATCACTGAGGTCACGCAATTGAACTGGCCGACCGCCGGGGCACCCTGGCCATTGGCCGGGGCCAGCTCGTCGCGCCGGCCGCCGACGGCGGCGAGCATGTCGACGCTGGTCTGCGCGCTGCCGTCGAATTCGATACGTACCTTGAGAATGCGCGAGGTGAATGGCTCGCTGATGAAATAGACGTCCGGCTCGCCACCGTCGCAGATCACGTAGGGGCTGACCAGCGCGGCATCTTCGAGGAGGTAGTAGAGCGGGTCGGTGGCCGAGCGCATCGGCTCCAGCCCGTGGTGCCAGCCGGCCCGGATGCCGCTGACCGTGGCCAGCGGCCGGCCGTCGGTGTGATAGACCGAGATCGCGTTCTGCACGTGGTCGGGAACAAAGACGCGGTCGCCGATGACATTGACGTCGCGCATAATGTTGAGCATGCCCATGCCGCGCGGCTGGCCGAAGCGGTGGGCGACCACCGCCTTGCCCGCGTGCACGGTGAAATCGGCATCGACCGCCGCGCCTGATGCGACGCGCAGGATCTCGTAGCTGCCGGTGTTGGCGACGTAGAGGTTGCCCTCGGCATCCGACGCCAGGCCCTGCGGCCAGTAGAGGTCATGCCGCTTGCCGTCGACGACAACCGTGCGGAACTCGGAAACATAGTTGCCCTGCGCATCGAAGCGCACGCAGCGGTTGCGCATCGGCTCGCTGGCGTTGTGGAAGAACTCGTCGTTGACGAAAACGTGGCAGGAGCCGTCGGCCTGACGGACCAGCGTGATGCCGTTTGGATCCTGCAGCGGCGCGAAGCCGTCCGTGGCCTGGTCGCCGATGGTACCGGCGAAGCGCGGCACGGCGCCGGCGCAATCCATGACGACGACCCGGCTGTTGCCCATGTCGGTGATGAAGACGCGATCCTCGTCGGGATGCGGGCAAACGTGGAAGGGCATGCGGAAGGCGAGGCCGGCGGCGCCTTTCTGCCCCTCGGCCGGCGCGTGGAGCACGTGGCGCAACTCGGTCAGCGCGGCATCGAAGACCAGCAGCCGGTTGTTGCCGGTATCGCAGACCCAGGCATTGCCGCGGCGGTCGAGGCAGATGCCGACCGGAGAGTTCAGCGTCAGCGACGGGCTCAGCAGTCCTGGCACGGCGTCGCCGGGTTGGGCGATCTCGCCAAAACGCGTCAAATGCGCGATTTCCGAATCGACGATGCGATCCATTTTGTCCCCTCCCATGGCCGTCCGGTTGGCGGCACCTTGTTGTTGAGTCCGGTAAACGCAGCTGAACCACCGATGGGGCATCGAGGGAAAGCCGAGTCAGGTCCGCCCCGGGGGCGATTGTCTGCAAGTCGGCAAACTCCCGATTCCTGATGCAGCTTGGTGTCTGGGTGGCTTTGCGGTGAAGTCTTGAGCTAAGCAGGCCAGAGTATTTCCAGCAACGGCGCCACGGTCAAGGGCAAAATGTGTTCGGACTGTCAGTTTCGGTATGAAAACCAGGCCGAGAGTGGCGTTGATCTGGGCGGAAATGGTGGCGACTGCGGCGCTCTCATGAAGCGCTTGTTTAGGGCGAGTCGCTCCAGCGGCGTCCTTCGAAGACGGGGTCGGACGAAGTATGAAACAGATCAAAAACAGGAAAACTCTGGCCCGGGGGATCAATGCGACGGCCGCCACGCCCCGGTCATGAACTGGGGCTGGGCACTAGCGGGCGGCGTAGCGTTTGGCCAGCCAGTGGTCGAGCGATATCTTCCCCGGCCCCCGGGCGATCAGCACGAGCAGCACGGTGGCCCAGACGCCGTGCGTCGGGTAGGCATCGGGGTAGACGAAGATCTGGATGGTCGCCGTCATGACGAGCAGTGCCAGCGCCGAGAAACGGGTGGCCAGGCCGAGCAGGATCAGGACCGGGAAGACATGCTCGCCGAAGGCGGCCATCGGTGCCGCCAGTTCGGGCGGCAGCAGCGGCAGGCGGTATTCGCTGCGGAACAGTTCCAGGGCGGAATCCGAGAGCTGTGGCCAGCCGAACTGGAATTCGCCGGCAACCAGATCGACGGCGAAGCCCTCGATCTTGGTCTGGCCGGATTTCCAGAAGATGGCGGCGATGGAAAAGCGACCGATCAGGGCGATCAGCGAATCGGGGATACGCGAGAAAAGCGCGACGAGGCGGCTGACCCCGGTGCATATTTGGGCTGCGGACGAGTTCATGACGGTCTCCTTGAGGGTTATAGCGCCGTGATGGCTGATTTTTGTAGGAGCAGGCCGAGCGTGCCGACCAGATCGAAGTCCGCCTCGATGGCGGCAACCGCTGCGGCGGCCTGGCCCAGGCTGACTCCGGATTGAAGGGCCGAAATGAAAGCGCCCGCCGCAGGAGAAATTTGCATGACCTCCACATCCAGGCCATGACGCAGCACGAGAGCGGTTTCCGGGCTGTCCGTGGTCACCGTCGATAATTCCAGAATGCCTTGGTGGGCGGCCCACAACGAAACCACGGCGGAGGCCGAGGCTAGAACGGCCAGCGAGGGGTGGAGGCTGACCTTCAGGGTTGGCAAGGTGGCTTGCTCCGCCAGCGCGGCGGCGACTTCGTCGCTGCCGATGCCCGGCAGGTCGGCGGCGTGGTAGGCCACCACCCGGAGATATTCGAGCCGCGCCACGTCGGCCAGATAGGGCAGGGCGGCGGCGGGCGGGAAGCTTGCGATGAAGGTGGGGAATGAAGCGCCGTAGAAGGCCATCAAGCGTGATTGTGGCGGATGCCCGTAGGCGTACACCCTGGCCATGGCCCGGAAAAAGTCTTCGCCGACCAGTTGCTGCGTCACCTCGAAGGTGTCGGCCAGGGCATCGATCAGCGAGACGATGACGTTGTTGCGGTAGATCCGGAAGCGGTGCGCCGGGTCGGAGCCGTTCCAGGCGGTCAACCCGGCCGGGGCGGGCAAATCCGGATCGAGCAGGGCACTGGCGAAGTCGAATTGGTTCATGCCGCCTCGCTCAGGCAGGCTTGCAGCAGCTCTTCCGCCTGTTGTGCTTCGGCGAGCAGCACCGGCAAGGCCGGAATGTCGTTGTCGCGCTCGATCAGCGTCGGCAGCGGGCCGGTGCGTTCCAGCGTGTAGCGGTAAAGATCCCAGACCGCCCGGGAAATCGGTGCCCCATGGCTGTCGATGAGCAACGGGGCGCCGGCCGCATCGATGTCCTGCGCGTAGCCGGCGAGGTGGATTTGTCCCGCTGCCGCCAGCGGCAATGCTTCGATGCAGGCTTGCGGATCGCGGCCGTGGTTGGTGCACGAGACGTAAACGTTATTGACGTCGAGCAGTAGTCCGCAGCCGGTGCGCTTGACGACTTCGCCGATGAAATCGGTTTCGGCCATTGTGGATGCGGCGAATTCGACGTAGGTCGCCGGATTTTCGAGCAGCATGCGCCGGCCCAGACGTTCCTGGACGCGGTCGATGTGATCGCAGACGCGGTGCAGCGTGGCAGCGTTATAAGGCGCCGGCAGCAGGTCGTTGAGAAAGATGTCGCCGTGGCTGGACCAAGCCAGGTGTTCGGAAAAGGATTGCGGCTCGTAGCGGGCGATCAGCGTGGCCAGGCGATCAAGGTGGTCTTCGTCGAGCCGCCCTTCGCCACCGATGGAAAGACCGACACCATGGATCGACAGCGGGTAGTCGCGGCGAATCTGCGTCAGGTAGTGATGGAAGGGGCCACCATCGACCATGTAGTTTTCGGCATGAATCTCGAAGAAACCAAGGTCGGGCCGGGTTTCAATAATGGTGCGAAAGTGCTCGGGCTTGAGGCCGAGGCCGCCGCGTGCCGGCAAAGCGGCGGCACGGGCGGCGGAAGTGCCGGCCGTTGGCGACACGAAACAAGGGATAGTCGTCATGGCAGGCGCTCCGCTTCAGTTCCGAGAAATCAGGCCTTCTTTTCCTTGAATTCGGCGAGTTGACCGTGACCGGTCGGCGAGGTCTTGGACATCGTCTTTTCGCAAGTACCCTTGGGGACGAGCGACCAGGCGTTGCCCTGGTGATCCATCTTCGAGGTGCCGGCGCAGGTGGTGCCGGCGCCCGCCTTGCAATCGTTCTTGCCCTTCATGGCGACGCCGTAACATTTTTCCTTGTCGGCCATGTCGGCAGCAGCAACCGGGGCAGAGGCAACGGTCATGGCGGCGCCAAAGGCGAGAGCGAGGGAAGCGGCGGTCAGAGTCTTGTTCATGGTGGTATCTCCTGGTGAGGTTGGGGACAGGGGTCTGTCCGGACAGCCGATCAATAATTTCGACTGCTGACCATTAGTCGGAGAACAGGGCGATTTATTACACCTGATTTGAAAATATTTGGCGCCGCCCAAGCTTCGATGGATTCGACGCGGTCATTGGCCATGGGGCGGCGGGCGCGGCCTCGTCCGGGCGATACAAATTGGTCAGTTTTTGATCGTCGACCGTAGCAATCGGCAAATCGAAGGCGATCCGGCCGTTTTTCAGGCCGATGACACGATCGGCCAGCAAAGGCAGCAGGGATGGGTTGTGAACGACAGAGATCAGCGTCGCATTGCGTGCGGCCTGGGCCAGCAGGTGACAAACCTCGCCAGCTGCAGCCGGGTCGAGGGCCGCCGTCGGCTCGTCGGCGAGAATGAGTTTGGGCCGCTGGACGAGCAGGCGGCCGATGGCGACCTTCTGCCGTTCGCCGCCGGAAAGCTTGTCGGCCCGTGTTGTGGCGCGGGCCAGCAGGCCGACGGCATGCAGGGCGGCTTCGGCCCCGACGACCTCGTCGACCGGAAAATGGCGAACCCAGCTACGCCAGCCGGTGACGCGACCGAGGCTGCCGATCAGCACGTTTTCCAGCGCGCTCAGACGACCAACCAGATGCAGACCTTGGTGGACTTGCCCGACTTCGCGGCGCAGGGTGCGCAGTTCCTTGGCCGATGGGCTGCCGGTCAGGTCGTGGCCGAGCACCTCGACCCGGCCATGCGCAGCCGGCATGAAGCCGGTCAGCAAGCGGAGCAGGGTGGATTTGCCGGCGCCGTTGTGGCCGACGATGGCGATGCGCTCGCCGTGACCAATGCTTAGATCGCCGACATCGAGTAGCGCCCGCCCTTCGGCAATGCAGCAGACCTGCTGCAAATGAATGGCGATTTCGCTCATGACAGAGCCTGCCGGATACGCCGGCTCATGGCGTCGAAGGCGGAAACCATCAGCACGATGACGATCAGTACGGTCGACAGCCGTCCCCACTGAAAAAGCGAGGTCGCTTCGGTAATCAGCAGGCCGAGCCCGCCGGCGCCGATCAGGCCAAGGATGGTCGAGTCGCGGATGTTGAATTCCCAGACATAGAGATGGCTGGAAACAAATTGCGGCAGCACCGCAGGCCAGACGGCGTTGAAGAACACCTGGTCGGGCGTTGCGCCGACACTGCGCACGGCATCGATGGCCGCCATGTCGAGTGACTCGATGGCCTCGGCAAAAAGCTTGCCGTAAGTGCCCATCGAATGCAGGCCGATGGCCAGGATGCCGGCAGTCGGGCCGAGGCCAACGATGCCGACGAGGACCAGCCCGAAAACCAGCGTGTGGATGGAGCGGGCGATGTCGAGCATCCCCTTGGCCAGCCAGGCCAGCGGCTTCGGCGCCGCCAGGTTGCGCGCCGTCAGCACGGCCAGCGGCAGGGCGAGGAGGGCACCGAGTAGCGAGCCGAGGGTGGCGATGCGGATGGTCGTCCAGGTGGCGCGGCCGAGGCCGGCCAGGTAATCGGCTTCGACATCCTGGCGGTTCTCGACACGGAGTACCGTGCCGTCGTCGCTCTTGTATTCGAGATTCGGGTTGCCGAACCAGACATCGAGAAAACTCGGGTGGGCGAATTCACCCACCGTTTTGACCAGATTGGCCAGCGGATTACGCCCCAGCGACAGCTCGTCTTCGCGCGCCAACGTGCCGAGGCAGGCCGCGACGAGCAGCACGTAGATCAGCGTCAGCCCGAGAAAACCGAGCCGGCCGCTGAAACGATTGACGACATGGTTCGCCAGGGCGTGGACACTCATTACTTGGCCTGCAGTTTTCCGGTCGCCAGGCCTGCATCGCGGATCGGCTTGTAGAACGCGTTATCGCGGCTGACGAAGCCGGTGTAATGCGGCGGCAGCAGCTTGGGATTGGTCTTCAGGGCTTCGCCGACATCGCCGAGGGCACCCTGGAGTTGACCGATCAACGCTTTGTCGCCGGCCAGTGCAGCGCTTACGGCGAAAGCATCATTGGGCAGCGGGGCCGAGGTCCAGATAATTTTCGAATCTTCGGCCTTGATCAGGCCCTGTTCGATCATCGCGTTACGGTTGCGGTTGTAGTCGGCGCCGGCATCGAGCACGCCCTGGGTGACCTGGGTTTCGATCGCCTGGTGCGAGGTATGGACCACCTTGCTGAAATACTTTTCCGGCGTGATGCCCTGTGTCATCAGGTAGTGCAGCGGGATCAGGTAACCGGAAGTCGATCCCTTGTCGCCGAAAGCGAAGGTCTTGCCCTTGAGGTCGGCCAGGGTATTGATGCCGGATTTGGGGTGGGTGATCGTGATGGCGAAATACTCGGGCTTGCCATCGTAAAGGATGGTCGAAATGACCTGCGCACCAGCCTGATGATTGGCCAGCACGTAACCCCACGGCCCCAGCAGCGCGATGTCGGTTTCCCCGTTGGCCAGCGACTTGGCGAGGCCTTCCCAGCTATCGACGGTGCGCAACTCGACCGGACGCTTGAGTTTTTTCGCCAGATAGTCGGCCAACGGCCGATAGGTCGCGTCGTTCTTTTCACGATCAGGCTGGAACAGGCCGACGCCGAATTTGAGCGGCGGCTCGGCGGCACTGGCGTCGATTGCTACGGTCAACAGGGAAAAGGCGGCAAAAATGGAAAGAAGACGGGTGATGGATTTCATGGAGCTTCTCCGAATGGGGTTCAGGCATTAGTCGGAGAAGTTGGGAATTTCTTACATAAGTCGGGCGAACTTTCAGAAGTTTCTGTGGGCAATTTGAGGTGTAACCCCAGATTCCTCACTTCTCATGATTGCAACGGCGGCGAGGCTTCGAAGTTTGTGTTGCAGGTACATGATGAATGCTCGTTTGCTGTCTCAGAGGACTCTATCGATTGCCTGGTTTTGCCTGGTGGCTATCGCCTGACTTCAAACCACTGTGCCTCCACTCTCCGTTGGCTACGTTTCGCGTGGCATGCGTCACATCGACGTGGCTCTGTGCGCTGACCCACAGACTCGCCCACGTTGGTTCAAGTAGCTTAGTGCCACTGCAACAAGGGCAGATCAGGAATCAGGGAATACAAATGAATAAGAAACTGGTTATGCTTATGCTGGCCTTGCTGGCGGGATATGCCATGGCGGCAGAGTCCTTGACGGGATGCGCCGGCGAAGCGGATGACCGCCTGCGACTGGCCTGCTACGACAACGCCTACAAACGATTGAAAGGCGGGAGCGAGACGGTCAGCGATGCCCAGGTCGATGCTCAGGTGGCCACCAGCTACAGCCAGCGTGAATCGTCAGTCATGTCGAAAACCTGGGAGCTTGGGCCTGCCGACAAGCGCAATACCTTCGTTGTTCGCACCTACCTGCCCAACTTCCTGCTGCCCATGCACTACTCGTCGAACCTGAACCGTACACCGCACAGTCCGACGCAGCCGGCCAGCGCCGCCAACCGGGACTACCGAAGTGTCGAGGCCAAACTGCAAATTTCCCTGCGCGCCAAAGTGGTTGAAGACCTGCTGTTGCCGGGGGCCGATCTGTGGGCAGCCTATACCCAGCGTTCGCTTTGGCAGCTGTGGGACTCCGGTGATTCGTCGCCATTCCGCAGCACCGACTATCAGCCGGAAATGATCTATGTCGTGCCGGTTCCAGAGAAGCTCGGGAAACTGCCGCTGGGCTGGAATCTGCGCATGCTGCAGGTGGGCTTTGCCCACCAGTCGAACGGGCAAAGCGATCCGCTTTCCCGCAGTTGGAACCGGATTACCTTGGGCGCCGGGTTTGAGCATGGCGATTTCAGCGTTTATATCCGCGACAACCAGCGAATTCGCGTGCAGGGCAATGATGACAACCCCGATCTTGTCGATTACATCGGGCGCGGCGAGGTCATCATGGCCTGGTTGCCCGGAACTTCTACGCTCAGCATGACTTTGCGGACCAATTTCAATTCGTTGAGCCGCGGCTCGTTGCAACTGGACTGGACCCATCCGGTGTTCGCCGATCAGCCGGCCGGGCTGCGTTGGTATGCGCAGTTGTTCCACGGCTATGGCGAAACCCTGCTTGATTACAACCATCGGCAGACCAGCCTCGGGCTGGGGCTGACGCTGTTCCAGTTCTGAGGGATCGGACGTGCGCGCCCGGTCGCCAAGCCGGCATCCCGAGATGCACCGGACCACGCGCATCGGCTGGCTGCGGGCGGCGGTGCTGGGGGCCAATGACGGCATAGTGTCCACGGCCAGCCTTATCCTCGGCGTCGCCGCTGCCGGGGTCGATGCCAAGGCTATCCTGATTGCCGGCGTTGCCGGGCTGGTCGCCGGTGCCTCATCGATGGCGGCAGGCGAGTATGTTTCGGTCAGTTCCCAGTCCGATACCGAGCGTGCCGATCTGGCGCGCGAAAGCGAGGAGCTGGCCACCGATCCCGGGCGTGAGCATGCGGAAATGGCCGCCATTTACGTCAAGCGGGGCCTCGACCCGGTCCTTGCCGAGGTCGTCGCCACGCAATTGACGGCGCACGATGCGCTGGGCACCCATGCCCGTGATGAACTGGGGATTACGGATACCTCGACGGCTCGGCCGCTGCAGGCGGCGCTGACTTCTGCGGCGACGTTTTCGCTGGGCGCCGCATTGCCGTTATTGGTTGTGTTGCTGGCGCCGGGCACCTGGCTGGCCTGGGCTGTGGCTGGAAGCGCGCTGCTGTTTCTTGCCCTGCTCGGTGCCATCGCCGCCGCAACTGGCGGCGCGCCTGTTTTCTCCGCAACCCTCCGGGTGACGCTGTGGGGAGCGCTGGCAATGGCCATTACGGCGGGCATTGGCGCCTTGTTCGGGGTCAGTGTCTGAGTCTGAGCAGTAATCGCGAGCAGCGTTTCCTTATGTGCGCCAACGGACAGATGGGGCACAAGCGAGTCCATAAGCTGAATCTATCCGAACCCATCGCAGCCAATTCTGCGGGGAGTCGCCGCCGCAATCACGCTGCGCGACTCTGGTGAAGACAGCGGCATCACTTGCCGCGGTGAAAGAATCAATTGCTTCGAGGAATAAAATGAACAAGCTCAATATCAATGTCATCACCATCGCAGTCGCTATGGCTTTCAGCACCGGCGCTTTGGCTGAAGGCATGTCAAAGACCGACTACAAGGCTGCCAAAGACAAGATTTCTGCCGCGTACAAGGCCGCCAAGACCGCTTGTGATTCGCTGTCGGGCAATGCCAAGGATGTCTGCACGCTTGAAGCCAAGGGCAAGGAGAAGGTCGCTGAAGCCGATCTCAAGGCCACCTATAAGCCGACGCAGAAAAATAGTTACGAAGCCCGTGTCGCCAAGGCCGAGGCTGATCGCGACGTGGCTGTAGAGAAATGCGATGACCTGGCCGGTAATCCCAAGGATGTCTGCGTCAAGGAAGCCAAGGCCGCGGAAACCACCGCCAAGGCCAATGCCAAGGCGCAAATGAAGACCTCCGAAGCCAATGCCACGGCCGCTGAAAAGACGGTTGATGCGCGTAGCGATGCCAGCAAAGCGGGTGTCGAAGCCCGCAAGGACGCCGCTGAAGACAAGAGCGATGCCAACTATGCCGTGGCCAAGGAAAAGTGCGACACCTTTGCGGGTACCGCCAAGGACGCTTGCCTGAGCCAGGCCAAGGCTCGTTTCAACAAGTAATCGCTGACGCCAGTTCAGGCGTCAGACAAGATCGTTCCAAGGAGTCAGTTCCATGAAAAATAGGCTGAGAGTTTCGCTCAACGCTGTCGTCGTGGCCGCCTTGCTCAGTCTCGGCGCCTGTTCCGGCATGTCGTCGCAAGGGCAGAGCACGGCCATCGGCGCCGGTGCCGGCGCCATCGGTGGCGCTGTATTAACCGGCGGCAGTGCGGCCGGAACCGTGGGTGGCGCTGTCGTTGGCGGCGTCATCGGTCACGAAGTTGCCAAATAAGGGAACGTGATCAAGCGCGATGCGCCCGGCCTGATCGGTTGGGGCATCCGTTGATGGCGGGTTCAAGGAGAAGCAAATGATCAAACCAGGAAAAACACTCAGCGCAGCCGTCATCTTGGCTGCCATGCTCGTCGCCCTGAGCGGCTGCCAGAAGAAGGAAGGGCCGGTCGAGCGGGCCGGCAAGCAAGTCGATCAGGCGGCCGAAAAGGTCGGCCAGGAAGTCGAAAAGGCCGGCGAAAAGATTCAGGATGCGGCCCAGGGTGACAAGAAATAAACGAAATATCGAGGCAAGGAGTTTCACCATGAATTTGAACCTGTTACTGCTTGGCGTGGCGCTGGCCGGAGTCTCGCTGCCGGCACAGGCTGCCGATGTCGGGGTGTCGATCACGCTCGGCCAGCCCGGCTTTTATGGCCGTATCGACATCGGTGACTATCCGCGGCCGCAATTGCTTTACTCACAACCGCGCATGATCCGGCGCGGGCCGTCCGCCCGCCCGCCGATCTACCTGCACGTGCCACCGGGCCATGCCAAGAACTGGCGCCGGCACTGCGCGGCCTACAACGCCTGTGACGAGCGGGTCTATTTCGTCCGCGAGCGTTGGTACAACGACCAGTACGTTCCGCGTTATCAGGAGCGCAACCGTCACCGTCAGGATGATCGGCGCGACGGACGGCGCAACGATCATCGCGGCAACGACCGGGATGACCGGCAACGGGGTGGCAATGATCGTAACCAGAATCGCTGAGGTGCAACCATGAAAAGTCTGACGAAAAATGGCGGAAGGGGCTTTCCGATCCGCCTGGCGATGGTCGCACTGGCTGCCGCCCTGCAATCTTCCGCTGTGCTTGCGGTCGACCCGGAAAATGCCGCAAAAACCAAATCCGAAATCAGCCAGGGGGCCGATGTTTCCTGGCTGAGCGGTGGCGTCGGCGATGATGCCATGAGCGAAATGCGCGCGCTAGCGACGGCCTATAACGTTCAAGTCTTGCTGACCGGGCGGGATGGCCACTATCTGGCGTCGATTCCCTTTACGGTCAGCCGTCGCAACGGTCAGGTCATGGTTTCCGGCGTGACCGAAGGGCCGCTGCTTTACGTGAAACTGCCGGCCGGCCGCTATCAGATTGCCGTTGAAATCGACGGGGCGTGGCAAACCCGGCACGTTCGGGTTTCCGACTCGGGAAAAACGACAAAGCTGCACTTTGTCGCCAAGGGCGAATAGATATTCCATTGATTTGACCGGCCGCCAGGTAAATTGCCGTCGGCCGAAAAAGGGGTGAAAAGGCCCCGCCATCGGATGATCAGCTTTAATCGCCACCTCTGGCTGCGCTTTCGCAAAATCGCCGCGCCTTACTGGTCCAGCGATGAAAAGTGGCAAGCCAGACGCTAGCCGATTCAATTTCATTTTTGGCCATTTTTTCCGGTTGACCGTAGCAAGGGAAGGGCAAGGTCTGGTCGTATGGCCCAAATGCGATTTTCCCGAGTGTTTGCCAGCGCACCGACGCCCTTCCCGTTGCGGGGGTTTCATAGTCCATCACGACATGGGGGGAGCCCGGAATGCTTTATTCAATTGACCTTATCGCGGCCGGTGGCCTTGTTGTTGACTACACGCTTCCGGCGATCATGTTGTTGTTTGCGCTGGCTTTGACCATCGTATTCATCGATTAGACCTTTAAGCCGAAATAGCCACCCCGCAAATCCGGGCAAGTATTTTTGCCTTGTGTGTGCAAGCGAACTGAATCCCAGGTTAGGTGGATGGAATATAAGCATCGCGGCATGGCGCCGGGACGTGCAACATCATCAACACTGGCACGGTACCGCTCAAACTTTATACGCTCGATGCCCCGCCCAATCATCACGATGGCGTCATCCACCAAAGCCGTTCGGATGCAGAGGGCGATAGCGAGCATTTCAATGGCAATACGACGGAACAAAGGCGCATCAAATGAAGGCTCCAACGATCACCCAAGGAGAGCGACATGAATGTTGTAGACAACCATCGTGTACGCCAGGAACGACGCCAATTTGACTCCGCCCTGGCGGTCGGACATGTCGAGCGGCGTCACATTGTCGAACGCCGACGCCCCGAGATGGAAGTGTTGAGGTTGTCCGATATCGATTGGCAGGCGTATTTCGGGGATTCGGCCAAGCCGACTGAAAAATCGTCACTCAAGATTGCCCAGGAACCTGACGAGGTCAGCAAAACGCGCAACGACGAACGCTAGCGACGGCGAGAACTGTTCGATGAAGCAGGGCTGTTTTACCTTTGTCCCGGCTCCCCAAAGGCCGGGATTTTTTTGCTCGTCGTTGCCACGGTCAACCGGAAATTTCGGCCAAATTTGAAATCCCGGGATTGGCGCCATGATCGGGCAAAAAAAGCCCGGAACAGCCAAGCCGTCCGGGCAAAGTACTCCAGGTGTTCATGTAGAGGCGGGGAACTGAACACCCGCAGCTATTCTGTTTTATATGACGATGGTCTTCCGTCTACTGGCGCACATAGAGAATCTGTCGGCAAATTGCCGGCGTATTTCCGGGTGTGATGGCGCACAGATGCGACGGAAAGGTTCGGCTAGCCTGAGTTGTCATCCGTAACCTACGGATCACCCAAAGGAGAACAAACATGGACGATTATCGTCACCACGTATCCGGTTTTTTTGCTCACCGTGCCGAGGCCGACGGCGCGCTTGCCAGCCTCGTTGCACGCGGACTGCCGCACGCGCAGTTGCAGCTTTTCGACGCCGAATCGGGCCCTGCCGTTACCGAAATCAAGGGCGAGAACAATGAGGTGCTGACCAATGTACTGGTCGACGGCGCCATTGGCACGGCGGTGGGTACCGGTATCGGTGCCCTTGCCCAACTCGCGTTGGTGGCGGGAAGCGTCACCCTGTTCGTTGCCAGCCCATTGGTTGCACCGCTCGTCATGCTTGGCTGGGGGGCCAGTCTGGGTGCCTTTGTCGGCGCTGCTGCCGGGGCCTCCACCGGTACTGAACGCAAGGATGGCCGGTTAGCCGACCTCGTCCGCGACGCCATCGCCAGTGGCCAGGTCGTGCTGGTCGCAGAGACCAGAACGGAGCATGAGACGGAAGTGGCTCGAGAAGTCATCAAGGCTGCAGTCGGTGAATTCAAGGATGCCGTGAGTACGGTGTGAACCGGGATCTGCCTGTCGTGGCATAGGGTTCGATCCGGAGAGGCAGGAAGCCATGAGACCGTTCGATGTGCCTGCGGCGAGATGGCGACGCTCCCGGTTTCTGCCGGCGCCAGGCGCTGTCATGAAGGCAGAACCGATTCACCCTTGGCCCGGCGCGCCGATTTTTCCAGTTGGACCAGCGTGCTCAACAGTTTTCGGATGAGTTCCCGGCTTCGTTCGTCGGTCAGGATGCCGTTCGGGTCAAATCGTTCGGCTGCGTTGCCGATCATGACTTCGGGTTGAACGACGACCGGCATGTCGAGGGCGACGAGAATTTTGCGCAGATCGTATTGGGCTCGCGCCGTACCGAAGTTGCCGATGGAAACACCCATGATGGCCGCGGTTTTGCCCTTCCATGCGCTTTGACCATAGGGCCTGGTGCCCCAGTCGATGGCATTTTTCAAACCACCGGGCAGCGAGTAGTTGTATTCCGGCGTGGCAAACAGGATGGCGTCGGCGGCCAAGATCTTTTGCTTGAATTCAAGCACGGCGGCGGGTGGTGTCAATTCATCATCCTGATTGAAAACCGGAATGCCCTGGAGGCTGACTGTTTCCAGCGTTACGCCGTCGGGCAGCAATTCCTGCGCGGCTTTCAGGGCGAAAGCGTTGTAGGAGCTTTTACGCAGACTGCCAACGATTCCCAGAATTTTGATCTCGTTCATCTTGAACCTCCGTTATTTAGCCGCGAAGACAATGTCACCCAGAACAAAACTGCTCTGTGCGGCAGCGCACACAAGGTACCCGGTTGTCCTATATGCGTTGCCGAACGGAAATTGCAGTATCCGTGTCAGATAGTGCACCAGGCTTGTCATTTGAGCGTTTGGCGTAGTCGCAGTTCAACAGGAGCCGGCCGAAATGTCTTTTTCCCTTTGGGCGCTGGTTGTCGGCGCTCTCCTGATTACCATGGCCCTGTCCGGAACGCTGATGAAGCGACTTCCGGTCAGTGCCTCCATGTTCTATCTGGCTGTCGGCTACCTGCTGGGGACTGGCGGTTTGGGGTTGATGAGCGCTGATCCGCATCTCGTCTCCGGCCTCCTTGAGCGGGTGGCTGAAGGTGCGGTACTGATTTCCTTGTTTTCGGTTGGTTTGAAGCTCGGCCTGCCATTCTCCAGCCACCACTGGCGCTTGCCCTTGCGGCTGGCGTTTGTCTCGATGACGCTGGTCGTCTGCCTCATCGCGCTGGTCTGCTTCTTTTTGCTTGGCATGTCGATTGGCGCAGCAATCCTGCTCGGTGGCATCCTGGCCCCGACCGACCCCGTGCTGGCATCGGATGTCCAGGTCGAGGAAACGTCTGATCGCGACCGCCTGCGCTTCAGCCTGAGTGGCGAGGGCGGGTTCAATGATGGTGCCGCCTTTCCCTTTGTCATGCTCGGACTTGGCCTGCTCGGTATGCACGAACTCGGGACGTGGGGCTGGCGCTGGCTGGCCATCGATGTGGTCTGGGCGCTGGTCGGCGGCTTGTTTATCGGCGGCCTGCTCGGTACGATGATCGGCCGGCTGGTGCTCCATCTGCGAACGCGGCACAAGGAAGCCGTCGGGCTCGACGAATTCCTGGCGCTCGGGCTGGTCGCGCTGGCCTTCGGTGTGGCAACACTGGCCTCAACCTATGGTTTTCTTGCCGTTTTCGCCGCCGGTCTGGCCTTGCAGCGCGTCAAGGAGCGCTCAGGTCCGCAAAAGGTGCCGGACAAAGGAACGGCCAACTTGCCGGACAAGGAAGCTCATCTGGCCGTGGCGACCCATCCCAATCTGGCCGGCGCTTACCTGATGCACGCGGTGCGTGGTTTCAACGAGCAGCTTGAACGCATTGCCGAACTGGTGATCGTCCTCGCCGCGGGAGCCATGCTGGCCTATATCCATGTCGATCTGGAGACGGTGGTCTTCCTCGTTCTCCTGTTTTTTGTCCTGCGCCCGGTCTCGGTATGGTTGGGTTTGCTGGGGGCACAGGTCTCGGGCGATCAGCGGCTGTTGATAGCCTGGTTCGGCATTCGCGGTATCGGTTCGATCTACTACCTGATGTTTGCCCTGAATCACGGATTCACCGGCCCCTTGGCCGACCAGGCGATCAATCTCACCCTCTCGGCCGTGGCCGCATCGATCATCCTGCACGGGATTTCCGTTACGCCTTTGATGGCGATCTACGCCAGGCGGCAGAGCGGCAAGAGCCGCCGATCAAATTCAAAGAACCGGCGCCACGAAATTCGCTGACTGGCCAGCCTCGGCATCGGCCAGCAGGCAGGCATCGTTGCGCACGGCATGGGCAATGGGCAGGTCGGCATCTTGCTGCCAGGCGAGCAGGGCTGCTGATTTTTCTGCACCGGTGACCAATACCAGTTGCTGGCGGCAAGCGCGCAAGGTCTGAAAGTTCAGGCTGACCCGCTCGCCTGGTGGCTTTGGCGCGCCGTGCACGGCAATCACCGGGGCAACATGGTCGCCGTTCGTCGAAAACAGGCTGGCGGTGTGCCCATCTTCTCCCATGCCGAGCAGCACCAGATCGAAGGGCTGCCGGTCGACAACCAGGGTGGAATATTCGGCCGCTGCCCGTGCCGCACCGAGTTCGGCCGGGATGGGGTGAATCTGGCTGGCCGGTATGGCCACGGGTGAAAGCCAGGCATCGTGTGCCATGCGTGAGTTGCGGCCGGGGTGGTCGGCCGGCAGGCAACGCTCGTCACTCCAGAATATTTCCCAGGCGCTCCAGTCCTGAGCCATCCCGGCGAGCATTTCATAGGTTCGTTGCGGCGTATTGCCACCGGCCAGGACGATGCGAAATATCTGACGCTCACGGAGCGCCGCGTCGGCTTCAGCGATGATGATGCGGCAGGCCTGAGCGGCGACATCTTCCGGTTTTGGCAATATTTTGCTGTTGACCGGCAGCATCAGCCTTGGCCTTCGGGTTTGCCGTTGCAACTCAGCGTCTGCCGCCATTCACGGTCAGTCTGACCAAAAATCCGGTCCGCTGCTTTCGGCCCCCAACTGCCGGCCGGATATTGCAAAGGTGGGTGCTCGTCGTCGGCCCAGCCGCGCATGAACGGATCGACAATATTCCACGCCGCCTTGACCTCGTCATAGCGCAGGAAGAGCGACCGGTTGCCTTGGATGACATCGATCAACAATTCTTCATAAGCGTCGGCCATGCGTTCGCCGGGATTGCCGACCGACGCATCCATCGAAATCTGACGGGTCCGCGTTTCCTGGCCGGGCACCTTGGCGGAAATTTCCATCTGCACCACATCGTCCGGCTGAATGCCGATCAGCAACCAGTTCGGATGTACGGCGGAGGCCCCCGTTCCCTGAAAGAGCTGCATCGGCGGTTCGCGGAAACGCACGGCAACCATCGAACGGCGCTCCTTGAGGCGCTTGCCGGTACGCAGATAGAAGGGGACGTCGCGCCATCGCCAGTTATCGACGTAAAGCTTGAGCGCCGCATAGGTCTCGGTATGGCTGCCGGCGGTGACGCCGGCTTCCTGCTGGTAGCCGGCATACTGGGCGCGAACGGCATGGCTGGCCAGTTGCGACGGGTCAAGCGGGCGAATCGAGCGCAGCACCTTGACCTTTTCGTCACGCAGGGCTTCGGCCTCGAGCGATACCGGCGGTTCCATCGCCAGCAGGGCGAGCACCTGCAACAGGTGGCTCTGGATCATGTCGCGCGTCGCCCCGCCGTGTCGGTCGTAGTAGTCGGCTCGGCCGTCCAGGCCGATGGTTTCGGCATGGGTGATTTGAACCTGATCGATGTAATGCCGGTTCCACAGGGGTTCCAGGATCATGTTGGCAAAACGCAGGACCAGCACGTTCTGTACGGATTCCTTGCCGACGTAATGATCGATGCGGTAAATCTGCTCTTCGTCCAGGCGTGTGTTGAGTTCGTGCTGCAAGTCGCGGGCCGATTGCAGGTCGTGGCCGAAGGGTTTTTCGATGACCATCCGCCGCCAGCCAGTGTGCTCTGCCAGCAAACCAGCCTGGGCCAGCCCGACGGTGATCGGCACATAGAGCTCCGGGCTGACCGAGAGATAGAAAATGACGTTGTTGCCGCATTCGCTGCTCCCCATCCAGGCGCCCAGCGCCTGATAGAAGGCGGCGTCGTCAAGGTTGCCGGCAAGATAGTCGAGGCGCTGGAGAAAACTGTCGAGCGGCCCGCTATCGGATACTTGCAGAAGCTTTCCGACCTCGGCTCGCCAACTATCCTGCGCATAGGGCGTCCGGCCGCAGCCGAGAATGCGGACCTCTGGCGCCAGATGACCCAGGCTGTGCAACTGGTACAAGGCGGGCAGGAGCTTGGCCATCGCCAGATTGCCGGTCGCCCCGAAGATGACGTAGGCGTGCGATTCGCTGGCGCAACTCATGACGCGATCTCTTCGCCGCCATCGCCCAGCCAGCGGGTGTGAAAATGCTTGGCCTCGTCGCTGTCGATACGCTGGTAGGTGTGCGCACCAAAGAAATCCCGCTGCGCCTGAATAATATTGGCTGAGCCATAGTCGCAGCGATAGCCGTCGTAATACGACAGGGCCGAGCTTAGTGCCGGCACCGCCACCCCTTTTCCGACAGCGAGCATCACCGCCACGCGCCAGCCGGCTTCCGAGGCTTTGACCTCGGCCGCAAAGAACGGATCCTGCAGCAGGCTGGGCGGCACGGGCTGGCGTTCAAAGCTGTTCTTGATGTCGGCCAGAAAGCGGCTGCGGATGATGCAGCCAGCGCGCCAGAGCAGGGCGATGTCACCGAATGGCAAGGCCCAGCCATTCTTTGCGGCGGCAGCCTGCATGAGCATGAAGCCCTGAGTGTAGGAGACCAGTTTCGCGGCGTACAAGGCATCGTGCAGCGCGTCGAGATACATCGATCTTTCCGACTCCGGCACGAGCGTCGGCACACTGCCGAGCAGCGCCGCCGCCGCAACCCGTTCGGCCTTGAGCGCCGACAGCATGCGGGCGTGCACGGCTTCACTGATCAGGGTCAGTGGCACGGCATTGTCGAGGGCATCATGGGCGGTCCATACACCGGTGCCCTTATTCCCGGCCTTGTCGAGAATCTTGTCCACCAGAGGGCTGCCGTCGCGGTCGCGCTGACGCAGTATGCGGGCGGTGATTTCGATCAGATAGGATTCAAGCCGACCGCCATTCCAGGCCGCGAAGCAGTCGGCCATCTCGTCATGGCTGAGGCCGATGGCGTGTTGCATGAGGTGGCAGACTTCGGCGATCAACTGCATGTCGCCGTATTCAATGCCGTTGTGAATCATCTTGACGTAATGGCCGGCGCCGCCATCGCCCAGCCATTGGCAGCACGCTACGCCGTCAACCTTCGCGGCGATGGCCTGAAACATGTCGCGGATGCCCGGCCAGGCAGCGGCAGCACCGCCGGGCATCAGTGACGGCCCGAAACGGGCGCCGTTCTCGCCGCCGGAAACACCCATGCCGACGAAGTGGATGCCCCAGGCAGCCAGCGCAAGCCAGCGGCGATTGCTGTCCTGGTAGTTGGAGTTGCCGCCGTCGATCACGATATCGCCGGGTTCGAGGAAGGGCTGCAGTTGTTCGATGACCGCCTCGACGGCCCGACCGGCCGTCACCATGAGCAGAATCACGCGGGGTGAGCCAAGCTGGCTGACCTGTTGCTGAAGACTGTGGGCCACGGTGATGGCCCGGCCTTGGCCGTGGGCATGGATGAATTTCGAGGCAACGGCGCTTGTCCGGTTGTACACGCTCACCCGGTAGCCCTTGTCGCTCAGGTTGAGCGCCAGATTGGCGCCCATCACGCCAATGCCAACGATGCCGATGTCTGATTTGGTCATGCCAGCGCCTACTTTCATGTAGTTTCGTGCCCGTTATCGGGATGACCACGCTTCTGTCGGGATATTCCTCCCGCCTCAGAGAATGAAGTGGGTATTGATGAAATTCGATTTGTTGCCGAGGACGATGGCATCGAGCAGTTTTTTCGACGCGTCGGTCTGCTTGGCGGCGACCATGGTGCGGATCGAGAAGGCGCGCAGGGCGTCATGGACGGACAGCGTCCCTTCGGCCGAATCCTTGCGCCCGACGAAGGGAAAGACATCGGGGCCGCGCTGGCACTGGCAGTTGATATTGACCCGGCAGACCTGGTTGACCAGGGTATCGACCAGCGAGGCGATCTGTTCCGGGTTGCTGCCGAAGATGCTGACCTGCTGGCCATGGTCCGAGGTGATGACGTAGTCGAGCGGCGTCTCGATGTCCTCGAAGGTAGCGACCGGGATGATCGGCCCGAACTGTTCCTCGCGGTAGAGCTTCATGCCTTCCTTTACCGGAAAGAGCACGGCTGGGTAGAACAGGGTTTCGACCGTGGTGCCGCCGCCCGGGTTGATCACCTTGGCGCCTTTTTCCACGGCATCGGCGATGCACTCGTTCATGTACGAAACCATTTCCATTTCGGGCAGCGGCGTCAGCATGACGCCTGCTTCCCACGGCATGCCGATGGCCAGCTTGCCGACTTCCTCGCAGAAGCGGCGCAGGAATTGTTCGGCAATCGACTGGTGCACGAGGATCATCTTGATCGCCGTACACCGCTGGCCGTTGAATGACAGCGAGCCGGTGATGCATTCCTTGACCGTCAGCTCGATGTCGGCGTCGGCCATGATGATCGCCGCGTTCTTGGCGCCAAGGCCGAGGATGGCGCGCAGGCGGTTGGTTTTCGGGTGTGATTTCTTGAGCTGGTCGGCCACTTCGGAGGAGCCGATGAGGGCCAGCACATTGACCTGGCCGGAACCCATGATGTGCGGCACGACGACGTGACCCTGGCCGTAAACGATGTTGATGACGCCGGGCGGGAAGGCGCTGCGGAAGGCTTCGAGCATCGGGTAGTAGAGCAGCACGCCGAAGCGCGGCGGTTTGAAGAGCACGACATTGCCCATGATCAGCGCCGGGATTAGCGTGCTGAAGGTCTCATTCATCGGGTAGTTGTACGGCCCCATGCACAGCGCGATACCGACCGGCGAGCGGCGGATCTGGGCGATGGTGCCGTCGACGATCTCGAAGCGCGAATTGCTGTTGTCGAGGCGCTTGAGTTCCTCGACGGTGGCGCGGATGTAGTCGATGGTGCGGTCGAATTCCTTTTGCGAGTCGGCCAGACTCTTGCCGATTTCCCACATGATCAGGTTCACGATCTCGCGCCGGCGGGCGACGATCTGGTTGGTGAAGTCGCCGACGCAGGCGATGCGCTCGGCCACCGACAGGTTCGGCCAGGTGCCGCGGCCGTGATCGTAGGCGGTTACCGCGGCGGCCAATGCCGCATCGGCCTCGACCGTGCCGGTGACCGGCACGCTGCCCAGTTCGACATGGCTCAGCGTGCCGTCGGCAGCCTGCACGCAGACCGGCGAATGCACCGTCCGCGTCTCGCCCTTCCAGATGCGCATTTCGCCATTGATCAGGATGGCGCGCTGATGGATCGGCGCCAGGATGCGATAGTCGGCGGGAATGTCGCTTTCGCGGGGGAACAGTGCGGCCAACTGCTCGGCGGTTTTCATCGGCTAGTAGCGGTTGGGATTGTTCGGGCGCGTGTCCTGGCCATCCGGCACGCCATCGCGGTCACGATCATGGCTGCGATTTGGATGGCCATCGCGCCGATCTCCATCCCTGTAGGCTGGGTCATAAACCACGCAGCCGGATATGAGGCTGGCAAGTGCAATCAATACGACGGCAAATTTTTTCACGGGATTACCTCATTGGGTTCAAGTTGGACGGACAGGGTGATCGGCGCGTTCAATAGTTTTGATACCGGGCATTCATGTTTGGCGATATTAGCGACGCGTTCCAGCTCAGCATGACTGGCACATGGCACCTGAGCATTCAGATCGAGCATGGCCCGATAGTGCGCCGGAGGGGCGGCGGTTTCTGTTCGCCAACGCACACAGCATCCCTGGTCGTCTATGTTGGCTGGCGCACGGAATTGTTTGCGTTCGGACTGCATAGTCATCGCGACAGCACAGGCTGCCTTTATTGGAGGTTGCAGATGAATGATCAAATAGCACCCCTCAAGCCCATTCGGCACCTCGCCACACAAGCGGGTTGCTGCCATTGGGCGCCGATTGTTCCTCTCGCGACCGATGCGCTGGAGGAGGCCGGAGAAAGTCCACTGACACCAAACCCGGCGGAATCCGCCGCGCCTTCCGGCGAGAAAAAGCCGGATTGAGCGAATCCATCTGATGGAATTCAAGGATTACTACAAGATCATGGGGGTGGCGCGCGATGCGACCCAGGACGAGATCAAGCGGGCCTATCGACAACTGGCGCGCAAATACCATCCCGATGTCAGCAAGGATCCGGCAGCCGAGGCGCGTTTCAAGGAACTCGGTGAGGCCAACGCCGTGCTCAAGGATATTGAAAAGCGCGCCGCCTACGACCGGCTGGGCGCCAACTGGCAAGCCGGGCAGGATTTCCGGCCGCCGCCGGACTGGAACGCCGGTTTCGAGTTTTCCGGCGATGGCGCGAACGGCAAGGGCGCCGAGGATTTCAGCGACTTTTTCGAATCCTTGTATGGGCAAGCTTTTGCTGGTGGCAGCCGGGGCCGCCCGGAGTTTCATGCGCGCGGCGAGGACCGGCACGCCCAGGTCATGATCGATCTGGCCGATTCTTATAGCGGTGCGACCCGGATCATCACGCTCGGCACGCCCGAGGTGGATGCCAACGGCCGGATGACGATGCGCTCCCATCAGCTCAATGTCACCATTCCGCAAGGGGTTCGGGCCGGACAGCACATTCGTCTGGCCGGGCAGGGTGGGCCGGGCATCGGTCAGGGCAAGGCAGGCGATCTCTATCTCGAGGTGGCGTTCAATCCGCACGCCCATTTCCGGGTCGAGCAGCGCGATGTCTTTCTCGATTTGCCGCTGGCGCCATGGGAAGCGGCCCTGGGGGCAACGGTCAGCGTGCCGACACCGAATGCTACGGTCGACCTGAAAATTCCGCCAAATTCGAAATCTGGCGGCAAGTTGCGGCTCAAGGGCAAAGGCATTCCGGGCAACACGCCGGGCGATTTTTACGTCGTCTTGCAGGTGGTTTTGCCGACGGCTGAAAGCGATGCCGACCGGGCCTTCTACGCCGGCATGGCCGAGCAGTTCAAATCCTTCAAATCGCGGTCCAGACTGGGAGCATAAGCATGGATGAGGATAAGGACAAATTGCTGCCGCAACCGAGCGCCATCATTCTCGAAGAGCAAACCGACCTGACCATCAGCGAAGTCTGCCAGGCCTGTGCCGTGCGGGTTGAAACCATCGTCGAACTGGTCGATGAAGGCGTTTTGTCACCGATTGGCCGGGAACCGCATCGCTGGCGCTTCACCGGCACCCACCTGCGGCGTGCCACGGTCGCCATTCGGTTACAACGCGATCTCGGCGTCAATCTGGCCGGCGCCGCGCTGGCCCTGCAACTGCTCGACGAACTGGAAGCCCTGCAAGCCCGTCTACGCAAGGCCGGTGCTCAATGAACACGACAAAGGATAAGCAAATGCTCACGACCCACATGCCGCTGGCCGCCGACGAACTCGACCAAATGAACGCCTGGTGGCGCGCCGCCAACTACCTGTCGGTCGGCCAGATCTACCTGCTCGACAACGCGCTGCTCAAAACGCCGCTCAGCCTGGCCAACATCAAGCCGCGCCTGCTCGGCCACTGGGGCACGACGCCGGGTTTGAACTTCATTTACGTGCACATGAACCGGGCGATCAAGCAGCACGACCTCGACATGATCTTCATCGCCGGCCCCGGCCACGGTGGCCCGGGGGTGGTGGCGAATACCTGGCTGGAAGGCAGCTACAGCGAGTTTTACCAGGACATCTCGCAAGACGAGGAGGGCATGCGCCGGCTGTTCAAGCAGTTCTCCTTCCCCGGTGGTATTCCCAGCCACGCCTCTCCGGACACGCCGGGATCGATCCACGAAGGCGGTGAACTGGGTTACGCCCTGTTCCATGCCTACGGCGCCGTTTTCGACAGCCCGCACCTGATCACCTGCTGCGTCGTTGGTGACGGCGAGGCGGAAACCGGGCCGCTTGCCACTTCCTGGCATTCCAACAAATTCCTCAATCCGCGCACCGATGGCGCCGTGCTGCCCATCCTTCACCTCAACGGTTACAAGATCGCCAACCCGACCATCCTGGCCCGGATCAGCCACAGCGAGCTGGAATGCCTGTTCGTCGGCTACGGCTATCACCCCATTTTCGTTGAGGGCGACGACCCGGAAACCATGCACCAGTTGATGGCGGCTGCGGTCGACACGGCCATGGCCAGCATTGCCGCCATCCAGCGCCAGGCGCGCGAAGGCGGCGATGAGAGCCGGCCGCGCTGGCCGATGATCATCCTGCGTTCGCCGAAAGGGTGGACCGGGCCGAAAACGGTCGATGGCAAGCAAAGCGAAGGCTCCTGGCGTTCGCATCAGGTGCCGTTCAGCGACATGGACAAGCCGGAACACGTCGAATTGCTGGGCGAATGGATGGCGTCCTACAAGCCGGCCGAACTGTTCGACAAAGGCGGCCGGCTGATGCCCGGGATCGCCGCGCTGGCCCCGGCCGGCCAGCGGCGCATGGGCGCCAACCTGCACGCCAACGGCGGCGCGCTGCTGCGCGACCTGCGTCTGCCGGATTATCGCGACTACGCCGTGGCGGTGCCGACGCCGGGCGGTTCGGTGGCCGAGGCGACGCGCGCCATGGGCGTCTTCCTGCGCGACGTGATGCGCCAGAACCCGGACAATTTCCGCATCTTCGGGCCGGATGAAACGGCTTCCAACCGCCTCGGTGCTGTGTTCGAGGTCACCAACCGCAGCTGGATGGCCGAACATGTCGAAGGCGATGACCATCTGGCGCCCGATGGCCGGGTCATGGAAGTGCTCTCCGAACATGCCTGCCAAGGCTGGCTCGAAGGCTACCTGCTGACCGGCCGGCACGGCCTGTTCTCGTGCTACGAGGCCTTCATTCACATCGTCGATTCGATGTTCAACCAGCACGCCAAGTGGCTCAAGATGTGCGGCGAGATCCCCTGGCGGCGGCCGATTGCCTCGCTCAACATCCTGCTCACCTCGCACGTCTGGCGCCAGGATCACAACGGCTTCTCGCACCAGGACCCGGGCTTCATCGACCACGTGCTGAACAAGAAGGCGGACATCATCCGCGTCTATCTGCCGCCCGATGCCAACACGCTGCTGTGCGTCACCGACCGCTGCCTGAAGAGCCGCAACCTGGTCAATGTCATCGTTGCCGGCAAGCAGCCGGACTGGCAATGGCTCGACATGGAAGCCGCGATCAACCACACCGGCGCCGGTATCGGCCTGTGGGAATGGGCCTGCAACGACCAGCCGGGCGAGCCGGACATCGTGCTCGCCGCGGCCGGCGATGTGCCGACCCTGGAAATGCTCGCCGCCATCGACATCCTGCACAAACTGACGCCGACCCTGAAAATCCGCTGCATCAATGTCGTCGACCTGATGACCCTGCAACCGCAGGAAGAGCACCCGCACGGCCTGTCGAGCGATGACTTCGACTCGCTGTTCACGGCCGACAAGCCGATCATCTTCGCCTACCACGGCTACCCGTGGCTGATCCACCGGCTGACCTACCGGCGGACCAACCACGCCCGGCTGCACGTCCGCGGCTACAAGGAGGAGGGCACGACGACAACGCCGTTCGACATGGTCGTCCTCAACAACCTCGACCGTTTCCATCTGGTCATCGACGTCGCCAGACGCGTGCCCAAGCTGCAGGCACAGGCAGCGCACATCAAGCAGGCGATGCGCGACAAGCTCAACGAGCACGCCCAATACATCCTCAAACACGGTGAAGACATGCCGGAAATTCTCGAATGGCAGTGGTCGGGAGCAAAGTCATGAGCCAGAACCCGTTACTGGAACTCAAGGCCATCGGCCAGCACATCTGGCTCGACAACCTGTCGCGCACCCTGCTCCGCGAGGGCAGCCTGCAACGCCTGATCAACGAGGACGGCATCGATGGCGTGACCTCGAATCCGGCCATTTTCGAGAAGGCCATCGCCAACGGTACCTATTACCGCGAGGATCTGGAGCGCCTGCGCGCTGCCGGGCAGGATGCCGAGGCTTGTTACGAATCGCTGGTCATTGCCGACATCCGCGCCGCCTGCGCCATGTTGCTGCCGGCCTTCCGGGAAAGCCGGGGCGAGGTCGGTTACGTCAGCCTCGAAGTCTCGCCGGCGCTGGCCAACGATACCGCCGGCACCGTTGCCGCGGCGCGGCGTTTGCACGGCCTGGTCGGTCTCGACAATGTGCTGATCAAGGTGCCGGCCACCCCTTCCGGAATTGAGGCTTTTTTCCGGTTGACCGTGGAAGGCATCTCGGTGAACGTCACCCTGATCTTTTCGCTGGCCCAGTATGAGGCCGTGGCCCAGGCCTACCTGCGGGGGGCAATTCGCTGGCTGGAAAGCGGCGGCCAGGCCCGGCACCTGCGTTCGGTGGCCAGCGTCTTCCTGAGCCGCGTCGATAGCGCGGTCGATAAACGCCTCGAAGCGCTCGGCACCATGCACGCCGCGCGGCTCAGCGGACGATCCGGTGTCGCCCTGGCCAAATGCTGCCATGGTCGCTACCGCGACCTGTTTCACGGGCCGGATTTCGCCCTGCTGCGCTTGGCCGGCATACGGCCGCAGACGCCGCTGTGGGCGAGTACCGGCAGCAAGAATCTGGCGTACAGCGACGTACTCTATGTCGAACCGCTGATCGGCCGGGAAAGCATCAATACGCTGCCCGACGCGACACTGGCCGCTTTCCGCAAACATGGCCGGGTTGCCAACACCTTGCCGGAAGGCCTGGACGAAGCGCAGATCCACATCCAGGCGCTGCTGGAACTGGGCATCTATCTGGATGCCGTTGGCCACAGCCTGCAGCTTGACGGCGTGCTGCTGTTCGCCGAGGCCTATCAGAAAATATTGCGCGGCCTGCAGACAGAAAACCTGGCCCGGGCAAGGCACTGACCCGGGCTTTTACGCTTCCGTCAGCTTGAGCAGGATATCGGCATACCAGGCGCCGTTCAGTCCCAGCGCCTCATCCTCAACCAGATCGCGATTGCCGACATCGAAGCGGGACGAATGAATGCCGAGCAGCATCCAGGGCAGATCGCCGAGGTCAGGCATGGTCTGGGCCGCGCGCATGACGACCGGCGCACCGCTGCTGCCGCGATGGGTGCGGGCATCGGTCAGAAAGAAACCTTCCCCCTGAAAACGCAGGCCGAATGACGTGGCGATGATGGCGTGGCGGACCACCGGCGTGTGATGGAGCGCGTCGTGGAAGCCAAGCGGGAAGCCGACAATGAGCAATGATGAGCCGACCTCGACATGGTCGAGACTGGACAACAGGTGGCGCGGGCTGAAGGCACGATAGACCGCCGTCGTGGGCAGCGCCTTGCGGTTGATTTCGATGACGGCAACGTCAATGTCACCTGCTGCATCCAGCCCCTGGCGCCAGAGACTCTTGCCGTTGCGGTAGAGCGGAATCGAAAAACCCGTCGATTCGGCGATGTTGCTTGCATTGGTATGCAACTCGATCTCGATCCGGGTCGGGTAGTGCTTGATCGATTTGCTGAATACCACGTGGCGGCTGGTCACCAGAAACAGCCGTTCGTCGCGCTCGAAGAAAAAGCCGCTGGCGTTGGTCAGCAGCACCTTGTCATCGAAAGTCGAGATACGGGCGGCGGCGAGTAATAGCGGTTCGATCATGATTGTAGGCTCTCTAGGTTCAACATATAGCCACTTTACGGCCGGTTTTCTGTGTGCTGGCGCACGCTTGTGTCTGTGCATTTTGCGGCCAATTTCAGTGTAGTCCATGCACGTCTGGTCTATGTGTGCCAGCGAACGGAATCGCGGCGGCCATGCTTCTAAGCTCAAGTATCGACTCATGGGGCATGACCGAGAGAAAGCTGTGCCGTGCGCCTCGCTGTCGATTGCTCCATTTCCAATCAACCCATACGGACAGGACAAGATCATGACTACCAGACGCCACGTTTTGAAAAACCTTATTCTCATCACCGCCGCCCTATTTTCATTTGGCGCCTTGAGCGGTCAAGCAATTGCCGCCAGCGCGGAAGACCTCGACAAGGACGCCGACCAGGCCCTGCAATCGCTCTACAAGACCAACCCGGTGGCCGAAAGCCTTGCCAAGAAGGCCAAGGGCATTCTGGTCTTCCCCAAGATACTCAAGGCCGGCCTGGTCTTCGGCGGTAGCTATGGCGAAGGCGTGCTGACCAAGAACGGCAAGCAGGCCGGCTACTACAACTCGGTGTCGGCCTCCTGGGGCTGGCAAGCCGGTGCCGAATCCTATGGCTACGTCGTCTTCCTGATGAGCGACAAGGCCGTCAAATACCTCGACAAATCGAACGGCTGGGAATTTGGCGTCGGCCCGACTGTCGTCGTCGTCAATGAAGGTGCCGCCAAGAACCTGTCGACCACGACGCTCAAGGACGATGCCTATGCCTTCATCTTCGACCAGCAAGGCCTGATGGTCAGCCTGAGTATCGAAGGCACCAAGATCAGCCGCATCAAGCGCTGAGTTGAGGAACGCCAGCACAACGCAGGCGTAATCAGGGCGAGGGCGGGCGTGCCCTTGCCCGCTCCCCCGAGTCGCGCAAATTGAAGAGATCAAGTGGCTGTTTGCGCCTTGAAACCAGTCACCAAAGGAGAAACACCATGCTCTACACGATCGCCGTTGTCCTGATCATCCTGTGGCTGTTCGGGCTGCTCTCCGCCTACACCGCCGGTGGACTCATCCACATTCTGCTGGTCATCGCTATCGTCGCCATCCTGCTCCGGGTGATCCGCGGTGACAGGATTCTTTAGGCGTTTTGGGGAATTTGCAATCTGCTGTCCAACCTTGTCTGGCCAGGGAGTGCGGCGAATTGCCGTTTGGCGTTGATGACTGTTAGGTGCCCAGAAGAGACACTCGTCGTCTCGATGACTCTGCGGCAGGTTTCTGAGCGGAGCTGTCGTTGTGGCAGATGGCTACCTGAGTGTGCGTCGGCCACTGCGGCCGCTGGACCTGTGGCAAAACTCGGACTGCAATGTCCCGGTTACCTGTCTTTCAGCCCATGGTCACGTTGACCGTTGGTTCTCCGCTGACTAACTCGAACCTCGAACTCCGTCACCCTTTACGGTTGTCATGCCCTACAGGCCATGAACCGCATCCTTGGTCCGGCAAGTGCTATGGTGAAGGCGTCAAACTGCCGGCAGAATCAACGAGACTTGAAGCCCGCCCAATGAGGATTTTGCCAACACCAAATCACCACCGTACATTCGCGCCAGGTCGGCGGATATGGCAAGCCCCAGCCCCGTACCGGGAACCTGTTCGTCTGCGCGAACCCCTCGTTTGAGTACATGATCACGTTCGGTCTCGGCAATGCCCTTGCCGTCATCATCGATGCTCACCCGGAATTTGCCAGACTCGTCCGAGACTTGAATCTCGATCCGTGATCTGGCCCACTTCGAGGCGTTGTCGATCAGATTCCCCAGCATTTCCTGTAAATCCTGTTCCTCACCACGGAATGCCAGATTAGCTGGATCGGGAAGCAATACAATTTCGATCTGGCGGTCTGCATGCACCCGACGCATGACCCGCACCAGTCCCTGGATCACAGGCTCTACGGCGGTGCGCATGCCCGGAACTTGTACCGATGCGGCAGCTTGTGCCCTACTCAGGTGGTAATCGACCTGCTTACGCACGGTATCGACTTGCGATGTGACCAGACGTGCCAAGTCGTCATCTCGCTTCTCGGGAACATTGGCGGCATTGCTGAGGACACTCAGCGGTGTTTTAAGCGCATGGGCAAGGTTGCCGGCTTGCGTTCGAGCACGCTCGACCACCTCGGCGTTTTGCGCCAGCACCGTGTTGAACTCATTCACCAGCGGCATAATCTCGCTTGGGAAGGTGCCTTCCATATTTCGGGCATCTCCGTGCCTGACACGCCCAAGGGCATCCTGCATGCTGCGCAGAGGGGCAAGCCCGACAAATACTTGCATTGAGGCAGCGAACGTCAATCCCATTCCCAGTATGCCCAACGCCAACCAAAGATGGCCTTTGAAGTCTGCGATAGGTCCTGTCATCAAACTTTCATTGGCCGCAACGATCAACCTCAGGGAATGCGTGTCAATGGTGACGGTCCGTTCCACTATTCTTAGTGCAACAGCTTGGGGGCCTTCAATCCGATGCTGATGAATCTCTCCGTCCGCCGGGGTATCGGCTGGCACGGCCAATGTTTCATCCCACAGTGAGCGGGAACGCAACACAGCCTTGGTGGGTTGTTCACCCGCTGCGGCAATCCGGTCTATTTGCCAATACAGACCGGACAGGGGTTTGTTGAGGCGCGGGTCGCTCGGAAGCAATCGAACTTGGGTCTGGTTCTGCTCATCGAGAATTAGTTGGGCTGTTAGCTGATCCAGATGATTCTTTAGCTCCACATCGAACTGGGCTTCGACATGCTGATGAAAGAGTTGGCCAAGCCCCCAGCCCGCAACCGTCATCGAAATGACGATCCAGACAAGTGTCCCCGCCAAAAGGCGTATGCGGAGGGAGTTACGCAGGAATGCAATTTTCATTGCGCTTTGTTGAGTCGGTAGCCCAGCCCCCGCACAGTTTCGATCAGGCCCGGCGGTAATTTCTTGCGCAAGCGCGCGATGAATACCTCGACCGTATTCGAGTCGCGATCGAAATCCTGAGCGTAAATATGTTCGGTCAGTTCCGCTCGGGAGACGATTTCACCTAGATGATGCATCAGGTAGGCGAGCACCCGGTATTCATGGCTCGTCAGCGCCAGGGCAGTTCCATCCACGCTGGCACGGCTGCTGCGGGTATCCAGCGTTAGCGGACCGCAAACAAACTCGGTGCTGGCATGGCCGCCGGCACGGCGGATCAGGGCACGAAGCCTGGCCAGCAGTTCTTCCATATGAAAGGGCTTGGTCAGATAGTCATCCGCACCGGCATCGATGCCGGCCACTTTCTCCCGCCAAGTGTCGCGTGCCGTCAGGATCAGTACCGGCAAGGTGCGCCCTGACGCACGCCATTTCTTCAGAACCGTGATGCCATCCATCTGCGGCAGACCGATGTCGAGAACGATAGCGTCGTAAGGTTCAGTCTCCCCCATAAAGTGACCATCAACCCCGTTGTGTGCGACATCCACGACATAGCCGACCGACTTGATGCATTCAGCAAGTTGTGCTGCCAGAGTCGGCTCGTCTTCGACAACCAGAATGCGCATCAGCGAGATTCCCCTTGGCGATGCGGCTTGTCATGCTTTTCCTTGATGCCGAGGATGGTGCCGTCTCGAGCCAGGACCTTCAACTTCATCAAGATGCCTCCCTTGCGTAATAACTTGATTTCATAAACCCACTCACCTTTTTCGCGGTCAAGTTCAACCTCCATGACCTGGCCGGGATACTCGCGTTCGAGCCGATCAAGAATCGTGCGTAAAGGCAGCACATCTCCAGCCTCAACGGCTTGACGGGCACGGTCATGGTCGGGCTTGTCCGCTGCGAAGCTGACTCCCGACCCCGGCAACGCCAGCGTCATCAGCATAACAAGACTAGCCAGGGTACGACGCCATTGGGTGGTGATTCTCGACAACATCTTGAACTCCGCAGTCTTCCAGCCTGATCTTTTAGCCCTTTGAACCTGAACGTAGGATGAACAAGCGATTCAGCATTCATTCAGACGGGGTGGCGCAAAGTGCGATCCACAGTCCGATAACCGCCAGGAGAAACGCATGAAGAACATATTGGTCGTCACCTCAGGAATCGTCGCCATGATACTCAGCTCCGCGACATTTGCCGGTCCGCGCGAAGACCTGCTGACTCAGTATGCCGCAGCCGCCAAGGTAACAAGCTTTTCAGCGGCACGCGGCCAGGCCTTGCATACACAGAGTTCTTCCGGCGGAAAGCCTGACACACCTTCCTGCACCACCTGTCACGGCAAGGACACCCGGAGTGCCGGACGGGCGCTGACCGGCAAGACCATCGAACCGGTCGCGGTGTCCGTGACGCCAACGCGTTATACCGATCCGGCCAAGGTCGAAAAGTGGTTTAAGCGCAATTGCACCGAAGTATTGGGGCGCGAATGTACCCCGCAAGAGAAAGGTGACTGGCTCACCTTCGTGATCGGTCAGTAATCCCATTCAAAGGAGACTCCCGTGCGCATTCCCTACCGTCCGCTTGCCATCGGCGTCGTGACCTTGGCTTTTTCTGCCCTTGTATTAGCCCGTGCCCAGGCCGGTGACCGCCATTTTTTTGCCCCGGTGGCCGATCTGATCGTCAAGGAGGAGTGCGGTAGTTGCCACCTGGCCTTTGCCCCCTCGATGCTCCCGGCGCGATCCTGGCAACGCATGATGGGCGAACTGGACAAGCATTTCGGCGACAACGCCAGCCTCGATCCGGCCACCGCCGAGAAGATTACGAGCTATCTCGTTGCCAATGCAGGTGATGCAGGTGGCCAGCGCTACAGCAGCAAATTGCTCAAAGGCGTTACGCCAGGTGCCGCCCCACAGCGCATCACTGAACTGCCCAAATGGGTGAGCGAACATCGCAAAGTGCCTGATTGGGAGTGGCGTCACAAGGAGGTGCGCACCAAAGCGAACTGTGTCGCCTGCCATACCGCAGCAGAGCAAGGCTATTACGAAGAATGACCATTTCAGACACTTTCCTGAGCAGGAGGATTTCACCATGCGACCATTAACCATCACGGCATTGTTTGCCACTGTTTTCTTCTCCATTTCGAGTCATGCCCAGGATGTCCGCTCTGCCAATACCGACAAAGCGAGATGGCTATCGATTCCCGAAGTGCACGCCAGATTGGAATCCGCGGGCTATCGAAATATCGAGAAGATCGAACGTGAAAGCGGCAGCTATGAGGTCAAGGCCACCGACCAGGCGGGCCGGCGGATCAAGCTGTATGTGCATGCCCAAACGGGCGAGGTCATCGATCAGCGGCAGCGTGACATCAAGCGTGACAAATACGACGGTGGCTATGCAAAAAACAATCAGCGCAATTCGGCTGACTGCAACGAACGACGCTGCCGTGATGACTTGCCCCAACCGGGAAACCCTCAACCCGCCGCTGGAAAATGATCCATCAGGAGTTCTGACATGAAAATCTTACTCGGTTCGCTACTTGCCATCGTCTCACTGGCCTGGGGAATGGATGTAGTTGCCACGGGCGGTAGCAGTGGTGGCACTTTGCCATGGGTAATCCGGCAGGAAGCGCTCTATCTGAGTGGCCTGCTATCGATCGCCTTGATGTCGCTGGCGATGTTTTTGTCCACACGTCCCGCCTGGCTCGAAACCCCGCTGGGCGGAATGGATCGAGTCTATCGGACCCATAAATGGGCCGGCATTCTCGCGGTGAGCTTCGCCGTAGTTCATTGGCTGGTCGAGGAAGTCGTCGGAGACATACTCAAAGCGATAGTCGGACGCGAAGGCCGCATACCCAAGGAGCAATTCACCGGCTTCCTGGAAGTGATGCGCGACCTGGCCAAGGACATGGGGGAGTGGGCGTTCTATCTTGTGCTGGCGATGCTGGTCATCACCTTATGGAAACGGTTTCCCTACAAAACCTGGCGGGCAGTGCATCAGGCAATGCCGGTGCTTTATCTGATGCTGGCGCTGCATGCAGCCATGCTCGCCCCGACGGATTACTGGGCTCAGCCAGTGGGTATCCTTATCGCGGTACTCGGCGCTGCGGGAATTTACGGCGCCCTGTTCTCGCTCGTAGGTCGTATCGGGAGAGCACGCCGCGCCAGCGGGACCGTGACCGCGATCGAGCAACCCGCCCCGGATGTGCTTGGCGTGAGCTGCCAGCTTGACAATAACTGGCGGGGTCATCGCCCTGGTCAGTTCGCATTCATTACCTTCGACGAAAAAGAGGGGGCTCACCCATTCACGATCGCCAGTGCGGATCGGGGTGATCGAAGCATCAGTTTCCAGATCAAGGCGCTCGGTGATTACACCCGTACCCTGGGCAAGCGACTGGAGGTCGGTCGTGCCGTCAAGGTTGAGGGGCCTTATGGTCGCTTCGACATGACCCGGCAGGATTCGAGCGCCCAACAAATCTGGATTGCCGGCGGAATCGGAGTAACGCCGTTCCTCGCCTGGCTCGACTCCTTGCAACAGTCAGCGAACCAGGTTTCTGCGGATCTTCACTACTGCACGCGAGATCGGACGAATGATCCATTTGTTGCGCTTCTTGAGGCAAGTTGCACTGCATTACCCGGCATCCGTCTCCACATTCATGGTGCCCAACAGGGTGAAATATTGAGCGCTGCCGATGTGGCCGCTGCGCAAGCTGGCTCGCGCCGGTCCGAAATCTGGTTCTGCGGGCCACAAGGCTTGGCAGAAAAGCTCAAGCATGAACTTGGGCGTATCGGACAGGGCCGGGTCAGATTCCACCAAGAAGCTTTTGAAATGCGGTGACACCCATTATCGATCCAACCAAAGGAAATGAATTCATGAAATCTATTTCGATCATCCTGCTGATGCTGTCCATGACGAACGTATGCGCCGCTACCACTGAGGTCCAAGAGGAGTCCTGCGATCAAATCAGGGCAGAGATTCGGGCACATAGTGGCGTTCCAGCCAAACCGAATACCTTGTTGCTGACCAAAGTTGGGGCAAGCAATATCCAATTTTTCATCAGGCAACAAAGGGCACGCAGCACTCAGTGACGACCGGCCGCTTTCAGGCAGCGGACCCCACCGGCTGCTTTCAGGCGATGAATCCGAATAGAGGACGGTCCCTTCGGTGCCCATTGCCGACTGATAATATTTTCATGGCTAATGGCAGCTTTCTAATCCGAAACCTGCCGCTGAACAGATTGAGCTCTACGGCAGCAGTTCGGCACCCTTGCCAAGGCACCCACGAACAGTCTCACGGTCTTTATGTGTGGCAGCACGCAGAAACGCGATGCGTACAACGCGCATAGTCAAACACCATTTGCGGAGCCTGTGCCTTGAGGTTGAGACGGTGAGCGCCTCGTCATCCTTCGGACAATCAAGGGAGGGCCGAAAGGCTGTCCTTGTTCCAATTCTATTTACCTTCACGGAGTACACGAATGACCTGGCGAAATACTTCAGAGCGATATGGATCACTTTCGATAGGCATTCACTGGCTGATGCTGCTCCTGCTCGCTGCCGTCTATGCCTGCATCGAATTGCGGGAATTTTTTCCCAAGGGGAGTGACCCCCGCGAATCGCTGAAAACCTGGCATTTCATGCTTGGACTATCGGTTTTCGTTTTAGTCTGGCTGCGCCTGGTACTACACGCGATTGGCCCCACCCCGCGTATCGAGCCGGAACCACCCAAATGGCAAGCGCTAGCCGCCAAACTGATGCACCTTGCTCTTTATGCGTTGATGATCGGCCTGCCATTGGTCGGATGGCTGCTGCTCAGCGCAGCCGGAAAACCAATCCCGTTTTTCGGCCAGCAACTGCCGGCGCTGATCGCCGAGAACAAAGGTCTCGCAGAAACGATCAAGGAGGTGCACGAAACCGGCGGCACCATCGGTTACGTCATCATTGGCCTGCATGCTTTTGCTGCCTTGTTTCACCACTACTGGGTCGGAGACAATACGCTGCGCCGGATGCTGCCAGGCAACAGCTGAATCTATCCAGTTCCCCCAACGCCACCGGGACAAACATTGGGCACGATGTTGAGGGGGGGGCTGTAGATTGGGCCGAGGCAATACATTTTCCTGTCCTTCACAGTAAGTGCTGCAAAGGAGGACGCCGACAGCATCTCTGCTGGCAACCCCGCTACCATAAACTTGCGTTGTTAGGCCGGAGGCTTTGCGTCCCCACTTTTCAATGGGTTTGCTAAAGAGGAACTTAGTCCTCAGTCAAGAGTAGACGAACTCGATGCTTTGTCAATCCGCTGGCCCGAGTGGTGCACATACCTTATGGCGTCAGCGGCCGCTCAAGCTCCTGATCGACCATTGAAACGGGGTCTCCGAGGGGTTCCAGATGGGTGGTGACATGCGATTGGGGTAGCAGGCGAGCAATATCCAGCTCGAGGCGCTCTGCCCATTCATGACCTTGCGTAACCGTCCAGCTGCCCGGAACCAGCACGTGCAAGGTGATGAACGCCCGGCTACCAGATTGACGGGTACGCAACGCGTGAAAATCCAGGCCATGACCGCGATATTGTTCAAGCAGCCCCTCGATTGCGGCCAACCTGTCGGCGGGAATGGCGACATCCATCAAGCCGCTGGCCGAGCGCTGCATCAACTGCCAGCCAGTCCACACAATGTTCAAGGCGACCAGAATGGCAATTACCGGGTCCAGCCATAGCCAGCCGGTCAGCCAGACCAGGCCAACGCCGCCAATTACCCCGGCTGAGGTCCAGACATCGGTCATCAGATGATGCGCGTCTGCTTCCAGGGTAATCGAGTTGTACTTGCGCCCGACGGCCATCAAGGTTCTCGAGGTCAACAGATTGATGATCGAGGCGACCACGGATACGGCCAGTCCAACGCCAACCGCCTCTAGCGGTTGGGGGCTAAGTAGGCGTTCGAATGCTGTATAGCCAATGCTCAATGCAGCGAGCAGGATCAGAAAGCCTTCAAACGCGCTGGAAAAATACTCCGCCTTGCTGTGGCCGTAGGCGTGCTTTTCATCCGCCGGCATTGCTGCCACCGTCAGCATGGCCAGCGCCATCAAGGCACCGGCCAGATTGACAAAAGATTCGATGGCGTCGGAAAGCAGCCCAACCGAACCAGTCATCTGCCATGCGGCGCCCTTGAGCACGATGGTGGATAGCGCTGCGGCTATTGACAGCCAGGCATAGCGGCTAAGGGATGGTGGCGTCTGGGCTCTATCCATAAGGTTTGTTTTCCATTTTTGAGGACTGATCGACTAAGTTGAGATCAGTCCCGATCTCCGTGTTTTCGCCCGCCACCTTCACCACGGATGTCGTCTTCATCGGCATTGCGGTGGCACTCGACGCAATCGTCGAACTTCCGGATACCTTCCTTGACGTGCTTGCGACGAATATTGTCCAACGTATGCTCATGGCAGCCATAGCAGGTGTAGCGGCTGTAGTCATTGACCAGGTGACAGGTCACGCAGCGCGCATTGTGGTCGCGGTCGAGTTCGAAATACTTGTTGTGATCGAAGGTTGCCGGCAGCCATTTCTCCTGGCTGTGGCACTGACTGCAATTGCCGGTAATCTGCTGATGCAGGGAATCCTTTGGCGACTTGTGGCAGGACAGACATTCAGCCCGCGTTTTCGCTTCAAGCAACTCGTGCTTGAAGTGGCCTTGAGGTCGGAAACGTTTCACGCCGGCGTGATCGCTGTGGCACGCAACACAGTCCTGATTGAGCAATTTCTGGTGGAAAGGTGTTGTCGTCAGCGGCTTGGCGATGGGCTGCCCGGTCGTACCAAGTACGCCGATATCGGCCTTCTTGTGGCAGACCACGCAACGTGCCGAGTCGGCACCGGTAAGCGGGGCGTGGCAGGCGAAACAGTCGGTTTCCAGTTGTTTGTGTCCGGGAATCAACTTGCCAGGCCCAACCATCAGGTTCGGATAAACGAAGACCAGCACCGCCAGAACGATCAGGTTGGCGGCCAGGATAAGTTTTAAGAGTCGGCTCATATCCAGGCCCAGAACAGGAAAATGCTGATGATGTGGCCAACGGCGAGGACGCTGAAAGCGATGAAAATGGGGATGTGCACCTTGCGCCATTTAGTCATGGCATCAAGTGTCACGGCATTCCAGAAGACAGCCTGCTCGACTTCCGGTCGTGACAGGCCGCGGAGGTTGTAGTGTTCACGCTGACCCTGAACGTGACGACGGGAACGATCCAGGAGCATCTTGCCAACCATGCCGCTGACCACGTTGATGCCCATGGCGAAGGTGGCCAGCCAGGGCAGAATTGCGTTGAAGTGAATACCGGCATGGATCAGCACCATCGATGAACCTAGCCAGGCAGTGAACTCGTGCAGTTGCAGCAGCGTTTTCGGGTTACCCGAAGTGATGAATTTTCGCTTTCGCAGCGAATAGATCAGCGAGCCGATGATCAGGATTGTTCCCGGGATTCCCAAGTAACGACCGACCCAGACCAGTCCCAGTCGATGCAGAACAAAATCGCCGGCCACTGTGACCGCTGCAAGCAGGCCAAGAATGACGGTAAATGGCAGGATGTGCTGGCGCCAGAGTGAGGTGGTCATCTAGGCCTCCAGGGTAAGGCTGGTTGTCGGAGCGCAGACGCAAAGCAGGCAGCTACCCGGTTCCGGGTCGAAGTCCGGGATCTGGCTATAGCTGACCTCGCCGGCCTGAATGGTCGTTTGGCAAGAGCCACAACCACCAGCGCGGCAGCCGGAATTGACCGAAATACCGTTAGCTTCGGCAAACTCGAGCAAATTGCCGGCGCTGGGCTGCCAGGCGAGTTGCTTGCCGGAGCGGGCGAAGTTGACGACGATGCCACTGCTTTCAAAATCGCTCGTCGGTATTGCGAGGTCGGTTGCCCCAGCTTTGTGGCGCTTGATCGATGCCGGCCCGAAAGCTTCAAAGTGGATATGCGAATCCGGCACACCCCAGTCATCGAGCGCCGGCACCAGGGTTTCCATCAGAGGCGTCGGACCACAAATATAGAAGTGGTAAGGCTTGAGCCCGAGTTCCTGACGCAGCAATGCGAGATCAATTCGACCATGTTGCTGATAGTCACGGCCAGCCACCTCATTGGCCTGTGGATTGCTGCAGCAGATACGCAAATGGAAATTCGGATGGGCTGCGGCGAGCGTATCGAGCTGGGCTTTCATGACCAGCTCCTGAACATGGCGTACGCCATAGAACAGCCATATTTCCCGCTCAGGATGCTCCTTGAGCGACCAGTTCAGCATGCTCAGCATCGGCGTGATACCGATGCCTCCACCTATCAATACCACCGGGAAATTCCCGTGGTCGAGATAGAAGTGACCCGCAGGGGCACGTACTTGGAGGCTGCTGCCAATACCGATCTGCTCATGGAAAAATCCGGAGGAGCGTCCAGGTGGAAAGTCGCATCCGGTCGGCGCCGGTACGCGCTTGATCGAAACGCGATAGCAATCGGGATGCGGGCTGTCAGACAAGGAGTAGCAACGGACGACGCTCTCTTTGCTGCCCTGCTCGTTGGGAATTTCAAGGTTGAAGGTCAGGAACTGACCAGGATGAAATGGCGGAAGGGCCTGCCCGTCTTCCGGTACGAGATAGAAGGAACAGACGGCGTGAGCGGCATCCTCAAAAACCTTGCGCTCGACCCGGAAGTTTCTCCAGCCAGCCCAGGCCGCTGGTATCTCCACGGCGGCAGGCGTGGGTTGCGGAAGAGGCAGATTCAGGTCGGCGGCACTGCCCCGCAATGCCTGATAGTTCTGCCAGTGGCGCCAGAAGACGAGGCAAAGATAGACCGTCAGTTGAATGACAATGCCTGCTGCAATCCAGAAAAGCAGAACAAGCGATGTCATCGGGGTGATCTTGCGGTTGGCGTTCTTCCTTGCCCTGGCAACTTGCAGGGTGATTTGGCAGGGGCAATAGATAACTTAGGCATACCTGGCTTTTGATGTGGATCGATCAAAGGCATTTTGCCCTTCAATGCTTAGGGAATACTTAATAGGAATCTCCCAACCGAAATTCATCTTAGTCGTCATCGTCATCATGACGGCGTTCCTTGCGCGGCTCCTCCTTGGGAAGAGGCTTGGTCCCATAGGCGGCGCGATACACCTCCGGAGCCGTAAACAGGCAGTCGGTACGCCCTGAAATCTTTTTCAACAGATCGGTATTGGCGATTTCGAGCGCCTCTGACTGGGCGCTGATTTCAATTCTGATCTGGTCACATGAACTTTCCTGAGACCACGAAATAGGGCTCAAGGTGAGCAAGGCAACGAATCCGACGAGTTGGCCAAGGGCTTTCATTTCCACTGCTCCTTACGATTTTGTATGCATGCAGTTTGCGCATGGAACGTTAAGGAATACTGAAATGAAACTTATGCGGGCCTTAACTCGTGGGTCTCGTTGCCTGCTACCAGTCCCCAAGGCATGTAATTGCGGTCGGTCACCCGAAGGCACGCAGCATAGGCAACATTAACGGCGAATAGCTCCTCTACTGTATCGAATGCACGCCGAACATGTTGCCTTCGGTATCCGTGATCAGCACGATGAATCCGTACGGGCCGATGGACATCTTGTCCTTGACGACACGGCCGCCTGATTCGGCGCCTCCAGTTTGGAAAACGGCGTTCTCAGTACGGTTTCGTAAAACTTTTGGGATCGCTGTATGTTGTTAACTTAGGTTTTGAGCCAGCCTACAGGGTTATAGCGGTCGGCTGCTTTCATCGTTCCTGAACGCCCGCTCTTCAAGTTCACTATTTCCGCTTCGCCCAAAGTGTGGGTAGCGGAAATCGAAAAGCTGCCACTCAGATTCGTCAGGCATGAATTTTCCCACCGGATGTGCTTGACCGGCGGGAAACTAACGTTGAGCTGTCGCTCAATCAGCTCGCCTCCAATGGCCGCTGAGGCCGAGTTGTGTGATTTGGCTATATGGCAGGTTCCGGAGTGCAGCAGTCGGCCCAACGACCGCAATCCGGCCTGGGCGAATTACCGCTTCTGGCCGGTGGCGGACGCTTTTCGATGCTGCTGTACATTCAATTTCGAAACCGGGGTGACTCAAAGCGGATGGAGAGCTTTAACGCTAGATTTGTGGATATTCACGCATTAAAGCAACCCCAAAACGCTTCAAATCATGGCTTATCGTCCGCGTCCCTGGCCACGCTCGTCGGCGTTGTCCCGTTCGCGTTGTGGTTCTGAGTGCTGCTGTCCTGATTTCACCGGGCGAGAGCCTGATCTGTTTTCACTTGGTGGTTGAGCGCGTTGCTGGCTTGGTTCGGCCTGCTGGCGCATGTTTGGCTCGCGTTGAGGCTGCGGGTTGGTTCGTGGCGCCTGGCGCTCTTCGGCTCTGGTGGCGGACTGCTGTTGTCTCTGCGTTTCCGGCTTGTCTCTTGCCCGCTGGGGCTGCGGGACGGCCGGGGCTTCCTGACGGAACGATGGAGCGGGGCGGGGTGCTGCTGCTGGTGGCTCGGGATTTCTCCTTTGCTGCGACTCTGGCCTTCCACGTTGTCCCGATTCCGGCTGGCTCCTCGCCGGCGGGGCGACCTTGGATTGCTGGCGAACCAGCGGATCACGGGCTTCGTGGCGGTAGTTTCTTTTCTGCAAGATGGGCTGCTGATCGCGGGATGGGTAACGATCTCCGGAATACTTGCGCTGATAGGTTGGCAGCGGGGCTGGCGCCGGCATGGCGCGGCGGTTCCAGCGATCCCATCCGCTGCGCTGCCGTGCCCAGTCGTTGCCCCAGTGGTCGCCCCAACGCGGTGGCGAATTGGCCTGCCAGCCGACGAAGAAGGCCGGCGGACGGCGGTAATAGCGCACCGGCACGCGCAGCAGATAGACCGGGATATATTCTGGTTCGACCATCATCCAGGGGCCGTTGTACCAGGAGCTCGAATACCAGCGATCAGTCTCGAAAACCCAGTACATGCCGTCGTAGAAGAAATAGTTCGAATTCAGGCCCGAGGCGTAATAGACCGGATAGCCCGGCACGCGCACCAGATTCGGATAGGTCGACAGGCTGATGCTGATGTTATCGGTCTGGAAGCCAAAGCCGAAGCTGACCTGAGCCGGCACCGGAGCGGCAAAATGGAGCAATATCCCCAGGACAATCAGTTGCTTGCGCATTGTCTTCCTCCGTTTTGAAAGATGGCGCCGGCCAGGCTGCAGCCGATAAAAAAGCGCCCGAAGGCGCCGATTTGAGTGCTTACTTGAATTTTGACTGGGCGTCGGTCAGGCCGGTCTTCAGGTCGTCCCACATCCGGTCGGCGGTTACCCTGACCTGATCCCAGGCTTCACCGCTGGCCTTGCCGAGTTCCTTCATCTTGTCGGCGGCGGCGTGCTGCTTGGTACGCAGGGCCTGAATCTCTTCCGCCCGCATGATTTTCATGTCCGCCGTGAAGTTGTCGATCCTGGCTTCGAGCAGATTGACCTGGGCGCTCCATTCCTTGAGTTGGGCGCCCATCTTTTCCTTGTATTCCTTGTGCAGTTCCATGGTTTTCTCCTTTGCTGCAGGTGAGTGCTTCGGCCTTAGTTGGCCGAGGTGACGACGAGTTGGTTATTCACATCCCGGACGCCGCTGATCGCCATCGCTCGGGCCTTTGCCTTGTCGCTGTTGGCTTTCGAATCGACAGTGCCGGTCAATGTGACAACCCCCTTGACGGTGTCGACACTGATTTGCAGCGATTTCAGGCCGGGTTCGCCGAGAAACTCGGCTTTGACCCTGGCGGTGATTTCGGTGTCATCCCAGGATTGGGCGCTCTTGGCACCTTGTTCAGTCATCTTGTTTTCGTATTTGTCGACGGTATCGGCGACCGTCTTGCTGGTGTCGCTGGCGACCTCATCAATTTTCTTGCCGGCCTGCTCGGCCGGGCCTGGCTTGTCGCAGGCGCTCAGCCCGACAGCGAGGAGCAGGGAAATGGCGATCAGGGTGGTTTTGTTTTGCTTCATGTGGTGGTTTCTCCGGTGTGGTATTGGCTAGATCTTGCCGAGCAGGATCAGGATGAGCAGGATGGTCAGCAGCAGTCCGATGCCGCCGCTTGGGGCGTAACCCCAGCCCCGGCTGTGTGGCCAGCTTGGAATGGCGCCGATCAATAACAGGACCAGAACGATCAGCAGAATGGTGCCTATGGTCATCTTTTTCTCCTGAATGTTGCAGGACATGAACGATCCATGTCATGCCGATCATGTTACGGACGGCATGAGCATGGTCTGTTCGCCAGCGCACAGACCCGGCATTCGATAGCGACCAACATTCATGTCAGAGGAATGAAAAGGGCCGCCTGCCAGGCAGTCCGACTCATCTCCAGTCAACCTTTGCAGAGATCGGGAGAAATCATGAAGACAGAACAGAGCACCGTCCCAGGAAGTACAGAAGGTCTGAAGGAAACATTGGCCCGGGATTTGAAGGGGATTGTTGGCAAGGCAGATCATCTACTCAAGGATGCCGGTCATACCGTGGCCGAGGAGTATTCGGCTACGCGTCACGCCATTGCGCAAAACGCTTGCGGTGCCGCCAACGCCACCGATGCTTATGTGCGTGCCAATCCCTGGAAAATCATCGGAATTGCGGCTGCTGCCGGTGCCTTCATTGGCGCCCTGATCAGCCGCCGCTGATTCGCCATTGGCCAACCAAAATCAGTCAGGAGCTACCCATGTCCAGTGTCGGTTATCACGAACCCGTCGATGAACTACCTGCCGATACCCGCGACATGCATCGGGCGCTGGTTTCCCTGATGGAGGAACTGGAAGCGGTCGACTGGTACAACCAGCGGGCCGCTGCCTGCCACGACAGCGAGTTGAAGGCCATCATCGAACACAACCGCGATGAGGAAAAGGAGCATGCCGCCATGCTTCTGGCCTGGATACAGCGCAAGGATGCGCGGTTTTCCGGACAGCTCAGGGAGTACCTGTTCACGGAAAAGCCATTTGCCCACGAATAGCTAACCCCGATTTCCGATTGCGGCAGGAGCAGATGATGAAAGATGTTCTCCTGATTGAAGATGAGGCCAGCGAGATCAGGCGGATTGAGGCCGCGCTGGCCCGCAAGGGTGGAAAGCCGTATCAGATTGAATGGGCGACCGGCCTTTCCGAGGCACTGGATATTCTGGCCAAGGGCAGTTTCGCGATCATCCTGCTCGACCTCAGCCTGCCCGACAGCCAGGGCCTCGCGGTTTTCGAGCAGGTTTCGCAGGCGGCGCCCGATGCCCTGATTATCATCCTGAGTTCGGAAGAGGATGAGGAAACCGCCCGCCTGGCCGTGCAGAATGGTGCCGACGACTACCTTGTCAAGGATCAGGTCGATGCCCACTGGTTGCCGCGCACCCTGAACTATCTGATCGAGCGCAAGACGACCCGGCAGGCTTTGACCCTCAGCGAAGCGCGCTTCCGTGCCATGAGCGATGCTTCGCCGCTCGGCATCTTCGTCTCGGACGTTGATGGCGAATGTGTCTATACCAACGAGGCGTATCACACGATTTCGGGCCTCAGCCTTGAGCAGACGCTGGGCACCAACTGGCGCATGGCGATTCATCCCGATGATCGCGAGCGCGTTTTGGTCGAATGGCGGGCGGCCGCCCTCGGCGAGGCGAAATTTACCTCGAATGCGCGCTTTCTGCGGGCCGACGGCAGCATTGTCTGGACCCGCCTCAATGCCGCGGCCATGCTCGATGGCGTGCAGCCGCGCGGCCATGTCCAGATAGTCGAAGACATTACCGAACGCAAGGCGGCCGAAGATGCGTTGTTCGAGGAAAAGGAGCGCGCCGAGGTGACGCTCAACTCGATTGGTGATGCCGTCCTGACCACCAACCTGCCGGGCAACGTGACTTACCTCAATCAGGTGGCCGAGAAGATGACCGGCTGGTCGAGCGAAAACGCCATTGGGCGTCCGTTGTCGGAGGTTTTTCGGATCGTCGATGGAACGACACGCCAGGAGGCGCCGGATCCGGCGCAACTAGCCATCCGCGAGAACCGCACGGTCGGGCTGGCAGCCGACAGCATTCTGCTGCGTCGCGACGGCATTGAATCGGCCATCGAGGATTCGGCCGCCCCCATCCATAACCGGGATGGCGAGGTGGCCGGTGCCGTCATCGTTTTTCACGACGTCAGCGAATCGCGGGCCATGGCACTGAAGATGGCGCATCTGGCCCAGCACGATTTCCTGACCGGCTTGCCCAATCGGATGTTGCTGACCGAGCGCCTTTCCCGGGCCATTGGTCGGGCCCGGCGGCACAGCAAGCGGGTCGCCCTGATGTTTATCGATCTCGATTACTTCAAACACATCAATGATTCGCTCGGGCACACGGTTGGCGACCTGTTGCTGCAAGTGGTGGCCGAGCGTCTGAAACTCTGTATCCGCGATACCGATACGGTTTGCCGACAGGGCGGGGACGAGTTTGTGGTCCTGCTTACCGAAATCGAGCAGACGCTGGATGCGGCGCCGGTCGCCGACAAACTCCTGGCTGCCTTCGCAGAACCTTGCCTGATCGGCGGGCACGAGCTTCATGTCAGCCTGAGCATCGGCATCGCCATCTATCCGGATGATGGCCAGGATGCCGATGAAGTGATGAAAAACGCCGATACCGCGATGTATCACGCCAAGGCCAAGGGCAGAAACAATTACCAGTTTTTCACGACGGAAATGAATACCCGCGCCGTCCAGCGCCTGTTTATCGAAGGCAACCTGCGCCGCGCCCTGAAGCAGGACGAGTTCCAGCTTTATTACCAGCCCAAGATCGATCTATCGAGCGGCCTGATGATCGGCAGCGAAGCGCTGATCCGCTGGCAGGATCCGGAACACGGCCTGGTTTATCCGAACCAGTTCGTGCCGATTGCCGAAGAATCGGGCCTGATCGTGCCAATCGGCCGCTGGGTGCTGCGTGAAGCCTGCCGGCAGGTTTGTGCCTGGCAGGATTCCGGGCTGCTGGCGGTGCCCGTTTCGGTCAATATTTCGGCCGTCGAGTTTCGCCACAAGAACTTTCTCGAGGGGGTGGCCACGATCCTCAGCGAAACCGGCATGTTGCCCGGTTATCTTGAACTGGAGCTGACCGAGAGCATCCTGATGCAGGATGCCGAATCGTCGGCATCGGTGCTCGAATCGCTCAAGGCGATGGGCATGCAACTGGCCATTGACGACTTCGGGACCGGCTATTCGAGCCTGAGCTATCTCAAGCGTTTTCCGATCAATACGCTGAAAATCGACCAGTCGTTTGTCCAGGATATCGACATCGATGTGGACGATGCGAGCATTGTCAGCGCCATGATCGGCATGGGTAAAAGCCTCAAGCAGCGGGTCATCGCCGAAGGGGTCGAAACGGCGTCGCAGTTGGCCTTCCTGCGCAAGCTGCACTGCGACGAAGGGCAGGGCTTCCTGTTCGGACATCCCCTGCCGGCCGATGAGTTCGAGCGCTTGCTCGTGAAGGAGTGTTGATTGCCGGTATCGGGTAGGTAAAGCGGGCGTTTCGTCCTCCCGGCGCATTTCAAATTTGGCCATTTTTTCGGGTTGACCGTAGCAATGCCTGCCATCGCCGGCATTGGCACGGCCTATGTGTTCCACCACACCGACGCGCTGCTCTCGGCTGCCTATCCTTCAAGTTTCGGGCGTGTTTCCGGAAAGGGTACTCAATTTGAAACCCAGCCAGTCGTTCGTTGCGTATTTTCGCCAGCTGGCACAAGGCTTTCTGGGGAGCGACTGGTCGGCCGCCCTGCCCAACGAAGAAGCGCCCCTGCGGGCCGCCCTGTACAGCGCCGACCAGATGGCGCAGCACGGCAAGGCGCTGGCCGCCGCGCACCGGCTGGCCGCCGGTACCGTTACCGACCGTCTGCTCGGCCGATTGGCTGCCAACGAAAATACGCTGGTCGATGTCTGCCGCCGACTGACGTCCGTCGCCACCGAAAAACGCCGGACTACCCCGGCCGGGGAGTGGCTGCTCGATAATTTCTACCTCATCGAAGAGCAGATCCGCACGGCCAAGCGTCACTTGCCCAAAGGCTACAGCCGCGAACTGCCGCGCCTGGCCAGCGGGCCGTCGGCCGGCCATCCGCGCGTCTACGACATTGCGCTGGAAACCGTGGCGCATGGCGACGGACGGGTCGATCCAGAAACGCTGAGCCGCTTTGTCGCCGCCTATCAAACCGTCACCGACCTGCGTCTCGGCGAGTTGTGGGCGATCCCCATCATGCTGCGCCTGGCCGTCATCGAAAACCTGCGCCGGGTCGGCGTGCGCATCGCCGCCGGCTGGGAAGAGCGCAAGCTGGCCGAGGTGTGGGCGGACCGGATGATCGAGGCCGCCGAGCATGATCCGAAAAACCTGATCCTGACCATCGCCGACATGGCGCGCTCAAAACCGCCGATGGTCAGCGCCTTCGTCGCCGAACTGGCTCGTCGCCTGCAAGGGCGCGGCCCGGCGCTGGCCCTGCCGCTAACCTGGATCGAGCAGCATCTGGCCGAATCCGGGATGACCATTGCCCAGATGGTGCAGACCGAGAACCAGTTGCAGGCGGCCGACCAGGTGTCGATCAGTAACAGCATCGGCAGCCTGCGTGTCATCGGCGCCATGGACTGGCAGACCTTTGTCGAAACGCAGAGCATCGTCGAGCAGACGCTGCGCGGCGACCCCGGCGGCGTCTATGGCGCGATGGATTTCGCGACGCGCGACCGCTATCGCCATGCCACCGAAGCGATTGCCCGCAAGAGCGATCTGACCGAAGGCCTGCTTGCCGCGAAGGTGCTCGACCTGGCCCGAAATGCCGCGGCGGCCGGCGGGCCGGCGGCGCATGTCGGTTATTACCTGATCGGCCCGGGTCTGGCGCAACTCGAAAGCGCCATCGAGGTTCGCCACACTTTCGTCGAAAGCGTGCGCCGGGCGGCCGGGCGCATGCCGCTGACCATTTATCTGGGCGGCATCACCGTGATCGCCGGCCTGCTTGCCAGCAGCCTGGTCGTGCGCGCCATTCCCGTTGGCTTGCCGCTGTGGGCGATGATTCTGCTCGGCCTGGTGGCGCTGCTGGCGACCAGCCAATTGGCCGTGTCGCTGGTGAACTGGGCGGCCAGCCTGCTGGTCGCGCCACACGCGCTGCCGAAAATGGATTTCTCCAAAGGCATCCCGCCCACTTCGCGAACGCTGGTCGTCATCCCGACCATGCTGACCAGCGCGGCCGGTATCGACAGCCTGATCGAGGGGCTGGAAGTCCGCTTCCTGGCCAACCGCGATCCCAGCCTGCACTTTGCCCTGCTCACCGATTTTCTCGATGCCGGGCAGGAAACGCTGCCCGACGACGCCGCCCTGATGCAGTTGGCGGCCCAAAAGATCGACGAACTGAATTTGAAATTTGGGCAAAAAATCGGGTTGACCGTAGCAAGCATCTTTTTCCTGTTCCACCGCCCGCGCCGCTGGAATGCGCAGGAACGCGTGTGGATGGGCTACGAACGCAAGCGCGGCAAGCTGGCCGATCTCAATGCCTTGCTCATGAACGGCCGGCGCGACGGCTTTTCGCTGATCGCCGGCGATACCACGGCGCTGGCCGGGACGCGCTACGTCATCACGCTCGACACCGACACCCAGTTGCCGCGCGATACGGCGCGCCAATTCGTCGGGACCATGGCGCATCCGCTCAATCGCCCCTGTTTTGACGAAACCCGGCAGTGCGTGGTCAGCGGCTACGGCATCCTGCAGCCGCGCGTCGCGGTCAGCCTGCCCGGCACCAACCGCTCGCTGCTCGCCCGGCTCTACGGCGGCGAACCGGGCATCGACCCCTACACCCGCGCCGTTTCCGACGTTTATCAGGACGTCTTCGGCGAAGGCTCGTTCATCGGCAAGGGCATCTACGACGTCGCCGCCTTCGAGCGCGCCCTGGGTGGCTGTTTCCCCGAAAACCGCATCCTCAGTCACGACCTGCTCGAAGGCTGCTACGCCCGGGCCGGCCTGCTCAGCGACGTGCAGCTCTACGAAGATTGCCCGGCCAGCTACCGGGCCGACGTCATTCGCCGCCACCGCTGGCTGCGCGGCGACTGGCAACTGGCCGGCTGGCTGTTCGGCAAAGTGCCGGGCGAGGGCATGTGCCGGCATCGCAATCCGCTGTCGACGCTGTCGCAGTGGAAGCTCATCGACAATCTGCGGCGCAGTCTCGTCCCGGCCGCCCTCAGCGTGTTGCTCGTGCTTGGCTGGACAGTGCTGGCGCCGGTCGCCTGGTGGACCGCATCCATCCTCGGCATCCTCATCGTGCCGCCGATTTTTGCCGCCTTGCTCGATGCCAGCCGCAAGCCGGACGAAATCCTGCTCCGCCAGCATCTGGCCGCGGTGGCCGACTCGGCATGGCGCCATTTCCGCCAGCTTTGCTTTGAACTGGCCTGTCTGCCCTACGAGGCCTGGTTCAGTCTCGACGCCATCGCCCGTACCACCTGGCGCCTGCTCGTGTCGCATCGCCGACTGCTCGAATGGAACCCGTCGAGCGAGGTCGAACGCCAGTTGGCCGGGCGCCGCCGTAGCGAGCTGTTTGCCTGCCTGCGCAGCATGTGGATCGGCCCGCTGCTGGCCACCGGGCTGGGTGCCTGGCTGGTGCTCGCCAGCCAGGAAGAAATGCTCATCGCCACGCCGGTCCTCCTGCTCTGGCTGAGCTCGCCGCTCATCGCCTGGTGGCTGAGTCGCCCGCTGGCCGCCCACAAGGCGCATCTGACGGCCGAGCAGGGCTTCTTCCTGCGCCGCATGGCGCGCCGCACCTGGGCCTTTTTCGACCATTTCGTCGGCCCGGACGACAACTGGCTGGCGCCGGACAATTACCAGGAATACCGGGTCGCCGCCATCGCCCACCGCACCTCGCCGACCAATATGGGCCTGGCCCTGCTGGCCAACCTGGGCGCCTGGGATTTCGGCTACATCACGACCGGCAGGCTGCTCGAACGCACGGCCAACACGCTGCGCACCATGGTCGGCCTGGAGCGCTATCGAGGCCATTTCTACAACTGGTACGACACCCAGACCCTGCGACCGCTGCCGCTGCTCTACATCTCGACGGTCGACAGCGGCAACCTGGCCGGCCATCTGCTGACCCTGCGCGGCGGACTGCTCGAACTGGCCGACGCGCCAATCCTGCAGCCACGCTTGCTGGCCGGTCTCAACGACACGCTCGGCCTGCTCACCGTGAGCGCCGACGAAGCCGTCGCCGGCACGCTGGCTGCCCTGCGCAAGCGGCTCGACACGGCGATGCTGATTCCACCGCCGACCATTTCGGCCATGGCTCGGTTGCTGCATCAACTGGGCGATGGCGCCGGCGAATTGCTGAGCGAGGTCGAAGCCAGCTTTGTCGTGGTCGATGAAAGCCTGCCGGAAAACGAGGCCGCCGAATGGGCTCGGGCACTTGTTCAGCAACTGGCCGAAGCGCAAACCGAACTGGACCATCTGGCCCCCTGGCTGAGCCTGTCGCCAGCGCCAGCCGGGCTCGAGGTTTTTGCCCGGATCGCCACCGAGGCCGCCATGCCGACCCTGCGCGGTCTGGCCAGACTGGCCACCGAGCGCTGCCCGGATATCGAGACGCATCTGGCGATTGAGTTGAGCGCCGAACAACGCAACTGGCTGATCGAACTGTCGCGCCAGATTGTCCTGGCCGGCACTGTCGCCACTCAGCGCATCGCCCTGATCGATGCGCTGGCCGAGCAATCCGGCGCACTGGCGCAGATGGATTACGACTTCCTGTTCGACAAGGCGCGGCATCTCTTGACCATCGGCTACAACGTCGGCGAACGCCGCGTCGATACCAGCTACTACGATCTGCTCGCCTCCGAAGCCCGGCTGTGCAACTTCGTCGCCATCGCCCAGGGGCAGTTGCCGCAGGAAAGCTGGTTCTCGCTCGGCCGCCTGCTCACCGGCACCGGCGGCGAACCGGCCTTGCTGTCGTGGAGCGGCTCGATGTTCGAGTACCTGATGCCGATGCTGGTCATGCCCAATTACGAGAACACCTTGCTCGACCAGACCTGCAAGGCCGCCGTCGCGCGGCAGATCGAGTACGGCAAGCAGCGCGGCGTGCCGTGGGGCGTGTCCGAATCGGGCTACAACACGGTCGACCTGCATCTCAACTACCAGTACCGCGCCTTTGGCGTGCCCGGGCTGGGTCTCAAGCGGGGGTTGGCCGACGATCTGGTCATCGCGCCCTATGCCTCGGCGCTGGCCCTCATGGTGGCGCCGGAAGCGGCCTGCCTCAACCTGCAGCGCCTGGCCGACGAGGGTTTTGTCGGCAAGTACGGCTTCTTCGAAGCCATCGACTACACGCCGGCCCGCCAGCGGCGCGGCCAGTCGCGTGTCGTCGTGCGCTCCTTCATGGCCCACCACCAGGGCATGAGCCTGCTGGCGCTCGACTATCTGCTGCTCGATCAGCCGATGCAGCGGCGCTTTGTCGCCGACCGCCTGTTCCAGGCCATCCTGCTCCTGCTTCAGGAGCGCATCCCCAAGGCCACGACCTTGTTCTCGCACACGGCCGAACTGGCCGACGCGCGATTGGATTCGCGCATCGACGAAACACCGATCCGCGTCTTCACCAGCCCGGATACGCCGGCGCCGGAAGTCCAGTTGCTGTCGAACGGCCGCTACCACGTGATGGTGACCAACGCCGGCGGCGGCTACAGCCGCTGGAACGATCTGGCCGTCACCCGCTGGCGCGAAGATGGCACCCGCGACAACTGGGGCAGCTTCTGCTACATCCGCGAACTGGCCAGCGGCACCGTGTGGTCCACCGCCTACCAGCCGACGCGCAAACAGCCGGTTCATTACGAAGCGATCTTCTCCGAAGGACGCGCCGAATTCCGCCGGCGCGATTCGCTCGACGGCGAGGACGGCGAGTTCGAAACCTACACCGACATCGTCGTCTCGCCCGAGGACGATATCGAACTGCGGCGGACCCGCATCACCAACCGCTCCCGCCAGCGCCGCGAAATCGAAGTCACTAGCTATGCCGAGGTGGTCATCGCCCCGGCGGCGGCCGACGAGCTGCACCCGGCCTTCAGCAATCTGTTCGTGCAGACGGAAATCCTGCCCGGGCGCAACGCCGTGCTGTGCACCCGGCGGCCGCGTTCGCTGACCGAACAGGCGCCGTGGATGCTGCACCTGATGGCCGTCCATGATGCCGTTTCGAGCGCCGTTTCGGGCGAAACCGATCGCGCCCGCTTCATCGGCCGGACCCGGTCCACGGCCCATCCGCTGGCCATGGAGCAAGCCGGCAGACTGTCCGGCACGGCGGGTTCGGTGCTCGATCCCATCGTCGCCATCCGCCATCGCATCGTGCTCGAACCCGAGCAGTCGGTGACCATCGATGTCGTGACCGGCATCGCCGACAGCCGCGCCGCGGCGCTCGGCCTGGTCGAGAAATATCAGGACCGGCATCTCGCCGACCGCGTCTTCGAACTGACCTGGACGCACAGCCAGGTTGTGCTGCGCCAGCTCAATGCCACCGAAGCAGATGCCCAGCTTTATGCCCGTCTGGCCGGTTCGGTCATTCATGCCAATGCTTCGCTGCGGGCCGAAGCCTCAGTGCTCATGCGCAATCAGCGCGGGCAGTCGGGCCTCTGGGGTTATGCCATTTCCGGTGACCTGCCCATCGTTTTGCTGCAGATCGGCGATTCGGCCAATATCGACCTCGTTCGCCAACTGGTCCAGGCCCACGCCTACTGGCGCCTCAAGGGGCTGGTCGTTGATCTGGTGATCTGGAACGAGGACCACGCCGGCTACCGCCAGCGGCTGCAGGACCAGATCATGGGACTCATCGCCTCGGGCATCGAGGCCAGCGTCATCGACCGGCCGGGCGGCATTTTCGTGCGGCTGGCCGAACAGATTTCGAGTGAAGACCGCATCCTGCTGCAATCCGTGGCGCGCGCCGTGATCACCGATTGCCGTGGCACGCTGGCCGAACAGCTCGACCTGCGCAGTCCGCCCGAATCGCGCGTCCCGCGTCTGGTGGCGAGTCGGCGTTATCGCCCCGAAGCGCCGCCGGCAGCGACCGTGAGTGGCCTTGATCTGCAGTTCTTCAACGGCCTGGGTGGCTTTGCCGCCGATGGCAGGGAATACGTCATCACGCTGGCCCAGGGCCATGCGACGCCGGCGCCGTGGGCCAATGTGCTGGCCAACCCGCAGTTCGGCACGGTGATTTCGGAAAGCGGCAGCGCCTACACCTGGAGCGACAACGCCCACGAATTCCGCCTGACGCCGTGGCACAACGACCCGGTCAGCGATGCCGGCGGCGAAGCCATCTACCTGCGCGACGAGGAAACCGGCCACGTCTGGTCGCCTACGCCCTTGCCGGTGCGCGGCGCCATGCCCTACGTGGTTCGCCACGGTTTTGGCGTGACCAGCTTTGAAACCTCGGTCGGTGGCATACGCTCCGAACTCAAGGTCTATGTCGCCATCGACGCGCCGGTCAAATTCTCGATTTTGAAATTGGCCAATATTTCCGGTCGACCGCGGAAGGTCTCGGCGACCGGCTATGTCGAGTGGGTGCTCGGCGATTTGCGGGCCAAAACGGCCATGCATGTCACCACCGAGATCGCCACCGGCAGCGGCGCGCTGCTGGTGCGAAATCCCTACAGCCCCGAGTTCGCGGGACGCGTCGCCTTCTTCGATGTCGATGAAGTAAGCCGCACGCTGACCGGCGACCGCAACGAATTCATCGGCCGCAACGGTTCGCCGGGCGAGCCCTCGGCGCTCAAACGGGCCCGCCTTTCCGGCAAGGTCGGCGCCGGGCTCGACCCTTGCGGCGCCATCCAGATAGCGGTTGACCTGGCTGATGGTCAGGAACACGAGCTGGTTTTCCGGCTGGGCGTTGGGCGAACGACAGATGACGCAAGTCAGTTGATCCAGCGTTTCCGTGGTCCGCTGGCGGCGCGCATGGCGCTCGAAGCGGTTGAAGCGTATTGGGCGCAATCACTTGGCGCCGTACAGGTCGAGACGCCCGACCCGGCGCTCGATGTGCTGGCCAATGGCTGGCTGGTCTATCAGACGCTGGCCTGCCGGATCTGGGCGCGCAGCGGCTATTACCAGTCGGGCGGCGCTTTCGGTTTCCGCGACCAGTTGCAGGACATGATGGCACTGGTTCACACCGAGCCGGGGCTGGTCCGCGAACATCTGCTGCTCTGTGCCGGCCGCCAGTTTGCCGAGGGCGACGTCCAGCACTGGTGGCACCCGCCGGCCGGGCGCGGCGTGCGCACCCGCTGTTCGGACGACTACCTGTGGCTGCCGCTGGCCGTCTGCCGCTATGTGCAGACCACCGCCGACACTGGCGTGCTCGATGAACGCAGCAATTTCCTCGAAGGCCGCCCGGTCAACCCCGAAGACGACTCCTACTACGATCTGCCGGTCCGCTCGGGCGAGGTCGCCAGCCTCTACGAACACTGCGTGCGCGCCATCCGCCATGGCCTGCGTTTCGGTGCGCACGGCCTGCCGCTGATGGGTTCGGGCGACTGGAACGACGGCATGAGCCGGGTCGGCATTCTGGGCAAGGGCGAGAGCGTCTGGCTCGCCTTCTTCCTGCATGAAGTGCTCAGGCAGTTCAGCGGCGTGGCGACCCGTCATGGCGATCCGGCCTTCGCCGAATTTTGTCAGGGCGAAGCCGCCCGACTGCACCAGAACATTGAGGAAAAGGGCTGGGACGGTGCCTGGTATCGTCGCGCCTATTTCGACGACGGCACGCCGCTCGGTTCAAGTAGCGGTCCGGAATGCCGGATCGACTCGATCTCGCAGAGCTGGGCCGTACTGTCCGGCGTGGCCAGTGCGGCGCGCGGGCAGATGGCCATGCAGGCCGTCGACGAACACCTCGTGCGTCGGCAGGCCGGGCTGATCCAGTTGCTCGACCCACCTTTCGACAAATCGCGGCTCGACCCCGGCTACATCCGCGGCTACGTCCCTGGCGTGCGCGAAAACGGCGGCCAATACACCCACGGGGCGATCTGGGCGGCGATGGCCTTTGCCAGCCTTGGGGACCGGGAACGGGCCTGGGAACTGACGGCGATGATCAATCCGGTCAACCACGCGCGCTCGGAAACTGCCGTCGCTACCTATAAAGCCGAGCCTTACGTGATGGCTGCCGACGTCTATGCGCTGGCGCCGCATACCGGTCGCGGCGGTTGGTCGTGGTATTCCGGCTCGGCCGGCTGGATGTACCGGCTACTCGTCGAGTCGCTGCTTGGCTTGCGGCTGGAAGGCAACAAATTGCACCTGTCGCCTTGCCTGCCGGCGGATTGGCCGGGATTCAAGCTTCGCTACCGCTATCGGGCAACGGTCTATCGCATCGCAGTCATCTCAAGCGTCGATGCCCGAGGCAGCGTCACTGTGGATGGCCTGGAACAGGCGGACAATGTAATTCAACTGGTCGACGACCTGGTCGAACATCAGATCGTGATTGTCGTCAATCAGGGCCAGCCTAATTGATCGGCGGCGTGGTCGCCAGCCACTTGGCCAGCATGGCATATAGCTTTTCGGGTTCCACCGGCTTGGCGATGAAATCGTCCATGCCGGCCTCCCGGCAGCGTCGATTGTCGTCGTCAAAAGCATTGGCCGTCATGAGGGTCGGCCGGGAATCATGAAAAATTCCCCGAAAGCCGCCTACTCTTCTGAATTAAAAAGAGAATTCTGACTGTCAACATTCTTCTTTGTGTTGACGCTTTTCGCCGGCGGCGCCTGCAAAGCCGTGAGCTTTTCAAAAATCTTCTCGTGGCTGACAACAACGGCTTTTGCCGCCATCAGTTCGGATTCCAGCCGCTGCCCCGTTGCCATAGTCTCCCGCAGCTTGCCGACATTCGCTTGGTTTTCCTTGTCCAGATCGGCCACTCGCGCATTGGCTTGCGCCAATTGCTCTGACAACTGCTGGTTTTTCACCTCGGCGACAGCCAAATTCTCTTTGGCCGAACGCAGTGATCGTACCTCGCCCTGTTGTCGATGCAGTTCACTGCGGGCATGCGCCAGTTCGCTGGATAGCCGGGCATTGTCCTCATGGCTGCGGATGAGTTCTTGCTGCTTGGTATTCACTGTGTCCTTGGCGGTATGCAATTCGCTCTGCAGGAACTGAATCTGTTGTTCGGATTGCCGTTGATCTTGTTCTCGTTGCTCCTTGGCAGCTGAACGGAAATGCTCCAGCGCTTCCCGGGCGTGCAGATGCTTCTCTTCCAGGGAAAGACGATGCGTTTCCTCCGTGGCCAGCTGCCCTTCCATGTCCTGAATGCGCTGAGCCATTTGGGCGCGGGCAATCCGCTCTTCCTGAAGCGCCGCCACGGTGTTCGCATGAGCGGTTTTTTCAGCGGACAGATCAAGGGCTTGACGCTCGGCCTGGCCACGGAACGATTCGACCTCACTACGTAAGACGGTCATGGCGTCATTCAGCGCTGCGATTTCCGCCTTGTGCTTATCGGTCAGTGCGGTCACGCGCTGATCGGCTTCCTGGTGTAGGCGTTCAGCCAGCCTGGCTGACAGATCCTGGATGGCATCGCTCACTGCGACCTGAGTGCCGGTAGAGCCCCCTTCCTCTTCCTCGATCTCCTTGAGGTAGCGGTGAATCGTGCCTTTCGAGCCGGTATCGCCCAACTCGCTACGGATGGCATCGATCGATGGGTAGCGCCCCATCGCCAACAGGTTGTTACGCGCTTTGACGACTTCTGATTTATAGATTCCGGCTCTGGCCATGGCATCCTCGAATTTCGTACCGTATTACGTAATATGATATTACATACTAACTTATAGAAATTCAAGGCCATGCAAATGCAAATTGTAAGGCGTGATAATGGTTGATTATTCATTGTGATAAGCGGCCGAGCGAAAAACTCACGCAGAAATGGTACGAAATCAACGGTTCGCTTCCTGACAATTTGCGTACGAAAGCTTTCAAAAACGTAACGCGGGGGTCAGCGTCCTGTTTGTATCGGAATCCTAAGATGGCATCACGGTTGGACGAAATGAGTCCGACACGATTAACCCGATGTCACAAGGAGAGAACCATGAAAACGAAATTTTCCCAACTTGCCCTGATTGCTGCGATTGGCCTCGCTGCCGCCGGAACGAGCTACGCTCACGAAGACTATTCCGAAGCTGGCACCAATCACTGGCTGAGCCACGTTTCAGAAAGCAAGAGCGCGCCGACGGCAAATCAACTGGCTTCGTTTGGCTACGCCGCCACAAAAAATGCCGACCGCGAAATCACCCTGGCTGGCGGCAGCAAGTATCTGAACGTGACGCGCCTGGAAACCGTCAAGATCAATGTCGGTGGCAAGAGTGTCGTCTGGACCTTCGATACGCTCGGCACCGCGCCATTTCCGCTCTCCAAGATCGTATCTGGAGCCGACGGCATTACCGTCTATGTAACCGAGAACCCTTCCTACCAAGGCGGTTGATCAGCCTGACCGATGAGTGACGAAATTGTCACTCATCGGTTGACATTGTCAGGATCAACACCCTACCATTCGTATTGCAGTACAACTTCTTGAGGAAATTTAAAATGTTGAAAAAAATGCTTGCAATCGTGGCCCTGAGCTCACTGGGTGTTTCCGCCTATGCCGTTGATGCATCTCAAGTGCAGAAGTCCATCGAACTGAAAGACGGCTCGACGGTTTATATCTTCAAAGACGGAAAGATGGGTATGGAGGACAAATATGGTCGTGCGACCTACATGGAGTCTGGTCACGCGATGGAAACCAAGGATGGCAAGAAAATCATCATGAACGGAAACGAAATCTGGCGTCTTGACGAATTGCTGCACAAAGACCATCGCGGCTAAGAGACACAATTCGACTCATACCGTAGCGGCTCCTTCGGGGGCCGTTTTCATTTCGAAGTACCGCTCAAGCATCGCCTTTAGTTCCAGGCCCCATTGGGCGTGATCTCTGGATTGGCCTTGCTCGTATAGCATCGGCGCAATTTGCCGGAAGACGACGTAGATCGCCGGATCGAAATGCTGGCCTGTTTCCCGTTCAATGATGTTCTGAGCTTCCCCCGAGATTTCGTCTGCCAAGGGTGACCTAAAATTAGCGTCACTTTTGGAAGGCGGGAAATGAAGATATGTGTTCTTTGTCGCAGTTCGGTGCCGCCGCCCTGAGCCGCCTTCAAGCGACCGCAGAACAATCAAGGAGTAGTACCGCAAGCGCGGGCGGTAAGTCCGCGTTCCCCCTTCGACGGGTAAAAGCTGACGAATCAGTAATGTTCTGCTCATGTTCCCGTAAGGTTTGAAAGACCATTATGGGGTCAATGAGAAGGCTCACTCGACTCCATTCGACAGTCTATTGGCGGATGGGCAATTAATCTCAATGAAGGAGATGAATCATGAAACTGAATACCTTAATGCTGGCCACCCTGATCGCCGCAACGTCGCTCGCAACAGCCATGCCGGCTGTGGCCGACGATGCTCATCATCCGGAACGTGCGCCCGCAGCGCAAGCGGCGCCGAATCAGCCAACTGCAAAGTCATCAGAACAGACGGTCAGGGCGATGCAGGAAAACGTCAAGAAAATGCAAGGTCAACTTGATCGCGTTGCCAAGGCCAAGACCGACGATGAGCGCCAGAAGGCGATGGCCGAGCATATGCTGACGATGCGGGAGAACATGCAGATGGCCAGCGGCATGCAAGCCGGCATGATGGGGTGTCCGATGATGGGAAAAATGGGCCAGGGCGGCATGGGCATGATGATGGGTTCAGGCGGCCAGATGGGCAGCGCCGACGACCGTATGCAGCAGATGGAAAAACGCATGGACATGATGGAAATGATGATGAAGTCCGGTGGTCAAGGAATGCCTGGCATGGGTAAGCCCTAAGCATCGTTTCCTTCCGGTACCGTAACGGGCAAATCATGGAAACTCCCCCGGAGGAATCGGCGATGGCGGCAGGTGGTCACGTTGATGAAAAATGCGCTCATTGCGGATCGACTGCAACGAACCGCCTGTTTCTGCGTGAATGCGATGCCCTGCGATGTGAGGCCTGTCTGTTGGACAGATGCCTGCAGCCGCACGGTGTTACGCTCACCATCGAGGGACTCTATGGACGCTTCGTCGAGGCGCTCACCGAGACCCTGGATATCCGCGAAAAGGAAACTGGCCTTCACTCGCGCCGGACAGCCTGCCACACCTTGGTCCTGGCCCGCCATCTGGTGACCGACCCGGCGTACCTGCGCCAGATTTACTGGGGTGCTTTACTCCACGACATCGGAAAAATCGGCATTCCCGACCATATCCTGCTCAAACAGCAAGGGCTCAACGACGCGGAATGGGTGCAGATGCGAACCCATGTCGAGTTGGGCTATCACATCGTGAGCCAGTTGCCGGACCTCGCCATTGCCTCGGCATTGGTCCGCTGCCACGAGGAGCGTCATGACGGCACCGGCTATCCGCGGGGCCTGCACGGAGAGGAGATTCCGCTGGGCGCTCGCCTGTTCGCCGTCATCGACACCCTGGATGCGATGACCTCTGATCGTTCATACCGCAAGGCGCTGCCTTTCGACAGTGCACGCCAGGAAATCGTCCGCATGTCAGGCACGCAGTTCTCGCCGGAAGCGGTCGAGATCTTTATCGCCGAGGAAACCGTCCTGCGTCGGATGGTGGAAATGAAATGCAATGCCGTGAGGCTCGCCTGAAATTTTAATTATCCTTCGAAAGGAAGCAGCATGAGCCAAGATCCCGTCTGCGGCATGACCGTAAAGCCTGAATCGCCACACCAAAGCATCCTGGATGGGGTTCCCTACCGGTTCTGTAGCGCCAAGTGCAAAACGAAATTCGATGCCGATCCGGCCCGTTATCTGGCAGCTCCCGAGACCTCGGCTGGAGCGCCGGTAGCTGATCCGGGCGCCGAATATACCTGCCCGATGCACCCGGAAGTGCGGCAGATCGGGCCGGGTAGCTGCCCAAAATGCGGCATGGCGCTCGAACCGCTGTTGCCCGAACTCGAACAGGAAGAAGACGACAGCGAGTATCAGGATTTTCGTCGTCGTTTCTGGGGAAGTTTGCCGTTGACCGTCATCGTCGTCGTACTGGCCATGGCCGGGCACGTCATTCCCGGATTGACGCCGGTGATCCGGACCTGGAGCGAGATGTTGCTCAGCCTGCCCATCGTGCTCTGGGCCGGCACCCCGTTCTTCGTGCGAGGCTGGCGGTCGATCATCCAGCACAGCCCGAACATGTGGACCCTGATCGCTATCGGCACCGGCGCGGCCTTCGTCTATAGCGTCGTCGCCGCGCTGGCACCGGGGCTTTTTCCGGCCTCCTTCATGGCCCACGGTCGTATCGGGGTCTATTTCGAGGCCGCTGCAGTCATCATCTCGCTGACCCTGCTCGGCCAGATGCTGGAATTGCGGGCCCGTTCGCAGACTTCGGCCGCGATCAAGTCGCTGCTCGGCCTGGCGCCCAAGACCGCCCGCCGGATTGCGCCCGATGGCACGGAGGAAGACGTACCGCTCAACCAGGTTCACGTCGGTGATCTGCTACGTGTTCGTCCCGGCGAGAAAGTCCCGGTCGACGGAGTCGTTGTCGAAGGGGTCAGTGCCATCGACGAGTCGATGCTCACCGGGGAACCGCTGCCGGTGACCAAGCGAGTCGGTGACAAAACGATCGGCGCCACCATGAACACTTCCGGCAGCTTGGTCATCCGCTCCGAGAAGGTCGGCTCGCAGACGGTCCTCGCCCAGATCGTCCAGATGGTCGCCCAGGCACAGCGCTCGAAGGCGCCGATGCAACGGATGGCAGACGTTGTTGCGGCGTATTTTGTGGTGGTCGTGATCGGGATCGCGCTTACTAGTTTCTTCGCCTGGGGCTTCTTTGGTGGCGAGCGCGGATGGTTGCTCGGGCTGATCAATGGCGTCTCGGTACTGATCATTGCCTGCCCCTGCGCGCTGGGTCTTGCCACGCCGATGTCGATCATGGTCGCGACTGGCCGTGGTGCCACCCAAGGCATCCTGTTCCGGGATGCGGCGGCCATTGAACGGATGTGCAAGGTCGACACGCTGATTGTCGACAAGACCGGCACCCTGACCGAAGGGCGGCCGACTTTCGAGCAGGCCATCGCCGTTTCCGGCGTCACCATGGATGAGGTGCTTCGTTTGGCCGCCAGCCTCGACCAGGGCAGCGAACATCCACTAGCCGATGCGATCGTCCGCGCCGCCCGGGAACAGGGTCTGGCTCTCGACAAGGTTGAGGATTTCGAGTCGGCCAGCGGTATCGGGGTGCACGGCAAGGTCGGCGGGCGCCGTCTGGCGCTCGGCAATGGGGCCTTGATGGCGCAGGAAGGCGTCGATACGGCAATCCTTGCCGAAGAAGCCGAAAAATTGCGGAAAAATGGCGCCAGCGTCATGCACCTCGCCGCCGATGGCCAACTGCTCGGCCTGCTTGCCGTTTCCGACCCGGTCAAGGCCAGCACGCCGGAGGCGCTGGCGAGCCTACGGGCCGTCGGCTTGCGGGTGATCATGGCGACCGGCGATGGACTGACCACGGCCCGGGCCGTCGGTGCTCGGCTGGGCATCGACGAGGTGCATGGCGAAGTCAAGCCGGCCGACAAACTGGCTCTGGTCGAACGCCTGCAGCGCGAGGGCCGGGTCGTCGCCATGGCTGGTGACGGCATCAACGATGCGCCGGCGCTGGCTCGCGCCGATGTCGGCGTAGCCATGGGCACCGGTACCGACGTGGCGATGAACAGTGCCCAAGTGACGCTGGTCAAGGGTGACCTGCGCGGTATTGCCCGGGCTCGCCTGTTGTCCGTCGCGACCGTCGGCAATATGCGGCAGAACCTCGTTTTCGCTTTCCTGTACAACGCGTTGGGAATCCCCATCGCCGCTGGCGTTCTCTACCCGGCGTTCGGACTGGTCCTCTCGCCGGTCATCGCGGCTGCCGCCATGAGTCTTTCGTCAGTCAGCGTGGTCGGCAACGCCCTGCGTCTGCGGGGCGCCTAAAGCGGCCGGCTGACAAAGATGTAATCAGCGGGTCACCTTGTGGACCGCTTGAGCAGCGCAGACTGAAAGGCATCCAGTGAGGTGATTGTCATTCCAATGGGACGCTCATTTCACCCGACGCACAAGGAGATACATCATGTCAGGCAAGAGTTCGACAAGCCGCGATCCGGTCTGCGGCATGGACATCACGGTTGCAGATTCACATTATTCAACAACCCACCGCAGTCTCGTTTTTCATTTCTGTTCCGAACAGTGCCGGGAACGCTTTACCCAGAATCCGGCACTCTATACCGGGCCGCGACGTACGGTCGACATCCGTCCGATAGTGAAAAGGCACACGTTGCAGTTTGTTTCCCCGGCGTCCGAAACCCTGCGTAAGGCCAGCGACAAGTTGCTGCAGATGATGGGCGTTACGGTAGCGCGTCCTGGGGATGACGATTTGCTCATCGAATATGACCTGCGGCAGGCGACACTGGCGCAGATCGAGGCCGTGGCAACCAGTTCCGGATTGGTCCTCAAAGGCGGGCTGCATGGTTTTCGCCGCGACTGGTGGCGGTTTACCGAACGCAACGAAATCGAGAACGCCGCCGATGCTGGCAGCGGCGCCTGCTGCAACCGCCCTCCAGCCAAGTTGCACTGAGTAACGCTGCGCGGAGAAAAAACATGACTGAAAACACGACAGGCAAGCCCGTTGGACCAATGCAGCACACGCATCATCAGCGGCGATTAAACTGGGGATGGTGGATTTTCGCGGCAGCAGCGCTGTTCTATCTGCTGTCCGAGCATCGGGCACACTTTTTCGGCGTTCTGCCCTGGCTGATTCTGTTGGCTTGTCCGCTGATGCACCTATTCATGCACCATGGACATGGCGAACATGGTCAGCATGCAAAAGACAGCAACGCAAAGGACGAAAAATGAACCACGGCAACAGCGATTACGGACTGTGGTCCCTGGTGGTGATCAACTCGATCTTTTTTATTGCCTTCGCCGCCAGTTTCTTCAAGCCGAAAAGCCGCCAGGACTGGCGGACGCTCGGGATGTTCTCGGCATTCATCGTCGCATTGTTCACCGAAATGTACGGTTTCCCGCTAACGATTTATCTGCTGTCGGGGTGGTTGACCGAATATTTTCCCGGCATCGACTGGCTGTCGCATGACGCCGGTCACCTGCCGGAAATGCTGTTCGGCTGGCGCGGCAATCCGCATTTTGGTCCCTTCCATCTGCTGTCCACGGTCTTTATCCTCGCGGGCTTCTGGCTCCTGGCCAAGGCGTGGCCAGTTCTCTATCAGGCACAGCGCGAAGGAAAGCTGGCGCGCACCGGGCCGTATGCACGGATACGCCATCCGCAGTACGCAGCATTCATTCTGGTGATGATCGGCTTCCTCTTTCAGTGGCCGACCTTGATCACCCTCCTGCTCTTCCCGATCTTGGTGACTATCTATATCCGCCTCGCCCGCAAGGAGGAAGGGCTGGCCATAGCGGAGTTCGGCGAAGAATATCGATCCTATATGTCGAGCGTCCCGGGATGGTGGCCGAAGACGGGAAAAGGCACGATGACTTCGTCGGAATAAGCGAGGTTCAAGACGCAACTCATCGAAAAGTCGCTGGTCATTTTAGCCACGTGCTGCTTCAATGCATTCCGCCTCAATCAGGGCACAGTCACGACGTGTTTGATGCGATGCATGTCGATGTCGGCGATCCGTTTGTGAAAAGGGGGGCTGACTCATCTCCTGCGGTCAACCTGCACCGAGGGAGACGCAGTGCGTCTCCCTCGTGCCAAAACCTGTCCTTATCTCACACCATTTAGAACTTGGCTTCGGTCCACAGCCAGAGTTTGTCGGTGTCAACCGAGAAGTCCTTGGCCCGGTAGGCGGCGAACTTCGCCCCAAACGAGTAGTGTTCGCCGATTGCCTTGGTCGCTACCAGATCCCACTCCGTGCCGTAGCGTGCGTTGCCCGTGTCGGCGCGGAAGTCATGGTAGATCCCGGAGAGCTTGATCCCGGCCACGTCCGTGCTGGCCGAAATGTAGGCATCCTTCAGGCCGTCGGCGGGGGTCGCGAGGAACTGGTCGGCCCAGCCGTTCATCGCATGCAGGGTAGCCAGCGGGGTCTGGAACGCCTTGCTGCCGTTGCCGCTCAGCAACTCGTAACCCAGCTTGGCGGTGAAGCGCCCGGTATTGATGCCGCCTTCGGCCAGGTAATAGTTGAGGTTGAAATCAGCCGGGTTGCCGCGGTAATCGGACTGCGAGGCGTATTCCAGAGTGTAGAGCGCCTTCAGGTCGCCGCCGAATGGCGTGCCGCCCGCGAAGCGCAGGCCGAAGGTGCGGGTCGAATTGGCGGGCAGATTATCGAAGTCCAGCAGATAGCCGTAGCCGACCAGCGTGCCGGCGCGCCAGCCGTCGTACTTGACGTTGAAGATCGGCGAGTTCATGCGGAAATTGCCAACCGGACTCTCGTCGCTGAACACCCGATTGACGTTGTAAATGTAGCCAGCGGTGACGGTGGTTTGCGCCAGTGAGCGGTTGACCACGGTAAAGGCGTCGTAGGTCTGCTCGTTCTGGCGCCAGCCGACATTGCCGATGAAGCGGTGGTTGTCCAGAACGAGGCGCTGGCGTCCGTACTTGAGGGCCGTGTCGGGGATGCCGGAATAACTCAGATAGGCTTGGTTGATCTCGGTGAATTCCGGGTCGGCGACCACAGAATAGCCCGTTTGGCCGTTGGTCGTGCTGTTGTACTCCTCGCCACCGAGTGCAGTGAGGTGTTCGGCCTCGACAAAGGCACTGAATGCCTTGTATTCGCCCGTCAGGTAGCCGAGGCGCAGGCGCGCAGTTAGGGCATTCGCATCCTTCAGCGCATTGTCCTGATCTACGGCCTCGTAGCGTGCGCGGAAATCGGCGGATACCTTGCCGCCGGTGAGCGCTTCGGTCAAGCTGTCGGCAGCGAGCGCCGAACTGGAAAATGCGGCTGGCAGCAGCGCGGTGAAGGCCAGTACGATAGTTTTTTTCTGCATGATCTCTCCCTGAGTCAAGATGAAGGACCGATCAGACGTCGGCCCTTGCCCCCACGGTTCGGAGGGCTGGATAACATTGTGCCCGGCTGGTTTGGAGCACCACCGTGAAGGGAGAGATTGCGGGCGGATTGCGGCCACTAAAGCCGCTGCGCATAGCGAATATGTTGTAAGGCCGCAACCGATTGCGATACCGTGCAGACCCGACTGTCACGCGTCGCCGGAAGACTTGAGTATCTCCGGTTGTGGTTTAGCGTTGCCGGTGGAATAAAAAAGCGCCCCGAAGGGCGCAAAGTGCAAAAGAAAACGACTGGGGCCGAATCAGAAGAAAATGATTCCACCCAGCGAGACGGTGCTGGTCTTCAAATCGCCGACGAAGAGATCATCGCCGGTGCCCTTTTCATTGTTGTATTCGCCGACCAGGGTGACATACTTGTTCAGGCTATGGTAGACGCCAAGGGTGTAGGACTTGAACTTGTTGTCGTCGGCAAGGGTGCCGTCGGTGTCCTTGTTTTCACCATAGTTGATGCCGAACTTGGTCTTGCCGAGCTTGTAGGTCCCCTGGACGAAAAAGCCCCGGCCTTTGGTTTCGCCCGCGGGTGAAAGGAACAGCGCGCCAACGGTGGACAGGCCCAGCCCTTTGGATTCGAAGCCATAGGCGAGCGCCTCGAAGTTGCCCAGCGCCACTTTGGCGCCGAGTTCGACGCCGCGGGCATTGAAGTTGCTGGCGCCGTCGGTGCGTTGATGGATCAGGCCGCCCCATACGGAGTCCGATATATGGTTATCGCGGGCGACCCCGGCGAAACCTCGTCGAATTACGAGGTGAGGCGATTATTCGGGAGCGCCGATGCGGCAAGACGTGCGGTGACAGAAGGCACGCCCAGGTCACCGACAAAAGTGCGACTGCCGCACACGCGTGTTGCTTTCGTGCAACAACAGGCGGTCTGATGGTTGGCGGGAAGGAATTGCCGCCCTCTGAATCCGGAAATTTCAAAATTGGTCAAAATTTCCGGTTGACCGTAGCAATGACGAAAATGCCGGGCCAACAAAAAGGCGGGCGCCACCGCGCCCGCCTTTTTGTTCCCGCAGTAAAGGATCAGAACTTGTGATTCATGCCGATGGCAAGCAGATTGCCGTTGTCGCCGGCCGGCGCAATGGCCAGCCCGGGAACGGTACCTGCATTTGCTGCGCCACCATTGTCGTTCTTGTTGTACAGCCAACCGATATAGCCCGTGGTGCGCTTGGAGAAACCGTGCGTGTAGGCCAGCGTGGCAGCCTGCGCATTATTGTCGCCGCCATCCGGGTTCAGTGTGCCATAGGAGAAGTGGACATTGCCCGCGGCGCTGACCGGGACCACGGCACCTACCTGGTAAATCTTGTTGTCGACGACGCCGGGGTTATCCGACTGCTTCTTCTGGATGCTGCCGGAAAGCTTTACCATGCCGAAGTCGTAAGTGGCGCCCAGATAATGCTCGTTAGTATTGCCGGCGACCGCCCCAAGCCGGTGGAAGACGTAGCCGACGGCCAGGTTGCCATTCGCATAGTTGAGACCGAGGCCAATGTTGTTGTCTTCGCCACGCTGCGCCGACGTCTCGTCTCCTGCAGTTTTACCTTTGCCACCGAGACCGTAGATCAGTTCCCCGCCGAAGCCGTTGATCGTCGGCGTCGCGTATTTCACGGCATTGTCCCATCGGGCATCGTTGACCGAGCCAATGGTATTGCCACCCGTGGCGGCGAGAATGTACTGCGGGCTGATAATGGAGCCAGGATAGGCATTGTATTTCACCGCATACATGTAACCCGGCGCGTACTGGCGGCCGAGGGTGAGGGTGCCGAGGCGGTTGCTCAGGCCGACGAAGGACTGACGCGTACTGGCGATGCCATTGTTGTTGTTGCCACCGGTATCGATTTGCAGCGTGCCGAATTCGTAAGTGAATACCGCCTTCAGGCCATTGCCCAAATCCTCGACCCCTTTGAAGCCGAGGCGGCTACTGGCCAGCAGCCCGGTGGCCACGCCGCTGAACTTGTTGGCACCAGCCGATCCGGTGGCCACGCCGGCATCGGCGACACCGTAGATTGTTACATTGGATTGCGCCATGGCTGACGCGGATGCCACAGTGGCGACTGCCAGCGCGAACAGTTTCTTCTGCATGAGAATTTCTCCAGAATTTAAAGGTTGAGGCTGCCCCTTGCGACGCAGCCAGACTCGGTCATGAAGATCGGTCGAGGGCGATAGTGGAGGAGCAGAAAGTGGTGTAACCGTGCTGAAGAACAAGCTCGGCGCACTTGCCGCTCTGAAGTCGGAGTGCGTGTCGAGGATGTTGTTTTTTTGCCACATAGTCTGCTGCGGCATGGCTCGCAGACGTATCGACGGAGTCAGACTTACGATGAACCCGGAACTCGGCTTCGGGCTGGCAATTCAAAACGAAAGACCGTTCCGCGTTCGTCGCTTCGATAAAGCACGAGCGTGCTGCCGTGCAGCTCCAGAATGCGTTGGACGATGCGTAGACCGCGACCGGAGTGGTAGTTGAATTCGCTGATCCGATGGTCAGCAAAATGCGTAGCCTGGATTTCCATCGGTATGCCGCAGCCGTTGTCGATGATCGATATTCCTACGCCAGCCAGGCTCCTATCGAGTGCCAGGGTGATCAGGCTAGCGCCGGTAGCATGTTTAAGGGCGTTGTCGATCAGATTGTCGAGTGCACGTTCGATCAACATGGGATCGGCATGAACGCGAAGTCCCCGATCATGCTCCGCGACTTGGACTGCAACACTTTTGCCGAGACTTTGTGCCTTCGCAGAGAATTTCAGTGCGACGTCGCCTAACACTTCCGCAATGGGGAAAATATCGTGGCACAAAGAGCAGTCCGGGCTATGCAGGGTCGCCAGTTCGAAAATCGATTCAACCAGGTGGGCCAAGGCCCGGGTCTGGCCCAAGGCCGCTGCCGTCATCTCATGCGCCTTGCCCGGCGTAACATCGGCGTTATCCTGTACCAGCGGCTCCAGGCAGCACTCGATCACCGTTATTGGCGTGCGCAGATCGTGCGAAAGATTGGCGAACAGTTCTCGCCGCTTGCCGTCTTCCTCTTTCCGGGATCGCAGGAGATCGCCGATCCGTTGCGCCATGGCTGCGAAATAGCTGTTTAGCTGATCAAGTTCCGAATATGCTTTGGCCGGTGGCGTGGGCGGGATGAAGGGAGGCCGATCATCGTGTTCGCTTTCCAGGGAGGCGATGCTGCGCGACAGTTGCCGCACAGGTCGGAGGATCATGAACAACAGCAACATCGCCGAGGCGATTGCCGGTCCCGTCACTCCGGCAGCCAGGAGCAAGGAATCCGAGAAGAGAAAATTCGTGTAGGCAGCGAGAAACCCCGTGGTTTCGGGGGCGCGCAGCAACATGAGCAGATAGGCAGTCGGTGCCGTTGGCTGGCCAATGCCCGCTACCGAAAAAATCCGTTGGCGGGATGGCTCTGCGGGGTCTGTGATAGTAATCGGCAGCTCCGCACGGCTCGTGATGAGCTCGTGAATCGGCGCCAAGGCGATTTCTTTTTGCGATAGATCCGTCAGCGGCATTGAGGCGCCGAGTATGGAACCCGACCGGTCAAGCAGATAGAAACTGGCCGACGGGTTGGCATTCGCCAATGTCGACAATAGCGACTGGGAATCGATGCTGCCGACAATGGCACTCGCCAGGTCGGTGCGGAATCGTGAAACGATCGACCTGGCCCAGTCTTGTGCCTGGCGCTGAGTTACCGCCTTATGGAAGCGTTGATGAGTGGTCTCCATCAGACCGGCGAAAAACAATGCGATGATGATGCCGAAAGCCAACTGCACCAATGCCAGGCGCCCAAATAGCGAGCGTGGCAATGTAAAACAGCGTGCAAAACTTTCCAGATTTCCGGGGTGATCAGCGTCCAAAAGTTGCCACCCTGGGTTGTGTAACCTTCCGGCGATTTAGCCGGGGAATCTGGGGTGTTATCCATGGAAGTCATAGCCGAAATCCGGCGTCGTCATTTGGTCAGCGGCGAGAGCATCAGCTCGATTGCCCGCGACCTGAAGTTATCCCGTCCGACGGTGCGCAAGCACCTGCAAACGGAGAGTGAGCCGGTCTATATTCGTCAGCAGCAACCCGCCCCGAAGCTGGGCGATTTCCAGTCCGTACTGGAAATCTGGTTGGCTACCGAGAGGCATCTCCCGAAGGCGCAGCGTCGTACCGCCCAGCGGCTTTTTGAAGGCTTGCAGGCCGAGGGCTATCGCGGTGCCTATGACAGCGTGCAACGCTTCGTAAAGCAGTGGAAGTCGGCACAAACGCGACCGACGATCAAAGAAGCCTTCGTCCCGCTCGTATTTGCGCCCGGTGACGCCTGCCAGTTTGACTGGAGCCAGGAACACGTGGAGATCGGCGGTGCAGCCGTCACCATCAAGGTCGCCCATTTCCGGCTGGCCTACAGCCGGCAGATGTTTGTCGCTGCCTACCCCTGCGAAACACAGGAGATGGTGCTCGACGCTCACAACCGAGCCTTTGCCTTCTTCGGTGGCGTGCCGAATCGCCTGATCTACGACAATCTGAAGACCGTGGTCGACACCATTCTGGCCGGCAAGGATAGGCACTTCAATCGTCGCTTCATGGCCTTGGCCAACCACTACCTGTTCGAACCCGTCGCCTGCACGCCGGCCTCTGGTTGGGAGAAAGGGCAAATCGAGAATCAGGTTGGCAACATCCGTGAATGGCTGTTCACACCCAAGGCCCGCTTCGAGAGCTTTGCGGCGCTGAACGACTGGCTGGCCAGCCGCTGCCGGGAACTGGCGGAACGCAAGCATCCAGTTGAGGCGACGCGCAGCATTGCTGACTGCTTTCTTCAGGAAGCCCCCTGTCTGCGAGCCATCACCAGTCCCTTTGACGGTTACGTCGAGCAGATGATGCGCGTTTCCAGCACCTGCCTGGTTCGTGTTGAGCGCAATCGCTACAGCGTACCCGCCGACTTCGCAGGCAAGGTGGTGTCGGTGCGTTTGTATGCCGACAAAGTGCGGATCGTCGCGGAGAACAAAGTCATTGCCGACCATGAGCGGCGATTCGGACGCGATCAGTTGATCTGCGACCCCTGGCATTACCTGCCAGTATTGGAGAAGAAGCCGGGGTCGCTGCGTAACGGCGCGCCGTTTGTCGAGTGGGATTTGCCGGTGCCAATTCAGTTGGTGCGAGATCGTGTACTCAAGCAGCCCAAGGGTGACCGGGCCTTCGTTGAACTGCTGCTGGCCGCCCGCGAAGTCGGGCTGGAAGCCCTGCAAGTGGCGTGCGAGTTGACGCTGGACGGCGGCGTGATTACAGCGGCCGTCGTCATGAATGAACTGAGGCGGCTGACCGCGCCACCGCAGCCCAAGGCGATCAGTTTGCCGGAACAACTGCGTTTGCAGGTCGAACCGCAGGCTGATTGCAGTCGTTATGACCGTCTGCGGGGAGGCCAGTATGTCCATTGACCGACTGGCCCAGCTGAAATCCCTGCACCTCTACGGCATGGCAGCCGCGTGGTCCGAGTTGCTGGCAGAAGGCACACGCCGCCCGATGCAGCCGGAAGCCTGGTTGGATCGCTTGATTGATGCGGAGCAGGCAGATCGGCAAGTACGCAGCCTGCGCTACCAGATGAAGGCGGCGCGGTTTCCGATTCATCGCGACCTGACTGGAATCGACTGGAATGAAACGCCGCTGCCACAATCTCAGATTGAGCAACTGGCGACTGCGGCCTTCATGGAAAGCGCCCACAACCTGATTCTGGTCGGTGGCACGGGGACGGGGAAGACTCATCTGGCGACTGCACTCGGTGTCGCGTCCATCCATCAGCGAAAACGGGTGCGTTTCTTCAATGCGGTGGATCTGGTAAACCAACTCGAGCGTGAAAAACTACTGGGAAAGAGCGGCACCCTGGCCAAACAATTGGTGCTGTTTGATGCCGTCATTCTCGATGAGCTTGGCTACTTGCCATTTCCGGCGTCGGGTGGTGCGCTGCTGTTTCATCTGATCAGCCAGCTCTATGAAAAGACCTCGTTGATCATCACAACCAACCTGTCATTTGGCGAATGGGTGACCGTGTTCGGCGACCCAAAGATGACAACAGCCTTGCTCGACCGCATCACCCATCACTGCGAAATCCTCGAAACCGGCAACGATTCCTACCGCTTCAAACAACGCAAAAAATCAGTCAAATCTGATTGACCAACTGGAAAGATTTGGACGCTGACAACTGGAAACTATTCGACGCTGATTGACATCCTTGCCAACCCCCAAAGCTTCAGCGAGCTCCACTGCGTAGCAGGTAACCCGGTAGTTATGGGCATCGGTATCTGCGTCACGCTTGGCGATGGCGTTACCGAGAGATCGCAACAGTGAAAGATTGGCGTTCAGAAGTCGAGACGACAATGCCACCGTATGGCCCAGCAATCCTGACATCAATGGATAGAGCAGCAGTGCCGCGGCGAGTACCGAAATAGTGGCTGTTAGCGCAGCCCCACGAGTCTGAAGTTTTCTATCATGCAAGGCTGACTGGGAAACCAGGCTGATCCCCTCAACATAGCCCACAAGACGGCCATCATTCGCGGTCATCGGCAAAATGACCTGGACCAGTTCTTCATCCGCCACCGGGATTCGCTTGCTATGACTGCCTGAAGGGTTTGGCCATGGATGAAGTTGCTGTTGGGCAAGCTCCTTCAGCGGTTCGGGCAATGGGCGCCAAGCATCGAACAGGATCTCAGTGCTGGGCGAGAAAATCCGAACCCCGACGAATTCGTCGGTGAGCAACTACGAGATTGCAGGATGTTCAGCTTTTTCCCCACTGATCGCCACTTGCATCGCTGGCGACTCGAAGTGCCTGCCCCCCGCGATGGCGCGGTCGAGGGTACGCTGCTCGACGCGGTACGATTCGACCCAGTAGGCAAGACCTCCCGCCAGACTGCCGACCAGTAGCGCACCGATGCCAAGACGTCGTGCCAGCATGCGGCGTAGTTGCCGGGGAGTTTCAGGAAGCTCGATGGTTTTCATTTTAAATTCTGCAGCAGTTCAATGAAGTGTTTGAAGTGGCCGCTGACCCGATCAAGGGAAAACTGGTACATCAGCGAATTTTCCGAGAACTTTTGTCGCTCGACGTCCATTTCCACGGTATTGCCATCGGCCGCCGCTTGATAGGGCACATGGTACTTCAGCGGAAAAGGCGGTGTCAGCCCACTGCCTGAGAGATGGCCAGCCACGGTGGTGGCCAAAGGCAGCGATGCCGAAGCGCCCTTGACGATTTGGGCGGCCGCTTCAATGTCGATATCGACGGCCTTGTAACCCGGGGTATCGGCATTGGCGATATTCGAGGCCAGGAGTTGCTGCCGATAGGCACGAACCCCGAGCATTTTCTGCTGGAAATTATGACCGGCATGCCCCCCCTGTCCGATCGAAAAGTGGGTGGGATGGGCTGATGTCGTACTGGAGGCCATTCCGGGCGAGTGGCCTCCACGATGCCCACCATCGTGCCCAGCCATCCCGGCACCTTGTCCGCCGTGAGCGCCGTGGCTGGCCCCCGGGTTATTGGCCTGCTGAGCAATCGCTTGATTCAATGCCGCGGAAAATGCCCCGTTGTTATCATTGCCGGGGGGCACACCATGCCCGTCATGCCCGCCTAGCACCGAAGGGAATGGTGCGTTGTCTGTCGGGAAAACGGAGGACGGGACGCCAGCCATGATACCGACTACTCGTTCATGATCAGGATGGCCTTCACCGGATCGATCTGGCCGACGTCATGCCATTTCAGGTCGCTGTCCGTCACTGCTGGCTCCGCCGGACAGCCATGATTGCATTCGACCACCCAGCGCCTCTGGAGTACCGTCCGACAGTAGTTGTAACTCAGCAACTTTGGGTCGTAGCCGACCGCCAGCGCCAGTGTGCGACAAGCACACCGATCGCCGTGTTCTGCCGGTTTGCGGATATCCATGGGCGGAAATGATGAGGCCCCGGTGTCGGGGCCTCTCAGAGAACCTTACTTCATGTCTCGCGGATGAAAATGTTTGTTCTTGTCCTTGGCGGCATTCGGCTTGTCGGCCTTAGCATCCGGCATGCTCTGAGCCATGCCGGTCTTTTCCTGAACATGGGAATGCGGCTTGATCGCGGCCTTGTCCATCTGGGCATCAGTGGCCTTCGGGGCGGCGGCCTTGTCCTCGGCATGGGCAACACCAGTCGTCGCGGCACCGGCAAACAGAATGGCAGCAATAAGGGAAGTGACTTTCATGATCTTGACTCCTGAGTTTTGGGGAAATTAAACGGTCCGAATCGTGGGGACAAATACAGTCTGTGCCTCTGCTACCGTCAACCAGGTGGCTTGCTGATTACATTTTTGTCAGGAAATATTGCTGGGGTTCTCTGCACGTTTGGCATCTGCCTTTCATTCCAGGCCTCAAGCCCAATTGGGTTATTTACGCGACAGTTCGGCCAGTATCTGCCGCTGGTCCGACCTGGCGCCATGCCTAAGTTCTCAAGCCCCAGACAGATTCTGGTGATCCCGCTGCTATTGGATGCCAATCTTCCGCTGTTCCACCCGAACATATGCGGTGATGTGGGCGACGTCGTCCGGGGTTACCCCTTTGACTGGCGCCATATCACCAAATTTCCAGTGATGAGCGCGCACGCCATTGGCCGCTGCCAGTTGGAAAGCGGCATCGGCGTGATGCGAAGGTTCGTATATCTTGTGCAGCAAAGGCGGCCCCTTGTCCGACCCCTTCAGGTCGGCGCCGTGACAGGCCGCACAGTGCTTGGCGAATAGCTGCTTGCCAGCAGCAGCATTTGGCATCAAACCGAAGCTGGGTTTGGGAACCACCCAGCCTTGTCCATGCGAGAGGCCAACCATTCCGATCGACAGTGCAAACAACATGCCCCACCGACGCATATGCAAACTCATTGCTCCAAACCTCGCTTCAATCGCCACTCCTTGACCAGTGCGTAGAGCGCCGGAATCACGCCCAGCGTCAGGATCGTCGAAGAAATCATGCCGCCGACCATGGGGGCCGCGATGCGGCTCATCACTTCGGAACCGGTACCACTGCTCCACATAATGGGCAGCAGGCCGGCCATGATGGCGACGACGGTCATCATCTTCGGACGCACCCGTTCGACAGCACCTTCCATGATTGCGTGGTAGAGGTCAGCGGCGCTCGGCACCGCACCCTCGGCTCGTCGCCTTTGCCTGAGCTCTTGCCAGGCCTGGTCGAGATAGATCAGCATGACGACCCCGGTTTCGGCGGCCACCCCGGCCAGCGCGATGAAGCCGACCGCGACGGCGACGCTCATGTTGTAGCCCAGCCACCACATCAGCCAGATGCCACCGACCAGGGCGAAGGGAACGGACAGCATGACAATGACCGTTTCGGTCAGACGCCGGAAATTCAGATAGAGCAACACGAAGATGATCGCCAGGGTCAGCGGCACGACTACCGCCAGCTTGGCTTTGGCGCGCTCCATATATTCGAACTGGCCGGACCAGGTGGCGTAGTAACCCGGCGGAAAGCTGACCTTCTCGCTCACGGCTTTCTGCGCGTCCTTGACGTAGGAACCGACATCGCGGTCACGAATGTCGACAAAGACATAAGCGGCAAGCAAGGCATTTTCGGTCTTGATGCCGGGGGGACCGTTGCGCAATTCCACCTTGGCCAGCTGGCCAAGCGGAATCATGCCCATGCTGCTCGGAATGAAGACTTCACTGGCAATGCTTTGCGGATCCTCGCGCAGGGCGCGCGGATAGCGCACCGCAATGTTGTAGCGCTCCAACCCTTCGACGGCGGTGGTTACCGGGGCACCGCCCAGCGCGGTGCTGACCACTTGCTGGAAATCGCCGACGGTGATGCCGTAGCGCGCCAGTTGGTCGCGGCGCGGGGTGATGTCGAGGTAATAGCCGCCGGTCACCCGCTCGGCGTAGGCGCTCGACGTGCCCGGCACCGTCTTGACGGCTTGTTCGATCTGGCGGGCCAGCTTCTCGATCTCGCCCAGATCCTTGCCGAACACCTTGACGCCGACCGGCGTGCGGATGCCGGTCGACAGCATGTCGATACGCGCCTTGATCGGCATGGTCCACGAGTTGGCCACACCGGGGAACTTGAGCGCCGCATCCATTTCGGCAATCAGCTTGTCCACCGTCATGCCGGCCCGCCATTCCTTTTCCGGCTTGAGGTTGATCACGGTTTCGAACATTTCCATCGGTGCCGGGTCGGTCGCCGTGGCCGCACGGCCGGCCTTGCCATAGACCGACTCAACTTCGGGGAAGGTCTTGATGACCCGGTCGGTGGTCTGCAGCAGGCGCGCGGCTTCAGTCACCGACATGCCGGGCAGCGAGGCGGGCATATAGAACAGCGAGCCCTCGTTCAGGGTCGGCATGAATTCGGAACCGATCTGGCGGGCCGGAATGATCGTCACCGCCATCGACACCAATGCCAGGACCAGCGTCAGGATCTTGTGGCGCATTACCCACTGGATGATTGGCCGGTAGGCCCAGATCAGGAAGCGATTCACCGGATTTTTCTGCTCCGGCATGATGCGCCCGCGAATGAAGAACATCATCAGGACCGGCACCAGCGTCACCGACAACAAGGCGGCGCCGGCCATCGAAAAGGTCTTGGTGAAGGCGAGCGGACTGAACAGACGGCCTTCCTGGCCTTCGAGCGTGAACACCGGCAGGAAAGAAACGGTGATGATCAGCAGCGAGAAGAACAGCGCCGGGCCGACTTCCTTGCAGGCCTTGATCATGGTTGCCCCGCGCTCCGCCTGGGTGGCGTCGGGTGGGAGGTGCTCTAGCCGCTTGTGGGCGTTCTCGATCATCACGATGGCCGCGTCGACCATCGCCCCGATGGCGATGGCGATGCCACCCAGGCTCATGATGTTGCTGCCCATGCCCAGCGAGCGCATGGCGATGAAAGCGATCAGGATGCCGATCGGCAAGGTCAGGATGGCGACCAGTGCGCTCCGGACGTGCATCAGGAAAACCACGCAGACGACCGCGACGATCAGACTTTCTTCGAGCAGGGTGTGCTTGAGATTGTCAATCGCGCGCTCGATCAGGCCGGATCGGTCATAGACCGGAACGATATCCACGCCACTTGGTAGCCCGGATTTCAATTCCTCGATCTTGGCCTTGACGTTGGCGATGACATCCAGCGCATTCTGACCAAAGCGCGCCATGACGATGCCCGAGACGACTTCGCCTTCGCCGTTCAGTTCGGTGATGCCACGGCGGCCGGCCGGCACCAGTTCGACTTTCGCCACATCACGCACCAGCACCGGCGTGCCACCGTCGCTTTTCAGAACCAGCGTTTCGATGTCCTCGATGCCTTTCAGATAACCGAGGCCGCGGACCATGAATTCCTTTTCAGCCATCTCAATCACCCGGCCGCCGACATCGCGGTTCGATTCGCGAATGACCTGGCTCAGGCGGGCGAGCGGGATACCGTAGGTGGCCAGGCGGTGCGGGTCGACCGTGACCTGGTATTCCTTGACGAAACCGCCGACGCTGGCGACTTCGGCGACGCCTCCCGCCTTGGTCAGCTGGTAACGGACATACCAGTCCTGGATGCTCCTGAGGTCGGCCAGCGACTGGTTCTTGCCGGTCAGCGCGTACTGGAAGACCCAGCCGACGCCGGTCGCATCCGGCCCGAGTTGCGGCGACACCCCGGCCGGCAGGTTGCCCTGGGCGGCGCTGAGGTATTCGAGCACCCGCGAACGTGCCCAGTAGATATCGGTCCCGTCCTCGAAAATGACGTAGACGTAGGAGGCGCCGAACATCGAAAAACCGCGCACGACCTTGGCCTTGGGTACCGCCAGCATGGCCGTGGTCAGCGGGTAGGTGATCTGGTCCTCGACGACCTTGGGCGCCTGCCCGGCATAGGGCGTGTAGACGATGACCTGGACGTCGGAGAGGTCGGGCAGCGCATCAAGCGGCGTCTTTTTGACGGCATAAATGCCGCCGCCGATCAAGGCCAGGGTGGCCAGCAGGACAATGAACACATTGCGGGCCGACCATTCAATCAACTTGCCGAGCATCTCAGTGCGCTCCCTGATGGCTGGTCGTCGTCTTGCCGTCCATCTTTTCGAGGCGGACGATCACGAATTCGCCGTTGCCGCGGTCTTCGAAACTGAAATGCACGGTCTGCCCCGGCAGCAGACCCTTGGCGACATTGGCGTCAGCCAGGCCGAATTCCATGGTCATCGCCGGCCACTTCAAGGCCGGAATGGCTTCATGATTCATCGAAATCGTGTTGTTTGCCGCGTCGACCGTATCGATGGTGCCCATCGCCGAATAACTTTTCACGGCCGCCGCCGCTTTCGGTTCGGAGAAGGTGGACAGCGCCGCCTTGAGGTTGCTTTCGGCATCGATCAGGAAATTCGCGGCGACCACCACTTCGCTACCCGCTTCCAGCCCTTCGAGAATCTCGACGGCATCCTTCCCGCGCATACCGATCTTGACCGGCTGCGGCTGGAACTTGCCTTCACCGGCAACGCGCAGGACGATCTGGCGTTCGCCGGTGTCGATAACCGCCGACTTGGGCACGGTGAGCCGGGTCGTATTGCCGGCGGTCGCCAGTTCGACGTGGGCAAACATGCCGGGACGCAGCAAGCCATCCTTGTTCGGCAGTTCGAGGCGCACCGGTGTGGTCCGGGTTGCCGTATTCAGGGTCGGATAGAGGTAACTGACTTTGGCTGCGAAGTGACGCCCCGGAAAGGCATCGATATCGACCATCGCCGACTCACCAACCTTGACCCGTTTGAGATCCTGCTCATAGACATCGGCGATGACCCAGACTGTGGACAGATCGGCAATACGGTAAATTGTCGTCCCCGGTGCGAAGCGCATGCCTTCGACCGCCTTCTTTTCCAGAACGATGCCGGAGACCGGCGAAGCAAAGGTGATCCGGCTCCCAACCTGGTTGTCCTTGACCCCCACCTGCCAGTTGGCCAGTCGTTCGCGGGCCGCATCGGCCAGGCGTTGCGCGGCCTCGCGCGCCGACGGGTCGGCGCCCGGCGTATCGAGCTTCAAGGACTGCGCAATAGCCAGTTCCTTCTGCGCCGAAACCAGTTCCGGGCTATACACCGAGAACAGGGGCTGGCCGCGCTTGACTGGATCGCCACTGGCATTGACCAGCAGTCGCTCGATCCATCCTTCGAAGCGGGGCGCGATGTCGTAAGTTTGCCGTTCGTCGACTTCGATACGGCCGACGGCGCGGACACCGCCATCGAGCACTTGCATTTCGGCCTTGGCAGTCTTGACGCCCAGGGTCTGCAGGCGAGCCGGGCTGACCTTGACGGCCCCCTCGCCATCCGGTTCATCGCCTTCGTAGACCGCGATATAGTCCATCCCCATCGAGTCTTTCTTTGGTGTCGGCGAGGTGTCGGGCAAGCCCATCGGATTGCGGTAGTAGAGCACCTTGCGTTCGGACTTGCCTTCGCCGGCGACCGATGCTTGGTTTGGGGTGGCGGCATTGCTCGTATCGCCGTGCTGACCGGTTCGGTAACCACCATAGGCGGCAATAACCGCAACGGCGACCAGGGATAAAACGAGGGACGACTTCTTCACAGCGGGGCTCCTACCAATTGTTCTAGTTCGGCTTGACGGATATTGGCGTCGACCTCGGCGTCGAGCAGAGCCAGCCGGGCGCGCAGAATCTGCCGTTCCGCCTCGATCAGGGTATTGAAATTGACCCGTCCACTTTCATAGCCGGCCTGTGCCGCATCCAGAGTGGCTCGGGCTTGCGGCAACAGCGTGTCGCGCAACAGGCGGGCCTTGTCGACACTGGCATTGAGGCCGGCCAACGTTTCACCAAGACGCCCGTTGAGCCGCGCCTCGGCGGCGGCCACGCGTTCACGGGCGGCATCCAGCCGGTACTCGGCTTCCCGTTCCTGGGCACGACGGGAAGATTGTTGCAGGGGAATATTGACTTCCAGCATCAGATCCCAGGTGTCGGGGCCGATCATCGCCGAGCGCGGACGGTTGTTGGTCAGGGCGATACCGAAATCGGGATAGCGATTCAAATAGGTGAGATCCTTGCCCTTTTCGGCGGCATTTACCCCCAGTCGCTCCCGGTTCAAGTCAGGGGAAATCTCCTTGGCACGGGCAAAAACCTGCGCCAGCGCTCGACTTGGCGGGATTGCCGCGAGACGTACTGGTTCGGCCAGAGGGGCATCGGCATCCCGGGGCAACAGGGCATTCAGCTTCGCGGCGGCATCGCGGCGGCGCCGTTCGCTTTCGACCAGATCAACCTTTAGACTGGTGCTCTCGCTCTGGGCACGGACTGCGTCCTGTTGCGGCACGAGCCCCACGCTATAGCGCTGAACCACCAGGCGCTCAAGTGCGCCGACGAGTTGCAGGGTTTCGTTGAGAATTCGCGTCTGGCCCACCGCCTGGAAATACCGGGCATAGGCGGTCTTGATTTTCCCTTCCAGATCGAGGCGGGCCGTATCGTGGCTGGTATCCGCCTGGCCGGCCAATGCTTCCGCAACATCGCCCCGCAAGCCGCGTTTGCCGGGGAAGGGAAACCCCTGAATGACCCGGTAGCGGGTGGTCCCCACCTCGCCCGGCAGCAGGGACGCTGATTTACCCGGCGTCATCGCATTGGTGAAGTCCATCAGTTCGACCTGGAACTTCGGATCGGGCAAGGCCGATGCGGATTCGACCCGTTCATGCAGCGCCTGAGCATCGAGGCGACGAACCCGCAGATCCGGATTGTGCTCACGGGCGTAGGCCAACAATTCGTCGACCGTTTTTCCCGGTGCTTCTTCTGCCGCCATGCCGGACTGCATCCAGAGCGCCAGCGACACGGCAACGGCGGCAAGGCGCCAAGATTTTTTTCCTGAGCGAAGCAGGCGAGCATCCATCACTGCGGTCTCCTGCGCTATTTACTTGGCGTTTTCCAACGAAGACACGGTCAGCGTACCGCCCATGTCCATGGCGACAAAGCGAATCTTGTCGCCGGGCTTGACCTGGTCGAGCATCGCCTTGTCCTTGACCGCAAAGGCCATCGTCATGCCCGGCATATTGAGGTTTTCCAAGGGACCGTGAGCGATGGTGATCTTGCCGGCGGCCTTGTCAACTTTCTTGACCGTGCCTTCCGACATCTTGGCCATGGGTTGGCCGGCATCATGCGACATGCCTGCACCGTGCTTCATGTCCATGTGTCCGGATTCGGCGATCGCCGGGGTGTTGGCGATGGCAAGGAAAGCCAGGGTGGCGACGGTGATTGCAGTTTTCATGAGGACTCCTGTGGGATGGTTGAACTAAGGTTTTACAAAATGGAAGGAATATTCAGGCGACTGATAGTTGATCGGCGGACCTGGACTAGAACCAGAAACGCAATCCGGCTACCCAACGGGTTTCTCCGGCACGCTCGCCTGCATCACGTGCCATGTCGGCTGTTTGACCGAATTTCTCCACCCGCTCGACCCCGATGTAGGGTGCAATCTGGCGCGAGAATTCGTAGCGCAGGCGCAAACCCAACGCGCCGTCGGACAAGCCGCTGCCGATATTCCGTGCCAGGTCGCGCCTAGCATAGAGATTGAACTCGGCGCGTGGCTGCAGAATGAGGCGCTGAGTCAGCAGGAGGTCATAGTCTGCGGCGAGGCGCAAGGCACTGCGGCCGTCCTCACCGAGATAGGCGGTGGCGTCCACTTCAAACCAGTACGGCGCCAGCCCCTGGACACCAAAAGCCAGCCAGTTGCGATTGGGGCCGACACCGTTATCGTGGCGTACACCCAGTTGTGCATCCCAGTAATTGGCGACGGCGTGCCCCCACAACAGTTCGGTACGCGCCTCCTGAAGTTTGTTCTTGGAATAATCGCCTTCAGCCTTGATCACCAGACGATCATAGTCACGACCAAACCAGGCCTGCAGATCGTAGGCGCTTGCATTGGCGCCATCATTGGTTCTAATGTGCTCCAGACGGTCAACCAGCAGACTGCCGAAATTGTGCTCATCGGCCAGTCGCAGTTGGCGCGGCCCGGATTGCGCATATTCGCCGCTGTCCAGCGTATTGCCGTCCGCATAGGCATGCGGATCGCGCGCGTTGGCCGGAGCTGATCCGCCCTGCATGTTCATGTTGCCGTGATCCATGCCAGCCATAGGCTGTCCCGATTGAGCCCAAGCAGGCTGAAACCCGGCGATTGCAGCGATTGCGATCAGCGTATGGACCATTTTCATCGTCATTCCGTTTTGGCTGAATCCGCTCATGACACCACCACCTCGCGGAACATACCCGCGTGCATGTGGAACATCAGATGGCAGTGCCAGGCCCAGCGGCCAAGCGCATCGGCGTTGACGAGGAAACTGATGCGCTGGGCAGGTTGCACCGGAATGGTATGGCGGCGCGCCTGGAATTTTCCGTCGGCTGTTTCAAGTTCGCTCCACAGGCCGTGCATGTGCATCGGGTGCGTCATCATGGTGTCGTTCTGCAGAATGACCCGCACCCGCTCGCCATGTTTGAAATGCACCGGCGTGCTGCTGCCGAACTCAAGGCCATCGAACGACCAAGTGTAGCGTTCCATATTGCCGGTCAGGTGCAGCTCGACTTCGCGCGTCGGCCCGCGCTGGTCGAGAGGCCCGCCTATCGTGGACAGATCGGCCAGCGTCAATACCTTGCGACCGTTATCGCGCAGACCAATGCCTGGATCATCGAGGCCGGTACGTGGCATATCGACGCGCATATCGGTGCTCGGGCCGTACTCGGTCCGGGCGTGGCGGACCTTGTCGGATGGTTTGGCCAGCGGATTTTCGTGCATCGTGTGCTGGCCATGATCCATCGCCATGGCGCCATGCTGCATCTGGCCCATATTGTGCCCCATGGGCATTGCACCGTGGTCCATGCCCGGCATGTCATGATTCATGGCGGCGTGGTCCATTCCGGACATTGCCCCATGGTTCATGCCGCCCATGCTGCCCATCATGTCGGCCATGGTCAGCCATTCGACCTTGTCGAGCATCGGTACCGGTGCTTCCAGTCCGGCACGCACGGCCAGCGTGCCACGGGCGTAGCCACTGCGATCCATGGACTGGGCGAAGATCGTATGCGCCTCAGCCGTCGGCTCGATCAGCGCATCGTAGGTTTCACCCGGGCCGAAGCGGAATTCATCAACCGTGACCGGTTCGACATTGACGCCATCCGACTGGACGATCTTCATCTTCAGGCCAGGAATGCGCACGTCGTAAAAACTGTTGGCGGCGCCATTGATGAAGCGCAGGCGAATCCGCTCGCCGGGACGGAAGAGTCCCGTCCAGTTGCCTGCCGGGGTCGTGCCATTCATCAAATACGTATAGGTGGCCGCGGACAAATCAGCCAAGTCGGTCGGGTTCATGCGCATTTCGTTCCACATCTTGCGCTTCTCGATGGCTGCTGCGACACCGTCAGCCGAGACATCGCGGAAGAAATCGCCGACGGTCGGCTTGCTGTAGTTGTAGTAGTCGCTTTGGACTTTGAGTTTGGCGAACACATGCTCTGGACTCTCGTCGGTCCAGTCCGACAACTGAACAACATAGTCACGATCAGCACGGATTGTTTCGCCACCCCGCGGCTCGACGATGATTGCCCCGTACATGCCTGTCTGTTCCTGGTGACCCGAATGCGAGTGATACCAGTAAGTACCGCTTTGCTGAAGGCGAAAACGATAGGTAAATGTCTGACCGGGAGCGATGCCGGCGAAACTGATGCCGGGAACCCCATCCATTTGGTAGGGCAGGAGAATCCCGTGCCAATGAATCGAGGTGGCGACCGGTAGATGGTTGGTTACCCGGATGGTGACCGTGTCGCCTTCGCGCAAGCGCAGGGTCGGCGCCGGCAGCGAGCCGTTGATGGTCGTCGCCAGCCGCATTTCCCCGGTGAAATTGACGGGGGATTCGGCGACAGTCAGTTGAATTTCGGTTCCGGACAGTTCGGGTGCGCTACCCGTTGGCGTTAGCCGAAGCGGGTCGACGGCTGCTCGCACCCAAGGCGAGATGCCGGCCAGCACACCACCGCCGATCAGTCCCTGCACGAACCGGCGCCGTGGCGTAAAAATACTGGCCGGATTGTTTCTCTGACGAGGATTCATTTTGCTTCCAGTCAGTGCTTGGCGTAGACGCGAGTGCTGCCGTCCTGAGCGACCAGCAGGGTTGCATACGGCACAGGGCGGGAACTTTCCATCCCGGGAGAGCCTGGCGGCATGGCTGGCACGGCCAGGCCGAGGGCCTTCGGTTTTTCCTTGAGCAGGCGTTCTATGTCGGTGGCCGGCACATGGCCTTCGACGAGGTAGCCGCCGACCTTGGCGGTATGGCATGAGCCGAGGCGCTCGGGCATACCGAGGCGCTGGCGGGTCGCCGGCACGTCGTTCACTTCATGGGTGCGCACGGCGAACCCGGCGGCCTTGATGTGATCGATCCACTTGCCACAGCAACCGCAGTACGGGCTCTTGTAGACATCGACCATTTCGGCAGCCGCGGCGGGCTGGGCAATACTGGTGGCGAGGGCAAATATGGTCAGGAAAACAGTGATGGGCTTCGTCATGAAAATACTCCTCGGGAGATCAAGTGCGGCCAGTATGGAATTGTGTGGCCAACATAAAGCTGACCCCGAAATTACATTTCTGTAAGCTTTGCTCGCCTAATGCTTGTGGGCGCCGTGTCCGTGGTCATCATGACGGTGCGCTGCCGTCGGCGAAACGACAGGTTTGGGTGGGGGGCTTGCCGCCGGTGGCGATTCGTGTTCGTCATGACCATCGCCATGGTGGCCTGCGCCGCTATGGGCGTGACCGTCACTGGCAGCGACCAGTTGCTCGTAGTCCGCCTTTGACAGCCCCGGCAGTTGCTGCACGAACGCAGCCAAATCCCAGATCGCCTCGTCATCCATGCCTCCTTTCGACCAGGCCGGCATTCCTGACGATTTGATCCCGTGCTTGATGATCCAGAAATCCCGCGCGGGACTCCTGGATGTCTCCATAGTTTTAGCCTGAGTAGCGAGGTTACGCGGTGTTGGATACAAACCCTTGCGGATTTCCGAGTCGGGCATGTCGGGCGCCAGGTGACAGTTGATACACATCGCCTCGTAATTTCCCGCCCCGCGCCGGACCCGTTCAGGGCTGCCTAGATCCTCAGGCACGTTGAGGCCGGCGGCACGACGGGCAATCGATCGTTCCCGGCCAAATTCCAGGGCCTTGTAGATGAGCGGGCTATGCGGCACATCCGCACCAATGTCGATAAGGCCGGAAGCAGCCACAATGGTGGCCGTGCCCGCGCCAAGAACGATTGTCATCAAAGCGCCGATGAATATTTTGTTCATGTGTTTTCTCCGTGGGGATGTTGGAGTCTGATTGCTCCCATGGTTGCCATGGTGCTTTTGCCAAACCGACAGTGGGATGACTTGCGGATTACATTTCCGTAATCTAAGTAGATGCGCCCAAAAACCGATGGAGAATTCTCTATAGACGACCAACAACAGGTGGAAAGCGCAATGAAAATACTGGTAGTCGAAGACGAGCCAAAAACCGGAACCTATTTGAAGCAGGGCCTTGTCGAGGCGGGTTTCGTGGTGGATCTGGTAGCCAACGGGCTTGATGGATTGCATTTGGCGCTGACGGAAGCCCACGATCTGGCCATCCTCGATGTCATGCTGCCGGGCATTGACGGTTGGCAGGTGCTGCAAGGCATCCGCCGGGCCGGCAAGGAAATGCCTGTCTTGTTCCTGACAGCCCGCGACCAGGTAGAAGATCGGGTCAAGGGACTGGAACTTGGTGCGGACGATTACCTGGTCAAGCCTTTTGCCTTTTCGGAATTGCTGGCCAGGGTGAGAAGCTTGTTACGTCGCGGCGGGAAGGCAAAGGAGTCGGAGTATCTACGCGCGGCGGACCTCGAACTCGATCTGATGCGACGCCGGGTGAGTCGAGCGGGCAAGCGGATCGACCTGACCGCCAAGGAATTCGCCTTGCTCGAACTGCTGCTTCGGCGGCAAGGCGAGGTTTTGCCGCGGTCGTTAATTGCGTCTCAGGTTTGGGATATGAATTTCGATAGCGACACCAATGTGATTGAAGTCGCCATCAAGCGCCTACGGATCAAGATAGACGAGGCATTCGAACCCAAGCTGATCCGTACGGTACGGGGTATGGGCTACGTGCTGGAGGTCACGGATTGAACGTGACCTGGAGTCGATCGCTGACGCTGCGTCTGACGCTGCTGTTTGCCCTGGCGGCGGCACTCGTCCTTTTTCTGCTGGGACTGCTCATAGGCAATCTGGTGGAGCAGCATTTTGTACAACAGGATATGGAAGCGTTGTCCGGAAAGATGGAGTTGACCCGACACATTCTTCAAAGAGACTCCAAAACACAGGACAACGAAGCGCTCAGAAGGCAGCTCGATGATGCCCTGACCGGCCATCACGGCTTGGTGGTTGCAGTTTTTGGACCATCACGACAAGCTCTATACGGCAACGAAAAACTGGTTTTTCCCCCGGCGCTGTTCGATCGGCCAACCGTCAACGATCCCGAGGGCCCCATCAAGTGGACTGCTCCCGATGGGCTCCCATGGCGGGGCATTTCTGCCGCCGTGACCGCCGGGATCGACGGAAAGACTCCTTACACCATAGTCATCGCGACCGAAATATCCCATCACGAACACTTTATGTCGGGATTTCGCGGCACCTTGTGGGTGTTTATCTTGCTGGCTACGCTGGCCATAGGGATGCTGGGCTGGGTTGTCGTCCGCCGCGGTCTCGCTCCGCTGCTCTCGATCAAACGCCAAGCCGCCGAAATTACCGCCAATCGCCTGTATACCCGCTTGCCGGCGGAAGCAATTCCGCTTGAACTGGCCGCTTTGACCGACACCTTGAATGACATGCTGTCGCGGCTTGAGGAATCGTTTCAGCGCCTGTCGGATTTTTCGTCGGATCTGGCGCATGAATTGAGAACACCAGTCAGCAATTTGCTGACCCAAACCCAGGTTACGCTATCGCGGGCTCGTTCCGTTGACGAGTACCGCGACGTCCTCGCTTCCAACGCCGAGGAATTCGAGCGGTTATCTCGAACGATCGCCGATATGCTTTTTTTGGCCAAGGCGGACAATAAGCAGATCATGCCGAACCGGGAAGAGATTGAATTGGCCGAAGAGGTCGCTAGTCTGTTGGAATTTTACGGCATGCTCGCCGAGGAAAAGGAGATTCAAGTGATTCTCGTCGGCAAGGGCGTAGTCACCGGCGATCGCCTTATGTTGCGCCGGGCGATTAGTAATCTCTTATCGAATGCATTGCGCCATACCCCAAACGGCGGTGCTGTCACGGTCCAGATAAACGGGCACCCAGCAACGGTTACGCTGACCGTGAAAAATACCGGTGCAAGCATCCCTGCTGAGCACCTGCCTCGTTTGTTCGATCGCTTCTACCGTGCAGATAGTTCACGCCTGCGGACAACCGAAGGCTCCGGTTTGGGGCTGGCCATTACGCGATCTATTCTGATTGCCCATGGAGGTGATGTCAGCGTCGATTCAGCCGACGGTACGACGCAATTCACTCTATCTTTGCCTATTAGTGGCTGATTACAGAGGTCCGCGATGAAGCAAGTTGATCGCTACCTTGATGCATCCGAACGCGTCAACACCCGGCGCAGCTATGCCTCGGCCATCCGCCATTTCGAGGTCGAGTGGCACGGTCTGCTACCGGCAACGATCGATTCGATCGCTCGGTATCTGGCCGAACACGCCGAATCCTTATCCCTGAACACGCTCAAGCATCGCTTGGCTGCCTTGTCGCGCTGGCACCAGGAGCATGGTTTCCCCGACCCGACCAAGGCACCCAAAATCCGCCAGGTGCTCAAAGGCATCCGTGCTCTTCATCCAGCACAGGAGAAGCGCGCCAAACCGTTGGAACTGGAGATCCTGCAGCAAACCAGCGACTGGCTGGCACAGGCGACGGCCGCCGCCATTGTCCGGAGCGATGCCGGCAGCGCGCTGCGACATACCCGTGACCGCGCCTTGGTGCTGTTGGGATTTTGGCGGGGATTCCGGTCTGATGAATTGGCCAGCTTGTGTATCGAGTTCATCGAGATCAAGCCTGGCGAAGGCATGACCTGCTATCTCCCGCGGAGCAAAGGGGATCGCCAACTGGAAGGGCGAAAGTTTTCCTGCCCGGCTCTGTCCCGGCTGTGCCCCGTAGAGGCGGTCGAGGATTGGCTGGCCTTGTCCAAACTCAAGGACGGTCCGCTCTTTCGCAAAATTGACCGCTGGGGTCATCTCTCAGGGAGCGGGCTTCTCCCCGGAAGCATCATTCCCATGCTTCGCCAGTTCCTGGCGCGAGCCGGGATCGCCGATGCCGACGCGTTCAGCAGCCACTCCCTGCGCCGGGGATTTGCCCAGTGGGCAGGTTCGAGCGGGTGGGATATCCGGGAGTTGATGACCTACGTCGGCTGGCGCGACATTAAAGCCGCAATGCGCTATCTGGACGGGATTGATGTTGGTCTCAAGGCGCGCTTCGAGCAGGGTTTGGATCGTGCTTTGCCGGAGACGGCAAAGCCGACGCCACAACTGCCGGCTGTTCCGGAAGTGGCACAGACGATCATCGAGGTATCGATCCAGCTATCTTCGTTCAACGGCAGCCGCCGGAAAGAAGCCAGTGCGTTACGCGACATGCTGGATACCGGTCTCGCCCGATTTCAGGCGCAACAAGTCGACAGCGATCGCGGCCTATATCAGCTATCCGTCCCGACCCCCTCGGCCGATATCCTGGACGATCATCTCTACGCTTTGCTGGATGAACTCCACCGCATTGCCGATGCCAAGGAATGTTTTCTGGAGGCAGTTTGCCGCGATCCATCAAGCGGCAAGCATTGGGATTGATCCAGTAGCATGACCCAACTTCACGAGACCGCGTATCCCCGCTTGAATGCGGACCCTTCCGCGCAGGATCTTGAAGAGGTCTACACCCTGACGCCGGATGAAATTGCCTTCATTGACCAGATCGTCAAACGACCAACGGCACGCACGGTGGCTTTTCTCCACCTGAAGCTTTTTCAGCGACTGGGCTACTTCATCCGTATCAAGGATGTACCGACCATCATCCGGCAGCACATTGTGGCCCAAACGGGATTTTCACGTCCCCCGAGGCTCGACGAGTTGTTGCAGTTCGACCGCTCAACCGGCCGCGAGCGGATGGTCGAATCGTTACGCCGCTTCCTGGATGTCCGCCCGCTAAATCCGGAGGGTCGTGCCTGGCTCCAGCACATTGCCGAGACGGCTGCCGACAATCGCCAGGTTGTGGCCGACATCATCAACGTGATGCTGGAGGAACTGGTCCATCACCGCTATGAGTTGCCCGGCTTCACGGTTTTGGATCGATTGGCCATCCAGGCCCGCGAAAAGATTCACGAGGTGCATTTCGCGGGTATCGCCAACCAACTCGATACCAAGGTCAAGGAACGGATCGACAGCCTGTTCAAGGCCAGCAAGGATGAATCCAGCACAACCTGGAACATGCTCAAGCGGGAACCGAAGAAACCAACCAACAAGGAAACCCGCTCCTACCTCCAACACATCCGGCGCTTGCAATTACTGGTTGAACAATTGCCCCAACCAGACATTCCCGTCCCCAAACTCAAGCAGTATCGCTATATCGCTCGCTCTCTGAATGCCAGCGAAATGGCGGAACTGAAACCGCAGAAGCGTTACGCGCTGGCGGTCATTTATATCCGCGCGCAGTTTGCGCAGACGCTCGACGATGCGGCCGATCTGTTCGTCCGCATGCTCCAGAACCTGGACAATCAGGCACGCACCAAGTTGGGTGAGTACCAGCAAGAACACTTGCAGCGAACAGATCGTCTGATAGGGCAGTTGAAGGAGGTGTTGCTGGCATATCAGATCAACGGAACCGACCATCAGCGCGTGGAAGCCATTGGTTTCAGTCTGATTGCCGACGTCGACGACTTGGTGGCCATCTGCGATGAACACATGGCCTATGCCGGTCGCAATTATCTGCCGTTCCTCATCCAACCCTACAAGGCGGTGCGCGCCCAATTACTCAACTGCATCGAAATCATCAATCCGCAAAGCAGCAGCGAGGACGATACCTTGATTCGGATGATGAAGGCCTTGCAGGTACTGCGCGGCACCCGACACGAGATCGTGCCGATTTCACTGGTCGATCTGGATGCAGAGCGCGATTTTCAGTGGTTGCCCGCCGCTTGGCGTAAATTGGTCGTTACCGAACGTGCCGACGGACGGATCGCCACCATCAATCGCCGTTACTTTGAATTGGCGGTCTTGTACGCTATCCGCGACGACTTGAAGTCAGGCGACCTCTTTATCCAACATGGCGAGCGCTACGACGATTATCGCGAGCAGTTGGTTGACGATGAAACCCTGAATCGCGAACTGACTGAATATGGTCAGGTAACGGGGGTCGAAACCGATCCCAAGGCCTTTACCCAGGTATTGAAATCCGCCTTGCTGGAAACAGCCGAAGCCGTCGATGCCGAGTTCCCGGAAAATGCCTACGCCGAGATCGTCGACGGTCGATTGATCCTGAAAAAGCCACCGGCGAGCGAATTGCCGCCCGGTATCCGCCAAATTGACCATCTGATTACCGAGCGCATGGAGAACGTCAGCATTGTCGACGTGCTGATCGATACCGAGCGCTGGCTGCAAATGCATAAGCTGTTCCGGCCCATGATGGGGACCGAAAGCCGGATCGAGGATTTGCGCCCACGGGTGATCAGCACCTTGTTTTGTTACGGCTGCAATCTGGGCCCCACCCAGACGGCACGCTCGATTCGCGGAATGAGCCGCAAACAAGTTGCCTGGCTCAACATCAAATATATGACCGAAGAGGCGCTGGAACAGGCCATCGTCAAGGTGATCAATGCCTACAACAAGTTCGAATTGCCCGGCTACTGGGGTTCGGGAAAACATGCCTCAGCCGATGGCACAAAATGGAATCTCTACGAACAGAACCTGATTTCCGAGCACCACATTCGCTATGGTGGCTATGGTGGCATCGGCTATTACCACGTCTCGGACAAGTTTATCGCCTTGTTCAGTCACTTCATTTCCTGCGGCACCTACGAGGGAACGCATATCCTCGACGGGCTGATGACCAACACCTCGGATATTCGGCCGGATACCATTCATGGCGATACGCAGGCCCAGAGCTACACGGTCTTCGCTTTGTCGCATCTGCTTGGAATCAAGCTGATGCCCCGTATCCGGGGCATCAAGGATCTGGTGTTCCATCGTCCGGATAGCGACAAGAAATTTGCGCACATCGACGGCCTATTCACGGACGACATCAACTGGCAATTGATCGAAACCCATTTGCCGGACATGTTGCGCGTGGCCATTTCCATCAAGCTCGGGAAAATATCAGCTTCGGCCATCCTGCGCCGTCTGGGTACCTATAGCCGCAAGAACAAACTGTATTTCGCCTTCAAGGAATTGGGCAAGGTCGTCCGAACCATGTTCTTGCTGAAATACGTCGGCGACGTCGAATTACGCCGGCTCATCAACGCTGAAACCAACAAGTCTGAGCAGTTCAATGGCTTCGCCAAGAAAATATTCTTCGGTGGAGAAGGGGAGATCGCCGAGAACCTGCGCCATGAACAACGCAAGGTGATCAAGTACAACCATCTCGTCGCCAACATGGTCATCCTGCACAATGTGGTGGGGATGAGCCGGGTGCTGAAGCAGTTGCAGGCCGAGGGAGTGCTAATCAACCAGGAAATTCTGGCTGGGCTGGCCCCATACCGTCTGGAACACATCAATCGCTTTGGCGACTATGTTCTGGATTTCCGGCGCAAGGTTGCGGTGTTGGCGGATGGTTTTCGGATTCTCGACGATAAATCAGAGGCTTAAAGCAGAAACGGGGAATTTTTCATGAATCCCGGCCGACCCTCCCATCCGCTGATTCCTCGGTAAATTTATGGCATGTATGCCAAGCAAGACGAGCAGGAAAAAACTGGCAGCGGCGCTGCCCACCAATCCGAAAGCGGTAAAGGCGCGCGGGAAGCCTTGAATAAATCGCTATTGCTGACTTCAATATCGCGCATAATTTGTATTATGTTAAATCGTATCCAAGAAAGAAAAAGAGGATCAGTTCAGATCCTCATCCTTGGGCAGCGGCAAACTCAGAACCTGGATGCCCTCATCTCTCAGTTCTTCACACTCATCCTCGCTAGCCTGGCCGCGAATCGGGCGTTGCGGTGCTTCGTTGTAGTGAATCTTGCGCGCCTCGTCGGCAAACGAGTGACCAACATCCTCGCTGTGACTGACGATGGTCTGGATGAGCTGGCGATAAAGCGCCATGGCCTGAGTCCCCACGGGCATCAAAGCAGTACTGGTCGGTGTCTTTGAGGAGACGACAGCTGTCGTGCCAACCTGCTCCTCGACGTGATGCCCGGCAATGGCGACAGCCGATGGCACGCGCTGGACATTGTGGCTATCGCATTGCGGACAGCAAACCAGCTTGTCCTCCAGCTGGGATTCAAAAGCACCGGCATTCTGGAACCACCCTTCAAACCGGTGATTGTTCTCGCAATTAAGGTCGTAGATGATCATGTGTTCATTCGTGGTGCCCGGGACGGGAATCGAACCCGTACACTCAAAGAGCGAGAGATTTTAAGTCTCTTGTGTCTACCAATTTCACCACCCGGGCTGGGTGCAATAATTATATCGGCGCCCGATATGAAAAAAGGGAAAGCGACCAGCGCTTTCCCTTTTCTATTTGGAGCGGCAGAAGAGTCTCGAACTCTCGACCTATACCTTGGCAAGGTATCGCTCTACCAACTGAGCTACTGCCGCAAAACCTTGGAGGCGCGAGCCGGAGTCGAACCGACCTACACGGATTTGCAATCCGGTGCATAACCGCTTTGCTATCGCGCCGTGCCTCTTTTACTACTTAAAACCGGATTAACCAAAATCCGGTTTCAGAAAATCTGGAGCGGGAAACGAGACGTTTACTAAGACCGTAAGCCGTTGTTTCCCAGTCACTTTCTTCGCTGGCTTGACTAGCGAAGACCTTAATTGTAGCCTCATTTTTCACCCTCGGCAACAAGTTCGTCCAGAAACTTCCAGTAAGGTCCAAGGACACCTCCTCAGCGCATCGTCCCCACACCTCGTTCATCGCCGGCTACGGTGGTCTCGAACTCACCAATGATCACCTTTCCATATGCTTGGCTAGCTGCGTCGAAAGGCATTCGAGCACGTCACGCAAGTCCGCATAGAGGTCATGCCCGTTGGGCCGAGCCGAGCGCACCAGGCTCATCACCGAAACAGCGCGCTGACCGGCACGCAAGCTACCGACGAACAACTGGTTCGCCCTTTGAAGTGCCACTGGACGAATTTGCCTCTCGACGCGGTTGTTGTCTGGCGGCAGACGCCTGTCGTCGTTAGCGCCTCCCGGCGACCAAGGTTGGACTGCATGGCTCTCGCCGTGCCTGAGCTGTTCGGCACACCGGCTCGCTGCAGAAGCGACCACCCATACCCGTCTGCGCAAGTTGCGCGGGAAGAACCCATACGCTTGTCACTGGGACTGGATGCGCGATTCTTTATCGGTATATCAGGATACCTGGGAACGCATGACAGGCTCGGGATCAGTACGCCTGCCTTGGCATCTAGAAGCCACTGCGCGCCTATTGCGCCCTGTGAAACCGCAGGGGTATCACACCATGACAAATTGCTCTTGATGAGATTGCGGTAACGCATGACGCTGCCAGTGTGAGCGCCATTCTTCGTGTTGATCAGCGACAGGACCGATCAACCTACCACTCACGGATTCTTACACATTGAGCACATGGCGGCTACCACTGACTTGAGCTACTGAAAAGTGCTCAGGGCTCATGAAGAAGCGAGACTCGGGACTCGCTTCATCCACAGACAACTGCCCGGCCATGAGGTTGGCGCCAAAGGAGTCGGCCATGTAGTTCTCCTGGAAGGAGATGGGAGCATGAACCACAATGCACCAGCATCGAAGGTGTTCTATCGTCCGATCGAAGCCTCCCTCCGGTGGGCTGGGCTTCTGCGGTTTGAGCATGTCATCCTCACTTCGGTCTCGTCGTCAAGGAACCTGCCACAGTCGTTGGATTGCCCACGTTGGGGTGAGCTGAGGCTGTATACCGAACGCATCTACGATGGCATCCTCAATGCGGAACTTCCTTTCGGGAGGAACGGCATCACGACGCACGACACCGCGCTGATCGACTCCCCTGATCTCACTGTCCGTCACGTCGATCTGAAGCGTTGGATGCGCCAGCACTACCCCGAACAGCGCCCCGGCTTTCTCTTCTCGCGCAGCGAGCGCATCGCCCATCCCTCCATCTCTCTGGAAACCGGGCAGGCCATGCTGGTCGAGCGCTTGGCCCTCAAATCTGCCCTGGAGCAGTCCAAGCGCCAACTCCGCGAGCTGCAAGACAAGCACGACGCACTGCTCAAACAGTCCAGAATCATCCCGGCCTGCGCGCAGTACCCAATCAGTGATCGGGCCGAAGCCACCTACCTGAACATCATCGGCGGCATATTGGAGCTGATGCTCGGCCAATCGCCCTCGGGCACACCGTACTCCAGCTTCAAAACGCAAGAGGCTGTCGTAAGCGCATTGGTCGCCCATCACCACGGCGTCATGGGGATCGCCGAGCGGACGTTGAACGGCAAGTTCGCCACGGCCAGACGCCGGCTGCATAGCGCCACCCTCTGAGGATTGCCAGCTTGTATGTGCAGTCGCGGAGATTGCATTTGCAATGTCTTTCCGTAGCCATGTCTATTGAATAGAGGTCACGCCAACAAACGCCACTGAGCGTTCAGGAGTGACCACCATGTCGCAAACACCTGTTCTGCCGCCCAACGAGCGCCGCATCCTGCGCCTGGAAGAAGTCGAATCGAAGTCCGGCTTCAAGCGCGCCCACCTCTACAACCTGATGCGCGCGGGCAAGTTCCCCAAGGCGCTGCGCCTGGGTGTGCGCGCCGTCGGCTGGGATTCCATCGAAATCGATCAGTGGATCGCCGAGCGCGTCAACAACCGGGCCTGACCCATTCTCCCGCGGACCTTCCATCCTCACACGGAGAACGCCATGCAGGTTGTATCCATCATTTCAACGAAAGGTGGCGTCGGCAAGACCACCACTGCCGCGAACCTGGGCGGGCTCGTCGCCGACGCGGGGCTGCGCGTGCTGCTGCTCGATCTCGACGTGCAGCCCACCTTGTCGTCCTACTACGAACTGGGACACCGTGCGCCTGGTGGCATCTATGAGCTGCTGGCCTTCAACGAGCGCGACCTCGGCCAGCTCGTGTCCCGCACGATCATTACGGGTCTGGACCTGGTGCTGTCCAACGACCACCGGGGCGAGCTGAGCACCTTGTTGCTGCACGCGCCGGATGGGCGCCTGCGGCTGCGGCACCTGCTGCCCATGCTGGCTCCTCTCTACGACCTGGTGCTGATCGACACCCAGGGCGCGCGTTCGGTGACGCTGGAGATGGCGGTGCTCGCTTCCGATCTCGCGCTGTCACCCGTGACCCCGGAAATCCTCGCCGCCCGCGAACTGCGGCGCGGCACCATGCAGTTGCTGGAGGACATCGCTCCGTACCGGCACCTGGGCATCGAGCCGCCGCCGCTGCATCTGCTCATCAACAGGGTCCACCCGGTGTCGGCGAACGCCCGGCTGATCCAACAGGCCTTGCGCGACCTGTTCCAGGACCACGCCGGCATCCGCGTGCTGACCACCGACGTGCCGGCCATCGAAGCCTATCCGCGCGCCGCGACGCGCGGCCTGCCAGTGCATCGGGTCGAATACCGCCAGCCACCGGGCAGAGTCGCCCCCGCCGCGCTCGACACCATCCGCGGCCTCGCCGGCGAACTGTTCCCGCAATGGCAGCACCGATTTGCCACGGTGTCCGGCCGCCCGCCATTTCCTCTGGATACCGGGAGGCCCCATGGCGAGCGCACATGAACTGGCCCGAGGCCATAAGCGGCTGCGCGCCCTGATCGAATTCGCCGTCGGCGAGGGCTGGCACGTCAAGCGCACGCCGGGCGGCCACCTCAAATTCACCAAGGCCGGCTGCGCCGCGATCTACACCAGTTCGACGGCCAGTGACCACCGGGCCGCCCTCAACGCCCGCGCGCAGATCCGCCGCGCCGAGCGCGAGGCCCGGTCCCCAGTGCAGGGAGGCCGCCATGGCTGAAATGACCTCCCAGCAGATGGCCGGCAAGCTGCTCGCGGCCGGGTTCGAGCGCAGCGGCCCGTCCACCTCGGCCTTGAGCGACCCGATCGCCGACACGCCTATGGTCGTGACCCTGGACCAGTTGCGCCCCTACGACCACGATCCCAGGAAGAAGCGCAACCCGGCCTACGAGGACATCAAGGCGTCCATCCGCGAGCGCGGCCTGGACGCAGCCCCGGCGATCACCCGGCGCCCGGGCGAGGACCACTACATCATTCGCAACGGCGGCAACACGCGCCTGGCGATCCTGCGCGAACTGTGGTCGGAGACCAAGGACGAGCGGTTCTTTCGCATATCGTGCCTGTTCCGGCCGTGGCCCAGCCGCGGCGAAGTCGTCATGCTGACCGGCCACCTGGCCGAGAACGAATTGCGTGGAGGCCTGACGTTCATCGAGCGCGCCCTCGGCGTCGAGAAGGCGCGCGAGTTCTACGAGCAGGAAAGCGGCGCCGCCCTGAGCCAGTCCGAACTGGCACGCCGCCTCGCCGCCGATGGTTTCCCGGTCCAGCAGTCGCACATCAGCCGGATGAACGACGCGGTGCGCTACCTCCTGCCGGCGATCCCGACCGTGCTCTATGGCGGGCTCGGCCGCCACCAGGTCGAACGCCTGTCGGTCATGCGCAAGGCCTGCATGCTCGCGTGGGAGCGCTACGCCAAAGGCCGCACACTACTGGTACAGGACTTCGATGACTTCTTTCAGGAGGTGCTGTCGCAGTTCGACACGCAGGCCGACGAGTTCGCCCCCCAGCGCGTGCAGGACGAGCTGATCGGCCAAATGTCCGAACTGCTCGGCATCGACTACGACGTACTGGCGCTCGACCTCACCGAATCCGAAAGCCGCCATCGCGCCCTGGTCAGCGATCCGACCCCACCAACGGCACCCCCCACGCTGCCTGAGCCTGACACCATGGCACGCCCGCCCGCGGCGCCGGCCCCATCGGCCCCGACGCCGGCAACCACACCTGGGTCGCGCGAGCGCGAGGGCGGCTCAGGGTCGGACGGCTCACCCGCAGGAAGCCCCATGGCTGCTCCTGGTGATCGGCTGCAGGGGCACATCGTTTCGCCTGCACCGACGACGGAGCGGCTGCAATCCATTCAGCGGATGGTCGCCGACGAGCTGGGGGATGCGCTGCCCGATTTCTCGGCCAACGTCTTGCAGTCCATTCCCGTCCAAGCAGGCGGTCTCTACCCGATTTCCGACGTCTGGCACATCGACGCGAGCCTGGACACGCCCGAGCGCCTGCGCATCCACGTCGCGCAGTTCGCCCGCGAGATCGCGGGCGAGGCTCGCCTGGACGAGTGCATCGATGACCGTCCAGACGGCATCGGTTTCGCCTGCCGTGCCCACGCCCAAGACCTGGAGCCGCTGGGCCGTGCCGTCCTGGCGCTGCTGGCATGCATGGCCGGTCAGCAGCCCGCCGACGTCGGCTTGGATAACAGGCAATTCGTCATCGACCTGTCGGCGTTGCTGCACGGACAAGGCGACGCAACCCGGCGACTGAGCGACACCGCACTGGTCAAGCTGTTCCGGCTGCTGCGGCTGGCCCGCCGTCTGCTCGACCTGGACGCCGGCGCTGCGGACCCTGGAACGTGACCGAGGGAGACCAGCATGTCCGCACCACACCCACTCAACCAGGCCGTCATCGCCCAGGCCCTCTATGACCTGCGCAATGGGCAACTGCGCCGCTGCAAGCTGATGGGGTTTGGCGAGGAAGAGCTGGACGCCCTCAAGCATCCCGCGCTGATCAGCGTGCTGGCCAACGCCAACGTCTCGTGGTGCTCGGTGACGGTCAACCGCGAAGTGCTCCGGCGTCTGCTCAGGCAGGCGCAGGATGTGGAGAAGGAGATCGCCACGGTCGATCGCATGCTGCGCCTCGGCGCGAGCACCGAAATGGTCAGCCGCTTCTACGGCCTGACCCACCAGGAAGTGGCGCTTCGCCGCGAAATCCTCGGCCTGCCCAAGCGCAAGGGTCGCCATCCCGTGCTGGACGAGAAGCAGGACACGGAGCTGTGGCGGCAATGGAAGGCCGTGACCAGCAGCAGGAACGTCGATCTCGAAGACGAAACCTCCATCCTCGATGCCGCCATGGACCTCGCCGAAGGCATGTCGCTGCCTCTGTCGGTGGTCTGGGCTTCGATCAAGAGCTGGGTCGATCAAGGATTGGGTTAACCATGGCCGTGGACGACACCGCACCACGTCGTGGCCCCATCGCACTCGCAGACCTGTTCGACGCTGCGCTGAAAGACCTTGTGCCCAAGCCCAACGCCGACGCGCCCCCGCCCACACCTACACCTGTCGCGATGCCCACTGGTCCGGCGTCTGGCGATGCCTTCCTGTTCAGCGGCAACCGGCACGAGACCGTACCGCGACGGCTGTTCCTCGACCGCCGCCTGACGCCGCTGGAGCGCAATGCCTGGCAGGTCTTCCGGCTGATGCTCAACGACGATGGCGTGACGGCGTTCCCGACGTATGAACAGCTTCGGCCCTGGCTGGCGTCGATGCCCTGCGCCGGGCAAGCCTCGCACGAAACCGTGGCGCGAGCACTGACGCTGCTGCGGCTGACTCGATGGCTGAGCCTGGTGCGGCGACGGCGCGACGCCAAGACCGGCCGCATCCTCGGCAACCTCTATGTCCTGCACGACGAGCCGCTGACCCCCTTTGAAGCGATGCAGCTCGACCCGGACTACCTGCAACTCGTCAGCCAAGCGCTCGGCCATTCGGCCAAAGCCGTGCAGATCGTAGGCCTGCACACCCTCAAGGAAATCGGCGAAGACCCGATGCTGGCCGGGCGCACCCTGCCATCGAGGCTGCAAGTCCTGGCCGAACGCCTCGCCAGCCAGGGCGTCGGGGCGCACGAAAGTTATCCACAGGAGGACGCCACGCACGAATCCGAAGAAGGGGCGACGAGCCTTCTTCGGAATCCTGACGATCCCACTTCGGAATCCGAAGCAGGGTCGAAACCCGCGCCAGACGCCTCTCTTCGGAATCCGAAGCAGGCCCGTACAGTACGTAGTAGTCGTATTAATGAAGTACGTACTACCGCGCAGGCACAAGCGCATGCGCGCGCGCTGGGCGACCTGCAATGGCCCAAACGCTTCGCGGAACTGAAGGCAGAGCAGCAGACAGGTGCGAGGGTGGCACTACAGCAGGTCGATGCTGCGCTGAGGCAGGCCGTGCTGGACGAATGGGCTGCACGATGCAGCAACCATGGCATCCGCAATCCTGCAGGGTATCTGTTCGGCATCATCCAGCGGGCCATCCATGGCGAGTTCAACGCCTGGGCCAAGAAGGACGCGCCATCGGCGCCCGTTGCGCCGAACGAGCGGCCGCCACCACCAGCACCGCCACCATCCCAGCCGCAGGGCAAGCCTGTGCCGCCAGAAGTCGCCAGGCAGCACATCGAGCGGCTGCGCAACCTGCTCGCCAGCAAGTGAGCGGGCCTGCAAGGTGGTGAAGTGGATGCCGGTGGCTTCCAGTAGAGCTATCCCCTGGGGATAGTTCCACTGACGGCTACACGTCGAACCGCTGCACGCCAGGCCTCGATCGCCTGCAGCGGGATCGGCCTTGTTCGCGCTGATCCGGGTGTGCAGCGTTCCTTGGCGCTCCATGGCGCTATCCCCAGGGGATAGATCGCGACGCATGCACCCACCGCGCCGTGAACCGGGGACGGGCGGGTTTCGGTTTGTTGACTGACTGCCTTCCGCTACCTGCCGAAGCTGTCCGCTCTTTTCCAACAACGAGCGGACACCATGGCAACCACCAACGAACCCCTGCAACTGAATCTCGGCTCCTTGCGCAGCGCGATGTCGCTGACGCTGCACACGCACCACGCCTCGCGCATCTGGCACGGCCGCGCCGCCGCCGAAGGGCGACCGGGCATCGTCGGCCTGAACGGCTACATCGCCCAGATGAACAAGATGCGGCGCGGCTCGGAGCAGGACGACCCGTACAGCGACTTCTGGATGCTCCGCATCGAGGACAAGCTCGACCAGACCAAGGCCACGCTGCAATCGCTGCGCGAACAGGTGGACCAGGCCCTGGCGAGCGTGCCGCCGGCACTCACCCTGGGCGAAAACCTCAACGTCCAGCCGGTCAAGCTGCCGCTGTTCGTCAATGCGCAGCTCGGCTTTGCCGCCGTGTACCTGCTCGCCGACTACGACGATATCGCCCGCAAGCTGATCCTCGCGCACCACACCGCGCTGATCGATCGCTCGACGCTCGAACGCTGGCTCAACGAAGGCGCGCATGCACTGCGCAGCCTGTTCTCGCTGGCCCAGCAGTACCGCTACTCGGGCTGCACCCGCGACGACTTCGCCGCCAAGAATGCCGCAGCGCGGGCGGCGTTGGAAAAGTTCGGCGAGATGCCGCCGGACGTGCTGGAGGGCACGCGCCGCTCGAAGTTCGCGCCGCCCATCATGCGCCGTGGCCTGCAGCAGCGCGGTGACGGTCCTGCCGCAGCCGCATCGCCCAGCGACGAGGCCGCCGCCCCCGAAGCGACGGCCGGCGAGGACGCGCAGGCATGAGCGACCCAAACCGCGACACCCGCTACTTCCGCCCTCTGCAACAGACAGCCTTCATGCAGTTGGAACACGCAGCCTCTCAAAAAGGCCTTTTAAAGCCCTTTAAGGGTAAAGGGGACTTGGAGGCCTGGGCCAGCCAGTGCTTCGCCATGCGCGACGAGTTGATTGGCTTGGCGCAGCGACAGGTGCTGCAACAGGCCGTCGGGCATCCCTTCCACCTGCTCCCCATCGAGCTGGCCCAGCAGACCACTGGCGCAGGCACGGCGTTTCTTCGCTGGCGCAAGCACGACCGCTCGGCCATGGGCGTGGCGCTGTGGCAGGAGCTGATCGCGAGCACCAGCACGCCGGTCAATCTGCTGGCCGACCTGCACGCCATCGAGCTTCAGCGCATCACGCTGAACATGCAGATCAGCCTGTTGCACACCTTGGGCAGGCAGGCCCAGGAGTGCGCCAGCAAGGCCGCCGAGGCGGAAGACGCCTACCTGCGCCGGCTCAAGTCCACACCGCCCACCCTGCGCGATCGGTGATCGCGCCGGGCACCCCAGCACGCGCCCGCCGCCGACCAGGTGCGGGTATTTCAACCACCACGGAGATTGCAACATGAGCACGCATTTTTCTGGCGAGGGCAACATCGGTTCGCCCCCCGAGTACCGGGAGTTCCCCAACGGCAACGACGAGCCCACCCGCCTTCTGCGCCTGAACGTCTATTTCGACAACCCCATTCCCAAGAAGGATGGCACCTTCGAGGATCGCGGCGGCTTCTGGGCGCCGGTGGAAATCTGGCACCGCGACGCCGCGCACTGGAAGGACCTGTACCAGAAAGGCATGCGCGTACTGGTCGTCGGCCGCATGGAGCGCGAACCCTGGACGGACAACGAGGATCAGCCGCGCGAGACCTGGCAAATCAACGCGCGCAGCGTTGGAATCTTGCCGTTCCGCATCGAGTCCGTGACCCTCAGCCCGAGGCAGCAGGAGACCGCGCAGGACGCGCAGCCGAAACCCCAGGCCGCCCAGGAACCGACCGCACCGAAGGAGCCGAAGCGCAGGAAGTGATCCGGCATGGGGCGGCGCAGTCGTCCGTCGCCCCATGCCCTCGCGAGCTATCCCCTGGGGATAGCTCCATCAACGTCCACCGGCTTCCACGTGCTCCTGAAAATCGCGGCTCCCGGTCCGCACACCCCCGGCCGCACGCCACTCCTGTCCCCGCCATTCCATCCCGTGAAAGTGGTCGCCACCGCATGCGGCTTGTTTGCTGCTGTCGCTGGTGGTGCTCGGCATACTCGATTCCAGCAACTCAATGAACCACGGAAATCGGATGGACGGACATGCGGCTGTTCTTGTGCGAGAAGCCCTCCCAGGGCAAAGACATTGGCCGGATTCTCGGCGCGACGCAGCGCGGTGAAGGCTGTCTCAGCGGCTCCGGCGTCACCGTCACCTGGTGCATCGGCCATCTCGTAGAAGCGGCAGCTCCCGAGGTCTATGACGCGGCGCTCAAGCGCTGGTCGCTGGAGCAGTTGCCCATCGTTCCCCAGCAGTGGCGGGTCGAGGTCAAACCGAAGACCGCCACGCAATTCAAGGTCGTCAAAGCGCTTCTGGCGAAGGCGACCCATTTGGTCATCGCCACCGATGCCGACCGCGAGGGAGAGCTGATCGCCCGCGAGATCATCGACCTGTGCGGTTACCGCGGCCCCATCGAACGGCTGTGGTTGTCGGCGCTCAACGATGCGTCGATCCGCACCGCGCTCGGCAAGTTGCGGCCGTCTTCCGAAACGCTGCCGATGTACTACTCGGCACTGGCGCGCTCACGCGCCGACTGGCTGGTGGGCATGAACCTCAGCCGGTTGTTCACCGTGCTGGGCCGGCAGGCAGGCTACGACGGCGTGCTATCCGTCGGGCGCGTCCAGACGCCGACCTTGAAGCTCGTCGTGGACCGCGATCGCGAGATCGCGGCCTTCAAGTCGGTGCCGTTCTGGGCCATCGACGTGTCCCTGTCCGCAGGTGGACAGGCTTTCAGCGCGCAGTGGGTTCCGCCCGATGGCTGCACCGACGATGCCGGCCGCTGCCTGCAGCAGCCAGTCGCCCAGCAGGCCTCGCAGCAGATCCGCGCTGCGGGCAGCGCCCAGGTGGTATCGGTCGAGACCGAGCGCGTGCGCGAAGGCCCTCCGCTGCTGTTCGACCTAGGCACCTTGCAGGAGGTTTGTTCCAAGCAGCTTGGGCTGGACGTGCAGGAGACCCTGGAGATTGCCCAGGCCTTATATGAAACTCACAAGGCCACGACGTACCCGCGTTCGGATTCCGGCTACCTGCCTGAAAGCATGTTTGCCGAGGTGCCCACGGTTCTGGACAGCCTGCTCAAGACCGATCCCTCGCTGCGCTCCATCCTGGGCAAGCTCGACCACTACCAGCGCTCTCGCGCCTGGAACGACGGTAAAGTCACGGCGCACCACGGCATCATCCCGACGCTCGAACCCCCGAACCTCTCGGCCATGAGCGCGAAGGAACTGGCGGTGTACCGGCTGATCCGCGCGCACTACCTGGCGCAGTTCCTCCCTCACCACGAGTTCGACCGCACTGTCGCCGAGCTGTCCTGCGGCCAGCAGAAGCTGGTGGCCACCGGCAAGCAGGTGGTCGTCAAGGGCTGGCGCCTGGTGCTGGCCGAGCCGCAAGCGGACGAGGATGGAGAAGCCACGGCGCGCAGCCAGGTGCTCCCCGCGCTGCGCGAGGGCATGGCGTGCCGGGTGGCCGAAGCCGAGATCAAGGCGCTCAAGACGATGCCGCCCAAGCCCTACACGCAGGGCGAACTGGTCAAGTCCATGAAGGGGGTCGCCAAGCTGGTGACGGACCCGCGTCTGAAGCAGAAGCTCAAGGATACGGTCGGCATCGGCACCGAGGCGACACGGGCCAACATCATCAGTGGGCTGATCGCCCGCGGCTACCTCGTGAAGAAAGGACGCTCCATCCGTGCATCGGATGCGGCATTCACGTTGATCGACGCCGTGCCCGCGGCGATTGCCGACCCCGGAACCACCGCCGTGTGGGAGCAGGCGCTCGACATGATCGAGGCCGGACAGCTCACCTTGGATGTGTTCATCGACAAACAGGCCGCATGGATTTCGCAACTGATCGCGCAGTACGGCAGCACCTCGCTGTCCATCAAGGTTCCCCAGGGTCCTGCTTGCCCGCAGTGCGGCACACCGACGCGCCAGCGAACCGGCAAGACCGGCCCCTTCTGGTCGTGCAGTCGCTACCCCGACTGCAAAGGCACGCTGCCGATCGAGAGCGGCGCGTCCAAACGCGGTGCCTCGCGCCCGCGCAGTAGCGGCCGCAAGGGCTCCTGACCGCCCCCTCTCCCCGAGAGCCGTGCCCGCCATCGGCGGCGTGGCCCATGTCCCGCACGCCCTGCGGGACGCCCAGCGCGCAACGCCTTCTCTTGTCCGTGTGCGCGTCCCGCCCAGCCGTCCCCGGCCGCGGGGCCTGAAGGTAGCTTCTCCGCGAACCATGTCCGGGATTTCCGGCGCGTTCTGCTGATCTGCATTTTTCCGCTTCTGCGAAGGGTCCCCCGATGACTTGCCATGCTGCGCGAGTCACCCGGAGACCCTTCGTGGTCAGCGGTATTCGATGCCGTGCCCAACGGCGAAAAACTGGGCTCCTTTTGTGCGCGGATGTGCGCCAGAAGATGCCGGCGCCAACCACGACATGCGCCGGGTGCGATTGCTGACAGCAGACGGTTCTAGCGACGACCGGGCCTGCAACAGCCCACGGGTGGTTCTGTCCTCCCGAGCCGAAGGCCACACGGCCTTCGGCGCCTTTCTCCTGCCGATCAACGTCCCGGCCCGCCCTGGGCCCCACACGAACAGGAGACCCGACATGAACCCGCAACCTCGCACCCCACGCGGTGCGCCCCAGGCCGCGCCACTGCTGTACGGCAGCGTGTGCAGCGGCATCGAGGCCGTGAGCCTCGCCTGGCAACCCCTCGGCCTCGAAGCCGCGTGGTTCGCCGAAATCGAACCGTTCCCGAGCGCCGTGCTCGCCCACCGCTATCCCCGCGTGCCCAACCTGGGCGACATGACCGCGATCGCCCGCCAGGTGCGCGCCGGCACCGTGCCGGCACCCGACATCCTGGTCGGCGGCACGCCGTGCCAGTCGTTCAGCGTTGCAGGTAGCCGTCGCGGGCTGGATGACCCGCGCGGAGCCCTTTCCCTTGCCTATGTGGAGCTTGCCAATGCCATCGACCAAACCCGCCAACAAGACCGCCGCCCGGCGGCCACGCTCGTCTGGGAAAACGTCCCCGGCGTCCTCAACGACCGCAGCAATGCCTTCGGGTATTTCCTGGGGGCACTGGCCGGAGAAAGCCGTGCGCTCCAGCCGCCAGGGGAAAAATGGGCGCACGCTGGTTGTGTGTCTGGACCCCGCCGCCGCATCGCGTGGCGCGTGCTCGACGCTCAATATTTCGGTGTCGCCCAACGCCGCAAGCGCGTGTTTCTTGTGGCAAGTGGTGGAGATGACCTCGATCCCGCAGAAGTACTTTTTGAGCGCGCAGGCGTGCTCGGGGATTCTTGTGCGGGCCGCGCGCCGTGGCAAGAAGCTGCCCGCGATGCTGGACCGGGTGCTGAAGCAGCAGGCGGATACGCAGAATTCGCAGGACTAAAGCAGCCCTACGGCAAGGTCACCACGACGTTCGGGTTCAGCGGCGGCACCGGCCCCGTCGATGTGGCGGCATGCCTGATGGCCGCTGGCCCCAAGCACGACATCCGTACCGAGACGTTCATGGTGCAGTCGGTCGCCGGCAGCAGCGCCCACACTCTCGACACCGCCAACAACGGCAAGGCCAGCAGCGAGGACGGCACAGGCAAGGGTGTTCCGATCATCGCCTTCACCGCCCAGGGCAGCGGCGCGGATGCCACGCTCGACCTGGCGCCGACGCTGCGCGCCGGCGGGCATCGCAATAGCCATGCGAACGCCGGTGTCGTGCCCGCCATAGCCTTCGCGCAGAACAACCGTGGTGAAGTGCGTTTCGAGTCGGGCCATGGCCAGGTCGCTTGCACCGTGCTATCCAACGGCAAGCCGGGCTACGGCGTGCCGATGGTGGCCTACGTCTCTCTGCGCGGCCGTGAGCAGGGTCTTGCCGCCGAGCTGGGCGGCAGCGTAGTGGGCGCACTGCGCACCAGCAGCGGTGGCGCGGACAAGCCCCATGCCCTGGCCCCCGACTTCGAGGCGCATTTTCGCTACGACTGGAACGACCCCGGCCCAGGCGACTGGTCGCACTGGCGCGTGCGGCGGTTGATGCCAGTTGAGTGCGAGCGGCTGCAAGGAATGCCCGACGACTACACGCTGATCCCGTACCGCGGCAAGTCCGCCGCGGATGCTCCGCGCTACAAGGCGATCGGCAACTCCATGGCCGTCCCGTGCATGGCATGGCTGGGCCAACGCCTCGTGCAATGCCTGCACAAGACGGGCTCGACCGCTTCGGATTGATCAGCGACGCAGCCAGCGGGCCGCGCCATTCTCCCTCCTGCATTGCCGATGTATCGGCAGCAGCCCGCAGCCAGGGTGTCAAGGCTGCCGTGGGTTCCGCCCACGCCACCAGCCAGTTCGCCTCGGCATCTCACCGGCGAACGCTGCCCACCGGGGCATCGATGCCTCATTTCTCCAACCCACGGGATGGCCGCCACGTCCCGTCAGGGGCATGTCGCCACCCGGTCGATTTCAGGACTTCCCATGGAAAACATCACCAAGCAAGACCGCATCACGCTGAAGAACCTCAAGGTGGCAGATTTCGCCAGCGAGGAGACGATGTGCTTCAGCGCCACCGTCGTGTTCGACGGCACTCCCATCGCCGAGGCCCGCAACGATGGCCACGGCGGCTCGACGTTCCTCCACGCGCTCAACGGCAAGGCAGCGCTGTTGGCTCAAGCCGAAGCCTTCGCTAAGGGCCTGCCGCCTGCGCCGCTTGACCTCGGCCAGGAGGGTGAAGACCCTCACTACATCGACATGACGCTCGACTTCCTGGTCGATGAACTGGCCGATGCCATGCACGCGGAACGCAAGGTGCGAGCCGCGTTCAACCGGGACATCGGCAACAAAGTGCTGTTCATCAAGGACGGCAAGCTGAAGTTCCTCAAGGGCATCAAGCTCAAGGCCATCGCTGACCGCAAGGCGTACTTCGCCTCGCTGCGCGCCCGGCAGGCCCAGCCCATCGTCATCCTCGCCGAGCTTCCTCCCGAGCAGGCATTCGACCTGTGGAAGCAGCATGTCCTGGGCGACAAGCCCGACTGATCCAGTACCGACGCACCCTCCTGACAGCCCCGCACTCGATGCGGGGCTTCTTTTTTTCTGCGCGCATCAATCGGGGCTGGGCCGGATGCCGTTTTCCAACTGACGCGGCACGGCCCGCGCACGAAGCTGCCCGCATGTTCGCTGATCCGTCAGCACATGCCAGCAGCCAGGGTTCCAGGCTGCCGCGGGTCTCTCCCGCGTTGCCCACCAGTCCGCATCGCATCAGGTCTGCGGACGCGCGTCCCCGTGACGTCGATGCTTTTTATCAACCGCGTGCGGGAGCTGCCATCCCGTGAGGGACGAGGCCCCGCTTTTCCAAGGAGCCCATCCATGTCCCAGCAAGCCTCTTTCGGCCAAACCTTCGGGCAATTGGCCTCGACCTACTGCGGCAAGTTCCTGCCGCTCGAAGTCCTGCAAAGCGCCGCCGGCCACTACATCGGCACGCGCGATACCGAAGGCCCCGTTTCGCGGGAATCCCGCGAGTACTTCCGCAGCTATGCCGCGGCTCAACGTGCCCTCGAAAGAGGCGGCTGGTCCCAGCTCGCCGTTCCTTGATCCAAACTGGAGGAATCACGTCATGAACCAGCTACTGCCGCGGGAAGTCGTCGATCAGATCATGCGGGAAGAACAGCATTTCGCCGCCGCGCCTCAAGCCTTTTTCGAGGCATGGAAGCGTGGCGTCGAGATTGCTGGCCCCGAGTGGTTCGGCGACGGCACCCGTGAAGGTCTGAACCAGGCCAAGAGCAAGTGGGATCTGCGTCCCAACATGCTGCGGCTCAACGACGCCCTCGGCGTCCTGAGCAGCGGCGAACGCATGTTCCTGTCTGCCATGGTCAGCTTCTACAACGCGCGTGAGGGCGGTGCCATGCTCAAGCGCTGCCACTTCCACGGGCTGTCGGACTTCGACGGTCTCGACCTGCAACGCCGCAAGGTCATCGCCGACCTGCTCGTGAACTACAACGGTTGGTGAGCCGGTCTCCGGCACACCACTGTCTTTCGTTCCCCCCGAGAGGGACATGCGCCCAAAAGGCCATGTCCCTCAATTTCTTCTCCATCACCCTGCGGATGCCATCGTCCGCATGGGCTGGCTCCGCTTTCTCGAAAGGAGCCACCATGGCGAACAACTACTACGAAGGCACGGGCGTTCTCGTGCTGGAGCGTGTCACCCCCGTCATCAAGGCGCTGTTCGGCGCCTTCGCGCTGAACGAAGGCCATCCCGGCAACGGGCAGGCCTACATCGCCCAGATCGCCGAGACCAATGATCCGCGCTGGACGGATGTGCTGGACGGCCTGGAAGACCTGGCCGCACAACTCGGCATCCCCATGCCCGACGACGAAGAGTTGTCGATTCCACCTCTGCTCGAACGGCTGGCCGCGCACTTCGGTGCCGAGCAGGACGCGGAGCTGGAGAACCTGATCGAGCACCACAAGTTCGAGGACAGCGCCGACCTGGAAGCCTTGCTTCTGATCGCTTCCTGCTTCGATGACGGCCATCGCCTGACCGCCATCCAGTTCGAAGGCTGCTGGCATTGCAGCAGGCCGAGGCTGTTCGAGTTCGGCGGCAACGGCTGCTACCTGAGCCGCGAGGTCCAGGTCTTCAGAACGTCCTCGCAGGCGCTCCAACTCGGCGACCAACTGCGCAAGACGATCCTGTCCGCCGACATCGAAGAGGCCTCGGCATTGATCGCGCTGGAGGCCGCCAACCTGCTCGCAGGCATCAACGACGAGCAGTTCCGCCTGAATGTGCGCCGTCGCGTCGCCGACCGACTGGCCCAGATGCCAACGATCAGCGCCGCCTGACGCATTTTCCATTTTCAACCCACCGGGTCCAATTCCCGGTGGCGGGAATTGGCTCCATTATTCAATCTGGAGAGTTCCCAATGTCCCAGAAACCCAATCCCTTTCACCGTGGCTACTGGAATCTGAAAATCGTCCGCACGCTGTGCATCAGCTACGAGGACGGAAGCCCGCATGTCTGGCGCAACATCCACGCGAGCCAGCAACACCTCTCCGACGAGGAACTGGTTTCATCGTCCTGCATCGTCGCCAACGATTTCGCCGTGGTCAGCGATGGCCGCGAAGCCGTGAACGCCGAGGTACTGGCCGAATGCGATGCCGGTGAAGGCGTCAGCGGCGAAGGTGTGATCGGTGCCGTGGTCTATGCCATCCATGGCGAGGACTTCGACGGCCGCCCAGTCCACGTCGGTGACGCCTATTCGGCCGAGGCCGCGCGGGAAGCGATGCAGCGCCTGAGTTTCGAGACCGGCTACTACAGCCGGTGCTGGGAAATCAGCCGTGAGCACATCACGGTCGATAGCTGGCACTACCTCGCCGGCCTGGCGGACATCGCCACGCCGGAGGCCATGTTGTTCATCGCCTTCCGTGTGCCGTACAGCCCGGCGATCGGCGTCAAGCTGATTTCCACGCCCTGGACGGACCAGAACCTGGAGCACGCCGAGGGCATCACCGCCGAGCAGCTTCGACAGGAGCACCGGAACAAGGGCATGCCGGACGACCTGGCGAACATCCTTGAACTGGCTGGCCAGGCCGATGTGCGCATCCTCATCCTCGATGCAGACGCACCCGCGTTGCTGGGCCTGCCGCTGGCCGAGGGCTAGCAGCCGCGCGACACGCGGGTCTTCCTCTTTGTCCCCTCATGCCAGCCCGTCTCCCCCAAGAGTCGGGCTGGTCCATTTTCATAGGAGCAACCTCATGTTCCCCAACCTCATTTCGCGCGCACCGGACTTCGAGCACCAGCTCGGAGCCTGCGTCAACGCCATGAGCCAGGACGACGCCATCGGCCAGATCCTGGTATTCGAGCGCACGCACGGCACGCTGCACATGCGCCATATCGCCGGCGCCGACTTGGTGGACACCGACATTGACGACTACGAGATGGTCGTCTTCGACGGTGGCAACACCGGCGGCGACACGTGGAAGCATGTGTTCTTCCCGCGTCAGCGCGAACACTACTTCGTGTACCAAGCCTGATCCAACCAGCCCCTTTCGAGGGGCCTTTTTCTTGTCCCCAGCGCGGGAAACCGGGTGCGGCGCAGTGCCGTTTCATGCGGGCGGGTAGCCCGGCCCAGGGCCATCCTTGCCCCCATGTTCGTCGGCGTTGCCGACACATGCCCAGGCAGCCGAGACCTTCGAGGCTGCAAGCACGGGAAACCGCGCTGGTTGTTTCTTCCTACGGACGCACCGCGTCCATCCACCCACAAGGGACCTCTCCCTTGCGGGCGGGGAATCCCTTGTTCTTCCTCAAGGAGATTCCCATGGACCGTTCCCTCATCAAATCCATGATGCCTTCGCTTGTCGCAGGCCATGTGCCCCGCAACGTGCGGTCGTTCAAGTATCGCGTGTTCGATGATCAGCCGCAGTCCTCGACGCTGGGCTTCGCCATCGACCCCCAGCCCTTCGACGGCAAGGTGGTCGCGGCCAGCGACGACGCCATCGTCGTCAAGCTCAAGCCCAGCGAGTTCGCGGTGCTCGACCCCCACCTGGTGACCACCCTTCCCAGCGAAGGCGCCAAGGTGCATGTCCAACCGTATGCCCGCCGCCGCTTCGACGGCCTGCGCGCGGACACCCCGGAAGTAATCACCGAGAAGACCGCGGACGGTGTTCCCTACACCATCACCAGGCACATCCTCGGCTCCGCGCCTGCCAAGCTGCCCATCCCCGAGCCGCAGTGCATGGAACTGGGACAGCTCATCCAGCAGTTGGAGGAAATGCCGGCTCCCGATGGGTTCCGGCGCATCACCCACATGCTGGTCGATGCGGGTGCCCGCGACTTCACCTGGGTCGATCCGAAGCCGTCCAAGATCATCGAGACACCCCCGGCGATCAGCTTCTCGGTTTCGACCTCGAAGTTCGAGGGCCAGGTGACGATCCTCTACGACCGCGGCGGCGACACCTACGCGGTGGAACTGAGCCGCGACGGCGAACTGGTCGATCGGCACGACGAGGTGTATTTCGACATGCTCGGTGAAGTGCTGGAGCGGCTTATCGACGACGGGCACTGGCGTCTGATCGACGTGAGCGTCATCGACGCCAAGGCAACCAAGCGGCGCTACGGCTGACCGCAGCCTACCGGCGACTTGCCCCCATAGGCCTTCCATCCATTCGGGTGGAGGGCCTTTTTCTTCAGGAGATCAACCATGTCACTGCGATTCAAAGGTTCCGACCTGCGCCCCGTGCTGGCCGAGGCCGTTGCCAACCAATGCCGCGTCGTCCTCGCCAAGGACCAGGGCGTGTACTTCCTCGCCGAGCAGGGAGAGCGCCGTCCCGATGGCCGCGTGAAGCTGCTGGCCTATGCCGTCGGCTGCAACCCGGATACCGACCCGTTTGACGGCTGGTGGGAACTGGCGCGTGCCGAGCTGGGTGGCGACGACTTCGGCGAGTTCTTCGATCCGAAGGAAGGCGTCTTCGCCCGCATCCTGCGCGGCATGGACGATCTGATGCTATCCGCCACCACGACGCACCTGTCGCTGGAGGTGGTGCCATCGATGTAGTGCGAATACCACTGTCCCCTCACGGCCCCCTTCATGGGGGCTTCTTTTTTTGCGGCGCTGGCGGCATGGACAAAGGGAAGCGTCCGGATGCCGATTGATTACTGCCGCGCGCGCGAAGCCCGTCCATGCTGCCCCCATGCCTGCTGACGTTGTCAGCGACATGCCAGGCAACCATCGGTCTTCGAGGTTGCCGCGCAGTTTCCACTGCGTGACCGAGCCAGCTCGCACCGCATCCATCCGCGAGCGGCCACCAGTCCTGGTGGCGGATGCTTTCGCCTTATCAACCCACCGCGGGGTTACGCACCTTTCCCCGCATGCGTGGGGCCGGTGTGTCTCCGCTTCATCCCAATGGAGATTCACCATGAGCACCACGTCCAACGAGAAATCGTATTTCGACCTCCACACCTCGGGCATCGGCTACATCCAGCGTGTCCGCGAGGTTCCCGTCCGGGGCGGCCGCCGTGCGCAGCCCTTCCTGGCATGCACCATCGCCGCGCTGGTCGGCTCCGCCAAGGACCCCAGCTACCGCTACTTCGACGTCAAGGTCTCGGGTGCCGAGGCCAAGAAACTGGTCGAGCGCTACATCGGCGTTGACGATCCCAAGCAGCGGCCGCTGGTGCGCTTCCGCCTCGGCGACCTCTGGGGCGATGCGTACATCCGCGACAAGGGTGAGCACAAGGGCCAGGCCGCCGCGTCTCTGAAGGCGCGACTGCTGAAGGCCGAGCCGCTTGACCGGGCCGAACTGGCTTCGATCAAGCAGCACGAGCTGATCACCCGCGGCATCGGCTACCTCAGCCGCCCGAAGGACGTCTCCCCCAAGGATGGCGATCCGTTCCTGTCGTGCTGCGTCGCGGCGCTGGCCGGACCTGTCGGTGAACCGGAATATCGGTACTTCGACACCATCGTCGCCACCCCTGAAGCCGAGCACCTGGTTCGCCGGTGCGTGCAGGCCATCGAAGGGGACCGCAAGGTGCTGATCGCCTTCCGTCTGAACGACATGAAGATCGATCCGTACATCCGCACCAAGGGCGAGCGCGCCGGGGAACCGGGAGCGAGCCTGGAATCGACGCTGGTCCACATCGGTCTCATCAAGATCGACGGCACCCAGGTCTATCCGACGAGCCAGGCGCAAGCCGAGGCGCCGCAAGCCGAGGACGCACCCGCGCCCGAAGCCGAGGTTGCCGCCGACACCGCTGCCGACCAGCCTGTCGAGCCCGCCGTGCGCGAGCCCGCAGGTGAAGTCGAGGAGCAGGAGCCGGCATTGGCTGCTTCGTTCTGATCCGGCATGGCCCCTCACGGGGCCTTGCCTTTTTCCTATTCCCCAAGGAGAACCATCATGGCAGTCACATCGGCGCCCGACCAATCGGGTTCGCCCATCACCGTCCCAGGCCAACTCACGCTGCGCACGATCCGCGGAAGAAACGGCCCTTTCAACGTCGGCCGACTTGTCACCCCCATCGGCAAGTTCGCGGTGAAGGATGCGGAGCTGGAGCAGTACCCCGAAGGCAAGTACGACGGGGAGTTCGTCATCCGCTACATCTTCCCGAAGTCCTATCCCGTCGGCGACGGCATGCGGTTCGAGATCCGTGCCAACCTGGACGGGATGACGCTCAACGGCATCGACAAACTGAGCCGTGACGAGGCACGCAGCTTCACCACCCAGGAAGTCGATCCGCTCGATGAAGAACTGGGCGCGCAGCCTGCGTCAACGCCGGCCAAGCCCGCCAAGGCATCCAGACCCGCCAAGCCCGCATCCGTGCAGGCGTCCGCGGACCCGCTGATCGATACCACGCCTTTTGGTGTGGATGCCCCGCCGCCCGCTGCGGCTGCTGCCCCCGGCAGCACCGAAGATGGCGACGCCGCGCTATTCGGGCTGCTCTGGCCGCTGGGAGAGTCCGTGAAACTGGATTCGACCATCGACCGCCGCACCCTGCGCGCGCAGATCGCCCGCCTGGGTGAACTGGGCTACGCGCTGGACTTCAAGACGCAGGAGTGGAGCCGCCAGGCCGAACTGCAACCTGCGTGATCGCAGACGCCGCATCCGCGGTGTTCTTGATCCATCCGCCGGGGTTCCTTCCCCATGCGGGGGAGGCTCCGACTTTCTTCTGGAGGTCTCCATCATGTCCACCATCGCTTGCGATGCACCTCATTGCACGCTGGACGAACCCGCGTGGCGCGCTGTCTGCAAGACGGCCGCCGAGCACGCCCAGCGTGGTTGCGGCCTGTCCTGGGATCACTGGGTCACGCTTTTCAGTTCGGAGATCGACGCGCAAGCCAGTCGGTTGCCGGAAACCCAGCGGGCTCAGGCCCTGGAAATCGCGACCCAGGAATGGGACTACGCAACCCCTGCCGAACGGCAGGAAACGCAGGAGTGGAACGCTGCGAACGGCTACTGCTCCCATGGCATCGAACTGGGCTACTGCCCAGCCGGTTGCGGCTCCTAGTCCGCACCGGACTCCATCGCCGCACGCGCGGCATTCCATCACCCGCTGGGGGCTCTCCCCCACGGGCAGGCCTCCGGCTCGATTCTTCAGGAGGCCTTTCATGGGCTGGTATTTCTCCCCCCAATCGCGGTCTGAACTGATCGCGGAACTGATCGCACCGCAAGAGACCGAGCGCGCCAGCGTCAAGGTCATCGCCCACGCGCTGCGCGGCAACGTCCTGTGGTCCGTCACGGAAGTGACGGCCAAGGTCGAAGGCGTGCATCGTCATCTGGCGCCAGGCCAATCCCTGCGCTACATCCGCTGCGATCTTCTCGAACGCAGCGGCGACCAGTGGGGCTACAAGCCACTGGACGAGTCCATGCACCCGTACTACTACACGTGCCCGCTGTCCTATCTGGACCTCGCACCAGAGCAGTCCGCCGACTGGCGTGCAGGCGTTCGCGCCTACCACGCGCGGCGGCGCACACCCACGGCACCTGCGGCACCCACCGCAGCGCTGATGGCCTGAGCCAGGAGGAACCGACATGGACCCGATCCTGGCTGCGCTTCCGCCCTCGCTGTTGAAGCTCGTTGAAGGGAGTTTGTCCAACGACGAAGTTTCTTCCGACGAGGAAATGCTGGAGTACTTCATCAGCAACGGCCTCACCGAGGCACAGGCACGGCAGGCACTGACCCACCGCGACCAGTACCTCAACAACATCTACCTGGAGGGCTTCACGCCAATCACTTCGGTAGATGAGGCGCTTCACTTCAACCCGCACACCCGGCAGTTCGAGCCGGACTGAGCGGCTTTCTTCCACCCCCTGGGGCAGTACTTGCCCCAGCGGGCGGTGCTGTTCCCGTTCATCCGAGGACACCACCATGCCCGAAAACACTTCTTCCACCACGCTGTATCGCATCGACGAATGCTCCGACGTGATGGCCGATGCTTGCGTCGGCGATGACCAGGGCAATCTGATCTTCCTGTCGATCTGGGCGCGCGACACCGCCGTCCAGCAGTTCCTCGCTCGTCTGACCCTCGGGCGCGACGAACAGGGCCTGGACCAGTTCCACGTCATCACCGACCAGGGCGGCAGCGTCCCGGTGTTCGTCAGCAACGTCGATCGCCTGGAAAAGCGCATGACCCGTGCCTACCGGCGAACGCTGTTCGGTTCGCTGTCCAACGTGTGGCTGTTCGACCGCCGCTGCATCAAGCCCGACAAGGCAAACGCCAGCGCACTGGCATTGCTGCCCAAGGGCAGCGCCCACCGGCTTGACCGCCTGTGGATGCTGGTGCGGGACACCTGCCCACTGCCGCTGCTCGACCACTGGCGCGAAACCGTGCTGGAACTGCTACAGACCCGCGAGATGCTGGCCCGCCTTCCGTTCGCCCTCGGGCCGCTGGAAGGCAATCGGCTCGCCATCGACGTGCCGGCGCTGACCCTGGCGCTGGGCTCCCTGATCCGCAGTGACGTACTCACCGCCTATCCCTATCCGGCCAAGATTTGGACGCCGGAAGCGGTAGCGGCTTGACCCGCCCGCGAGAGCACGCCAAGGCGTGCTTTCGCACTTCATCCCCGCCAACCAGGAGACTTCCATGGCTCTCATGTTCCCGCGGCTCGCCCGCAATTTCGCCAAGAACGGGTATTACCCGACCGACGAACCCACGCTCGAAAGAGCCCTCAACGCACTGATGCCCAGCGATGGCCCGATGTGCATCCTCGATCCCTGCGCCGGCGAAGGCGTGGCGATCGCCGAAGCCGCTCATGCTCTCGGGCGCGAGCAAGCCAAGGCGTTCGCCGTCGAGTTCGACGCGGAGCGGGCACGCCATGCCCGCGGCCTGGTCGATCACTGCCTGCACGCGGACCTGATGGACACGATGATCTCCAAGCAGTCCTTCGGACTGCTCTGGCTCAACCCACCGTATGGCGATCTGTCCAAGGACGTCAACGGCAACATCGGCTATCAGGGCCAGGGCCGTGCCCGCTTCGAGAAGCTCTTCTATCAGCGCAGCCTCTCGCTATTGCAGTATGGCGGCGTGCTGGTCTTCATCGTCCCTGGCTACGTGCTCGACGCCGAGCTGGTCGGCTGGCTGACACGCCACTACACGGACCTACGCATCTACCGAGCGGTGGAAACGCAGTTCAAGCAGGTGGTGATCTTCGGCCGCAGGGTGCGCCAGCGCGAGCTGGCACCCGATGGTCTCAAGGCCGTGCGCAATCTGCTGCTGCAGATCGGGCTTGGTGAAGTCGAAGCCGAGGAACTGCCGAGCGAATGGCCGTTCCTGCCGTACATCGTCCCCGCCAGTCCGGCCGAGCCGGAGCATTTCTTCCGCGTGACGATGGAGCCAGAGCAGTTCGCCGATGAAGTCGGCCGGCTGCAAGGCCTCTGGCCGTCGCAGGACACGCACCTGGGGGCCGCGCAGCAGTCGCTGCGTCCACCGGCGCGTGCCTTGTCCCACTGGCATCTCGCCCTGGCTCTGGCCGCGGGCGCGATCTCGGGGGTTGTGCGCTCCAAGACCGGGCGCGTACTCGTCGTCAAAGGTGACACCCACAAGGACAAGACGCTTCAACGCGAATTCACCGAACGCGAAGACGGCTCCATCGCCGAGACCCGCATCCTCACCGACAAGTTCGTGCCCGTCATCCGCGCGTGGGACATGACGCCTGGCTCCCCCACGCGGGGCGAGGTGTTGACCATCCGCTGATCGCTTCTCTACCGCTGACGGTCACCGTCGGCTTCCTCCACCCACCGGGGTCCAGTCGCCCCGATGGGGCGCCGTGGCCCCTCCATCTTCAAGGAGCCTTCCATGGCAGCCCAAGCACTTCCCATCGGCCAGACATCGAGCCGGCGCTTCTTCCCAGGCGAGACCGTCGTGACCTGCGGCGTTGACGCCCTGGTCCAGCAAGGCCGGCTCAACCCGGTGCCGTACCTGCACCGCCACCTCAATGGCGACTGGGGCGACCTCGACGACTACGACAAGCGGCAGAACGAAGCCGCGCTGGAGTCCGGCGAGGACCGCCTGTTCTCTTCCTACCAGATCGCACCCGGCCTGCAGCTTTGGATCATCACCGAATCGGATCGCAGCGTGACCACGCTGCTGCTGCCTAGCGAGTACTGATTCTCTCCACCCGACGGCCGCCTGCCGTCTCTTCATCCCACCACGGGGCATGCCATCACCCCGCTGTGGGGGGGCATGCCCCATTTTTTATTGGAACATCACCATGTCCCTCGATCTCGAAACCACTGCCGTTGAAGCCGCACCCGTACAGGGCGAACTGCTCGATGCGGAATCTTCCCCTCTGACCCTGAGCCTTCAGGATTTCGTCGGCGAGTTCGGCGACGAACTGCTCGACGCCCTCAACAGCGCCAACCCGCCGGTCTATAACGGCCAGCCGCAGGCGCACCGGCAACTCGTCGTCGCCAGCCTCAAGCGCAAGCTGTTCCCGGCCCAGGCCGAAGTCGTCCACGCCGCCGCCGAACTGCTGATCGACCGTGGCGAACGCGCCGCGATTGTCAATGGCGAAATGGGCTGTGGCAAGACGACCGTCGGCATCGCCACGGCCGCCGTTCTCAACGCCGAAGGCTACCGCCGCACCCTGGTTCTTTCGCCACCGCACCTTGTTTACAAGTGGCGGCGCGAGATCCAGGAGACAGTGGCAGGCGCCAAGGTGTGGGTGCTCAACGGGCCGGACACGCTCGTCAAGCTCATCAAGCTGCGCGAGCAATTGAATGTCCAGCCCACGGGCCAGGAGTTCTTCGTCTTGGGCCGGGTCAGGATGCGGATGGGGTTCCACTGGAAGCCTGTCTTCACCCAGCGGCGTACCCGCCATGGCAACGTGGCGGCGTGCCCGGACTGCGGTACGGTCATCACCGACCTCGACGGCGAGCCGGTCAACCCGGTCGCGCTCCAAGCCGAGGAATACCGCAGGAAGTGCAGCCATTGCGCCGCACCCCTGTGGACACTGATCCGCCCGCGCAGCCTGTCCGGCAGCGACCGGTCCTCGGCCGTGCTGAAAGCCTTGAAGCGCATCCCGACGATCGGGGAAGTCACCGCGCAGAAGCTGATGCAGAAGTTCGGCGACGGGTTCCTGGCGTCGATGCTGGGCGACAACATCCATGAGTTCATCAACCTCATGGACGGCAACGGCGAACTGGTGTTTTCCGACCGTCAGGCCACGCGCATGGAGCGTGCGATGGCCAACATGGAGCTCGGCTTTGGCGAGGGCGGCTACCAGCCGTCCGAGTTCATCAAGCGCTACCTGCCGCAAGGCACGTTCGACCTGTGCATCGCGGACGAGGCACACGAGTACAAGAACGGTGGCAGTGCCCAGGGCCAAGCCATGGGCGTGCTGGCGGCGAAGGCTCGTAAGACCTTGCTGCTGACAGGCACGCTGATGGGCGGCTACGGGGACGACCTGTTCTACCTGCTGTTCCGAGCCCTGCCTGGGCGGATGATCGAAGACGGCTACCGCCCGACCACGAGCGGCAGCATGACCTCGGCGGCCATGGCGTTCATGAGGGACCACGGGGTCCTCAAGGACATCTACTCCGAAAACACCGGCACGGCGCACAAGACGGCCAGGGGCACCAAGGTATCGGTGCGCACGGTCAAGGCTCCGGGCTTCGGGCCGAAGGGGGTCTTGCGGTGCATCCTGCCGTTCACGATCTTCCTCAAGCTCAAGGACATCGGCGGCAACGTCCTGCCGCCGTATGACGAGGAGTTCCGTGAAGTCGCAATGGACACGGCACAAGCCGCGGCCTACCGCGACCTGGCGGGTCGGCTGACCGCGGAGCTGAAACAGGCTCTTGCGCGACGCGATACGACGCTGCTGGGTGTGGTGCTCAACGTACTGCTGGCCTGGCCGGACTGCTGCTTCCGGTCGGAGACCGTGGTGCATCCGCGCACGCGCAACACCTTGGCGTTCGTCCCGGCTCAGTTCAACGAGTTCGAGGTGACGCCGAAAGAGCGCGAGCTGATCGACATCTGCAAGGAAGAGAAGGCGCAGGGCCGCAAGGTCCTGGCCTACACGGTCTATACCGGCACGCGTGACACCACGTCGCGCTTGAAGGTGCTGCTGGAGCAGGAAGGCTTTAGGGTGGCGGTGCTGCGCGCAAGCGTGGACGCCAGCCGACGCGAGGACTGGATCGCCGAGCAACTGGACCGTGGCATCGACGTGCTCATCACCAATCCCGAACTGGTCAAGACGGGACTGGACCTGTTGGACTTCCCGACGATCGTTTTCATGCAGTCGGGCTACAACGTGTACTCGCTCCAGCAGGCGGCACGCCGCTCCTGGCGCATCGGACAGAAACAGCCGGTGCGCGTGATCTACCTCGGCTACGCCGGTTCCTCGCAGATGACCTGCCTGGAGCTGATGGCCAAGAAGATCATGGTGTCCCAGAGCACGTCGGGAGACGTGCCCGAATCCGGGCTCGACGTCCTCAATCAGGATGGAGACTCGGTAGAGGTCGCTCTCGCGAGGCAACTCGTGGCGGCGTGATCCGTCTCACAAGCTGGCGCCATCAGGCGCCGGCTTTTCTCCTTGACGAAGTCAGCGCCTTGCCGTGTCAGGCGAGGCTCGCGGTGTGGTGGCTTTCATTGACACGATGGATGGTGAACACCGTGTCCTGCAGCTCGATCTCATTGAGGCAGCACGGGTCCTGCTTGATGCGCCAGTAGCGCGACAGTGGCAGACCCAGGCTATGCAGCAGCAGGACGCGATTGATGCTGTCGTGGCCCACCAGGACGACCGTCTGGTCCCGATGCTTGCGCAGCACGATCCGCAGTACGTTGATGGCGCGCCCCAGCACACCGGCCATCGTCTCGCCACCCGGAATCACGGCAAGATCGGGTGCCTCAAACCACAGACGCGACTCGTCGGGCCAGCGTGAACGCACCTCTTCGTGCGTGAGTCCCTGCCACTGACCGTAGTCGGTATCGGCAAGGTCTTCGAGCACGTGCACCTTCGAGGCCGTGGCGCGGCCGATGGCCTCCCCCGTGTGAACACACCGCGAGAGCGGGCTGGCGTAGATGGCATCGGGCTTCCAGCCCTCTGCGACGCGCCTGCCGAGCGCTTCAGCCTGCCGCTTTCCCAGCTCCGAAAGTGGCAGTTCGGCACGCCCGCGAAAGCGCTCAGGCGCGATCCAGTCCACATGACCATGACGGGTCAGGATAACGTTTGTCATTCATTCACTCTCCATAAAAACAGGTTTTCAAGACATCAACGGACGAAGGCGTGGGTCCCCGCATAGGTGGCCGCGCTTCCCAGCGCTTCCTCGATGCGCAGGAGCTGGTTGTATTTCTCGACGCGCTCGCCGCGACAAGGCGCGCCGGTCTTGAGGTGCCCGGTGTCCAGCGCGACTGCCAGGTCCGCGATGAAGCTGTCCACGGTCTCGCCGCTGCGGTGCGACACCATCGCACCCCAGTTGGCGTTGTAGGCCAAGGCGACGGCAGACAAGGTTTCTGTCAGCGTGCCGATCTGATTGGGCTTGATCAGCACCGCGTTGGCCACGTCCTCGCGGATACCGCGCTCAATGCGCTCGACGTTGGTCACGAAGAGGTCGTCGCCGACCAGTTCGATCTTCTTGCCCAGGGTCTGGTTCAGCAGCGCCCAGCCGCTCCAGTCGTCTTCCGCCAGGCCGTCTTCCAGGACCTTGATGGGGTAGCGCGCCACCCACTCGACGTAGAGTGCGACCAGTTCCTCGGCCGTGACCGTGCGCCCTTCGCTGCGCAAGTGGTACATCCCGTCGTGATAGAACCCACTCGATGCAGGGTCCAGCGCCAGGACGACATCCTTTCCCGCTTCGTAACCAGCCCGCGAGATGGCCGCCAGGATCAACTCCACCGCGTCGCTGTTGCGTTTGAGCGGCGGCGCGAACCCGCCTTCGTCGCCCACAGTGGTGGAGTGGCCCTTGTCCTTAAGGACTTCGCGCAGACGGTGGTAGATCTCGGCACCGCAGCGCATCGCTTCGGCAAAGCTCGAAGCGCCCACCGGAGCGATCATGAACTCTTGGAAATCCACTCCCTGCCAGTTCGCATGTACCCCGCCGTTGAGGACGTTGAACATGGGCACGGGCATGCGGTGGACCTCGGGTCCGCCCAAATGTCGGAACAGTGGCTGTTGGGCGGCCTGCGATGCCGCCCGCGCCACGGCCAGGCTCGCGCCGAGGATCGCGTTGGCGCCGATGCGGCTCTTGTTCGCCGTGCCGTCGTAGTCCCGCAGCCGCCGGTCGATCGTCTCCTGATCGAAGGCGTCGGCATCGAGCAGCACCGCGGCAATGCCTTTGTTTACATGGGCCACAGCGGCACGGACCCCTTTGCCGTCGAAACGCCGGATGTCGCCGTCGCGCAGTTCGACGGCCTCGTGGATGCCGGTCGAAGCTCCGGCCGGAACCGCGGCGCGTCCCATCACGCCGCTGCTCAGGTGCACATCGACCTCGATGGTCGGATTGCCGCGCGAATCGAGGATTTCACGCGCGTGAATCATCTTTATCTTGGAAACCATATAACCCCCTGCAATTGAACTTGGACGGGCGGGACGCGTGGCCTTGGTGTCCGGATCTGCCCGCGCTTTCAATCAGCCCGCAGCTTGCCGGTCAGGTCTTTGCCCTGCCCACAGGTGATCGCGTCGCCAGCAGCCACGCGCGCCAGACAGCCGTGCTCGCCGTTCGCGCGTTCGTAGATCAAGCCGTTTTCCACGGTGCGCACTGCGTACCACTCCGTGTCGCTCAGGGGTGCGACAACGCTGGCACTGCACACCATGACGACGGACCAGGCGATGAGCGCAGCGATCAGCCGACCGTTTTCCCGCAGCCAATCGCGCATGCCCGGCTCGGGCGGCAGGTTGTAAACCCTCAACATGGCAGTCTCCTGGACCAAGTCATGAGTCGCGCCAAAGGTGCTTACTTCGCGCCCAGACCGATGCGTCCGTACTCGACGGGCACCTTCACGTAGGTCAGGTCGATCGCTTCCTGCGCCAGCGCGTCCATCAAACGCCGGCAGGCCGCTTCGTCTACGGAGACGGTCACCGCCAGCGGTTGGTCGGCCAGTTCGAAGAAGTGCGCGGAGTGGAAGCGGCCGACGTGATCGAATCCTTCCGCACCGCCCACCAGCGTGCCGCCGACAGCGCCATGGTCCTTGGCGAACTCCAGGAGCCAGTCACCGATGGGCTTGTGCCCGTGGCGGCGGTCCTGCGCCGTGAAGAATGTCAGTTGGTAGCCTTTCATGGGGTCTCCTTTACGATTGGCGAGTAGCGGATGCGGACGCCATGCCCAGCGCCGTCATCGTGAGCGAGCCGCCCACGTGCAGCGCCAGCATGCCGGCCGACCAGCCCAGGCGGCCGTCGCGCAGCAGCGTGAGCAGTTCGGCCGAGAACGTGGAAAAGGTGGACAGACCACCAGCGAGCCCGGTGATCACGAACAGGCGCCACACGGGCGACAAGCCCGGTGCCATCCCGAAGTAGGCGATCGCAAAACCCACGATGTAGGCCGCAATCAGGTTCGATGCCAGGGTGCCCATCGGGATCGGCGGCACCAGGGCGTTCATCGCCACGCTCAGGCCGTAGCGCAGGAGCGCGCCGATGATGGAGCCGAGGCTGATGGCCAGGACTGCGTATGCGCCGCTCATCGTCAAACGCCCCGGGTCGCATTGCCGGAGGCGGTCCTCAGGTGCGACAGCGGCAGCTCACACAGGAACAGCACGGCGTGGACCTTCTTCAACTCGTCCCCGTGCTCGTGCATGAACGCCCGCAGCCGCTGCTCGGTGTCCAGCAATTCCAGGCATTCCGGGTGCCGCATGCCCGTCAGTTCGGGGTGCTGGTGCGACAAGCGTTCTCCTGGCAGGTAGCCCGAACTGACCCGGTGCAGCATGGCCTGCAGGATGTTGGCCTTCTTGGCCACGGTAAGCAGGTGATGCGCCAGTGCAGGCGCGCTCAGGTGGTGCCAGAAACGGGTGACCTTGGCCCGGGTTGCGGTCGGGAAGTACAGCCGCAGCGCCGCGATGGTCTGGGACGTGTCTGTTTTCATTCAACGCTTTCCTTGGAGACAGGGGGCAGTGCCACAGGATCTGCGGCGGAAGACTTCGAGGTTTCGCGGCGCTTCTTGAGGAAGGCGGCAAGATCGGCGATGCGCAGGTCTTCAGGGACAGCGGCCCGATGCCGGCGGTGCTTGCTGTGGCCTACGCGCTGCGCGTGGTAAATGCCGGTGTGCCCCGAGAACAGGTAAGCCGTGACGCAGCCGATGGCCGCCAGCGGACCGATCTCGGCACCGAACAGTTCCATCGCCATCAGGGTCGTGGCAATCGGGGTGTTGGCCGCGCCGGAGAACACCGCGACGAAGCCGATGCCGGCCATGAAAGCGAACGGCATCTGCAGGATCGGCGCCAGTGCGTTGCCCAGGGTAGCGCCGATGTAGAACAGCGGGGTGACCTCACCGCCCTTGAAGCCCGTGCCCAGCGACGCGACCGTGAAGCCGAACTTGCCAAGGAAATCCCACGGCTGCATCGGCTCCTGGAAGGCGCGCTCGATCTCCGGGATGCCCAGACCGATATACTGGTAGCCATCGAGCGCCCAGACCGCGAGGGCGATGACGATGCCGCCGGCGAACGGCCGAAGGGGTGCGTAATGGATGAGCCGCTTGACCCGCGCCCCGAGCGCGTGAGTGACGCGGGCGAACAGCATGCCGACGATGCCGAACACGACCCCGGCGAGCACGACCGCCACCACGCTCCAAGCGCCGACCGGCACGATCTGCCCGATCGCGTAATGGGCGTGGTGCACGCCCCAGGCCAGACATACCTGATCGGCCACGATGCCCGCCACCATGCAGGGGAACAGGGCGTCATAACGCATGCGCCCGATGGCCAGGATTTCCAGCCCGAACACGGCGCCCGCCATGGGCGTGCCGAACACCGACGAGAAGCCTGCGGCGATGCCGCACATCAGCAGGATGCGTCGGTCTTCATGTTCCAGGCGGAACACGTGGGTGAGTTGGTCGGCCAGCGCGCCGCCCATCTGCACCGCAGTGCCTTCGCGGCCCACGGAAGCACCGAAGAGGTGTGACACCACCGTGCCGCCCAGCACCAGCGGCACCATGCGTAGCGGAACCACCTTCTTGGGGTCGTGGATCTCGTCGATGATGAGGTTGTTGCCTCCGTCCACCGTCTTGCCGAGCAGGTGATACACGAGGCCCACGCCCAGGCCGGCCAGCGGCAGCAGCCAAATCACCCAAGGGTGGGACTCGCGCCAGGCCGTGGCATGATCGAGGGAGACGAGGAAGAAGGCGGAGGCGCTGCCGGCCAGGACGGCAACAACGCTGGCGATGAGAAGCCACTTGCCCACGTAGGGCAGCAGCTCAAGCTGTTCTAGACGGCGATTAGGCATGGGGTCGGTTCGCTCGAAATCCATCGGGCTGACCCATGCAAGAGATGTGGACGTGAACGCCTACAGCCCCGACAGAAGGTCAGGTAACTGTAGGCGTCATCGGCAGCGAATGCTGCGGTTCGGTTTCCCAGGAGGAACGCCATCTCCAAGCGCGCACTATACCCTTTCGTGACGAAATGGTCGAGCGCAGTTTCAGTGAATCCCTTCGGATCCCTGCCGGGCTCCCTGGCGGTGCTGGGGTGCCGGCCGCGGCGCTGGGCCTAATCGAGGGCGCGGCCGATGCGGTGGCCAGCTTCACCAAGATGGTGTCGGGCTACCTCGCTCGGCCATCGCAAAGCACTGGTCCTGCTCGGCTATGCGCTCACTCCGCTCGTCCAGGTCTTCATCGCACTGGCGGTGGGATGGCCGCTGCTGCTCCTGGGTCAGTTGCTGTCCTGATTCGGCAAGGGACTGCGCGGGCCGCTACGCGACGCCATCGTGATCCAGGCGGTGAGCGCGCAGACCCCTGGACGCGCGTTCGGCTTTCACCGGGCGATGGATACGGTGGATGCGGTCGCCGGGCAGCTGCTGGGCGTGGCTGCGCTGGGGTGGGCGCAGACGCTGCATTGAGACGACGTAGCCAGCCCGTTCCGCGTGGTGCTCGGGCTGTCCGTGATCCCTGGCCTGCTGGCCGTGCTGGTTTTCCTGACGCTCGTGAACGCCCCCAGCAATCGCCCAATCCCGGCCTGCGCTTCTTCGGCGCGCTGCACGAGCTGCCAACACGGTTCAAACGCTACCTCTGCGCGGTCGGGTTGTCTGGCCTGGGGAACTTCTCGCACAGCCTGCTGATCCTGGCCGCCACGCACTTGCTGGCGCCCTCGATCGACATCATGCATGCGACACAGGTCGCCGGGCTGCTCTACGTGGGACGCAACGCCGTGCAGGTGCTGGCTTCCTATCCGGTTAGCGCCTGGGCGGATCGCATCGGCCCGCTGCCGCTATGGGTGGCGGGCTACGCGCTGGGCGCGGCCACTGCTGTGCTGGCGGCACTCGCCTTCTGCCTGGGCATAGGCAGCCTGCCGCTGCTCGCCACCAGTTTTGTGGCCGCGGGGCTCTACGTGGCGATGCAGGAGGCGCTGGAATCCACGGTCGCCGCGGGCATGATCGAACCGCAAGCGCTGACTATGAGCTACGGAGCGCTGGGCACCGTCGATGGCAGCGCCAAGTTCCTGTCGAGTGCGGTCGTAGGCACCGTATGGACGATGACCTCGCCGGTACTGGGCTTAGGGTTGGCTGTCGTCCTGATGCTGACCGGAACGGTTGCACTGGGCCGCCTCAACCGATGAGGATGCGCCACGTCGATCGATTCCCTGCGATGTCGCGTCTGGCCTGATGCACCCCAGCGACCGACCTTCTATGCCCACGGCCCTTCGGGGCCGTTTGTTTTGGTCGGCGCCAGGAAATCGGACGGCCCTCATTTCGCATTGTTTGCTGTCGCAACCTCACGCAGCGGCGATGGTGAGGGCTCGATGTTTCAGGACGACGCGCCATGTGCCCCTCACCACCCTGGTTTCACCACCCCGAACGCCGCCTGCTGGCGGGTTTTCTCGGCCTCCTTTGGTCGGTGCTGGCTGGCGGCTGCGCGACGACGAGCGCGCCGGTCGCGCCCGACACAATCGAGGAATCCTCGGCCGCGCCCGCATCCGAGGCGCCCGAATACATCCCCGTCGTGCGCTACGGGCGCTACACCCTCGTGGAACTGGCACCGACAGCAGCGCAGCGCGACCTGCTTTTGCAGACCATCGACGTGTCGATGCCCGAGGATGCCCGCGCCACGGTCGGCGACGGGCTACGGCATGTGCTCAAGCGCAGCGGCTACGGCTTGTGCCAGACGGCGCACGCGGTGGTCGAGCTGTACGCACTGCCGCTGCCGGCGGCGCACCTGCACCTAGGCCCCATGACCCTGCGCGAAGCGCTGCTCACCCTTGCTGGTCCGGCCTGGGAACTGCACGCGGATGACCGCGCGCGGCAAATCTGCTTCGAGCGTCCCAACGACAGCATGACCGCCGACAAGGCACCCGCGCTGCCCGCCAACGAGGCGGTGCAGACGTTTCCGCTGGCGCCCGCGGCATCGGGAGGCCAGCCATGAACGGCCCGCAGCCCGCCCAGCGCTCAACCGCCGCCGTGGTGGTGCAGAGCCTGATGTGGCTCTGGCTGATCGGCCTCAGTGTCCTCATTGCCCTCGGCTACCAGGCCATGAACGATCAGGCCGACCAGGATCGCCTCAATTCCCGCCTGCAACGCCTCGAAGCGCTGGCGACGGGCCTGGCCGAGACCGTCGAGGCCATCCAGCAGCGTCCAGCCGTCGCCACGGCGACGGACCTCAAGGACACGCGCCAAATCCTGGAGGCACGCGCCGCCCAGGTCGAGCAATCGCTGAGCGACTATGCCGCCGCCGCCGACCTTCAGGCGCTGCGCGCCGAAGTCGAGCAAGTCAAGACGCGGCAGACCGCTGCGCGCGCCGCTGCACCCGCCCAGCCGCGCAGCGGGAACAAGCCCACCGCCAAGCCCGAACCACCGCCGCTCCCGTTCCGCATCGTGGGTGCCGAACTGCGTGCCGGCGAGCGCAGCGTGTCCGTCGCGCCGAGCAGTGGCGACTTCACGCCCGACCAGCTTCAAGTGCTGCTGCCAGGTGATGCGGTCGGCCCGTGGCGCTTGCAGGCCGTCGAGGGCAACACCGCGGTGTTCCAGGCCGGCGACCAGACCCGCCGCGTGGCGATTCCCTGACCGGAGTACAGCGCATGAAGCCATCGATCGTCCTTTCCGCGCTCCTGCTGGCATCCACCCAGTTTCCCGCGTGGGCTCAGCAGCCGGCCACGGCTCCGGCCCGCAATGCGCAGAGCCAGGAGCGCCCGCTGGCCGCACGCGCTCTGGACGGCCGGGTGTCAAGCGACTGGGGCCTGCAACCGCAGGAGTGGGCGCGCTACCGCGAACTGATGGACGGGCCGCTGGGCATCTACTCGCCCAACCTGGACCCGCTGTCGGCCCTAGGCATCGAGGCCCGCACCGACGAGGAGCGGCGCCGCTACGCAGAACTGCAGGTGCAGGTCGAGGCGCGCCGCGTCGAGAAGCTGCTTGCCTATCAGCGCGCCTACGACGAGGCCTGGCAGCGCCTGAACCCCGGAATGCAGCGGGTGAACCTGCCGGACGACAAGCCGGTCGCCGGCGCCACGCGCGGCTCCGGCCGCACAGCAGTGTTCGTCAAGGACGGCTGCGTGGCCTGCAGCCAGCTCGTCCAGCGCCTGCAATCTACGGGCGCCGAATTCGACCTGTACATGGTCGGCAGCCGCCAGGATGACGCGCGCATCCGCGACTGGGCCAAGCGCGCGAACGTCGATCCGGCACGCGTGCGCAGCGGAAGCATCACGCTCAACCACGACGGCGGTCGCTGGCTAACATTGGGGGTGCCCGGCGATCTGCCGGCGGTCGTGCGCGAGGTGAACGGCCAATGGCAGCGCCAGCCGTAGCCGCTCTCCTGCGCGCACTGGTGCTCATCGCCGGCTTCTGCGCCTGCGTTGCCCAGGCCGAGGAGGTTCCGCCACCGGCCTATCAGCTCGCCGCGCAGCGCGCTGGCATCCCCTCGACGGTGCTCTACGCCGTGGCCTTGCAAGAGAGCGGCATCCGCCGCCACGGGCGCATCGTTCCGTGGCCGTGGTCCCTTAATGTCGCCGGCCAGTCGCACCGCTACGCGACCCGTGCCGACGCCTGCGCGGGCTTGCAGCGGGCAATGCGCTCCACGCCGCACACGCGCATCGACGCGGGCCTGGGCCAGATCAACCTCGGCTACCACCAGCAGCGCTACACCAGCGCGTGCGACTTGCTAGACCCGTACCGCAACCTCGCCATCGCCGCCGAGATCCTGCGGGAGCAGCACACCCCCGGCGAGGACTGGTTGCTGGCGATCGGCCGCTACCACCGTCCTGCCGGGGGTGAGCCTGCCGCCCGCTACCGGCGCAGCGTATCCCGCCACCTTGCCCGCGTGCAGGGCCCGCGCCCAACCGCCGCGGTCCTCGCCGCGCGCCAGGAGACATCCCCATGACGACATCCCATCTGGCCTTACGAGGCCTGCTCGTGCTGCTGGCGAGTCTGCCGCTGGCCTCGCTTGCCGGCGAGCCGCTGATCGTGGTCGAAGACCGCGGCGGCACGTCGGCGCTGCCGTACTACGAAGCCCTGAACCTCCAGCCGCGCGCCAACGGGCCGGCCCGGCCGCCGATCCCGACGACCCAGGTTCCCGCCACCCCGGCAGGCGAGGCCGCAATGCTGCCGGTACGCAGCGCCAAGCTCGCGCCCGGCACCGTCGCGCGGCGGGTCATCGAGGCTCCGGGTCTTCGGCCTTTCGTGGTCGTCGGCGACGACGAAACCTCCCGGGCCTGGATGCGCCGCCAGGCGGCAGCGCTGCGCGAGCGCGGCGCGGTCGGCCTGGTGGTCAACGTCGAGACCGTGCAGGGCCTGGCGCGGCTGCGCGCCCTGGTGCCCGGCGTACCCCTCGCGCCCGTGTCCGGCGATGACCTGGCCGAGCGCCTGGGCCTGCGGCACTACCCGGTGCTGATCACGGCCACCGGCATCGAGCAATGAAGCCATGTCGGGGAAACAGCCGGTCGAGGTACTGCTTCGCCCAGCGGTGGAGCTATACACCGTTGCCGCATGCGCGGGCGCCGCGTTTCTGTCCCTGGTGGCCCCATGGTCGCTCGCGCTGAGCCCGTCCATGGGCGTCGGCAGCGCGCTGGCGTTCGGCGCCTACGGTGCCATCCGCTACCGCGATGCCCGCGTCATCCTGCGCTACCGGCGCAACATCCGCCGCCTGCCGCGCTACGTGATGACCAGCAAGGACGTGCCGGTCAGCCAGCAGCGGCTGTTCGTGGGGCGCGGGTTCCTGTGGGAGCAGAAGCACACCCATAGGCTCATGCAAACGTACCGGCCGGAGTTCCGCCGCTACGTCGAGCCCACACCAGCCTACCGGCTGGCGCGACGGCTGGAAGAACGGCTGGAGTACGCGCCGTTCCCGCTGTCCCGGCTGTCGAAACTCACCGGCTGGGACGTACCTTTCAACCCGGTGCGGCCGTTGCCGCCTGTGGGCGGCCTGCCGCGCCTGCACGGCATCGAACCCGAGGAGATGGACGTCAGCCTGCCGCTGGGCGAGCGCGTCGGCCACTCGCTGGTGCTGGGCACGACGCGCGTCGGCAAGACCCGGCTGGCCGAACTATTCGTGACCCAGGACATCCGGCGCGTGAACGCCGCGGGCGAGCACGAGGTGGTGATCGTCATTGACCCCAAGGGCGATGCCGATCTCCTGAAGCGGATGTACGTCGAGGCTAAGCGCGCCGGCCGCGAAGGCGAGTTCTACGTCTTCCACCTGGGATGGCCGGACATCTCCGCGCGCTACAACGCCGTGGGGCGATTCGGGCGTATATCGGAAGTCGCCACCCGCGTTGCGGGGCAGCTTTCCGGTGAAGGCAACTCGGCCGCCTTCCGAGAGTTTGCGTGGCGGTTCGTCAACATCATTGCCCGCGCCCTGGTGGAGCTGGGACAGCGGCCCGACTACATGCTGATCCAACGGCACGTCATCAACATCGACGCGCTGTTCATCGAGTACGCCCAGCATTACTTCGCCAAGACCGAGCCCAAGGCCTGGGAGGTGATCGTCCAGATCGAGGCCAAGCTCAACGAGAAGAACATCCCGCGCAACATGATCGGGCGCGAGAAGCGCGTGGTGGCGCTGGAGCAGTACCTCTCGCAGGCGCGCAACTACGACCCGGTGCTGGATGGCCTGCGCTCGGCGGTTCGCTACGACAAGACGTACTTCGACAAGATCGTCGCATCGCTGCTGCCGCTGCTGGAGAAGCTCACTAGCGGCAAGATCGCGCAGCTCCTGGCCCCGAACTACTCCGACCTGGCCGACCCGCGCCCGATCTTCGACTGGATGCAGATCATCCGTAAGAGGGCCATCGTCTATGTGGGCCTGGATGCGCTCTCCGACGCCGAGGTCGCCACCGCGGTCGGCAACTCGATGTTCAGCGATCTCGTGTCGGTCGCCGGGCATATCTACAAGCATGGGATCGACGATGGCCTGCCGGGCGCATCGGCCGGTGCGCGCGTGCCGATCAACGTCCATGCCGACGAGTTCAACGAATTGATGGGCGACGAGTTCATCCCGCTGATCAACAAGGGCGGCGGTGCCGGCCTGCAAGTCACTGCGTACACGCAGACCCTGTCGGACATCGAGGCCCGCATCGGCAACCGCGCGAAGGCAGGCCAGGTGATCGGGAATTTCAACAACCTGTTCATGCTGCGCGTGCGCGAGACCGCGACCGCCGAACTGCTGACCCGGCAATTGCCGAAGGTCGAGGTCTATACGACCACCATCGTCAGCGGCGCGACCGACAGCTCGGACATTCGCGGGGCGACGGATTTCACGTCGAACACTCAGGACCGCATCAGCATGTCCAGCGTGCCGATGATCGAGCCGTCGCACGTCGTCGGCCTGCCGAAAGGCCAGTGCTTCGCGTTGCTGCAGGGCGGCCAGCTTTGGAAAGTGCGCATGCCGCTGCCGGCGCCGGACCCGGACGAAGTGATGCCGGCAGACTTGCAGCAACTGGCCGGGTACATGCGCCAGAGCTACAGCGAAGCGACGCAGTGGTGGGAGTTCACCAGTTCCCCCGCCTTGCAGGACACGGGCCTGCCCGACGACCTGCTGGATGACGCCGCTGCGGCCGAACCTCCCGCGGTGGCCATTGCCACCGACGAGGACACCGGCAACAAGGCCTCGCCATGAAGGACGCCGCCTCGACTGCACAACGGGAGCAGAACCAGCGCCAGGGCCTGATCGTCGGCACCATCACCTTGCCGTTCCGGCTGCTCGGGGTGCTGATCGGCTCGCTGCTGTTCTCGATCGTCGTGGAGTGCGTCGGCATGCACCTGTTCTGGAAGGACCAGGGCTGGCGGCACTCGCAGCAGATGTTGCAGTACGAACTGGGGCACCTGTCCAGCCACTTCACGCGCAGCGTCGTCGTGCAGGAGCCGGGGCGCACCGCGCACGAACTGGTGGATACCGGCTACGAATGGGTATTCGTTCGCTCCGGGCTGCTGGAGCGCATGAGCCAGACCGCCGAGCGCGCCCGCGCGCCGAGCCACGGGAGGATCCAGGACGGGGGGCGCAACTTTCGCTACTACATCAGCCAGGTCTATGTCTGGACCGAGAACTACCTGATTGCCGCGGCCTTCACCACCCTCACGTTTCTGGTGCGCCTGCTGGTTCTGGTGCTCACGTTGCCGCTGATCTGCACCGCGGCGTTCGTCGGCCTGATCGACGGTCTTGTGCGGCGGGACGTGCGCCGGTTCGGCGCAGGCCGGGAATCCGGCTTCATCTACCACCGCGCGAAGGCGAGCCTGATGCCGCTGGCCGTGCTGCCGTGGGTCACGTACCTGGCCTTGCCGATCTCTGTGCATCCACTGCTGATCCTGCTGCCCAGCGCAGCCTTGCTGGGACTGGCCGTGAGCCTGACTGCGGGCAGCTTCAAAAAATACTTGTGATGACAGAGAAACCAGATCATTAGGCAACTCATTCAGTATTTCTTATTTATTGAATTTGCTGACCAAGGATTTTCTCGCGATACATATTGGCCAAATGGCGCGCCCTCATGCTCCACTGCTCTGTAATCTTTGGGAAATCTGTTGCGCCGCGCCCATCCATTCCTTGCAATGTAACGTAGCCCTGCCCATCCTGTCCGCGTACAAAAGCTATGTAGTTATATATTGAATCTCGAAATTCAGTGAGAGCATAAAAGAAGGCATCGCCAGCCGGAAGCGCACGAGATAAGTCAATGCGACCTTGGGCATATAAAAAATCATTGACACCCTTCATTCCCCATCCTACCCGATCCAACTCAATGTAAAGATTGTCCACGGCGTCATAATGCACAGATGGAATGTAACCACATGAAAAGTCCCATGTTTCGAGCCAGTCGAGAAAGTCAGACCTGAAATATGAAGGAACAATATTTTGAAGTGTGGCTATGGAATCCGCCATCTGCTGAGGCGTTAATGCGCTCCTGGCAACTTGAAATGCTGATGGGAAAATTCTCTTACAGACATCTTGTGGGATAAAACTAATATCAGAAATTTCACCCCAATAGACCACGTGAACCGGAAAAGTCGATCCATCCAGCCTTTTGTGTTGAGTGCCATGGAACTGATGATGATTTATGCTGGTATGGCGATTTGCCGTTGTGAAAATCACATAACAACCAATCGGCTCAGGGAAGGAATCGGTCTTACTCAACTCAGCCGTAACGTCTGTAGAGTTTAGTTGATTAACAAATTTTGCCTGCCCAAACACTGAGTAGCCGCCAACGGCAGGAAAAATGTCAATGCCATGCTGCCTTTGCCCATTTCCGCCGTATCTTCTGAATTGCACGTCATACCTCATATTCCGCGCGACCCAGTCCCTCATGAGGTAGCAGCAAATTTCCTCAAAATCTTGATCAGTTCTAAAGGTCAGTCCTTGCATTTTTATCCTGGATCTTTGTAAGAGCGTTGATATTTTGCCACGCGGCCGGTGGAAATTCCCTTCTTGAATTCTGGCCTGACGACCACTCCCTGAGCGAACTGGACGCACGCTGCCAATCAAACCGATCAGCGCAGTTTCCTATTGTTTGCTGCCTGCAGTCACCCTGAACTCCACCATCGCACTATTCTGATCACACAGGAATGGCGCGATGTTGGCTCCGATCTGGCAGCGCGCCGCGCATCGCGGCGTGCCCATTTTTCTCGTGACGGCCCTGCTGCTGGGTCAGTCCCCGATGGCGTTGGCCGAGTCCCCCGCACAGCGCCAGGAGCTGGTCGCCGCGCTGCGCCAACTCGACGCGCTGGAGCGCACCGTCGCCGACAGCGCCGCGCGTGCCCCCATCCAGCCGGGCGAGCGCTACCACTTCGATTACCCGCGGTTGCTGGCTGACTTGGCGCGCGTGCGCGCCGGCATCCAGGCCCATCTCACACCGTCGCGTGCCCAGCCGCGCGACCCCTCCGAACTGGCCAGCGACTACCGCACCGAGCGGTCCGCTTCGCCATCGCCGACGACTACGGAAGCCAAGCCATGAACGGCGCCCAGGTCTCGGCATTTCAAGCCAACAGCGGCATCGCGCCTTCGGCGATGGCGACCGTCCTGGTCGGCGCCGTGTTCGCGGTGCTCCTCGTCTGGGGCGTCTGGGCCATCCGAACGGCCTACGTGGGGTGGTCCGAGAGCCGCCTCAACCAGCGCCAGTTCCTCGGCGTCTGCATCCGCTTCGTCGCGATGTACCTCGTCCTGAGCTTCTTCCTCCTCTCCTGACCTGAAAGGCACGACCATGCAAAACCGCATCCTCCGTTCCCGCCTTGCCCAGCGCGCCGCTGTGGCACTGGGCTCCGCCGCGCTGCCCGCGCTGTCGTTCGCGCAAGGCTTGCCGCAGTTGGAAAACCCGACCCGCGGCACTGGCAACGGCATCATGGAAACGATCAGGAACTATGGCTACGACATCATCATGCTCGTGGCCCTCTTGGTCGTGGCGTCGATGTTTATCGGCGTTTGCTACCACGCCTACGGCACCTACGCCGAAATCCACACCGGCCGCAAGACCTGGGGCCAGTTCGGCCTCACCGTCGCGATCGGTGCCGTGCTGCTCGTGATCGGCATCTGGCTGCTCACCGAAGCCACCGGCATCCTGTAAGGCGAGGCCGGTATGTCCGAGCAGCAGCACGTCCGTGCGGACGGGACGGTCACGTTCCTTCCGCACCGGCTCAACCGCCACCCCATGGTCGTGCGCGGCCTCACCGCCGACGAACTGTGGATCTGCTGCGGCCTGTCCGGCGCCGCCGGCATGCTGGTCGGCGCGCCGCTGTCCTGGGTGTTCCGCACGATCGCCATCGCGCCGACGTTCGTCGTGCTGGGCGTGGCCCTGGGCGTCTTCATCGGCGGCGGCATCCTGCGCCGCCTCAAGCGCGGGCGCCCCGACACCTGGCTGTACCGGCAACTGCAATGGCGCATTGCCACGCGCCATCCGCTGATGGCGGGATGGGTAGGCGGCCACGTGCTGATCTCGCGTTCCGGCTTCTGGTCCACCCGAAGGTCTGCCTCAAGGGGAGCACGATGAGCCGCTTCAAGAATGAGATCACCCACCTGCAGGCGCACATCAAGACGCTTCGCCTGGGGGCCGGTGCGCTGGTCATCGTCGCCCTGGTCATGGGCGGCGGCTGGTGGAGCGCGCCGCGCGACCTGACCATCCACGTCCCGCCCGATCTGCGCTCCGGCAGTACCCGAAAGTGGTGGGAAGTGCCGCCCGAATCGGTCTATGCGTTCACGTTCTACGTGTTCCAGACCCTCAACCGCTGGCCGACGAATGGCGAAGAGGACTACCCGCGCAACCTCCATACGCTCTCGCCGTATCTCACCCCGTCCTGCCAGGCCTTCCTGCGCGCGGACTACGACTACCGCCGCAGCACGGGCGAACTGCGCCAGCGCGTGCGCGGCATCTACGAAATACCCGGCCGCGGCTACGGCGACGACCCCACGGCGCGCGTGCGCGTGGTCTCCGACCGCGACTGGGTGGTGACGCTCGACATCACCGCCGACGAGTACTACGGCGCCGAGCAGGTCAAGCGCGCGCTCGTGCGCTACCCGGTGAAGGTCACGCGGGTGGACGTTGACCCCGCCCGCAACCCGTTCGGCCTGGCGCTGGACTGCTACGACGGTGCCCCCCAGCGCATCAGCGCCCCGGAGCCGACGCGCCCGGCGCCTGGCGGCCTGTCTCCGCAAGCGCCCCAAGGAGGAAACACCCCATGAAGCATCCTGTACTCGTGCTGCTGGGGCTGCTGGCCGCGGCCGCGGCACCCGTCTCCCATGCTGTGGAGATTCTGCGCTGGGAACGCATGCCGCTCGCGGTGCCGCTGAAAGTCGGCCAGGAGCGCATCGTGTTCATCGATCGGAACGTCCGCGTGGGAGTGCCTGCGGGCGTTGGCGAGCGCCTGCGCGTGCAGAGCGCGGGTGGCGCGGTGTACCTGCGCGCCAGCGAGCCGATCGAGCCCACGCGGCTGCAATTGCAGGACGCCGACACGGGCGCGCTGATCCTGCTCGACATCGCGGCCGAGCCGCCCAAGGACGGCGAAGCCGAGCTGGAGCCGGTGCGCATCGTCGAGGGCAGCAGCACCCCGGCGCGCTATGGCGATCAGCCAGGCGGTGCCGATGAGGCCCCGGCACGCGCCCAGGATCAGGCAGGTACGCTGGCAGCGCGGCGCGAGACGCCGGTTCCGGTCGTCCTGACGCGCTTTGCCGCGCAGAACCTCTACGCGCCGCTGCGCACCGTGGAGCCGTTGCCGGGCGTCATGCGGGTGAACCTGCGCCGTGGCCTCGACCTCGGCACGCTGATGCCGACGCTGCCCGTGCGCGCGGTCGCTCTCGCGTCGTGGCGTCTGGAAGACCAGTGGGTCACCGCCGTGCGTCTGACCAACAGCAGCAGCGGCTCGGTCACGCTCGACCCGCGCGTGCTGCAAGGCGATTTCCTCACCGCCACCTTCCAGCACGAAGCGCTCGGCCCGCGCGGGACGCCCGAGGACACGACCGTCCTGTACCTGGTGACGCGCGGGCACGGCCTCGCGCAATCGCTGCTGCCGGCGATCCACCGCTTCGACCCGGCTGCGCTCCTGCCGCAGCCGGAAGCGGAAGCCGACGACGGCAAGGAGGCCCGCCATGCGCAGTAACGGCTTGCTCAAGTGGCTGATGATCCCGGTCGCCTTGCTGGTGCTGTTCGTTGCCATCCGGCTGTTCTCCGGCGGAAGCACGTCGGCACCGCCCGCCGCGGATGCCGGCTCCAAGCTCACGCCCGAGGAAATGAAGGCGTTGGGCATCGAAGGCGATACCCCGCGCGATACCGTGGCAACGCTCGTCGCCCAGGTGAAACAGTTGCGCACCGAGCTTCAGACCGCGCTGACCGACAACAAGTCGCAGCGCGAGGAAAACCAGCGGCTGCGCCAGCGGGAGAACTCCATTGATCAGCGCATCAATTCGGCCCTCGAATCCGAGCGCTCCAACCTGCGCCGCGACCAGGAACAGGCGGCCAGCGCGCGCCAGCAGACCGAGGGGCTGCTCGCCGACCTGCAGCGGCGCCTGGACAGCATTGGCGGGCGCGGCGGCGGTCACGCTGATCTGCCGGTGGGCCTGGGGCTGCGCGGCGGCGACGAGGCCGGCATGGAAGGCGGCATGCGCTGGGTCGAACCGGACGACGCGAAGAAGGCCGAGGGCCGCAATGGCAGTCGTGGCGCAGGCAGCGGCATGAGCTTCCCGACGAGCTTCGGCCCGGCACAAAGCACACTGGAAACCACCGCGGAAACCGTGGCGAACGCCGGCGCAGGTGCGGCAGGCGTCAAGAGCGCCAAGCCGGTCTATACCGTGCCGACCAACTCGACACTGATGGGCTCCGTGGCGATGACGGCGCTGATTGGGCGCGTGCCGATCGACGGGACGGTGAACGATCCGTACCCCTTCAAGGTGCTGGTCGGGCCGGACAATCTGACTGCCAACGGCATCGACATTCCCGACGTGGCCGGCGCGGTGTTCTCCGGAACCGCATCGGGCGACTGGACGCTCTCGTGCGTGCGCGGCCAGGTTCGCAGCATCACCTTCGTCTTCAACGACGGCACGATCCGCACGATTCCCGAAGACCGCGAAGGCAACCAGCAGAACAACCAGCAGCGCGACGGCCTGGGCTGGATCAGCGACCCGCACGGCATCCCGTGCGTCAGCGGCGAACGGCGCAGCAACGCCCAGCAGTACCTCGGGTCGCAAGCTCTGATCACCGCGGCCGGAGCCGGCGTGGCCTCGCTCATCGAGAGCGACAGCGGCCGCATGTCCTACGTCGGCTCGGACGGCGCCATCGGCACCGTGGGCATCAGCGGCAAGGAAGCAGTCGGCCAGATCCTCGCGGGCGGCGTCCGGGACATGTCGACCTGGGTCAACAAGCTCTACGGACAGGCTTTCGCCGCCGTCTATGTGCAGCCAGGCGCCAAGGTCGCCGTCCACCTCGAAAAGCCGCTGGCCATCGATCACGACCCCGAAGGCCGGCGCGTCGATCACCGTGCAGGAGAAAGCCATGCGCTCGAACTCGATTAAGGGCCTCGCGCTGGCCGCGGCCGTCGCCGTGCTCAGCGGTTGCGCCACCAGCAAGGAAGAACTGCTGACCCATAGCGACCGCACCATGATGGACATCTGGCAGCAGGAAACGGGTGGCGGCGGCAGTGGCACCGGCCAGGTCGCGCGCCGGCAGTTGCTCGACGCGCGCCAGAGCCTGCGCCGGCCGCTGACCGACGCCGATGTGCAGGCTGCGCCCGTCGAGCAGATGCGCTACACGCGCACGGCGCGCAACGAGGTTTATCGCCAGTTCCAGCGCCTGCCCAACCCCGATCTCGTCATGTATGTGTACCCGCACCTGGCGGGCACGGACCCCGTGCCGGTTCCGGGCTACACGACGGTCTTCCCCCTGTACCAGCGCGTGCAGTACGCCATGCCCGGCGAACGGCTGGAGGACTATTGATGCGCTGGGAACTTCCCTGGCCGAAGCTGGCCGCATCCGGCACCGGCGACGAAGAGAAGCCGGACGGCTGGCAGCGCCACGTCGAGGCCTTGCGCCAGGCCGGCGTCCCTGAACCCGGCGCAGCGGTCCAGGGCCGCAGGCCGGCGACGGTAGCCGACGAGCAGGCGCTGTACGACGTCGCGCCGTCGTTCGCGGAACTGCTGCCTTGGGTGGAGTTCTTGCCGCAGTCGAAGTCCATGCTGCTGGAGGATGGGCAGTCGGTCGCTGCCTTCTACGAGCTGGTGCCGCTGGGCACCGAGGGGCGGGAGCCCGGCTGGCTCGCGCATGCCCGCGATGCCTTGGAGAACGCGCTCCAGGACTCGTTCGATGAGCTGGACGAAAACCCCTGGGTACTCCAGCTCTATGCCCAGGACGAGCCCAGCTTCGACCAGTACATGCAGACCCTGCGCGACTACGTGCAGCCGCGTGCCCGCAGCACCGCTTTCACCGAGTTCTACTTGCGCTTCTTCGGCCACCACCTGCGCGCGGTCGCCAAGCCGGGCGGCCTGTTCGAGGACACGGTGGTCACGCGGCTGCGCTGGCGCGGCCAGACGCGGCGGGTGCGCATGGTGATCTATCGCCGTGCAACTGGGCAGGCAAGCCGCCGCGGCCAGACGCCCGAGCAGATGCTGAACATCGTCTGCGACCGCCTGTGCGGCGGCCTGGCGAACGCCGGCATCCAGGCACGGCGCATGGTCGCAGCCGACGTCCACGACTGGCTGCTGCGGTGGTTCAATCCGCGCCCGGCGATGCTTGGACCGAGTGCAGAGGACCGGGAGCGCTTCTACGCGCTGGCGCGCTACCCCGACAGCACCGAAGAAAGCGAGGCCGGCGAAATCGAGCTGGCGAGCGGGCGGGATTTCAGCCAGCGGCTGTTCTTCGGCCAGCCACGCTCCGACGTGGAGCACGGCACCTGGTATTTCGACGGCATGCCGCACCGCGTGCTGATCACCGACCGGCTGCGCATGCCGCCCGGCACCGGACACCTGACCGGCGAGACCCGCAAAGGGGATGCCATCAACACGCTGTTCGACCAGATGCCGGAAGACACCTTGCTGTGTCTCACGATGGTCGCCACGCCGCAGGATGTCCTGGAAGCGGATCTCAACCACCTGGCGAAGAAGGCCGTGGGCGAGACGCTGGCGTCGGAGCAGACGTTGAAGGACGTGCAGGAAGCCCGCTCCCTCATCGGCAGCGCACACAAGCTCTACCGGGGGACGCTGGCATTCTACCTGCGCGGACGCGACGAAGCGGAACTGGACCGGCGCGGCCTGGACCTGGCGAACGTGATGCTCAATGCTGGCTTGCAGCCGGTGCGCGAGGACGACGAGGTGGCGCCGCTCAACAGCTACTTGCGGTGGCTGCCATGCTGCTACAACCCCGGCCAGGATCGGCGCAAGTGGTACACCCAACTGATGTTCGCTCAGCACGCGGCGAACCTGTCGCCGGTGTGGGGCCGCGCTCAAGGTACGGGGCACCCGGGCATCACGATGTTCAACCGCGGTGGCGGGCCGATCACCTTCGACCCGCTCAGCCGCCTGGATCGGCAGATGAACGCCCATCTGTTCCTGTTCGGCCCCACCGGCTCCGGCAAGAGCGCCACGCTCAACAACCTCTTGAATCAGGTCACGGCCATCTACCGACCGCGGCTGTTCATCGTGGAGGCTGGCAACAGCTTCGGCCTGTTCAGCGACTTCGCACGCATGCTCGGGCTGACGGTAAACCGGGTCAAGCTGGCCCCAGGTTCGGGCATCAGCCTCGCGCCATTCGCAGACGCGCGTCGGCTGATCGAGACGCCCAGCGACGTGCAGACGCTCGACGCCGACGCGCTGGATGAAGACCCGCCACCAGATGCCTCGGCCATGGAGGCGGACGAGCAGCGCGACGTGCTAGGCGAACTGGAGATCACGGCGCGGCTGATGATCACGGGCGGAGAGGACAAGGAGGAAGCCCGGATGACGCGGGCTGACCGCTCGCTGATCCGTCAGTGCATCCTCGACGCCGCCGAGCACTGCGTGGCCGACAAACGCACGGTGCTTACGCGCGACGTGCGCAACGCGTTGCGCGCCCGCGGCCAGGACCCGACGCTGCCCGAAATGCGCCGCGTGCGGCTGCTGGAGATGGCGGATGCGATGGACATGTTCTGTCAAGGCACGGACGGCGAAATGTTCGACCGCGACGGCACGCCGTGGCCCGAAGCCGACATCACCTTGGTTGACCTCGCGACATACGCCCGCGAGGGCTACAACGCGCAGCTCTCCATCGCTTACATCAGCCTGATCAGCACGGTGAACAACATCGCCGAGCGCGACCAATATCTGGGACGCCCGATCATCAACGTCACCGACGAAGGCCACATCATCACGAAGAACCCGCTGCTCGCGCCCTACGTCGTGAAAATTACAAAGATGTGGAGGAAATTGGGGGCCTGGTTCTGGCTCGCGACGCAGAACATCGACGACCTGCCGCGCGCCGCGGAGCCCATGCTCAACATGATCGAGTGGTGGATCTGTCTCAGCATGCCGCCCGATGAAGTTGAGAAGATCGCGCGGTTCCGCGAACTCTCGCCCGCGCAGAAGGCGCTGATGCTTTCGGCGCGCAAGGAAGCGGGGAAATTCACCGAAGGCGTCATCCTCTCCAAGAGCATGGAAGTGCTGTTCCGCGCCGTGCCGCCGTCCCTGTACCTCGCCCTCGCGCAGACAGAACCCGAGGAGAAGGCCGAACGCTACCAGCTCATGCAGCAGTACGGCTGCACCGAACTGGAAGCGGCTTTCAAGGTGGCCGAGAAGATCGACCAGGCCCGCGGCATCGAGTCGCCGGCCCTGGAACTGTCGTAAACCGGAGAACGCCATGGAACAGAAACGTCCTTCCATTCCGATGCAGGTCCAGGCGTTCCGCCGTCGCCGCTGGCGGCCTCGCTGGCCCTGGGTATTGGCTGCTGCGCTGGTCGCGCTGCTGCTGATCTGGCTGGTGTCCCGGACGCCCGGCGAATCCTCAGCGCCGTCGCGCGCGCCGGTCAGCACGGCGCAGGTCGCTGGGCCACCCTGGCAGATGGGCAACCCGGAAGGCCGTTTCACGCTGACGCTCTATGCCGACCTGGAATGCCCGTTCTGCCGGGAGTATTTCCCGCAGCTCAAGCGCTGGGTCGGCAACAACACCGACGTGGCGCTGCAATGGCATCACCAGCCGCTGGCCGCGCACGAGCCTGCCGCGTCGGCCGAGGCACGTCTGGCCGAGTGCGCCGCCGAAGCGGGCGGGCATGCGGCGTTCTGGCAGGCGGTCGAATGGGTCTATGCCCACACGCGCAGCGACGGCCAGGGCTTGCCCGATGGCTTGCGTTACCCCGAAACAACGTCAGCCATCGAACAGTGCATGGCTAGCGAGCGCCCCAACGTGGCCATCCGCGCGCAGGCCGCGGAAGCCACCAAGAGCGGCGTGACCGCCACGCCGTCGCTGCGACTGCTCGATCGCCAGACGGGCCAGGCCATCCTGTTGCAGGGGCCGATCGAGGGCGATGCCTTGCTCTCGGCCATGGACCTGCTGGCGGCCGGGGAAATGGCCAGCGACGCGCCGGATTCGCCCGCCACCCCCACATCCGAAATGCCTGCCGACGTTGTCGGCGACATGCCCAGGTAGCCCTCGGTCTTGAAGGCTACGGCGCGGCTCGCCGCGCTGACCGCTACCCGTTCGCTTTCGCATCCTGGCCGCGAACAATCACCGCCGCGCGGTGATGGATGCACCTTGTTCCGCTGTTTCCATCCCCAGGAGGGCTTGCCCTCCCAGGGTGGCGCCCTCCGCTCACTTTCTGGAGGTCCGCCATGTCTCTCGTCGCCAACGACTCCTGCGTGGAGCCACGTTTTGCCCCCATGTCCCAATCCGATGACTGGATCATCCGGCAAGCCATCGCGCTGCTGGAGCAGCGGGTCTTCAAGAAGGGGCCATCCCTGGAGAGGCCTGCCGCCGTCAAGGACTACCTGCGCCTGAAACTGGCCGCCGAGCCCAATGAAGTCTTCGCCATCGTGTTCCTCAACAGCATGCACGAGGTGCTGGCCTACGAGCCGATGTTCAGAGGCACGATCCATTCGACCTCGGTGCATGCGCGTCCGATCGTGCAGCGTGCCTTGGAACTGAATGCGGCAGCGGTCATTTTTTCTCACCAACACCCTTCGGGCTGCACGGAGCCGTCGAGCGCGGACCGTGCTTTGACCCAAACGCTGAGGGCCGCGTTGTCGCTGATCGACGTGAGGGTGCTGGATCACCTCATCGTCGGCCAGGGCACGCCGTACTCGTTCGCGGAATCCGGCCTGCTGTAGCGACGGCATCGGCTCCCTGATCCACGCGGAGGCTTCGGCCTCCGCTTTTTCATGGGCGCGAGACAAGCAGGTATGCGGGCAGTGCGCGATGCGCATTGTTTGTTGGGGCCGCGTCGGCTTCGCGTTTGACTACTGCTCTGATCAACTTCAAGGGCACGCGACATGACAGCATCCCTTTCCAGGTTCGCGCCGGGCTGGCGAACCCTCGGCCGGGCCGTGGCGCTGCCGGCAGCCCTGGCCGTTTTCAGCCCGGCCACCTTCGCCGCCGACGTGGTGGTCGTCACCGACAGCCGCCACCCGGTCAAGACCATGGGCGGCGAGCGGCTGATCGAGCTGGACGAAGCCCACAGGATTGAAGCGGAGCTTTCCGCGGGACTGCCCACCGACCCCGAACAGGCGACGGCCATCGTCAAGCGCCGGCTGAATGGCGGCGGTGCCGATCTGCAGCGACGCATCGCTTCCGCATACCAAGGCGTTACCGACGCATGGAGCCTCGGCATCACCAGCCTCCCGGCCGTGGTGGTGGACAGGCGCTATGTGGTCTATGGCGAGCCGGATGTGGCTCGCGCTGTCGCGCGCATCGAGCAGCACCGGAGGACCCAGCCGTGACCCGACCATTCGACCTGATGCGCCGCCTGCGCGCTGGCGTGGCTTCGTTGCTGCTGCTCAGCGCCACGGGCAGCTACGCCCTCAATACAGCGACCATCATCGGCTCGGTGGCATCGCCCGATTGCCTCGAATACCGCGTCGTCGGCATCTGCTACTGGCTCTACTGCACATGGACGGGCTGCACCGTGCGCACGTCGATCAAGGTGCGCCACTACATCCCCGATGCAGTGGTGTCGTCGTACTCGAATACCGGAGAAAACCCCTGGGTCGAAGTCCAGGCAATGAGCACGCCCAACCCGTCCGCCCAAGCTGGCGGCGACGGAACGACGAACGAGGATCACGAAAACAGCCTCGCCAAATTCAAGAACGCGGATGTCATCGGTCACCCCGGCGCAGAGGTGTTCAACCAGTTCGTCTCTTCGTCAGGCTACTTCTGTGAGGGCGCGGGCACGGCGTTTATGCCGTACTTGCTCAGCACCCTGGATACGCTGGCCTGGCGCTACAACGTGCCCGAGATGGCCTACCCGGAAGCGCTGATTCCGGGCCGGCGCGAAGTCGGTGCCCGTACCACGATGAATCTCTGGGGCAACGTGTATCCCCGTGGCGGCTTCCTGCACCAGACCGACGACTTCAAGGCCGGCGCAGTGGTGGCCCAGCGTGCGGGCGATGTGGTCACGCGCCGCGGGCAGATCCACGTCTATCAGCCGTTGCTTGCCAACTCCCGTGACGGCTACTGGCCGGCCGGCGCGCTGATGGAGGGCGATGCCTCGACCGGCAAGTGGCAAGAACTCACGCCCGTCCTGTCCTCGTCCTGCACGGTCTTCCCGCGCAGCGGCTTCCTTACCCAGGCCCAGCAAGGCGACTACGCATGGGCGCTGTGGCGGCCGTATGCCTGCTGCGAGCGCCGGGGCCAGGTGTTCCTGGGCAGCGTCGATTTCCTCTGAGGGGGTGCCATGAAGTTCCGTCCTGCATTCAATCCGTTCTCCCGCCGGGTACGTCGCACGGAGATCGTCCTGGCACTGGCCGGCGCGCTCGCGCTGGGCAGCGGCGTGGCCTGGGGTCAACTGGGATACCAGACCAGCGGCAGCGTCATCGGCGATGACGTCATGTACTCGATCGGTGGCGGCAACGCCGTGTCGATGGGACGTGCAGCCGGCATGCGCTCCATCGGTGTCGGCGTGGGTTGGAACAGCAACTTGATCTGCGGCGACATGAGCATCCAGACCACGTTGAAGAACCAACTTAACGGCATTACCAACGGCTTCCAGCAAATCATGTCGTCGGTGATCCAGAGTGCCACCAGTGCGGTGGCATCGTTGCCCGCACTGATCATCCAGCGGGCCGATCCCGGTCTGTACAACCTGCTCACCAATGGCGTGCTGCAGGCGCGGCTGGATTTCGACCGCAGCAAGCTGACGTGCCGTGCCATGGCCGAGAAGATGGCCGAAACGGCGGGCGGCCAACTCGGCTGGAGCCAGATGGCCGAAGGGCTGGCGCTGCGCGATGCCGTGTCGAGCACGGATGCGGTCTCGGCCATCGAGCAGGCCGAGACGCGCCGCGGCAATGACGGCGTGCCGTGGGTCGGGGGCAGCAACGCGGGCGGCTCCGGCCAGCCCGCGATCAAGGTCGTCGGCGATGTCACCCGCGCTGGCTACAACCTGGTCAACGGCCGCGGCGTGACCGACACCTCGTCCATTGCGCCGGCCAGTTGCAGCAGTCTCTCGTGCCAGACCTGGACCTCGCCGCAGGCTGCCGTCGAGTGGGCCACGCGCGTGCTCGGCGAGAAGGAGCAGCGCACGTGCGATGCCTGCACCAAGACCGAGACGACGCCGGGCGTCGGGCTCACGCCGCTGATCCAGGAGGAGTACGACGCCAAGCTGCAGGCGCTCCAGGACCTGGTAACCAAGGCCAAGAACACGACGCCGGAGAACCTGCGCGAAGCTGGCAGTGCGTCGCTGCCGATCACGCGCGGCGTGATCGAGGCGCTGCGCGACGAGCCCGACCAGCACCTGCTGTCGCAGCGCCTCGCGTCCGAGGTCGCGCTGGCATCCGTGCTGGAGAAAGCGCTGCTGCTGCAGCGCACGCTGCTCACGGGCAAGAAGGAGCCCAACGTCGCGGCGAACGAACTTGCCGTGGAGGCGGTGAACCACGAGAGCGACACGCTCGACCGTGAGATTCGCAACCTCAAGACCGAACTGGAGCTGCGGCGCGAACTGGCGAACAACTCGCCCATGGCGATCATCCAGCGCCACGGCGCGCGCGCGGCCGGTTCGCGCGGCATCTACGAGGGCGATCCTGTGCCAGACCGTCTCGACCAGCTCCAGAAGGGCAATCCGGGGAGTCGGCCATGAGCCCGGCGCGCATGGCCTGGCGGCCGCTGCGCTGGTTGTTCAGCCGGCGCGCGGCGAAGACGCTGCTGTGGCTGGTGCTTATCGTTGCCGCCGCAGTGGGGGCGAACGTCGCGGGCATCAACCTGGTCGGCAGCGTTGCAGGCTGGGAACGGTGGCTGGCGGCCTCCGCAGGGTATTTCTTCATCTGGCGGCTGTGCGTGTACGCGGCAACGGCCTATGGATGGTTCTGGATGCGCCGCCGGGTGCTGGCCCGCGAAGACCAAAGCGGGACAGATGGGCAGGCGCGGCGCCGGCTGATCCGTACCGAGGTCGCCGGCGTCGTCGCCATCGTCGCGCTGGAAGCCAGCCTGTTGATGCAGGCCGCTTGAGGGGAGATCGGGGCCATGACGCTCTTCACGACCGACTATCTGGAGTACTACCTCACCCTCGTGTCCTGGATCGTCAACAACGGTATCTGGGCCGTGCTGGTGTCCAGCGGGGTGTTCGCGCTGCCTTTCGTCGCCATCGTCGTGCAGGAGTGGCTGAAGGCCCGCGCGGAAGGCGCTGACGAGGGCAACAAAGGCGTTCTGAGTGCCGCCCGTATCGAGAACCGGGTGTTCGTCGCGATCGTGGTGGTGATGTTCGCGGGCATTCCGTTCATCGACGTGGACCTCAGCACCATCCAGTACGACAGCTCGCGCTCGGCGCAGTGCCAGGTCAGCGTGCCGCAGCCCACGGAAACCGGCTGGTCGCAGTCCTTCAGCACCATCAACAACCAGTCGGCGAAGGTGCCGGTCTGGTGGGCTTTCATGCACGCGCTCTCGCGCGCCGTCACGAGCGCCTCGGTAGCGGCGATCCCGTGCGGTACGGACCTGCGGCAGATGAGGATGGAGATCGACGCGACCCGCATTGACGACCCGGTACTGGCTCAGGAGGTCGCGGACTTCTCGCGGGATTGCTATGGGCCTGCGCGGGCCAAATTGTTCATGCAGCGCCCGGATCTCGATGAGCAGCAGATGCACGACGTAACCTGGATCGGCTCGCGCTTTTTCACGGACACGGGTGGCTACTACGACAGCTACCGCTCCAGCACGGCGCGCGAGGCATGGCCCTATGACGACACCCGCGATGCAGGCCTCGCGCAGGTTGCCAATGGTGGCGGCTACCCGACCTGCAGGCAGTGGTGGTCAGACGGCAGCAACGGCCTGCGCGCGCGGCTGCTGGGGCAAGTGGACCCGACCCTGCTGAATCGCCTGGCGGGCTGGGCCGGGTTCCTCAGCCGGGCCGAGGTGGACGATTCGGTGATCCGCGCCATCGCGTCACCGCGGCAGCAGAAACTGAACCAGGGCAGCGTCTATACGGACTACGGCGGCCAGATCGACAAGACCCTGCCGAACATCGTGACGCGCGCCACGGGCGACGTGGGGATGGCAGTCGGCGCGATTGCCGCGTTTCCTGCCATGGATGTCGTGCGCCAATCCCTGCCCATGATCCTCGCCTTACTGAAGATGGCGCTGGTCATCTGCATCCCGCTCGTGCTGGTTGTGGGCACCTACGACCTGAAGACGGTCGTCACCGTCAGCGTCGTGCAGTTCGCGCTGTTCTTCACGGACTTCTGGTTCCAGCTCGCACGCTGGATCGATTCAACGATTCTGGACGCGCTTTATGGCTGGGGCTTTGGCTGGAACCGGCCGCACACCAACTTTGACCCGCTGGTAGGGTTGAACAACGCCTTCGGCGACATGCTCCTGATGTTCGTCATGGGCACGATGTTCCTGGTTCTGCCGGGATTCTGGCTGGCGAGCCTTACCTGGGTTGGGATTCGGGCCGGGCACGTCATCCAGGGACTTTCCGATGGCAGCAAGAGCGCCGGCCAAGCTGGCGGCAAGGGTGCCGGGGCGCTCACCGGAGGAAAACTGAAATAGCGCGAGGCCGGTCAGTCGTCGGTGTACAACTCGTGCGACGTGTCGTTGTACAGGTTGGGATCGTAGCCCGGCGTCTTGCGCAGCTCGGTGAGGTCGGTGAAAGGCCACTCGTCCTCATCCGAAGTATTTGCAGCAGCAGCCCATCCCGCCGCCGCAACGCCCAGCATCACGAGTGCAAACCAAAACGCAACGTAGAGCAGCACCCCCAGTACAGCCAGCTTGGCTACCCACACGAGCGCGGTAGCGCCAGCTCGCGGCATGCCCTTGGACACCAACCAGTTCGACGCCCGCCGTTCGCGTCGCGCATAGGCACGCCATCCGCGGCCAAAGGCGCGGCAGAGGCGTTCTGCGGTGCTGGTGCGGGTCGTCGTGTTCATGGTCGTCTCCTGCTGTTGAGGAATGCCTATTCCAGTTTGCTCCACTTCATTCGGTTTGCGGCTTCAATGTGTTTTCTTGCTGCTTCAGGACGCTTCGTCATCCGGCCCCACCGGGCCGGGGTCGGGTTCAACGCCGATGCGGTAGGTAACAACGAAACGCGGCCAGTCCACATGGTCCACCAGGTCGATGTCCTCGATGACGCCAACCTTCGCTCCCGCACGCTCGAACAGGGCGATGCTCTTGGCGGGATAGTTGTTGCGCGACGGATAGAGCACCCCGTCGAACAGCGCCTGGCCATCATCTCCGAGCATCGCATGCACCTGGGCGGACACCCGCTGCGTGTGCGTGTAGTCGCGGCTGGCCAACTGCTCCAGGTTCAGGCCGAAGTAGCCCGCCATGACGCCCGGCGCCGTGAGATCGGCCAGAAACACGTCGTCCATCACGCCTACTGCGCGCACCATCCGGGCTTGGACTTCTTTCAGCGCGATCGAGCGTTGCGTGTCCGCAAGCCACTGGTGCTTGTGAAACACCGACTCCATCAGCGCCGTGGGCAGGTCGCGCCCCAGGTAGAGCACGCCGTAGGCCCCCGCTGGGTCATCGTAGCGATTCGTGCTGCTGCGGCCATAGTACAGCGGGCTGCCCCGATAGACGACGCGGCTCACATGCTGGAGCAGTTCACCGGCATCGATCAGGAACGAAGGCAGCTCGTGGCTCATGGCGGTCTCGCTTCAATGCACCTGGACGCCCAGCACGTTGAACACGGCCTCGGCCACGTCATCGATCGTGCCATGCGTCACCGCATCCACGGGCGAGCGACCACCCAGGCCTTCGAGGGGTTCGGACAGCGCGCGGTAGATCGTCCAGTGGTCGATGCCCTCGACCTCCTGGAGCACGGTTTGGGTCAACTGCTGCTTCACCGGGTCGAGCTGCCAGTCGGGCAGCTTCTGGCCGCGCGGCCCCACGTTCAGCGCCAGCAGCCGACGGGCGAGGATGTCCTTGTAGATTTGCTGGCGCGACTTGTCCGCCAGCTTGGCGAACTCGGCAGGCGGCAGGTTGTCCGGCTGGTTGAAGGCTTCCAGCAGCAAGGCGCGGCCTCGCTGGACATCGGTTTCAGCCGGTGTCCAGCGCGTGTCGGAGCGCAACGCGGCCGCCTTGCGCTGCAAGGCCTGCGCCACCGTTTCACCTTCCAGGTTGGCGGGCAGCGTCACCGCCTCCACGCGCTCGTGGATGAACGCCTGCAACTCAGCCGCGAACGCCGGTGCATCCCGGATTTCGACGGTATCGGCGAAGCGTCGCACATCCTCCACCGTGACTCGCGGCAGCCGGTCGGCAATGAATTCGATCGCAGTGGGCATGGTCAGCTCCCAGGTAGGTTTGAGACAGGATTCACTCTAGTCTCCTTTGTCGCATTTGTCAACTTAGTCGCCCGGGTGGGAGCCTACCTGGCGGTGTAGCGCCCCGGCAGCATAGGCCGGGGCCCAGCGCCAGGTCGCCGTCTAATCCATTCGTGCGGGTTCCGCATTGACGCTGGAGCCGCAGCCCAGGCCCCGCTATACCGAAACGGTTAAAGGCCAAAGGGTCGAAACGGCAAGGGAATGGGGTGCAAGGGGAAAGGCCCTACCTTGAAAAGGCCAAAAGGCCTCCCGCCCGGCCCGCCATCAGGACACCGACATGCTCTCCCTGTTCCAGCGAAAACGGCCCCCGGTCGCTGCCGCGCCGTCGCCAGCACCCGCCACCGACCTCCCGAAAGGGTTGATGCGGCCGGAGTCGGCCGCATCGTTGCTCGCCACCCCGCGCCGGCAGAAGCTGCTGGAACACATCTGGCAGCGCACCTCGCTTTCGCGCAAGCAGTTCGCCTCCCTGTACCGCGCGCCGCTGGAGCGCTACGCCGAGCTGGTCCAGGCCTTCCCGGCTTCCGAAGCGCATCACCATGCCTACCCGGGCGGCATGCTCGACCATGGCCTCGAAATCGTCGCCTACAGCCTAAAGCTGCGGCAGTCCCATCTGCTGCCCATCGGGGCCAGCCCCGAAGACCAGGCGGCGCAGGCCGAAGCCTGGACTGCGGCCGTCGCCTATGCCGCACTGCTCCATGACATCGGCAAGGTGGCCGTCGATCTGCACGTCGAGCTGGCCGACGGCAGCACCTGGCACCCATGGCACGGCCCGCTGCGCCAACCGTACCGCTTCCGCTACCGCGACGACCGCGAGTACCGGCTTCATAGCGCCGCGACAGGCTTGCTGTACCAGCAATTGCTCAATCGCGATCTGCTGGACTGGCTCAGTGGCTATCCATCCTTGTGGGCGCCGCTGCTCTACGTCTTGGCTGGGCAGTACGAGCACGCCGGGGTTCTGGGCGAGCTTGTCGTGCAGGCCGACCGCGCCTCCGTCGCCCAGGAGCTGGGCGGCGATCCCGCGCGCGCCATGGCCGCGCCCAAGCACTCGCTCCAACGCAAGCTGGTCAACGGGCTGCGCTACCTGCTCAAGGAAGAGCTGAAACTGAACCAGCCGGAGGCCTCCGATGGCTGGCTCACCGAGGACGCGCTGTGGCTGGTGAGCAAGACAGTCTCGGACAAGCTGCGCGCGCACCTGCTGTCCCAGGGGGTCGATGGCATCCCCGCGAACAACACGGCCGTGTTCAACGTGCTACAGGATCATGCCATGTTGCAGCCCACCGCCTCCGGCAAGGCCATCTGGCGCGCAACTATTACCAGTGAGAGTGGCTGGTCCCATGCCTTCACGCTCCTGCGCCTGGCCCCGGCGCTGATCTGGGAGCCCTCGGAGCGACCCAGCCCATTTGCGGGAACCGTGACCGTGGACAACGCCGGCGAGGCCGAGGACGGGCCGCGCCCGTCCGCACCCGACGCTGCATTGCTACCTGGAGCAGCGGTGGCAACGGAGAAGGAGCCCGCAGCAAGCAGCCGTCCAGATCAGTCGGGCGGAAGTCGCGCCATACCTCCCAGCACGCAGCGCAATCCGGCCGACCCACTGGAAAGCATGCTGGCGATGTTCGAGACAACGCCTGAGCCGGAGCAGTCCGTCGAAGCCCCGCCAGAGGGTGCCGACGATGCAGCGGTGCCGCTCGACCCTCCCGCATCGGCCCCAGGTCCTTCGGCGCCGACCGCCGCGCCTGCGCCGCACGATTTCGCCTCATTTACCGGGCGGCCATCGGGCGAGCATTTCATGGCCTGGCTGAAACAGGCCGTCCAGACCCGCAAGCTCATCATCAATGACGCCAAGGCCCTGGTACATACCGTGTCCGACACGGTTTACCTGATCAGCCCTGGTGTTTTCCAGCGCTACGCACAAGAGCATCCAACCATTGGGCCGCTTGCGAAGGACGCGGCCCTGCAGGACTGGCAGTGGGTGCAGAAGCGCTTTGAAAAACTCGGACTCCACAGGAAACAGCCATCGGGTCTGAACATCAGGACGTGCGAGGTCATGGGACCGCGCAAAACGCGCCAGGTGCATGGCTATTTGCTCGAAGACCCATCGCACATATTCGATGCCGTTCCACCGAACAATCCTTATCTGTCGCTCAAATAGCCGACTAAGAGGGGAAGTGCCACACGTTCTGTTTGAACGGGTGGCAGGCTTCAGTCGATCCGAAGAGGCTCGAACGACTTGACGAGTTGGTCCACCGCCTTGACCTGCCGCAGCAGCGGTTCGAGCGTGTCCAGTGGCAGAGCGCTGGGTCCGTCACAACGTGCATGCGCCGGGTCGGCGTGTGCTTCGAGGAACAAACCGCCAATGCCGACCGCCATGCCGGCCCGCGCGAGTTCGGGCAACTGTTGGCGACGCCCACCCGAAGCCAACGCATCCGCTTCTCGCCGCTGCAGGCTATGGGTTACGTCGAACACCAGTGGCAGGCCACTGCTGGCAACGCTCATTTCGCGGAAGCCCAACATGTCCACGACGAGATTGTCGTAGCCGAACTGCGTGCCACGCTCGCACAGCAGGACGCGCGGGTTGCCAGCCTCGTGCAGTTTGTGGACGACATGTCTGACCTGGCCCGGGCTGAGGAACTGCGGCTTCTTGACATTCACTACCCGACCGGTGCGGGCAATGGCGACCACCAGATCGGTCTGCCGGGCCAGGAAAGCCGGAACTTGCAGTACGTCGGCAACGGCAGCGACCTGCACGGCCTGCTCAACCTCATGCACGTCGGTCAAGACTGGGCATCCGAACCGCGACTTGACCGCATCGAGGACCCGCAGCCCTTCGTCCAGGCCGACGCCTCGGAAAGAATGGATCGACGAGCGATTGGCCTTGTCGAACGACGCCTTGAAAACGAAGGGTATTCCCAGCTTGCGCGTCACCTCCGCGAAGTGCTCAGCCGCAGCCAGGGTCGTATCGAGATCCTCAATGACGTTGATGCCGCCGAATAGCACGAACGGCAGGTCGTTAGCGACTGTGATCCCCTCGGAAATGGCGACGTGCAGGGAGGTGGCTGATGATATCGATCGCATAAAACTTCCTCTCGTGATGTCAACGACCGCAGGTGAAAGCTCCGAGCGTCGTCGGCGAAGAATGCCCCACGGTCTTGGACTTTGCATACAGACGCGTCCGCAACAGCGCTTACAGAGTCCGGGGTCCGCACCGGCGACTCCGCCTGTGACCACGGTCTTCCTCCAGCGGTTCACTGAAGACCGAGTGCCTTCATCAGCCTCGGCTTCTGGCTCACGAAGGTGCCATAGAACACGTCGTCGTCGACGATCGTGATCGGGGCCACGCGCACGCCGGTTCGTGACTTAGCCTCCGCGGAAATCTTCGGGTCGGTCAGGTCGCGCTCTTCAAACGCGATGCCCTGCTGGGACAGCCACGCCTTCAGCGCCCGGCAGTCAGGGCACGTCGGAGTGCTGTAGATGAGGATGTGTGGGGTGTTGGCCTGAGGCATAGTCACACCTTCACTTGCCCCGAGCGGCAAGCCAGCTCTTCATCATGGCGATCTCGCCTTCCTGGGCGGTTATGACTTCCTGGGCCAGCTTGCGGACCTCTGAATCTTTGCCGTACTGAAGCTCCACCTTGGCCATGTCGATCGCGCCCTGGTGGTGTGGGATCATGCCGCGCATGAAATCCACATCTGCGTCGCCGCTGAAGTCGATCATCATGTCCGCATGCATGCGGTCGTTGCCGGCACGATAGGCGGCCGTCGAGGCATCGCCCGAGCTGCCGGTCGTCGCCTGCTGGCCGTTGTCGCCCAGCCACTTGTTCATCATGGCGATCTCGCCTTCCTGCGCGGTGATGACGTCCTGGGCGAGCTTGCGAACCTCCGGGTCCTTGCCGTACTGCAGCGCCACCTTGGCCATGTCGATCGCACCCTGGTGGTGCGGGATCATGCCGCGCATGAAATCGACGTCGGGGTTGCCAGAAAACTGCGCCCCCATCCCGGCGTGCATCTGGTCGTTCACGGCGCGATACGCGGTCGTGGAGGGGCTGTCATTGGCCGAAGCGCTGGAGGGCATCGCGTGCCCCTGGTGACCTGCGCTGGCGCTGGCATGCGTCGCTTCACCCGACGGGTCCACCTTCTTCTGGACGGCCACCAGGCCGGCGGCGACCACGACGGCGCCCGCAATGAACAAGAGGCTGAACTTGTTGACCTTCATGAAAAAACTCCTTGAATGAGGTTGATGGGTTCACTGTAGGGCCTCCCATTGTTGGAAGGTCAAGCCCTCATTTCGCCTGTCACTTGGCGCTGCACGGCGGTGTGCCCATGCCCATTTCAGTTGCAAGTAATTCTCAACAAAGGTAGGATGTTAGGATGTAAACAAATTGAAAGGAATAGACCATGTCGCAACAGCAACAGCCAAAAGTTCACGACGCCAGCGACTTCCCTATAGTCCGACTCGAAGGCTCCAGCATCTACGAAGGCTACGGCGCCCCCTGGTGCGCGGAGATGGATGAGTTCCTCGCTCGCGGCAAGCCCTTTATCCTCATCTACGTCGCAGGCGGGCCGGATGAGGCACACGACGATCGCGTCATGCGCGGTGCTTGGCTGAAAAGCCACAAGGAGATGCTGGACGGCATCTTGCTGGCGCTCATACATGTAGAACCCGAACCGACCAAGCGAGCGCAGTTGGAGGAAATGCTGCCGATGCTCGTAAAGGCCTTTGGCACGCCGCAAGCCGCGCGCGCCAGCCGTGACGAGGCAGAGGCTCTGGGCCGGCACGTTCTCGCCGGTGGTCGCATGAACGATTCGGTATGAGCGGCCCGCGCCATGAAAAAATCAGAACATAAATCGCGTGCTACAAGCACGAATTACGTGGGTCGCAAGGTCATCGGCCCGTTCAGTCTCGCGCTGGTGCTGGCCGCGCCAGGGGCAGATGCACAAGGGCTGGGTGACCCGGGAAAGGGCGAGGTGCCTGAGGCTGTAACGCTCCCAGCGGTAACGGTCACCGGGGAAACCTCCTCGGAGACCACCGAAGGTTCAAACTCCTACACCACACCACGCACCTCTGCCGCCACGCGACTGCCACTTGCCATCCGGGACACGCCCCAAGCTGTAACTGTCATAACCCGGCAGCACATGGAGGATCAGCAGCTCAACACAATTAAGGATGCCTTAGCACAGTCAACAGGCGTCGGCTCTCGCACCTTGGGCAGCGAGCAAGTGACTTTCCATGCAAGGGGCTTTTCTATTGATAGCTTCCAATACGACGGAATCCCCACCGGCTTCGTTAATGGCGCAAGCTTTCTAGACACGGCCTTCTATGACCGCATCGAAATCGTGCGCGGCGCCACGGGCTTGCTCACGGGCGCAGGCAACCCGTCTGCATCGATCAACCTGGTGAGAAAGAGGCCGACGCGCGAGTTCCAAGCAAATGCCTCGGTGAGCGCAGGATCATGGGACAACTATCGCAGCATGCTAGATGTCTCCACCCCGATGACCGAGGATGGCCGTGTTCGCGCCAGAATCGTGGGCGTCACTCAAGATCGGCATTCATATCAAGATCGATACCAGCAGAAGAAGAACGCCTTCTTTGGTTTAGTCGAGGTCGATCTCACTCCCGATACCGTGCTGAGCATGGGCTATGACTATCAGGACATCAAGCCCAAAGGCGTCACCTGGGGCGGCGTGCCGCTTTGGTTTAGCGATGGATCAAACACAAATTGGTCGCGCTCGAAATCCATGGCGCCTGATTGGACCCGCTGGGACAACCGGTTAGAAAACGCGTTCATTGGTATCGAACACGGATTCGAAAATGGCTGGAAATTGAACGCGACCATTACCAATCAGCGCTCGAAGTCCAATGCTCGACTCCTCTCGCCGCTCGGTTACCCAGACCGAAACACCGGCTTGGGGATGATCCCGCTGGCGATCTCTGATTCAACTCCGTCCAGGCAGAACAGCTTCGATGCAATGGTCAGTGGTCCATTCGAATTACTTGGCCGCAAGCATGAGCTGGTCCTAGCAGCCTGTCGGACTTGAATTCATAAATGGACAGAGCGCGACAAAGACAAAGCGAATTGCCCACTATTTGAGCGTTTTTAACCGGTTGTTGCCCTGAATTTCCTGAATTCGAGCGGATTCAGCCTCTGTTCACGCATTTTGAACGGAATGCGGGCGCAACGTGGCCATGCGTTTCAAGTTCCACGCCAGGCACACCAGGGTCCATTCGTTCTGGACATTCGCCAGACCGCGCAGCAGGAACTGACGGAAGCCCATCACCGACTTGATGATTCCGAATACCGGTTCCACCGTCTGCTTGCGCTGCCCATAGGCCGCGCGCCCGGCCTTGGTCTTGAGTCGGTGCTTCATTTTGTCGACCGGACTGGTCGGCTCCGATGACGCTGCCGGCTCTTCGAAACGCTCGCGCCAGTGCCGATGGTGGGCGTCGCGGCCCACGGCAATCAGGGGCTCGATCCTGGCGGCCTCGCAGGCTTCGACATTCTTCTCGCTGAAGTAGCCGCTATCGGCCAGGAATTTCTCCGGCTGGTTCAGCTCCTCGGGAAGCGCTTGAAGCTTGGCCAGCATCGGTACGACCTGTTCCTTGTCGTTGCCCGCCTGGGTCACATGCGGCGCCATGACCAACATGGATTCGCTATCGACCAGCGCTTGGGCGTTGTAGCACTGCTCGAAGCCGCCACCAGCCACCTTCATGATGCGCGACTCTTCGTCGGTCAGGTTGATCTGGTCGTCCGGGCGCGGGCCCACCTGCGGCGGCTTCGGCGGTTTGCCTCCAGGCTTCTTGCCGTTGGCCTTTTCCTTGGCCTCGCGCTTGTCCAGCTTGGCTTGATACTCGGCCTGCTCGCGCTCGAGGCGTTCCTTGGCCCGCGCTTCGATCTTGGTCTTGGCTTCTGCTATGGCGGCCAGGCGGTCTTCGCGCCGCTTGATCTCGTCGGGCAGACTGACCCCGTCGGGGAGGTCGCTCTGATCGGCCGCTTCTGCCAGCTTGAGCATCTCCTGGACCTCGGCCTTTAGCTGGGCCTCGATCTTCTCGGCGTGAGCATAGGACAGGGCGCTGTGCCGCGAGGCATTGGCGTGGATCTTGGTGCCGTCCAGACTGACCGTGCCAAAACGCGAGACTTGGTTCTCGCGCGCGATTTGCAGTACCTGCACAAAGGTCGCGGCGAACTGCTCTCCGTGGCGACGGCGGAAGCTGGCCAGGGTGTCGTGATCCGGGTGCTGGTCGCAGGCGATAAACCGGAACGCCAGGGAGTCATAGCTGGCTCGCTCGATCTTGCGGCTTGAATACGCACCCGTGGCATAGCCGTAGATCAGCAACGACAGCAACATAGCCGGATGGTAGGCAGCGCTGCCACGGCCCGCATAGACGCTCTCCAGCTTCGACAGATCCAGGCCCTCTACGACCTCCACCACGTAGCGCGCCAAATGTGACTCGGGCAGCCAGTCCTGCACCGACGGCGGGAGCAAGTAGTCGATTTCGCGGTTTATCGGTCGAAAGCGGCTCATACAGTCAGGTTCCAGGAGCGATGCGCAATTCTACCGGCGAGGGGAAAAGTCCGACAGGCTGCTAGGGGTTCTGGCGTCTCGTCGAACGGAGGATGAATACAACAGTGGATTTGTTTATCCTTCAATGCCTATGCCGAGTATTTTCGGCTATGACGGCCAGTATCCTGAACCGAATTTCGCAGCGAACGGTTTCACCAGCACGCATACCACTATCGAACAAAGCGGCGTCTATGGCGCCGTGCGCCTTTCCCTAACGGATTCCATGAAAGCTATTCTAGGCGGGCGATTCAACAACTATAAACTCGACGAATTCGACGGTAGCACACCTACGCATTACAAAAAGACTGCCAAGTTCACCCCATATGCAGGTGTCGTGTACGACATCAACGACACTTACTCAGCCTATGCGAGTTACACGGAAATTTTCAATCCGCAGTCGTCTTACCGGAATGTCAACAACCAGGTGCTCCCGCCAACCAATGGAAAAAACACCGAAGTCGGGTTGAAGGGTGAATATTTAGACGGGCGCCTGAATGCTTCGATCGCCTTGTTTGAAACGCGGCTCGATAACTTGGCGCAGGCGGAAAACTACGCGCTACCAAATGGTACGTGGGCGTATCACACAGTGAATGGGACAAAGTCGAGAGGTGTCGAATTCGACCTCCAGGGGGAACTGGCCGATGACTGGAACATCTATGGGGGCGTTGCCCACTTCAATTCCACCGACGCTACGGGCGAGCGGCTAAGTGCGTACCTTCCGCGCACAACTGCGCGTCTATTCACCACCTATCGGCTTCCCGGCGATTGGTCTAAGTTGACCGTTGGCGGGGGGGTGACCTGGCAAAGCGGCACTTACCAGAGCGCAACAAACCCACAAGGTGCCAGCGTCAATGTGGAACAGAAATCTTACGCACTAGCCTCCCTGATGGCCAAGTATCGGGCAACACGCAACATAGACCTGATGCTGACCGTCAACAACCTAACCGATCGGCGCTACACGCTTATGAGCGGGTTCTACAACCAAGTCGTCTATGGCGCACCCCGCAACATTGTGCTGACGCTGAACTACAAGCTCTGACTGCACGATCTATCACTCGCTTCAATCGCTTCAGGCAACAAGATAGCCTGACGATGGAGCGAGAAATGTGCAAGCTGCGGTGAATCCAATCGCCCGATAGGAGTCTCGTGATGGTGCTTCCCGCCCCACAACAAGCTGGATGTGGTCTTCTGGATCGCTCAGAACGGAACTGCTTAAAGGCACGACTAACCTGAGCACCCGGCGTGTCGGCGGCGAAGGATCGGCAAGGCTCCGTATTGGGGTGAAACGGGGGCAGTTCGGCTTACGCCGAACGATGATTCAGCGCGGTGACCAGCGGCGCTACGACATTACGCACAGCCTCTGCGGCTCCGTCTGGGTCTTGGCATTCGATCGCATCGACGATCGCCTCATGGGCATCCAGGCCAGGCTCAGGCAAGTCTTCATCCTCCAGCACGGCCAGAGTGTTCATTCGAACGGAGTTCGAAAAGTAGCGGTACAACTCAGACAGCGCATTATTGCCGCATACCCGCGCAATGGCACAGTGAAAGGCCGTGTCGGCGTCCACGAACAAGGCGCGCGATTCATGATCGCTTTGTTCCCCGCGCGCCTTCAGGAGACGGCGCAACATCGCCAAGTCCGCCTTGGAGCGGTTGATAGCGGCCAGTCGCGCGGCTTCGGTTTCGAGCATGCTGCGTAGCGCAAGGTGCTCGCGCAGGCTCGAACGGCCAATACGACGCATGACCTCGACAGGATCGACATTGGTGCGCACATAGGTGCCATCTCCTTGCCGAACTTCAAGCACCTGCCCATGCGACAGCACGCGAATAGCTTCCCGCACGGTGTTGCGAGCTACATTCAACATGTCAGCCAGTTCCTGCTCTTTCGGAATCTTCTCACCCACTGGCCAGACGCCATTCTCGATCTGACGGCGGATCAGCTCAATCGTCGTGTCGACCAGGGAGCGCCTCGGCGCGTGCGGAAGTGTGGTGCCATCAGTCATCGCGATTGGGGAATACTCTAAAGATAGGATCATCCAACATGGATTCACCCAATGATAGCGCATACGCATCTGGTGACGCACCTATTGGTTCGGCGGTCGCGTCAATTATTTGGCCACGAGCCACGCGGCCTTTTTATCAGCACTATAGCCTGGTCGAACGGAGGCTGATCATGGTCATCAGAGGGATAAATGAACCAGCTCGCGATGCGCCGAAGTTCCATCACGACTTGGAGCGCCTGGCCGTCCCGCAAGAGGGCGTTGTCGCCTTTAAGTACTTTGACGACTTGCTTGCCAGCATCGCACTTGTACCCAGGGTTTACAACACTGGTTCAGGCTTTATCGTTGACTCGTTCGACGAGATTTGTCTTGTCCACGCAGGGGGAAGTCCTTCACCTTCGGAGCAATTACTTGTCGCCCGATGCAGGATCTAACACCTCCTTGGCCGGCGTGTTTCTGGAGTGTGGTGTAGAACTGCGCCGTGCCGGCATTTCACTACGCCCCAGGCTCAAGGTGAATACGGGCGGATCCAACCTTTCTCAAGCCCAGCTACCCTCGACGGAATCTCTGCAGGGTTTTGGCATCCGGCGCTGCACTTAAACGGTTGTGCAGTTGGACGCGCACGGCGAACAATCCCTAACCGCATGGTAGAGCTTCAACAGTGCAGAGGGGCGTTAGAGGGGGGCTGTATGCCGCTGAACTCCAAGGCCGCAACCCCAACTCGTCCATGAGTCGCCCAGACACTCCGGCAGCAGCATGACCTGCTGCCTGTCTTGACCCTCGATGAATCTGGGCATGTTGACCTCTGCGTTCAATACGTCCGCAAACTTTACCGGACGGACCTTCAAGTTGAGAACGGGTTTTCATACAGCGTCCGGGACCGCAAACGTTCGAGCGCCTCAGCTGTTAAGGCCGTCCCCACACGCAGCGCTACACGTGTGGCGATCTCGCCATGCCCCCCCCCCTTCCTAGGCTGTCACTTCCTTCTTTAAACATAGGATGTTAGTATGTTTAAATAGCAATAGTAGCAATCATTCTTATTGCTCAACAACTCCTAACGATTGGCTTGCCTGAGTCTCGAGCCCACGGATCTAAATATCAATGAACATGTTGCTTCTGAAAGGTCGGAGCTATGCGCAACATGCGCTCACGGCGCTAGCTTCTGTGAACGTGCTCACGCCGGGCTGGGCTTATGTATTCCGCTCCGCAGCCGCGGCCGCGCTGGCTTATGCCGTGGCCTATTCGCTCCAACTAGACACTCCATATTCAGCGGCGAACTCAGTCATGCTCGTCGCCAGCGCAAGTCAAGGTGCCACGCTCGGCAAGGGCGCGTCGCGCCTGGCCGGAACGGTCATCGGCGGGATTGCCGCCATCGTGCTGCTGGGTCTGACCATTCAGGCGCCGGCACTCTTTCTGATCGGCTATGGCCTGTGGCTGGGCATGTGCAGCGCTGCGGCGACCGTATTGCGCCACTTCCGCTCGACCACCTTTGCGGTCCTTGGCTACACCGTTGGGTTCGCAGCTTATGGGGTATTGGAAAATCCCGCACATGCCTTCAACGGTGTGGCAGGGCGTATAGCGACCGTTGCAGTCGGTGTCGTCTGTCTTGGCGTGGTCAGCGCCCTGTTCTCACGCCGTGCAACACGTGAAAAGCTGGAGTCGGCCATCGCCTTGGAATTGGGGAAAGTGGGTCGGCTCATCCTTGCGCGGACTCGTAATGGCGGCCAACCTGCCTCCCAAGCCACACCCGAGCAGATCGCCGGACTGTTTGCCATTGACGATCTCCTCGAAGTCAGCCGTGCGGAGTCACCGGAGGTCGCCGTTCGTGCCGGTGCCGTCAGGGATGGACTGGCCGCACTCTTTGGCGCGCTCCTGGGAGCGACGGAGTCCTCCACACGACTGGATATGGAAGACCACACCCAGCGCGCGGCAGCGGAGCAAACTGTCGAGTTGCTAGGCCAAGCCATCGAGCTGGTCGAGAGTGGCGAAGGAAGCCAACTTAAAGAGGCCCTGCAAAAAGTGGCTCAGCTTCGTCGAAGGCTAAACCGGATGGTGGACGAGACCGAGGCGAAAAGAGGGAGTTCCACTGCACTCATCAATCTGGACCGTCTGATAGAGGTGATTAGCGACTGGGAGGCCGCACTCATCGGGTTGGTCCAACTGCACAGCCCGCGCGCGCACCGTACTGCCAGCTTTCGCTTTCATCGGGACTGGCATAGCGCGGTCAAGAACGGAATCCGCGCACTGATCTTCATTACTCTCGTCGGCGAACTGGGTTTGCTGACGGGCTGGCGCGATTGGCAAACCGCGATCTTGCTGCTTGCTCCCTACGGCATTCTGATGGCCATGACAGGCAACCCAGTTGCAGGCGCAGTGTCCTTCGTCAAAGGTACGGCGGTAGCCATAGCGCCTGCGTTCTTGTGCGGATTTTTCCTGCTACCACATGTGCAGGGCTTTCCGTTGATGATCGCTGCGATGCTGCCATTCTGGATCGCTGGCTTCTATGCGATCACGAAACCAAGCTATGCGTTTGCCGGAATGGGATACCTGGTCGCCTTCAACACGCTGATCGGCGAGACAAACCTGATGAGTTACGACATGCCGGCGTTCTTCAATAAGGCGCTTGGCTGGATGATCGCAGTTATCGCAACCGTCTATGTCCTAAAACTGATCCTGCCGCACGATCCGCGCAGAAATGCCAGACGCTTAAGCAATGCGATTCGCAACGATGTCCGCCAGTTGATCAGTAGCGGATACAGCGGCTCGCGGCTAGTGTGGGAACACCTGCAGCACCATCGACTGGTCGGGATTGCGGCGAACCTGAAAGCAGATAAAGAGTACGCCTCTACGCTGCTGAGCAAGGGTGTTGGTGTGCTGCATTTAGGTCGGTCCGCAGCGAGGCTGCACCTAACGCTGCAGGATACTGAGGTGCCCACCTCGGTGCGACAACAAGCCTCCGAGGCGTTGAACGAGACCGGGAATCCCACGCAAGGGACGGGCAAGCGTCTGGCCGTTATTAGTGAAGTCGTCCACGCGTCTGCAGATACCCACCCGACGAATCGAAGGGCTATCCATCGTATTTCCGCCTGCATCCGAGATATGAGTGGGTTAGTCGAACTTCACGGCGACTGGTTCGCCACCAACCAAGAAACTCGCAATGTTAAGTGAATTTTCAGTCGCGGGCATTTACATACCTCCGCTGCTCTTCTACATCGTCGTGGCGTGGCTGCTATTTCTCGCAATCCGCCCGGTGCTGGCGAGGACAGGCGTGATACGGCTTTTCTGGCATCCGGCATTGTTTGAGTTCTCCCTACTCGTATCGATCATCGCAGCCTTCGTCCTTTTATTCTGATTCCGAGTCTTCTATGAAAATGACATTAAAACCTCTATTTAGGATTTCTCTCACGCTACTGGCAGTCGCTGGAATGGCATGGCTGACCTCGGTGTTATGGCGCGAGTATGTAGTCTCCCCTTGGACGCGCGACGGGCGCGTGAGTGCCGAGGTTGTACAGATTGCCCCGGAAGTTTCCGGCACCGTTGTCGAAGTCGCGATCAAGGACAACCAGCATGTGAACCGTGGAGACCTGCTCTACCGGCTTGACACTGAGGATCTCGAACTTGAAGTTATGGACAAGAAGGCTGAGCTTGAGCAGCATGAAGCCGACCTCGCAATTAAGATGAATCTTGCTAAACGGCGCAATACACTCGGCGGCGACATCATCGCCAACGAAAGAATCGATCAAGCCAACGGTGACGTGCGTGCAGCGCGGGCGGCAGTGGATCATGTAAGAGCTGAGCTGGCCAAAGCCGAACTAGATGTCAGGCTAGCGACGGTCGTGGCACCCATTGACGGCTATATCACAAATCTCCACCTACGCACTGGCGACTATGCGACCAAGGGTACCAGCAAGGTCGCGATCCTGGATCCGGACAGTTTCTGGATTACCGGATATTTCGAGGAAACCAAGCTCAGGCATATCGCTCCCGGAGACCAAGCGCAAATTCGTCTCATGGGCTTCGATTCACTGATCCAAGGTCACGTTTCCAGTATTGGTCGCGGCGTGGCGGACACCAACGACTACTCCGATCAGCATGGCCTGCCGAGCGTCAGTCCCGTATTCACCTGGATTCGGCTGGCCCAACGCATCCCGGTGCGTGTGCATATCGACAAGGTGCCTCCCGACGTGATGCTTGCTGCCGGCATGACGTGCAGTGTTGCCGTGGGCACGTCAATCCCCAAGGGGCGTCTGCTCGCTTGGGCTCAACAGGTCCTGTGAGGTTGCCATGCGAATTCCAATTACAGCTGCCATCGTCCTCGCATTGTTATCCGGTTGTGCAGTTCCTCACGCCGTTCGCTACGAAAAGCCAGTACCACTCGTGCCGAACGCTTGGGCCGAGCAGGAGAAAATGCAGCATGCCTCCGACAATGTGGCCGAGCTTCAGACGTGGTGGAAAGCCTTCAACGACCCTCTACTCAATCGTCTCGTTGACCGCGCGCTTGCAAACAATCTTGACCTCAAAATCGCCTCGCAGCGCCTGCTGGCAGCCCGCGCCGAGCGCGATGCCATTTTTGCGGATCGTGGGCCGAAGTTAGGCATTGCAGCGAGTACCTTGGATCAACGCAGTAGTCCACTCGTTGATTGGCCTAGAGGAATTGGCGTGTCCAACACCCAAACAGTCGAGTTTGAGGCAAGTTGGGAGCCTGATCTGTTCGGGCGAATCAAGCAGTCTATTGAGGCGGCTGATGCTACGGCAGGAAACATTGAGGAGGATCGGCGGGCCATTCTCACGAGCCTGCTGGCCGAAATTGCGTCGAACTACATCGAGCTGCGTTCGGAGCAACAGCGCTTGGCGATCGCTGAACGCAATGTCGCACGTACTAAGGCCACCTACGACACGAATGTACATCTTCGCAGTGCAGGGATCGTTGACGCATCTAGTCTCACGCAGGCACACGCGGAATGGCAGGCCGCGGTCGCGCAGTTGCCGATCTGGCATGCCAGGGTGAGCAAACATTCTCACGCAATTGCCGTTCTCGTCGGCGGATTCCCCGGCGATTGGCAAGCCCAGTTGGCGCAATCCACCTCTCCGGTTCCCGCCCCCCCAACGTTGCCTGTGTCCATTCCCTCCCAGGTTCTGCGGGATCGACCCGACATTCGGGCAGCTGAACGAAAACTTGCCGCGGCAACAGCCAAAGCCAATGTCGCCGTTGCCGATCTCTTTCCCCGCTTCCGGATCCCACTGACACTGGGAACAGCGGCGAGCGGTTACGGTTCGCTTTTTTCAGCCGGGAGCCTGATCTGGAGCGTGACGCTGGCAGGCTCGGAAACTTTGTTTGACTCAGGGCAACGCGAGGCGCGCATTCGTGCCGCGAAGGCAACCACGGAAGGCCAAAGGCTGGACTACCAGCGAACGGTCCAGATCGCTTTCCGCGATGTCGAAGACGCGTTGACCGAAACCCATCAGGAAGGTGTTCGCGAGGAGTCCTTGATGAGGGCAAAGGAAGACAGCCAACTGACCTACGATCGCGCCTTGAGAGAACGCAAGGTTGGAACGATTGATTACCTAACGTTGCTAACCGCCGAACGGACGCTTTATTTGGCTGAAGACCAGTTGATCGAAAGTAAGGCCAAGAAAGCGCTCAACATGGTCAGCCTAGCCAAGGCATTAGGTGGGGGGTGGCAAACGGCTTATCCAGAAACCCCTTCCGAAACCGCGCAATCCACCAAGCAGAGCACAATCAATTAGCCCAAGTCTCGAGCCAATTACCAACACGGGGATACACCATCTCAGCAACGCCATTAACCGATATTCCTCACCGAAGTACATATAGAAATCCGTTGTCCCGTTACAGCAACTCGGAGTCAATCACAACATAACCTTATTAGCTTAATGGCAGAGAAATTACCTACCGATTTTTTTGAATCAGGCTTCATTTCAACAGACTTTAGAAAATCTCGACTATGAAACACATGCAGCACACTTGGGCATCCCATTCATTTCAATCTTCAAAGGGCCTGCGCCATCGCTCAGTGCAGGCGTTGGGAGCCATGTTTCTTATCCTGGCCCCGTTCGCCTATAGCGCCACCTCGCAGGAAGCACAAGAGCCAGAGAATGTGAAAGTGGTTCGACAATACCTTGAAGCTTGGAATAGCGGGAAAACCAATGATATGAAAAAAGTTATCGACTCCAACGTCGTCTATTTCAATACTAGTAATGAAGCATCCCGCACCGGGCCGGAATCCATCACCGAAGTCTCGCAGTTTCTGAAGCAAATTTTGCCTGATCGAAAAATGAAACTCCGCTCGCAACCGATTTCATCCGACGATGGCGTAGCGATTGAATGGGAATTCACCGCCACCAAGAGAAACAGTGGCGAGACGTCACCCTCCAGCACGAATATCAGTTATTTCGGTGCGAGTTTTTTTCGCGTTTTGAACGGAAAAATTGTCTACGCCAGCGATTACTACAACCACAACACCATGCAGAAGCAGCTTCAGCCGTAGCGCAAGTCGGACCCTTGCATTCGGCGGTCCATGAACAGCTGACCTCGCCGAGCAGTCGCGCATCACCCGCTTGACGTTACAACGATGGCATGCCCCATAGTGCCATCAGTGGCTTATTCGTCGCAGGGAGCGCAACTAGCCACGTCGGAATACTCAGTGTTACGCATGCGTCATCTCAACACTCGAATAGGGAAGCGCATTCCGACCAACAAACACACGCATTCTCAATGGATTAAGGATTCCGAATGAAGCTACCGACTACAAAACAAGAACTCCTAGATAAGGTTCGCACCAGCCACCGAAAGCTGGAGGAGGTAACCGCCACGGTCCCCGCGGACCACTACAGGCGCATCGCCATGATCTGGCAAGAACAGCGCCATCACACCAGCGCTGCAATGATTCTGGTGGACGTGATCCTCTGGAATACGATGATTCTGCAGCTCGCACACGATCAGACACCTGGACCTTCGGCTTCGTTCTTCTCAGCGGACACAATGATTAAGCGCGCCGAAGGTCTTTCAGGGATGTTCCAACGCCGTTTCGCAAACAGGGACCTTTGCGAGCTGGAAACCATGCTTGCAGAGGGCCAGAACCGGGTGCTCGACATCGTGGCGCACCATTCGGACGTTAGGCTTTTCGATCCCACGACGAGCCCGATGCAAACCCTCGGACGCAGGATTCAGTTCTTCACCGCTACGGCCTACGACGACGCACTGTCGAAGATGCGGCAGTGGAAGCAGGTGATGTAACGACTGGGGCGCCCGCTAGACGGTACGCCTCCCGCATCGGCTCGATCATCTTGGATCTGATCGCAGCGGCTTTCGCGCTGCCTGCCACAGCAGCGGCACCAGGATCAGCGCCAAGGCCGGGAAGATCATCCAGTTGACCGCTTGCCAGCCCGAGCTGTGTAGGATCGACCCCGCGAGGAACGACACGGCCGCCGTGGCGGCGAAGACGAAGAAGTCGTTCATGCCCTGCGCCTTGCCCCGCTCGGCCGGGGTGTGGCAGTCGGTGACCATCGCCGTGGCGCCGATGAAACTCAAATTCCAG
>JAHJVE010000022.1 GCA_018828385.1 Gammaproteobacteria bacterium | reverse complement strand
CGGAGCGAGGTCTGCGACGCAGTGTCGCGAGGTGAAAACCGGGGAGATATAGGTTACTGTTTTGCATACCAAATTATCTCATGGTAAGCATTTGTCATTGGATGCAATCTGGCGCAAAACGAGCTTAACTTAGCGCCATTCAGGACTGACCCCTATTGTTTTCTCCAATAATTTTTTAATTATGAACGCCAGCCGACGTGTTTATTTGGGTTTCGCGTCGGCGTGGGCATGGGGGGCGAATGGCTAATTCGTCCCTCTTCATCCATTTCAATGAAGGTTCGATGTTCCAATAATTTTCGAAGTTCAGCCATTGTCCAGACGATGCCATAGATGGGCTCGTCCTGATACTCAAAATATCGTGCCACCTGGTATATCTTCTGTTCGAGTTGTTCCCCCGATAAACCTAGCTCCGCTTCCGCTATTGCCTTACAGATGTCCATTACACCATAGGGCTTCATGGCCTGTACTTTCTCACTTAATCTGTTAAAAGCAGAGATTCCCGCGTCTTTATTGCCGCTAGTTCCGGTAATAAAGCGGTCATATAGAATCCAGACGTAACTGGACAACTCAGAAATGTTGCGGTTCCTACTGATATTGTCATTGTTGCAAGCGATGACATACCGGACAATCCAGAATAATTCGTCCTTTACGATTTCTGTTTGAACTTCGGACTCCATGGGCGCGGCAGCGGCGGTGTTGGCCGCCAATTTCAACTGTTCTAAGAGCGCATCACTTCTTGACTTGGCTTCATCGTAAGCGGCGATTTCTTCAGGAGTAGGTACGTTGTCGATTACTGCAAGTCGTTGGAAATCCGAGAATCGGCGACATATAACTTCATATGTTTTGGCGGTTTCTATCTTGGCGAACTCCCATTGTTCCTTCGTTTTGTTGAATTGGCGCTCAAGTTCTTTCCGTGATGCAGACATGGCTAAATCCTGAATGTGATTGAAATGTAAAAATTGGATTTTTTTAGATTTTTTATTGTCCCCTATAGTTTCTCTATAGGGTTAGTGCTCCAGCTTCATGAAAGGGAAGATTTTTTCAGTGACGACGTCTGCTATAGATCAATTTCTTGGATGACCGGTTCTGGCCGGGTACGGACCGCCACCTGAAGCAAATTCATCCAGCTGGAACGGCAGGATGACTCAGAAAGCCGCCGCTCGGCCCACCTCCGTTTTCGTGCCGCTAGTGACCGCTTTCGTTCGCAAACCTGCCGGCCAGGCTGAAAATCTGAGTACCCTCGGGTCAATGACCGCTTCCGAGCGAGCGTGAAAATGAATGGCCGCAATGGAGAAAAATCCCGAGCGGCAGGTCATGGCCGAAAGTACGCTCACAGCACTAAACCGAAGCCGTCATACATAGCTCAGGATCACAATCAGACTCCGATTGATAACGAAAGGAGTGAGACATGAAACCCGACGTCTGGTCCGCGTAGTCGATTCTTCACATTGCGGTAACACGACAGTAACTGTCGGCTACTAAAGTCGCCCTTCCGATTTGATTATCTTTATTACATGCCGATGTTGATTCGAAACTCGAATCAGCCACGGCGGCATGGAAGGGGTGCCCTTGATTTATCTGAACGACGTATCCATCCGATACCACGACGATCTGGTGGCCCTCCAGCCGACCTCGCTACGTTTCGGTCGCGGGGAGTTTACAGTACTGCTGGGTGCTTCCGGCGCCGGCAAATCCACCCTCCTGCGCTGTCTCAATCTGCTCAACAAGCCAAGCACCGGTCAGATCAATGTGGATGGCATCGGGGCGATTGAGGGCAGCGCTGCCTTGCAGACCCATCGCCGTCAGACCGGCATGGTTTTCCAGCAGCACCAGCTCATCGAGCGCCATACGGCCCTGGCTAACGTGTTGCTCGGGCGTATCGGCTATCACTCCACCTGGCGTAGCCTCTTTCCGCTGCCACGCGCCGAGCGCCAGATAGCACTGGAATGCCTGAACCGGGTTGGTCTACTGCACAAGGCACTGCACCGGGTAGATCAACTGAGCGGCGGGCAACAGCAACGAGTTGGCATTGCTCGGGCCCTGGCACAACAACCCCGCCTGATGCTGGCCGACGAACCGATTGCGAGCCTCGATCCCGCCAGTTCACGCCGGGTTCTTTCCCAACTAAAACAGATTTGCCGCGAAGACGGCATAACCACCGTTGTCAGTCTGCATCAGGTCGAATTCGCCATGGAATACGCCGACCGGGTGATCGGCCTGGCCCACGGCCGCGTCGTCTTCGATGGGGCGCCCGATGCGCTGACCGACGATGTGCTTGACATGATCTACGACCAGACGCTGCCAGTACCTACGTCGCCCACCGAAAAGACCCACCCGTTAAACAACCCATCGCTCGACCTAGCGATAATTGAGGACTAACCCATGAAAAAGCTGCTCGCCCTGCTCGGCGCACTCTCCATCGCCATTGGTGCTTATGCCGCGCCCAATCCGGACCCGCAAACGCTTAAGGTAGCCCTGCTGCCGGACGAAAATGCGGGCACCGTCATCAAGAACAACCAGCCCCTGAAGGATTACCTGGAGACCACCCTTGGCAAGAAGGTCGAACTGATCGTAACTACCGACTATTCGTCAATGATCGAAGCCATGCGCTTCGGGCGCATCGATCTGGCCTACTTCGGCCCGCTCTCCTATGTACTGGCTCGCCAGAAAAGCGAGATCGAACCATTTGTGGCCCTCAAGGCCAAGGGCAGCACGACCTACCAGTCGGTGATCATCGCCAATACAAACGCCGGAATTACCCGCATCGAGGACATCAAAGGAAGGAACATGGCATTCGGCGACAAGGCATCGACGTCGAGCCACCTGATTCCTAAGTCCGTCCTTGCCGAAAAATCGCTGGATGCCGGCCGGGACTATCAGGAACATTTCGTTGGCTCGCATGATGCTGTCGCCATGGCAGTCCAGAACGGACATGCACAGGCTGGCGGTTTGAGCCGCCCGATCTTCGAGTCCTTGGTCGAGCGCAAAATCATCGATCCGGCCAAGGTGTCGGTTCTCGAATATTCCAAGCCCTTTCCCCAGTACCCCTGGACGATGCGCTCCAACCTGAATCCTGAATTGAAGGAGAAGATTCGCGCCGCCTTCCTCAACCTCAAGGATCCTGCTGTTCTCAAGCCCTTCAAGGCGGAAGGTTTTGACGTGATTACCGACAAGCATTACGACGTCGTCCGCAATCTGGGCCCCCTCCTCAAGATTGATCTCGCCAAGTTCCAGTAAGCATGAATACTCGCAGCCTCGATCACAACGTGATCATTGATCAACAGCAGCGCGCCTGGAACAGTGGCGCGCTGCGACTGATGGCGATTTTCATGGCCATCGGCCTATGCCTCCACTATGTCGGACTGTTCGACGGGGAGCGCCTAGCTGACGGAGGCCCTGCTATCCTCCTTTTACTCAGTGAAATGTTCCCGCCGGACTTTCAGAACGTCCGCAGTTGGCTCAAACCGCTGATCGATACGCTGGCCATGAGCGTGGCCGGTACCGCACTGGCGGTCGTGCTATCTATTCCCCTGGCCTTCCTCGCGGCCCGCAACACCACGCCGCATCCGGTGATCTATCAGGTGGCCCGAGCCACCCTGAATGCGCTGCGCTCGATTCCCGAACTGATCCTGGGCATCATTTTCGTTGCTGCGGTCGGCTTTGGCGCGCTGCCTGGCGTGCTGGCTTTGGGCTTGCACTCTGTGGGCATGATCGGCAAGTTTTTTGCCGAAGCCATCGAGCATGCCGACGAAGCGCCCATTGAGGCAGCTCGCGCCGCTGGCGCCACGCCTATCCAGGTTCTCCTTCACGGTGTCATCCCGCAAGTGCTGCCGCAAATGGCGGACATCTCGATCTATCGCTGGGAATACAACTTCCGTGCCTCGACTGTCATGGGCATGGTGGGCGCTGGCGGCATTGGCTTCGAGCTCATGGGTTCCCTGCGCATCATGCAGTATCAGGAGGTCTCGGCCATCCTGCTCGTGATCCTGCTCATGGTTACGCTGGTTGATGCCTTCAGCAGCACGCTCAGAAAACGCTTCAAATGAATGGAGACAATATGAAGCCTAAAGTCGTCCTTACCAGCTGGGTGCATCCGGAAGTCATCAATCGGCTGGCTGAACATTGCGACGTAGTTCCCAATACGACTCGCGAGCGCCTCTCCCGAGAGGAAATCCTGAGTCGCGCCAAGGATGCAGATGCAATCATGACCTTCATGACCGACAGCGTCGACGAAGAGTTTCTGTCTTCTTGTCCCCGTCTGAAAGTCGTCGGCTGCGCCTTGAAGGGTTATGACAACTACGATGTCGATGCCTGCACCCAGCATGGCATCTGGCTCACCAATGTGCCCGATCTGCTGACCATTCCGACAGCGGAACTGACGATCGGCCTGTTGATCGGACTTACCAGGAAGATTCTTCAGGGCGATCAACTGGTCCGCAGCGGTTCCTTCGACGGATGGCGACCTGTGCTTTACGGCGCCGGCCTGACAGGCCGAACCTTAGGCATCATCGGCATGGGTGCTGTGGGACAGGCCATCGTCGCCCGCTTGCAAGGCTATGAACTAAAGCTGTTGTATGCCGACCCCCGACCTTTGCCCCCCGAGATAGAGGCTCGCCTTGGCCTGCGCCGTGTCGCTGTGGATCAATTGCTGGCGGAAAGCGACTATGTCGTTCCGATGCTTCCGATCAGCGAGGACACGCTTCACCTGATCGACGCCGATGCGATCACAACCATGAAAACAGGGGCGTTCCTCGTCAATGCCTGTCGTGGCTCCGTCGTCGATGAGGAGGCGGTGGCTGATGCGCTTGCCGCCGGCAAGCTCGCCGGTTATGCCGCGGATGTCTTCGAACTCGAAGAGTGGGCCCGGTCGGATCGACCGACGAAAATATCCGCGCGTCTGCTGGCGGATTCTGAGCGAACGCTGTTCACACCCCATATTGGCTCTGCCGTGGACTCGGTTCGGTTGGCGATTGAAATGGAGGCAACGACCAACATCCTGCAGGCCCTGGCTGGCCTGCAACCGCAAGGTGCAGTCAATCGCCCGGTAACAAAGGTCGCAGCCTGAACACACTCAACCTCGACCAGGTTGCGAGTTTTCTCGCTATCGCCCGACTGGGCAGCTTTCGTGCAGCGGCGCAAGAGCTGGGGATTTCCCAGGGGGCCATCTCACAGCAATTACAAAAGCTGGAGAGCCTACTGGGTGCCCGTCTTGTCGAGCGGGACCCCAAGGGCTGTCGACTGACGGTGGAGGGGCGGGAGTTCGAAAGTCATGCGCAAAATCTCCTCCGCCTTGCCACCAATGCGCTCAATACATTCCGCGAGCGTCGCCTTGTCATCGGCGCCAGCAGCAATATTGGCATCTATCTGCTCCACCCTTATCTCAAGGCGTATAGCGACGAAAGCGGGGCACGCATTGACATCCAGATTAGCCGAAACCTGGTGGTTGCCGAACAACTCGCCAAAGGCGAGATTGATGTCGCTCTCATGGAATGGTGGGACCAGCGTCCAGGCTATGTCTCGCGCGTCTGGCGAACAGAGGAAATGGTTGTCATCGTTGCGCCCGAACATCCCTGGGCAGGATTGCCCCATTTGAGTTGCAGCCAATTAAGGCAGACACCGATGCTTGGCGGCGAGCCCGGTACGGGTACTGGACGGCTTCTGGCGGAATATCTGGGTCTCGAATTGGCAGCGCTGCCAATCGGCGCACGCCTGGGTTCAACCGATGCCGTCAAGCAATGGGTGAAAGCGGGGATGGGCGTTTCGTTGGCACTTGCCGGAACTGTCGAAGAAGAGACAAGATCGGCGACGCTGGTCGCCATCCCGCTGGAAGGAAACCCGCCACCACGCAAGGCTCTTCATGTGGTCTGGCGGGATTCGCTCAGCAATGAGCATGCGGCTTGTCAATTCGGGACTTGGCTGGTTGAATCCGCCGCGTTATCGCATCAAAAAAATATCCAGGTTCAACCAGCGCGCTGACCATTGGGTGAGTAGCAAAATTCGACAAGCAGCCTCTCAGATTCGTCATCTGAGAGTTTTCTGTTGGACGTACTTGAATGGCGGCAATGAAGGCTGTAGCTGCCGCTAAATCTGCTCGCAACCAATGACCGTTAAGGCCGACGAGCTGACTAATTCCTACCTTCGTGAGCAATTCGAACTGGACGAACAACCCGACAAGACAATCCTGGACAGGACCGACTGGAAATAGCAGGGAAAAGTCTCAAGTTAAGCTGCTGAAAACCGGAAAAATCTCAACTTAAAGTTCGAAACAGGGAGGGATTCAATTTGCGAGACTTTTCCAAACTCACCGAAATACGCGGGTTTCCTGTCTCGACTTCAGCTGCGGACGAGAAGCTTCTCGTCCGGGCCTTAAGTCGAGAATATGGCGGTTCAAGTCAATACAGAAACGCCTTGTGCCGCAATGGTTTCCACGAGCTCAAGGCCACAACAGGCCGCAACATCCCGGAAATCCGAGAATGCGTTTGAGAATTTCCTATCCTCAAGCCACTCTCCGGGTTGGATGGTTTTCTGCCGTCAGTGTCCAGAGGATTCTCGCCAGTATCCCCCCGCACTTCTAAATGGGGTCTGGGCAACTCGAATGTATCCTGCACCTGTTCCGTTTGTGAAAACCGAACCTTTAGCGCGCCAGCGAAGCAGAGTTGGCCAGCGTGAGGGCATAGGGGATAGCGTCTCCGTATGCACAAGTGCCTCCTCATGCGCTACAGCGTCGAAACGTTCTACGACTCTGTAGCGCTTGTGGGTCCCATCAGATCCGTCGAGGACTGCATAGTGGACACGATGTCGGCAACTGAGCCTGCGGCTCTGAATAGCGCGGTACAAACTTAGGATCCATTCATGGTCGTTCCAATCGCGGAAGTAAATGTTCGCGAATGCGTTTAGAAACTGCTGCTCGTTGAACGCCTCAACATCGGAGTCATTCCGCACCTCAGTCCACCCGCTCTCGTGCGGGACACTGTATACATCCCCGTCATAAGCGACGCATAAAATGCGAGGGCTCAATGGAAGAAAAATGGTTGTTCCACAGGCCATCAATCCTGGAGATTTGTGCCGCACACGAGGATCTTCCTTGTGCCAGCGGTTCGTGACGACGGCAGGGTCATCCGAAGTCACGAAGGGCGTCTTAGTCTTGTTCCTCACTAAGCAAACTTTCAAATCGTCGAAGAGGCGCATTTCGTCCGCAAATGCCCTCATCGCAAACTGGACCGCATCCTTGATTGACGGTTTCAAACCAAGCAAGGGAGATCCGATGGAGTGCTCCATTCCAGCAAACATCTCGACCGAACGCCTAGAGGCTGCCTCTGTCCTCAAGTGCTGGAAGAGCATGAAGGTCCTCAGAACTGATTTATCACTGTCGGTTAGCGCATAACGGGGGCTATGAATCCGCGCTAATGCTGAAGCGTAGCCCCCTTCAACAGCACGAATCGCAGTTTCCAGAAGATCGTCTTGACCATAGAAGTAGTCTCCTGAGCATTGGTTCTTGACCGGCGCTGCTGGTATTGCTCGCTGCCGGTCAAGATTCAAAAGATTGATCGCGCGATTCTCACCGTTGTTGGTGAAGGTTTTTAAATAGCAGCGAGGAACAAAGTGCTGATTCTTGTTGGTAGCCATGAGGCGAGCATATCATTGCGAACCAGCGTCCGCGCACGCCGAAAACGCATGCCTTTTGCGGTTGAGCGGGCGAACTATCTGTCTGATTAGGAGCGATTGTTGGCGTTTTCTGAATCAAGAAGCTGCCGCTCGACGCCCGTAACCGGCTGGTATCTGATGCATGGCGGACTAAGCCTGTCCGGCACATGAAAGTCAGCAATTGCGGATGAACTGCCAGTGAGGTACTTCTATTCCCTCAGCGCCCCTGAACCAGAATGTAGCCCCGGTTCTCGACCACATCCCTGGTTCGCATGCCGCGGATCAATGTCGAAACAGGCATCCAGACCCACGGGTAATGGCTGGGATTGACGTCGAGGATGAGCACCGAATCGGTCACGGCGTCGTAGGCGGCTAGGGGCGAAATGTGGCCGCCGCCGGATTGGCCGACGGCGGTGCGTTGGTAATTGACGATGACCACGTCGCCGGGGCGGTTGAGGTTGTCGATGAGATCGCGGCGGATATCGGCTTCGGCGGTTTGCGCATCGACGATGACGAGGCGGGTGGCGAGGCTGTGGGCCTTGAGCAGTTCGTCGAGCTGGCGTAGTTGGTAGCCGCCGTCGCGCATGAGCTTGCCATTGACGGTGGCGGGTTCGCCGAAGACTTGGGCGCGCGTTTTTTTGCCGGTGGCGATGACGCTTTCCTGGGTGTGCCGGGGCACGGTGAGTTGCAGGGTTTTCGGCAGGTAGCGGTCATCTTCGGGATGCAGGCGGCTGCGGTCGCGGGGCGTTTCGATGGCCGCTGGGCGCAGGGTGTTGAGGACGATGGCGGCGGTGGTCGGGCCACAGAAGGCGATGGTGGCTTGGGCTTCGAATTGGTTGGCGAGCGGGGCGAAGTCGCTTTTTGCCGTGCTCCGCGCCAGGCGTTCGAGGCCTTCTGTCGAGGCGAAGGGCAGCAGGGGCTGGACTTGCGGCGTGGCGTCGGCGCGGGCGAGCGCGGTGGCGCTGAGCAGACTGGCCATGAGCAGCACGCTGGCAATGCGGCCGGGCTTTGACATCGTTTTCTCCAGCGAACGGGGGAGGCCATTTTAACGCTCGCTGCGGCGCGAACGGGATGGCGTCAAAGCGTGTCAAAATGGCCTATCCCCAACTGCCAGCGCGGGCTTGCGCCGCTTCATGCGGCCAGCCGCGCCGAACCCTGATGAAACCTTCACGCTCCGAATTTCTCGATCTGCCCGACGTCCGCCTGCATATCCGGCGCTGGGGCAACCCCGATGCGCCGACGCTTTTCCTGCTGCATGGCTGGATGGATGTTTCGGCCTCGTTCCAGTTTGTTGTCGATGAACTGGCGAAAGACTGGAATATCGTGGCGCCGGACTGGCGCGGCTTTGGCCAATCGGAGTGGCTGAACCGGCCGTATTTCTTCGCCGAGCACTTGGGCGACATGGAGGCCATCATCGACCGCTACGCGCCGGACGGCAAGGTGAAGCTGGTCGGCCATAGCATGGGCGGCATTTTGTCCTGCCTCTACGCCGGCATTCGGCCGGAGCGCGTGGAGAGCGTGGTGTCGCTGGAGGGTTTCGGCATTGCGCCGACGACGCCGGATATGGCGCCGGAGCGTTATCAGCAGTGGCTGGGCGCCCTCAAGAAGCCGCCGCGCATGCACGCTTACGCCGACCGCATGGCCTTTGCCCGCCGGCTGTTGCACAGCGACCGCTTTTTGACAGCCGAGCGCGCCGAGTTTCTGGCCAAGCATCTGGCCCGCGTCGGCGATGGTGAAAACCGGGCCGGCTTGCGTCATCACGGCATCATCTGGAACGGCGATCCGTGGCACAAGGCGCCGGCGCCGTATTTGTTCCGGCTGGAAGAATCGATGGCGATCTGGAAGCAGATCACCTGCCCGGTGCTTTGGGTGGCCGGCCGGGAATCGTGGGTCATTCGCGATTTCGGGCAGCGGCCGGGCGACTGGGAGGCGCGTCGGGCGTGCTTTGCCAATGTCCGCGAGGAATGGGTCGAGCAGGCCGACCACATGTTGCACCATGACCAACCAACCGAGGTGGCGCGGATTGTCGAGGCGTTTATCGGCTGATTTGGGGGAATCCCACGGTCAACGGGAAAAAAGGGCCAAAAATGAAAAAAGCCGGGAAACCCCGGCTTTGCTGAGCGTCACTTTTCTTAATCGTGGTAGGCCGTCTTCGAGGCCAACTTGGCGGCCATGAAGCAGGCCAGAGCAAGGATAACCACGGTGAAAGTGATGCCGACGTAAGAGAGTTCGTCCATTTTTTATAGCCTCTGTTTGGGTTGGGTCAGTTTGCAAAACAGGCTGTAAGACAAGGCTCACGGCAAAAGTTCCCGACCGGGGAAAATTTTTTTGTGCGACGCACAAGACCCGGCGGACGAGACCGGGCCTTGTCTTTTTGACGCAGGGAAAATCAGCGGCCGACCGACCCGCCCGGCGCTGCCCGCAGGTATTGATTGGGCCAGACGCCGACCTGCCGCAACTCCTGCGCCGCCTGCATGGGCCAGTACGGATTGCGCAAGATTTCGCGGCCGACCAGCACCATGTCGGCCTGGCCGCTGCGCACGATGTGGTCGGCCTGCACGGCCGAGGTGATCAGGCCGACGGCAGCCGCGGGCAAGCCGGCTTCGTGGCGGACGCGGGCGGCGAATTCGGTCTGGAAGCCGGGGCCGGCTGGGATCTTCGCCGTCGGCACGAGGCCGGCCGTGGAGATGTCAGCCAGATCGACGCCGAGCGCCTTGAGGCCACGGCACAGCTCGACCGTCTCGTCGGCCGTCCAGCCGCCGTCGACCCAGTCGGTGGCCGACAGGCGGATGAGCAGCGGCAGGTTTTCCGGCCAGACGGCGCGCACGGCGCTGACCACCTCGCGCAGCAGACGGGTCCGGTTGTCGAAACTGCCGCCGTAGGCGTCGGTGCGCTGGTTCGATAGCGGCGACAGGAACTGGTGCAGCAGATAGCCGTGGGCAGCATGGATTTCGATGGCCTGGAAGCCGGCGACGACGGCCCGCCGGGCGGCTGCGACGAAGGCCGAAACGACCTCGCCAATCTCGCCGACGCTGAGTTCATGCGGCTGGGCATAGCCTTCGCCGAACGACACGGCAGACGGGGCGACCGCCTGCCAGCCGCCTTCATCAGCGCGCAAGGTCCGCTGTTCGCCCCAACCCAGCCCGACGCTGCCCTTGCGCCCGGCGTGGGCCAGTTGAACAGCCGGCACGCAGCCCTGCTCGCGGGCCAGGCGGGCGATCTTGGCCAGCGGCCCGATCTGTTCGTCACTCCACAGACCGAGGTCGCCCGGGCTGATCCGGCCCTCCGGAACGACGGCCGTCGCTTCGAGGATCATCAGGCCGGCGCCGCCGACGGCGCGGCTGCCGTAGTGGATGAAATGCCATTCGCCGGCCATGCCGTCGGTGGCCGAGTACTGGCACATCGGCGGGATGCCGATGCGGTTCTTGAGGGTGATGTCGCGCAGTTTCAGGGGCTCGAAGAGGTGACTCATGATTTCAATTTTGGGCAAAAATTCCGGTTGACCGTGGGAATGGGAAAAACAGGCGGATTTACTCGCCGCGCGCCCGGCGGACGGTGATCGACTCACCCGCCACGCCCCAGTTGTCGGTATCGACTTCATCGATGACGACCACCGTCGTTTTCGGGTTCTTGCCGAGCACATCGACGAGCAGTTGCGTCGCGCCGGCGATCAGGCGCGCCTTCTGCTCCGGCGTCGCCCCTTCGCGGGTGATCTTGATATTGACGTAGGGCATCAGCGATTCACATCCACAACGACACGGCCGCGCACCTTGCCGTCCATGAGCTGAGCGGCCGTCGGGATGGCTTCGGCCAGCGACACTTCGTGCGTGATCAGGCCAAGCTTGGCGACATCGAGATCAGCCCCCAACCGCTGCCACGCCACTAGCCGCTCGGGCCGCGGACACATCACGCTGTCGATGCCGACCAGCGTCACGCCGCGCAGGATGAAGGGCGCCACCGACGACGGGAAGTCCATGCCGCCGGCCAGCCCGCAGGCGGTGACGACGCCGCGATACTTGGTCGTCGCACAGATGTTGGCCAGGGTGTGCGAACCGACAACATCGACCGCCCCCGCCCAGCGTTCCTTGCCGAGCGGCTTGCCGGGCGCCGAGAACAGGCTGCGGTCGAGGACTTCGGCCGCGCCGAGTTGCTTGAGGTAATCCGTTTCCTCCGGCCGACCGCTCACGGCAACCACCGTGTAGCCGAGCTTGGCCAGCACGGCAATCGCCACGCTGCCGACGCCACCCGCCGCACCGGTAACGACGATCTCGCCGTCGGCCGGTTTGACGCCCTGGCGCTCCAGCGCCAACACGCAGAGCATGGCGGTGTAGCCGGCTGTGCCAATCGAAACGGCCTGCTTTTCGGAAAACGCTGCCGGCAGCGGGACCAGCCAGTCGCCCTTGAGCCGCGCCTTCTGGGCCAGCCCGCCCCAATGCGTTTCACCGACGCCCCAGCCGTTGAGCACGACGCGGTCGCCGGCCTTGACGTCGTCGTGGCTGCTGCTTTCGACCGTGCCCGCGATGTCGATGCCTGGCACCATCGGGAACTTGCGGACGACCGGCCCCTTGCCGGTAATCGCCAGGCCGTCCTTGTAATTGAGCGACGAGTAGTCGACGCGCACCGTCACGTCGCCTTCCGGCAACTGGCTGTCATCGATGTCCTGCACCGACGCGCGGTAACCGGCGTCGTCCTTCTCGATCAGAATTCCCTTGAACATGTCTGGTCTCCGTTTAGTTCTGCAAGCCGGGTTCGAGCGCCAGGGCGGCGTCCCGCTTTTCAACAAGTTTCAGTATAGCCAAGAGGACGACGCCAACGACCATCACCCCGGCCGCCAGATACAGGCCGATGGAATAGTTGCCGAGCCGCGTCGCCAGCCAGCCGACGATGGCCGGCCCGATGATCTGCGCCGCGCCGTAGGAAAGCGTCATCTTGCCCATCATCTTGGCTGGCCGCGTCGGGTAGTAGCGCCCGGCCATGGTGAGGACCAGGCTGACCATGCCGATGAAGGTGCCGCCAAAGAGCAGGGCGCCGAACAGCGTGGGAATCAGCCCGCCGACCGCGACCGGCAGGACAATGCCGACGATCTGCAGGACGGCGGCGAGGATCAGGGCGTTGATGTCGCCGGTATAGCGGGCAATGATGTCCCAATTGAAACAGGCCGGCGTCGCGGCCAGACCGATGGCCAGGAAGGCCAGCGCGCCCTGCCCGGACAGCCCGGGCAACTGATCGACGATGGCGACGATGAAGGTGGCGCTGATCACGTAGCCGAAGCCGGCACAGAAATAGGCGGCCATGAAAATGCGCAGGAACAGCGGGCTGGGCGGGTTGTCATGCATGGCCGCGCCGCTTTTCGTCACCCCGCTGGTGTCGGGCGCCGGCAGCCAGGCCAGGGCAGGAATGATGAGCAGGCAAGCCATGGCCGAGAAAGCGAACCACTGCTCGCGCCAGTCGAGCCAGCCGTTCATCAGCCAAACGGCGACCGAACAGCCGGCGATGCCGAGCCCGATGCCGGCGAAGTGAATGCCCAGCTCCGGCCGATGGTTGTGGCGGATCAGCCAGTTGAGGATGAGCCCGGTGCCGAGCAACATGCCGGCCGCGCTGGACAGGCCGGCGATGAAGCGCGAGACCATCCAGACCAGCGGATCGGTCGTCAGGCCCATCATCACGGTGCTCAGAATGGCGACGACCATGCCGATCCGGTACAGCTTGTCCTTGAGCACCAGATCGCTGATCAGCGAAGCGACCAAGGCGCCGCTCAGGTAGCCGGCGTAATTGAGCGCGGCCAGCCAGCCGGCTTCGGCCAGCCCGAGACCGGCCTGTTTCTGCATCAGCGGCAGCAGCGGCGTGTAGGAAAAACGGGCCACGCCGAGCACCAGGATCAGGCTGAAAATCCCGGCACCCAGCACCTTGAGGCGCTCTCTCTGTGAGTTCATGGGATGTTCCCTTGGTTATTGATAGGCGAACAATAAACAGAGTAAAGTATCAATTCAAATGATTTGTTTTGAACGAACCATTCTTTTTTAGAGATAAGCCATGGAACTCGTCGCCCTCCGCACCTTTCAGGCCGTCGTCGAAGAAGGCGGCATCCTCGCCGCTTCGCGCAAGCTCAATACCGTCCAGTCCAACGTCACCGGACGCATCCGGCGGCTCGAAGAAGAGCTTGGGGCCGAACTGTTCTTCCGCAAGGGTCGCGGCCTCGAACTCGCGCCGTCGGGCAAGGTGCTGCTCGACTACGCGCGAAAAATGCTCATGCTCGAACGCCAAACAGCGAGCGCCGTCCGCCAGGTGGGCGAAAGCGCCGGCGAACTGCGCATCGGCGCCATGGAAACCTTCGCTGCCCTGCACCTGCCGAGCGCCCTCAAAGCCGTGCGAGCCGAACACCCGGGCCTCGAACTGCGCGTCGCCACCGACACCACGAGCACGCTGATCGGCAAGGTGCTCGACCACAAACTCGACTGCGCCTTCGTCGCCGGCCCGGTCATCCACCCCGACCTGCAATTCGACGAACTGGTCATCGAGGAACTGGTCCAGGTGCACGCCGCCGGCACCGATCCCGTGCTGCTTCCGCTCATCCTCTTCCGCGAAGGCTGCGCCTACCGGACGCGGGCCATCGCCTGGCAACGCGCCCAGGGCCACGCCGTGGCCGACGCCATGGAATTCGGCACGCTCGAAGGCATCCTCGGCTGCATCGCCGTCGGCCTCGGCTGGACCTTGATGCCGCGCCGCGTCGTCGAACAATCGAGCCACGCGGCCGATCTGGTCATCGAAACGGTGCCCGACGAATTCAGCCTCGTGCCGACCGGCATGATCTACCTGCGCGAAGCGCGGGCAATGGCGGCGCTGAAGACACTGAGCGACGGGATAACCGCCTCGGCCAACAGGAAACGCTGATTGATCAGGGGCCGTCATTCCCGCAAACCGGTCCACCGATGGAGGTAGCCGGTTTTAAGTGCGGCCTATTTGTAGCGAGACTTGGCTGACTCAATGGCTTGAGCAACGGCATCCCAAGCCATCTCCAGGCCTGCCTTCATGTCCTGCCATGCTGTCTCGCTGGCATTTTGTAACGTTGCCAACTGGCTTCTGGCCCGGTCACGTTGAGCGCGCAAATCCTCCAGGCGCGCATTCAGTTCGGCGCGGGCGGTTTCTTCGATGGAATCCTTCCTGGCCACCAGCGCATCAATTTCATTGTTCCACTGATCAAGCCTGGAATGCATCTTGCGCGTAAATTCGTCACGATTCATGGTGAATCTCCTTTCGGTGGCAACATGAAGATGATGTACAAATAATTGCGTGCGAAACGTCAATAATCAAGCCGGGGTTGCTCAAGCGTCGTTTCTGGCGGGATATTTGGCATTGTCGTTTCAGCGGAAACGGTGTGCTCAGTAGCGCCACAGCAATGGCCCCGATAGCGAAAGGCAGTTAGAAGCATCATGGCAAGCGTGCTGTCAAAATGCCAAAGCGACAGGCTCCCCAGCTTGAGGATAGGTTTGAGCGCTGATCGACAAGCCAAGCCAGAGACAGCTTGACGATCTCCCGGTAGCGATCATCAGCCCCTCCGAAGGCAACGCTGATAGATCAAGCAGCCTCGTCAGATGACAACCTGGCCATGCTGGCAGAAAACTTTTTGCTACGAACGCCATGTTTTCCAGCTTCCTTGATTTCATACATCAAACCGTCGGCCGCACTGACCATGTCAACAAAACGATCGGCGACGCTCTCAAACCATGCGACACCAAGGCTCACAGAGACCGGCGAAAAGTCGCGAAGAACGGCGTTGATCGCGTGCGCGATCTTGTGACCGGCCTCGGTCGCTGATTCGAAACTTGTCTCGGGCAAGAGCACGGCAAATTCATCCCCACCAAGGCGAGCGACTACATCCGTATTGCGCAGGCTTCGCGCCAAAGCATCGCTGACGCCTTTCAGCGCCATATCGCCAACCTCATGACCACGAGCGTCATTCAGTTGCTTGAAATCGTCGAGATCAAGAAAAACAATTCCGAGAGAATGACCATAGCGCCTGGCTCGATCTGTTTCTGCAACACCCGACTCAAAAAATGCACGCCTGTTAAGCAATCCTGACAAAGCATCATGCCGAGCCAGGTCATGTTCCCTCACCAGCACTTCGCGCAAGGAGCCGGTCAAGTAAGCGACCAATGCATACACCGCAAAATGTGTCACGCCGTTGGCCCAAGGAATCCATGCGGCACTGAATTGTCGACCTGCCTCAATATCTGCGGAAACCCATACCCCCGCAGCCAGCGCGGAAAAAATCACTCCCTCCTTTTTTCTGATAAACCAGGAGACAGCAAAGACGGGCATGATCACGACCGAAGCAAACGCGAACTCAGCCTCGGTAGCCACTCTTACAAATGCCAGAATTCCTGCGACAGCCAGTGCCACGAGCCACATGACAAACCGCACCATTGGCGTCACCTGGACCGTTGGCTGAAATACTGAACGCCAGAAAATGTTTTTCATAAGCCGCAATGTGAAGATGAGTGGATCATCCCGGATTCACGGAGGCTGGTTGGCTTTAGTAAAACAGCCTCGGCCATCACCGCGAGTTGCTTGTTTAAGTTTGCCTCAACTTCGGCGAGATGGATAGAACGGACCTTGCGCGGTAGCTGGAGAGTTTGAACAGGAGACCTACTCGATGCTGACTATCTCGACGCTTTCCAAGCTCTTTTTCAGGACTCTCGAAAAAGGGACTGTCAAACCGGCAATCAGTTGCACGAAACTCCGCCAATAGCTGCCCAGAAGGCCGCTGGGGCGACGGCATGACTGCCTCGGCCAATCGCGTCAGGATTTAAGAAGTTCTTCGCGCGAGCCTAGCCAGCGTTTGAGATGGCGCTCAGCCAGTTCGAGGTGCTCGGTGAGCATTTCCTCGGCCACGTCGCGCGCCATTTCGACCAGATCGGCATCCATTTCCAGATCGGCGTAGCGCAGTAACGGCACCCCGCTCTGCCGGGCACCGACGAATTCACCGGGGCCGCGGATCTGTAGATCCTGGCGAGCGATCTCGAAGCCGTCGGTGTTCTCGAAAATGATCTTGAGCCGCTGGCGGGCGATCTCGCCTAGCGGCCCGGCGTAGATCAGCACGCAGCTTGATTCGTATTTGCCGCGTCCGACCCGGCCGCGCAACTGGTGCAGTTGCGACAGGCCGAAACGTTCGGCGTGTTCGATGACCATCAGGCTGGCATTGGGCACATCGACGCCGACTTCGATGACCGTCGTCGCCACCAGCACATCAATGTCGCCAGCCGCGAAGGCGGCCATCACGGCCTGCTTTTCGTCGGCTTTGAGGCGCCCATGGACCAATCCCACGGTCAACCCGGAAAATTGCTCAAAAAGGAAATCGTAGGTTTCCTGCGCCGTCTGCAATTGCAGCGCCTCGGACTCTTCGATCAACGGGCAAACCCAGTAAGCCTGCCGGCCTTCCTCGACCGCCTTTTTCACGAAACCAACCACGTCGTCGCGCCGGTTGTCGGCGATCAGCCGCGTCTTGATCGGCGTCCGCCCAGGCGGCAACTCGTCGAGCACGGTGACGTCGAGATCGGCGTAATAGCTCATGGCCAGCGTGCGCGGGATGGGCGTCGCCGACATCATGAGCTGATGCGGGTTGTCGCCCTTCTTGCGCAAGGCCAGCCGTTGGGCGACGCCGAAACGGTGCTGCTCGTCGACGATGGCCAGCCCGAGCTTGGCGAAATCGACGCCGTCCTGAATCAGCGCGTGCGTGCCGACGACCAGCTGCGCCTCGGCCGCCGTCGCCGCCAGTTGCTCGCGTTTGGCCTTGGTTTTCAGGCTGCCGGACAGCCAGGCCACCTTGACGCCGAGCGGCTCCAGCCAGTCCTTCAATTTCAGATAATGCTGCTCGGCGAGAATTTCCGTCGGCGCCATGAAGGCCGCCTGCCAGCCGGCCGAAATCGCCTGACACGCAGCCAGCGCGGCAACGATGGTCTTGCCAGCGCCGACATCGCCCTGCAGCAGGCGCTGCATCGGGTAGGGCTGGGCGAGGTCATTGGCGATTTCGGCCATGGCCCGCAATTGCGCGCCGGTCAGGCCGAACGGGAGTTGATCAAGCAGGCGCGCCCCAAGATCATCCCGCGCCACAAGCACCGGCGCCCCCTGCTCGCGACGCGCCAGATAAGCGCGGCGCAGCGACAGTTGCTGGGCCAGCACCTCGTCGAATTTCACGCGCCGCCAGGCCGGGTGATTGCGCGCGTGCAGGGTGTCGAGATCGGTACCCGGCGGGGGGGTGTGCAAAAAGCGCAGGCTGCGCGCCAACCCCGGCAGTTTCAGACGCTGGCGCAGTTCTTCGGGCAGCGTTTCAGACAGATCGCCAACCGCCAGAGCCTTGCCGATGAGTTTTTGCAGGGCCGAATTGGCCAGGCCGGCGGTCGTCGAGTAAATCGGCGTCAACTCCGAAGGCAGCGGCTCGTCGTCGCCGACCTTGCGGAAACGCGGGTGCACCATCTCGGCGCCGAAAAAGCCGCCGCGCACTTCGCCGAAAGCCCGAATGCGCGAACCTTCGCTGAGCGCCGCCTGCTGGTTCGGGTAAAAACTGAAAAAACGCAGCGTGATCTCGCCGCTCTCGTCAGCTGCTCGCACGATCATCTGCCGGCGCGGCCGGAACTGGATTTCGTTGCTGTGGACGACGACCTCGACCTGCACCGGCTCGTTGGCAAAGCTCCGATTGACCGGCGTGATGCGCGTTTCGTCCTCGTAACGCAGCGGCAGGTGCACCAGCAAATCGGCCTCGCTTTGGAGGCCGATCTTGGCGAGCTTCTTCTGCAGCGCCTCGGAGGCGCGAATGGGCGGAGAAGTCGGGGCGGGCGCCCCGCTCGTCGTCATCAGGGCTGATTAGCCGCTTAGTTGCCGAGGCACATCACCGCATCGGCCTCAACCAGCGCGCCACGCGGCAATTCCTTGACGCCAACCGCAGCACGGGCCGGGAACGGCTCGCTGAAATACTTGGCCATCGTTTCATTGACCTTGGCGAAGTTGGCCAGATCGGTCAGGAACACGTTGAGCTTGACCACATCGGCCAGCGAACCACCAGCTGCTTCAGCGACCGCCTTCAGATTGTCGAAAACGCGAACGATTTGCGCCTCGATCCCGTCTACCATCTGCATGGAAGCCGGATCGAGCCCGATCTGCCCGGACATGTAAACGGTGTCGCCGACGCGCACGGCTTGCGAATAGGTGCCAATGGCGGCTGGGGCGTTCGGGGTGGCGATGATGGTCTTGGCCATGAGTAAGCTTCCTGTATCCAGATTGCAAAACCCTATTTTAGCCTTGGTAGCCCATGAACCCACGTATCGAATCCCTGGAAAAAATGCTCGACGGCCCGCGCGACGGCGCCCTGCTCCGCTTCTCGCTCGGCAACGAATACCTCAAGGCCGGCAACCCGGCCAAGGCGGCAGAGTGCTTCAAAAATGCCGTCGACCGTGACAACCACTACTCAGCCGCCTGGAAAGCCCTCGGCAAAGCCCTGGCCGAAGCTGGCGACCATGCTGCCGCCCTGGCCGCCTATGAACGCGGAATCGTCGTCGCTGAAACGAAAGGTGACATTCAGGCAGCAAAAGAAATGACCGTTTTTGCCAAACGGATTCGCCGGGCGCTGGAGGCGCAACAGCCGCCCACAACATGACATCTGCACAGCCTCTGAGGTAGATCAATATTGGTCGCCCCGTTTTCTCCTAGTCTTTTTCCTTTTTCGAAAAAATCAGGGGGAAAACATGAAACGACTTCTCAAACTCGCCGCACTGCTCGGGCTTGTCACCGTTCTGACCACGGGCTGCGCTGTCAACCGGGCAACCGCCAACGTTGATCCGTCGGCCAACCTGTCGTCGCTCAAAACAATGTATGTCAAGCGGATCGCCGATGACGACAACACCTACAATCTCATCGCCGACAAGTTGCGCAGCAAAGGGGTGACCGTCTCCACCGGCACCGAAGCCGCCCCGAGCGGTGTCGATGCCGTCGTTACCTACATCGACAAATGGATGTGGGACATGACCATGTATATGCTCGAATTGACCGTCAATATCCGCGACCCGAAAACCGATTTCCCGCTGGCTACCGGCAACTCCTTCCATACCTCGCTGACCCGTCTTTCGCCCACCGAAATGGTCAATGAAGTGGTCGACAACATTTACAAGGATGCCAAGTAAATGATCGTCACCGCACACCGCTCCCTCCTTCTTGCTGCGGTCGCCCTGACGCTCGTCTTGGGTGGCTGCGCTTCGCCCGCCGACCGCGCAGCGATGACCCCGCAGAACCTCACAGTCAGCAAGCATCACCCGTACAGCCTGCGCGTCCAGACCGGCGGCGGCGCTGAAACCGGCACCATGGACAGCAGCAATATCTCGAATGCCGACCTCAAGGCGGCCATCGAGGACGCTGTCGTGCGCAGCAAACTGTTCACGTCCATCGTCCAGGGAAGCAATGGCGACTATGAGTTGAGCGTGCGCCTGACCAGTCTCTCGAAACCGACCTTTGGCGGAACATTCACAGTTGACATGGAAACCGCCTGGTCGCTGACCAAGACCAGCGACCACTCGGTCGCTCTGCGCAAGTCGGTCAAAACCAGCGGCACGGCCACCATGAGCGACGCCTTCGCCGGCGTCACCCGACTACGCATGGCCGTCGAAGCGGCGACCCGCAACAATATCGAACAGGGCCTCAAGGCAGTTGCCGAATTAAACCTCTAACGATTTGTTACAAACAACCCCGCCATCGCCGTATAACTTATGGGGAGTCGCCGCGTTAATTGCTTATACAACCACCGGACGCACTCCCCATGAAACTCTCGCAGAAGCTCCTCCGCCTCATCCTCGCCAGCGCATTGATTGGTGGCTTGGGGGCCTGCGCCGTGGCGCCTTATCCGGCGGGCTATCATCGGGCGCCTCCGGGTTATGTCCAGCCCGGGGCGACGATCTATTACAACTCCGGCTACCGGCATTACGATGACCGGCCGGGGAGTTACTACTATGACGACCGTGGCAGCAGGTATCACGACAATCGCCGTTACGAGGAACCGCGTCGTCAGTCAGCACCCTTGCCGCCGCCGCTGCAGATTCACCGCGACGTCCGGCGCAGCCTTGGCCTGCCGCGCCTGCCGGGCATGCCCTGAGCGGAGCTAGTGTTTGCCCCTGGGCGGAACGAGGATGGTCTCGACGCCCAGTTCCTTGAGCTTGGCCTGGGCCGCTTCGGCCTCGCGCTTACTCTTGAACGGCCCGACCTGAACACGGGTCTCCAGCGTAGACGGAACGCCGCTCAAGGTTAGCCGGGCATGCAGTTCCTCGGCCCGCTCGACACTGGAAAAGACCCCTGCCTGCAAGAGAAAACCCGAGAACAGACGGGACACAACCGGTGGCATAGGCGGCGTTGCGCGGCGCGTTTCAACGATCCGCGCGGCGGCCTTGGGCGGCGCTGGCTCAGCCGGAACGGCGGCGTCAGTTGGCGGCAGAATATTCGATGGCGCCATGGTCGCCTCAGGCACCGAAGCGGGGGCGGCAGCGACTTCAGGTGGCGGGGCCGGCGTCTTTTTTGCCGTTGCCACGGTCAACTGCGATTTTGGCCGATTTTCAGCAGCCGGCTCGGGCTTGACCTCGACGGCTTCGTGCGTCTCAACATGGGGTGGCGGCGGCGGTTCAACAGGTGCCTCCTCCTTTACAGGCTCGGGCGGCGCCGGCAGGTTTTCGGCCGGGGTCAGGGGCTGCGATGCCTCTTTCTTTGGGGCGACGGGGACCGGCTGGGTGAAGACCTGCTCTTCCGTGTCGTCGGGCACCGTGGCCAGATGATCGAAGAAAGCCAGCGTACCGAGCAAGGCAGCAACCAGCACACCGGCCACGGCCAAGCGGCCGAGCAGTTTGCTGCGAATCTCGCCAGCTGCTGCTTCGTTTTCCGAGTTTTCCGCTTGTTCTGCCATCGCTACCCTCAACGTTCCTGACTCTTGGCCAGCGCCACGACCAGTTCGGCCTCGGCGCGGGCGATGCCGCAACGCTCGGCGATCGCCGCCGGATCGTAACCCGAAACGGCCATCTGCATCGCGTCCCCATAAATTGGGGAAACCGTCTGGCCTGCGCGCAGGTGGCCTAGTTCCTGCTGCATGTCGGCGCGTAGGGCGGCAAGTTCGCCACGGATGGCATCGACCTCGTCGCGCAACTGCGCCAGCTCCTGCTCAAGACCGCTACGCAAGGCCTCGCCGGCCAGTTCTTCGGAAGCCTGCGCCCATCTGTCGTCGGTGCCGGCCGGTTCGTTTTCCAGCGGTGAGGCCATGCTGGCTGGCGGCGGGGCCACCTTCGCCGATACCCGCGGGCGATTGCGCAACAGGAACATGCGCAGCAACACGAACAACATGTAGGCCGCGACCAGCGCGATCAAGCCGATCACGCCTTCGCGCAGTCCCAGTGTCATGCCACCCAGTTCAAGCGCCGGCAATTTGGCCTCGGCCGCGACAGTTTAGAAACCCACCGAGTATTGCACGCCGACGAGATGGGCGTTGGCGTCGTACTTGCCCTGCACAGTCCCTTGGGAAATGGTCGGATCGATGACGTAAAGGTAGGTATAGCCAAGATCGAACTTGCCGTAGGATCCGGCATTCCACTGACCACCCAGTGACAGCCACAGACGATTGTTGTCCGGCACACGCGGCGAGCGGTATTCGTCGCGCACCGGCGTGCGGTCGAAGGCGATGCCGAATTTCAGCTTGGCCTTGTCGGTCGCCTTGTAGCCGGCGCCCCAGGCGAAACGCCAGGAATTTTCATATCGGAAGGCTTCGCTGCTCAGCAAGAAGCTGTCACTGCTCCGGAGAACATTTAGCGACTGCAGCGAGTTCCAGCGCGTGTAGGACAAATCGCCCATCGCTTCCCAGCGGTCGGAAACCTGCTGCCACACGGACAGAATGAAGGTGTCCGGCAACTTGATGTCGGCCTTGACCGGAAGAGCGCCGTTGAGCGTACCTTCGAGGGTGTATTTGACGGGAGAGCGATACGAAAGCCCCAGGCGCATGGCCGGCGACAGGGTGAACAAGACACCGGCGTTCCAGCCCCAGGCGGTATCGTCGGCCTTGAGGATGACGCCAGTCTTGGTCAGTTCACCTTCGATGGATTGGTAGTTCAAGCCAAAACCGAGGGACACCTTGTCACTGAGGCGATAGGCGATGGACGGGTTGATGTTGATCGTCTTGATTTCCGACTTGATGGCGATTGCCGAGCCAGCTCCTGGCGTCGATGACGGCCCCCAAACGGTATCGTATTTGGTGGCCAGCCCGAACGGCGACGAGATGCCCAGACCGAGGAAAAGCTTGTTTGTCAGTTGCCCCGACAGGTAGGCATTCGGCACGGCAGCCCAGCCGCCGGCATCGCCGCCGGACTTGACGCCGAACTGATCGCGGTATTCGTAGCTCGGCCCCACCCCGGTCACCCCGGCGGACAGCTGAAAACCTGTCAGTTGCGTCTGCCCGGCCGGGTTGAAGAAAATCGTGCTGGCATTGTCAGCCACCGCAGCCGAGCCGGCGTAGGCGTTGCCTAGACCGCTGGCATTTTGTTCCAGAAGCTGGAACGCAGCGGCCGAGGCGGCGCCTGAAAAGGCAAGCAGCAGCAGGGCCGAAACGGTACGCAGATTCATTCTATTCATTGGATTGCTCCCTCGCAGGCGGGGTAATTGGATAACTGACGGATTTTAATCCAATCTCGGCATATTTTCGGGCGGAACCTTGCGCTTCATTCCGGCGCCATCGATGGCCACGTAAGTCAGCTCGGCTTCGGTAACCTTGACGATGATCGGCGCAGCGTAGTTGCGTTCGGCATAGACCTCGACCTTGACCGTGATCGAGGTCGTTCCGACGCGCTCGATTTCAGCATAGAAACTGACAACATCGCCGACTGAAATCGGCTGCTTGAACAGGAAGGAGTTGACCGAAACGGTAGCGACCCGCCCACATGCCCGGCGCATGGCGGGAATGGCGCCGGCAACGTCGACCTGGGCCATGACCCAGCCACCGAAGACGTCACCATTCGGATTGAGATCGGCCGGCATGGGCACGACACGCAGCGTGCAGTGCTTGTTGGGAAGGGTGATGCGGTCGTTGGCCATTGTTTGTCCAAAAAGCTAAATGTTTTGGGATTTTCCCGGAAAGCGGGCAGTTTTCATATACTCACACAATTCACCGCCACCTCAAATCCCGTCAGGCTCTCGCATGCGCCGCGCCACCGCCCTTCCCAAACCGCCAGCCGGACAACCGCTGCCGGAAACCCATGTGTGGCTGACGCTACGCACGTTGTTCCCCTACCTGTGGCGCTATCGCCTGCGCGTCCTTGCCGCGATGGCTTGCCTAGTCGGCGCCAAGGTGGCGAACGTCGGCGTGCCTCTGATTTTCAAGGAGATGATCGATGGCCTGTCGCCCGGCCAGCAGGTGCTCGCCCTGCCCATCCTGCTCCTCGTCCTATACGGAACGCTGCGCTTTTCGACCTCGCTGTTCCAGGAACTGCGCGAAATCCTCTTCGCCCGTGTCACGCAACGCGCCGTCCGGCAGGTGTCGCTGGAAGTTTTCCGCCATCTTCACGCCCTGTCGCTGCGCTTTCATCTCGAACGCCAGACCGGTGGCGTTTCGCGCGACATCGAACGGGGCAGCCGCTCGATTTCCAGCCTGATTTCCTACACGCTTTATTCGATCCTGCCGACGCTGGTCGAAATTGGGCTGGTCCTCGGCATCCTGTTCGTCAAGTACGACATGGGTTACGTCGTCATCACGCTGATCTCGCTGCTTGCCTATATCGTGTTCACCATCAAGGTCAGCAACTGGCGCATCGACATCCGCCGCGCCGTCAATGAAAACGACTCGGCGGCCAACACCCGCGCCGTCGATAGCCTGCTCAACTACGAGACGGTCAAGTATTTCAACAACGAAGCCTGGGAGGCACGTCGCTACGACGAGCAACTGATCAAATGGGAAGAGGCGGCGACGCGCAGCCAGACCACGCTGGCCTTCCTCAACCTCGGCCAGCAGGCGATCATCGCGCTCGGCGTCACGGCCATGATGTGGCGGGCGGCGGATGGCGTGGTCGATGGCCGGATGACGATCGGCGACCTCGTGCTGGTCAATGCCTTCCTGATCCAGCTCTACATGCCGCTCAATTTCCTCGGCATCGTTTACCGCGAGATTCGCCAGGCGCTGACTGACATCGAAAGGATGTTCAAGCTGCTCGGCGAGAACCGTGAAATCGCCGACGCCGCAGATGCGCGCGACCTGCCGAGCGGCCCGCTGCAAGTCAATTTCGACGCCGTCGAGTTCGCCTACGAGCCGAACCGGCAGATCCTGAAAAATCTGAGTTTTGCCATTCCCCCCGGCAAGACGGTAGCCGTCGTCGGCCACTCAGGAGCCGGCAAGTCTACGCTGTCACGGCTGCTCTACCGCTTTTACGATGTCACCGGCGGCGCCATCCAGATCAACGGCCACGACCTGCGCGCCTTGAAGCAGACCAGCTTGCGTGCCGCCATCGGCATCGTGCCGCAGGACACCGTGCTGTTCAACGACACCATTTTCTACAACATCAACTACGGTCGCCCGGAAGCGAGCCGCGAGGAGGTTTTCGCCGCCGCCCGCGCCGCCCAGTTGCACGAATTTATCGAATCCCTGCCGCTCAAGTATGAGACCCGCGTCGGCGAACGCGGCCTCAAACTCTCCGGCGGCGAGAAGCAACGCGTCGCCATTGCTCGCGCCTTGCTCAAGAATCCGCCCATCCTGATTTTCGACGAAGCGACCTCAGCCCTCGACTCGGCAACCGAACGCGCCATCCAGACCCAGCTTGAGCAGGTGGCCATCGGCCATACCACCCTGCTCATCGCCCACCGCCTGTCGACGGTCATGAACGCCGATGAAATACTGGTCATGAGCGAAGGGCGCATAGTCGAACGCGGCAGCCATACCGCCTTGCTGGCCGCCGACGGCAATTACGCCCGGATGTGGACGCTGCAGCAGCAGGAAAACAACGAATCGGAGGCTGTCGCCCTGTGAATGCGGCGCAGGTGGATCACGGCAACCGATCACTGCACAACCGTGGCGGCCTGCTCCTGCCGCTCGCCACCTTTTTGCTGCTCGCCCTGGCCACGATTGCCGCCTGGCACTGGCAGTCCCGCCTCCGGATCCTGGCTGAAGAACAGGCCGGCAATCAGGAAAGTGCGGCGATTACGGCCGAGATTCGCGACCGCCTCAATCTTCACAGCCAGTTCCTGCGCTCCCTGCAGGCTTTTGCCGTCGCCAGCCCGACGCGTGATCTGGCAGCCTGGCGACGCTTTGCCCGGGCCATGGAAATCGAGGGTAGCCTGGCCGGCATGTTTGCCTTCGCCTACGCCCCCGCCGTGCGGCCTGGCGATGCTGGCCAATTCGGAAATTCCGCCAAATTTCCGGTTGACCGTAGCAACGTCCGGATTTTTCCGAAAACCGACACCGACCTCGCCTTGCCAGTCTACTTCGTCGCCCCCGAGACCCCCGCCCTCAACGCGGTCATCGGCTTCGACCTGCTCTCCGAAAGGGCCCGCCGCGATGCCATCAGCCGCGCCATTCTGACCGGCAATGTTGCCATGACCGGCCCCATCGAGCTCCAGCCCGACAAAGGCACTCGACGACCCGGCTTCCAGATGGTGCAGGCCATTCTTCCCAACGGCCCGCTGACCATCCACGCCGCAGAGAAGAAGCCGAACTTCTCCGGCATCGTCCTGACGGCATATCGTTTCGACGAATTCATGGCCTCGTTCAAACTGCCTCTAAGCAGCCGCTTCATTCTGCAAATTTTCGACGAATCGCTGGCCGCCGATACCATCGTGGCATCGCCGCCAACGCTGATCTACAACTCCCACCCCGGTTTCCGAGGCAGCGACACCGCTATGCTCCACCATGAAATCGACTTCGGCGGACGTAACTGGATTCTCCATTTCTACCCCAACATCCAGGCCAGCCCGGGCCTCGATACCCCGGCACTGGTTCTCTACGGCGGCTTGTTCGGCAGCCTGTTGCTGGCCATGTTGGTTCGCCACCAGAGCACCCATCGGGAACGCGCCGAGCGCTATGCGCTCAATCTGACCCGCGAACTCAGCGAACACCGCGATCATTTGCAGGAACTGGTCAGCGAACGAACGGCCAGTCTGGACAGCGCCTTGCAACAGGCACAGGCTGCCAATCAGGCCAAGTCGGAATTTCTGGCCAACATGTCGCACGAACTGCGCACGCCCATGCACGCCATCCTCGGCTTCGTGGACCTCGGCAGCCGGCGTGCTGAAAACACCAACGACCCGAAGCTCGGTCAGTATTTCCAACGCATTGACGAAAGCGGACAACGCTTGCTTTCGCTGATCGACGAATTGCTCGACCTGTCGAAACTCGATGCCGGCAAAACGGCACTGCAGACGACCCGCTTCAACGCTCTCGAACTCGTCCGCCAGGTGCTCGGCCAACTCGAATCGCTGCAACTCGAACGCCAACTCCAGATCGACATCGACTGCCAACTGGCCAACCCGGTCATCGACGCCGATGAAAAACGGATCATCCAGGTCATCTGCAACCTGCTCTCCAACGCCATCAAGTTTTCGCCCGAAGGTGGCAAGATATACGTCGTACTCGCGGCAAGCGAACTGCCCGCCGGGCGGCGCGCCCAGGACAGTGGTTCGCGGCCGGGACTGTCGATCAGTTTCATCGATCAGGGAGTCGGTATACCGGCGGCCGAGATCGAGAGCATCTTCGACAAGTTCGTGCAAAGCACCGCAACGAAAAGCGGCGCCGGCGGAACGGGGCTGGGCCTGGCAATTTGCCGGGCAATTGTTACGCAACACCGTGGTACGATTGTTGCCCGCAACAATCCAGGGCAAGGCGCCTGTTTCATCGTCACCCTGCCATTGAACTGCCGGACAGACAAATCAGGACAACATGACTAAAACACTCGTCTTGCTGGTCGACGACGAAGCACTCAACCTGGAAATCCTGCTCGAGTATTTCGACGGGGAAGAGACCTTCACGCTGCAAGCCGCGGAGAGCGGCGAAGCCGCTTGGCAACTGTTGCAAAACCCCGAATACGACTTCAAGCTCATCCTGCTTGACCGGATGATGCCCGGGCTGGACGGCATCGGGCTGCTCAAGCGCATGAAGCTCGACGCACGGCTCTCCACCATCCCCGTCATCATGCAGACGGCAGCCAACTCTCCGGAACAGATACGCGAAGGCCTCGAAGCTGGCGCCTATTACTACCTGACCAAGCCCTATCGCCGCGACAGTCTGCTCGCCATCGTCCACGCCGCACTGAGCGACGCCGAGGCACGCAGTTCCCTGAGCCGACAACTGCACCAGCACATCAACTCGCTGCAGTTTCTCGATCAGGCCGAGTTCTCCATTCGGACCATAGAAGAAGCAGCCCAGCTCGCCTCCTTCATTGCCCATGCCTGCCCGAACCCCGATGCGGCCGTTATGGGCATTTCCGAACTACTGATCAATGGCGTAGAACACGGCAACCTCGGTCTGACCTATGCGGAAAAGAGTCGGTTAAAACAGGATGACAGCTGGCACGAAGAAATCAAACGACGCACCGCGCTACCGGAAAATTTCGGCAAGGAGGTTCGCCTGAGCTATCGCCGTCAGGCTGATTCGATCACGCTGCGCATTTGCGACCAGGGCAACGGATTTCCCTGGCAGAACTATCTCGAAATTGACCCTCTGCGTGCCTTTGATCCCAACGGTCGGGGGATTGCCCTGTCCCGCATGCTGAGCTTTAGCAACATTACCTACGAAGGTAGCGGCAACGTCGCGGTCGCCACCATTTCTCGCAGCGACACCAGAGACGGCGAGCAACAGCCATGACTTCGATTTCTACCAAAATGAAGGTGCTGGCCGTCGATGACAACCGCACCAACCTGCATATCCTCCAGGTCTTTCTGAAGAAACTCGGCCATGAAGTCATTCTGGCCGAGAACGGCGAAGAAGCCGTGCGGCGCTTCGCCGCTGAGTCTCCCGACCTCGTCCTGCTCGACATCATGATGCCGGTCATGGACGGATTCGAGGCTGCCCGGCGGATCAAGGCCATGCCCCGTGACCGGTGGACCCCAGTCATTTTCCTGTCCGCCCTGAATCGCGATGAAAACCTCGTTGAAGGACTCGATGCCGGCGCCGACGATTACCTGACCAAGCCAATCAACTTCGTGGTCCTTGAGGCAAAATTGCGTTCGATGCAACGTTCGCTGGCCATGCAGCAGGAATCGATCGACTCGCTGCGCCGCGTACAGGCCATTTCCGATAACGTTCTCGATGCCATTATCACATGCGATGAATACGGCATCATGGTATCGGTCAACAAGTCGACCGAGCGAATTTTCGGCTGGGCTTCGGCCGAAATGATCGGCAACAACGTTTCCATGCTCATGCCCGAAGAGGAGCGGACGGCACATGAAGCGCGTGTCGGCGAATACGCGGGGGATGCCCCGTCACAAACCATCGGCCAGGAACGTGAACTTGCGGCTCAACACAAGGATGGACACCGCTTCGCTGCGACGCTGACCATCACCCAGATTGTCATCGACAACCATCGCATGATGGTCGGTGTAATTCGGGACATCTCCGAGCGCAAGCAGACTGAACAAACACTCCGTGAAAATGCCCGCCAACTTCAGCACTATTACGATCAGACCCAAGCGGAACAGCAACTCGCCCTGCGCCTCATGGAAAACCAATTACACCGCAGGGGCCTTCAGGATAGCCGCCTGCGTTACACGGTTATTCCCGCCGAAAATTTCAGTGGCGACATCGTTGCCGCCAATCGCTCGTCTGATGGACTTTTTTACGCCTTGCTCGCTGATGCAACCGGGCATGGTCTGACCGCTGCAATCAGTGTCTTGCCCGTACTCGCGCTGTTCTACCGCATGACAAAGCTAAACCGCTCAATCCGGGAAATTGTTCTTGAATTGAACCAACAGCTCAAGGAGTCCATGCCTACTGGACGTTTTGTGGCGGTTACGCTGGTATGCCTTAACGAAAGCCAAAAACACGGCGACATTTGGGTCGGCGGAACCCCGCAGGCCGTGCTCTTCGACCGCTGGGGACGCGTATCCCAAACCTTCCCGTCCTCCAACCTCCCTTTGGGGATTGTCAGCAATGACGAGTTGGGCGGGGAGCCCCAGCATTTCAACTGGGTAGAAGAAAGCCAGCTGGTTCTATGTTCCGATGGCTTGCTGGAGGCAAACAATCCGCAGGGAGTGCAATTCGGCGCCACCGGATTGATCGCTGCGAGCGCCAACACATCGCCAACCGAACGCTTCGAAAGAATTGAGTCAGCATTGGCCGCCCATCAAAATGGCGGTGTCGCCGGCGACGACATTTCTCTGATGCTTATCGATTGCCCCTGACTTCGACCGTAGAAATGCAGACGAAAAAAAGGCCGGAATATCCGGCCTTTTTCAATGCAACAGCAATTACGCCGCTGCTTCCTCGATTTCCACAGCCTCGGTAGGCTCCGGACGATCGACCAGCTCCACAAACGCCATCGGAGCGTTATCGCCAACACGGAAACCACACTTCAGGATGCGAAGGTAGCCGCCCGGACGGGTTGCATAACGCGGGCCGATTTCGGCGAACAGCTTGACCACAATATCACGGTCGCGCAGGCGGTCGAAGGCTAGACGCTTATTGGCCAGCGTCGGAGTCTTGCCGAGGGTGATCATCGGTTCAACAACACGACGCAGCTCCTTTGCTTTCGGCACGGTGGTCTTGATGGCCTCGTGCTTGAGCAGGGAAACGGTCATGTTGCGCAGCATCGCCAAGCGATGGCTGCTGGTACGGTTTAGTTTGCGAAGTCCATTGCGGTGACGCATGGTTAATCCTTTCTATATTCTGCAGGCGTCCCTTGACTGCCCGGGAGGAAAAGGCTTACGCCTTTTCCAGACCGGCGGGCGGCCAGTTTTCCAGTTTCATGCCGAGCGTCAGACCGCGAGCGGCCAACACTTCCTTGATCTCATTCAGCGACTTGCGACCCAGATTCGGAGTCTTGAGAAGTTCATTCTCTGTACGCTGGATCAGATCGCCGATGTAGTAGATATTCTCAGCCTTGAGGCAGTTCGCCGAACGAACCGTCAATTCAAGATCATCCACCGGACGGAGCAGAACCGGATCAACCTGAGCCGGCTTGGAAGCCTCGGCAACGGGTGCGGTACCCTCCAGATCAGCGAAGACCGAAAGTTGTTCCATCAACACGCGAGCAGCGTAGCGAATGGCCTCTTCCGGCTCGACAACGCCGTTGGTTTCAATATCGACAATCAGCTTGTCCAGATCAGTACGCTGTTCGACACGAGCGCTTTCAACAGCGTAGGCGACACGGCGAATCGGGCTGAACGATGCGTCAAGAACCAGCTTGCCGATCGACTTGGCATCGCCGAGATTGCGCATGTTACCCGGAAGGTAGCCGCGCCCCTTCTCGACCTTGATCTCCATGGACAGCTTGCCGCCCGTGGAGAGGTGAGCGATTACGTGTTCCGGATTGATGATTTCCACGTCGTGCGGCAATTCGATATCGCCAGCGCGAACGGGGCCTTCACCTTCCTTGGTCAGCTTCAGGTTAACGACATCGCGATTGTGCAGCTTGAACACGATCCCCTTGAGGTTGAGGAGGATGTCGACGACATCTTCCTGCACGCCATCAATGGTCGAATACTCATGGAGAACACCATCGATACCAACCTCGGTCGGTGCATAACCAACCATTGAGGAAAGCAGGATACGACGCAGCGCGTTGCCAAGGGTATGGCCATAACCGCGCTCAAACGGCTCCATGACCACCTTGGCCTGCACGGGCGAAACGCTCTGCACGTCGATGATACGGGGTTTAAGAAGTCCACTGCTTTGCATGGGCTAGATCCTCTGCTCAGTGCTTACTTCGAGTAAAGTTCAATGACGAGACCTTCATTCAGGGTCGCCGGCAGTTCAGAGCGCTGCGGCATGGCCTTGAATGTGCCCTTGCCTTCTTTGACATCCACCGAAATCCACTCGGGGAAACCACGAGACTCGGCAGCCTCCAGAGCAGCCTTGCAACGCAAGGAAGCACGGGCGCGATCAGTCAGCTGGACAACATCACCCGGCTTGACGATAAAGGAAGGAATATTGACGCGCTTGCCATTGACCATAACGCCGTTATGGCGAACGATCTGACGGGATTCGGTGCGGGAGGCACCAAAACCCATACGATAGGCAACGGAGTCCAGGCGAGCTTCGAGCAACTGGAGAAGATTCTCACCTGTCTGCCCCTTGCGGCGATCAGCTTCAGCGAACGTCCTGCGGAACTGGCCTTCAAGGACGCCGTAAACGCGACGAATCTTTTGCTTGGCACGCAGATGTACACCATAGTCAGACAAACGAGCGCCTGATTTTTGGCCGTGTTGGCCAGGAGCATACGAACGACGCTCAATGGCACACTTGTCGGTAAAACACTTTTCGCCCTTCAGGAACAACTTTTCGCCTTCGCGGCGGCACTGACGGCATTTCGGATCGAGATTACGAGCCACTTGTCTTTCTCCTTAGATGCGGCGCTTTTTGGGCGGACGGCAACCGTTATGCGGCACCGGCGTCACGTCGGAAATCGCGGTGATCTTCATGCCCAACGCGTTCAGAGCGCGGACCGAAGATTCACGACCAGGACCTGGGCCCTTGATGCGAACTTCCAGATTCTTGACGCCACATTCCTGAGCAGCCTTGCCAGCGGCTTCAGCAGCAACCTGAGCAGCAAACGGGGTGGACTTGCGCGAACCGCGGAAGCCGGCACCACCGGAAGTAGCCCAAGACAACGCATTGCCCTGACGATCGGTAATGGTGATGATGGTGTTATTAAACGAAGCGTGAATGTGGGCGATGCCCTCAGCAACGTTCTTTTTAACCTTTTTGCGAACTTTGGTAGCAGTCTTTGCCATGTTCTGTCCCTATTACTTCTTGCCAGCAATGGCCTTGCGCGGACCCTTGCGAGTGCGAGCATTGGTACGGGTGCGCTGACCGCGGCAAGGCAAGCCCTTGCGATGGCGAAGGCCCCGGTAGCAACCGAGGTCCATCAGACGCTTGATGTTCATTGTGACTTCGCGACGCAGATCACCTTCTACGGTGAATTTGCCGACTTCGTCACGCAGACGATCCATGTCCGCATCGGACAGGTCTTTCATTTTGGTAGAACGAACGATACCGGCCGCGTCACAAATCTTCTGTGCGCGGGTACGGCCGATGCCGAAAATCGCGGTCAACGCGATCTCTGCATGCTGATGGTTCGGAATGTTTACCCCTGCGATACGGGCCATCGAATCACTCCACTATTTCAAAATTAACAAATGCCGACGCCAAAGCCATTAGCCTTGGCGCTGCTTGTGACGCGGGTCCTTGCAAATCACGCGAACGACACCCTTGCGACGGATGACTTTGCAATTGCGACACACGCGCTTAACTGAAGGATGCACTTTCATGTTTAACTCCTCGTCTGCGAGGGCTTGGAAGCAGCCGTGATTCCTTGCCCTGCGGTTTATTGCGTAGAGAACTCTTTTACTTGACCCGGAAAACGATCCGGGCCTTGCTTAAATCATATGGCGTCAACTGTACAGTCACTTTGTCACCGGGAAGAATGCGTATGTAATGCATTCGCATCTTTCCGGAAATGAACCCAAGCACAATATGGCCATTTTCCAACTTGACCTTGAAGGTCGCATTTGGGAGATTTTCAACAACCTCCCCTTGCATTTCTAGGTAATCCTCTTTTGCCATGAGCAATTACTTGATCATCGGGGCGCCTTTGAAATTTGCCTTCTTCAGCAAGCTTTCATACTGGTGCGACATCACGTAGGCCTGAACCTGAGACATGAAGTCCATGGTCACGACAACGATAATCAACAGCGAGGTTCCACCAAAATAGAACGGCACGTTCCATTTCAAGATCAAAAATTCTGGAAGCAGACAAACGACAGTGATATAAGCAGCCCCGATCAGGGTCAAACGCATCAAAATCTTGTCGATATAGCGAGCAGTTTGTTCCCCCGGACGAATTCCAGGTACAAATGCCCCGCTCTTTTTCAGATTGTCCGCAGTCTCTTTCGAGTTAAACACAAGGGCTGTGTAGAAAAAGCAGAAGAATACGATCGCCGAGGCGTAAAGCATGACGTAAATCGGTTGCCCTGGCGACAAAGTACCAGCAACATCCTTCAACCAGTGCATCGACTCGCTCGCGCCAAACCAGTTGGCGACAGTGGCGGGGAACAGGATGATCGACGAGGCGAAAATCGGTGGGATAACGCCAGACATATTCAGTTTGAGCGGCAGATGCGAGCTCTGACCACCGTAAATCTTGTTGCCAACCTGGCGCTTGGCGTAGTTAACCAGAATCTTGCGTTGGCCGCGCTCTACAAACACTACGAAGCCCGTCACCACCACAACCAGAACACAGATGATCAGTGCGGTCAGCGGATGCATGGCACCGGTACGAACCAGTTCAAGCAGTCCGCCAATCGCGTTTGGCAGGCCGGCAGCGATACCTGCAAAAATGATGATCGAAATCCCGTTCCCAAGACCGCGCTCGGTGATCTGCTCACCCAGCCACATCAGGAACATCGTACCGGTCAGCAGCGTCGACACCGTGGTCAGACGGAACATGAACCCAGGATCGTTAACCAGCCCAGCCTGCGCTTCGAGCGCGACAGCGATACCCAGCCCCTGAAAGAGGGCGAGAATCACGGTGCCATAGCGGGTATATTGCGTAATCTTGCGACGTCCGGCTTCACCCTCTTTTTTCAGGGCTTCGAGTTGGGGACTGGCAACACTCATCAGTTGCATGATGATCGAGGCCGAAATGTACGGCATGATCCCAAGTGCAAAAATGGTGAATCGCGACAAGGCACCACCCGAGAACATGTTGAACATGCCCAGGATGCCGCCCTGTTGCGAATTGAAAAGATCGGCCAGCGCATTGGGGTCAATCCCAGGAACCGGAATATGGGCGCCGATGCGGTACACGACCAGCGCACCAAGCAGGAACCAGAGCCGGCGCTTGAGATCGCCGAACTTGCCACCCTTGCCAACGGTATTGGGATTTGCTGCCAACGTTCTAACCTTTCCCTGTCTTACTCAGCGACGACCGAGCCGCCGGCGGCTTCGATAGCAGCCTTGGCACCCTTGGTAGCGCCCACGCCCTTGAGGACAACCTTGCGGGCGATGGCGCCCGACAGGATAACCTTGGCGGAGAGAGCATCTCCCGGAACGATACCGGCGACCTGCAGGGCGAGGAGATCAATCTCTTCAACCGGCAGACGCTCGAGATCGGTCAGGCGCACTTCGTAGTTACGGGCACGCGTCATCGAATTGAAGCCACGCTTCGGCAGGCGACGCTGCAAAGGCATTTGACCGCCCTCAAAGCCTACCTTGTGAAATCCGCCGGAACGGGACTTCTGACCCTTGTGGCCGCGACCGCAAGTCTTGCCCAGGCCGGAACCGATGCCACGACCGACTCGCTTGGCAGCCTTCTTGGAGCCGTCACCCGGCTTGATGGTATTCAGACGCATGGGTTAACCCTCAACCTTGACGAGATACTGAACCTTCTGGATCATGCCGCGAACGCACGGCGTATCAACCAGTTCAGATGTGCTGTTCAGCTTGCGCAGACCCAAGCCGCGTACGGTGGCGCGGTGGTCCTGCTTGGTGCCGATGATGCTCTTGACGAGCTTCACTGTGATTTTCTTGTCAGCCATGACTTACCCCAGAACCCGTTCAATCGGAAGGCCACGCTTGGCGGCAATTTCCGACGGCGTGTTGACCTTCGACAGACCGTCGATGGTGGCACGCACGATGTTGTAAGGATTGGTCGAGCCGTGAGCCTTGGCCACCACGTTGGTCACACCTACAACTTCGAAGACAGCGCGCATGGCGCCGCCGGCGATGATGCCCGTGCCTTCCGGTGCCGGCTGGATCATCACGGTCGTAGCGCCATGACGGCCCATAACGGTGTGATGCACCGTGCCGTTCTTCAGGCTGACCTTGGCCATCTTGCGACGCGCCTCTTCCATTGCCTTCTGAGCGGCCACAGGCACTTCGCGGGACTTGCCCTTGCCCATGCCGATGCCGCCATCGCCGTCACCAACAACGGTCAAGGCAGCAAAACCGAGAATCCGGCCGCCCTTAACCACCTTGGTAACGCGATTGACCGCGACCATCTTTTCGCGCATGCCGTCATCACGCTCTTCAGCTTGCTGCGGCTTCTTGTTTCTTTCAGGTTTAGCCATTTTCTAACCTTATCCTTTCGCTGCGATCAGAACTTCAGACCGGCTTCACGCGCAGCTTCCGCCAGCGCCTGAACCCGCCCGTGGTACTGAAGACCGGAACGATCGAAAGCCACTTGCTCAATGCCGGCAGCCTTGGCGCGCTCGGCAATCAGCTTGCCCACCGAAGTGGCAGCAGCCTTGTTACCGCCGTTCGGGACGTCATTACGAACATCCTTGTCCAGCGTGGAAGCCGAAGCCAAGACCTTGCCGCCACAGGGCGAGATGATCTGGGCATAGATGTGCTGGTTCGTGCGATTGACGCACAGACGCACAGCCTTGAGTTCGGCGATTTTGGCCCGGGTTTGGCGGGAACGGCGCAGACGCGCTTGTTTCTTATTAAACATATGCCACCCTTACTTCTTCTTGGTTTCCTTGATAACCACCACTTCGTCCGAGTATCGAACGCCTTTGCCCTTGTAGGGCTCCGGCTTGCGATATGCACGAACTTCGGCAGCGACCTGGCCAACCTGTTGCTTGTCGGCCCCCTTGATCAGGATTTCGGTCTGGGTCGGACATTCCACCTTCACACCAGCCGGCATCTTGTGCGCAACGGGGTGGGAAAAGCCCAACGACAGATTCAGGACATCACCCTGAGCCTGGGCGCGGTAACCCACGCCGACCAACTGGAGCTTGCGCTCGAAACCCTTGGAAACACCAGTAACCATGTTGTTGATGTTGGCACGCATGGTGCCCCACATGGCCGCTGCATTAGCAGCGCCTTCAACCTTGGAAACCTGGACGTTCTGACCTTCGACGGAAATCGTCACGGACGGATGCGTAATTGCCTTCAAGGTACCCAGCGGGCCCTTGACGGTAATGTCCGCACCAACCGAAACTTCAACGCCAGCCGGCAGAACGATGGGATTTTTACCAATACGAGACATCGATATCCCCTTATGCCACGATGCAAAGAACTTCGCCGCCGACCTTGCTGGCGCGAGCTTTGCGATCAGTCATGACGCCCTTAGGGGTCGACACGATGGCGACGCCCAGACCGTTCATGACGCGAGGAATGTCTTCGCAACCCTTGTAGATACGCAGGCCGGGCTTGGAGACACGCTCGATGCGCTCAATGACCGGACGACCGGCGTAATACTTGAGTGCTATATCGAGAGTCGGCTTACCATCAGCCTGACGAACTGCGAAATCATCAACGTAACCTTCATCCTTGAGCACGGCAGCAATTGCCACCTTGACTTTGGACGAGGGCATGGAGACAGACGCCTTTTCGGCGAGCTGGGCGTTGCGGATGCGAGTCAGCATGTCCGCGATCGGATCGCTCATAGCCATTTCTGAATCTCCTTTTTACCAGCTGGCTTTAACAACACCCGGAACTTCGCCATTGAAGGCCAGTTCGCGGATCTTGTGACGGCACAGACCGAACTTACGGAAAACACCACGCGGACGACCGGTCAGCTGGCAGCGGTTGCGCAGACGAGACGGGCTCGAATTGCGCGGCAGGGCCTGAAACTTCAGACGGGCAGCGTAACGCTCATCGTCAGACAGGCTCGTGTTATTGAAAATCGCCTCGAGGGCAGCACGCTTCTTGGCGTACTGAGCCACAAGCTTGCGGCGCTTTTCTTCACGGTTGATCAGAGCAAGTTTTGCCATGATTGCCTCAATTCTTGAACGGGAACTTGAACGCCGCCAACAGAGCCTTGGCTTCTGCGTCGGATTTCGCGGTCGTGGTGATGCTGATGTTCATACCCCGCAGAGCATCGATCTTGTCGTACTCGATTTCCGGGAAAATGATCTGCTCTTTGACACCCATGTTGTAGTTGCCCTGGCCATCAAAACCCTTGCCAGAAACCCCACGGAAGTCGCGAACACGCGGCAGCGCAACGGTGACCAGACGATCGAGGAACTCGAACATGCGAGGGCCACGTAGCGTGACCATACAGCCGATCGGGTAACCGTCACGAATCTTGAAGCCGGCAATAGACTTGCGGGCCTTGGTCGTCACCGGCTTCTGACCTGCAATCTTCTGCATGTCGCCAACGGCGTTCTCGAGAACCTTCTTGTCAGCCACCGCCTCACCGACACCCATGTTCAAGGTGATCTTGGTGATGCGCGGGACTTCCATCACGGACTTGTAACCAAATTGCTTGCTCAGATCAGCAACAACGGTTTCTTTGTAAAACTCTTGCAAACGCGCCATGACCACTCCTTATGCGTTCACCAGTTCGCCGCTCGACTTGAACACGCGAACCTTGCGGCCATCCTCGAGCGCCTTGATGCCGACACGGTCGGCCCTCTTGGTCGCCGGATTGAACAGCGCAACATTGGAGATATGAATCGGCATGTCCTTATCAACGATGCCCCCCGCCACACCTTTTACAGGATTCGGCTTGACGTGCTTCTTGGCACGGTTGACACCCTCGACGAGCACGTGCTCATCATCGACACGACGGAGCACGGTACCGCGCTTGCCTTTGTCTTTACCGGTAATTACGACGATTTCGTCGCCTTTACGAATCTTTTCCATGGCCAGTCCTTACAGCACTTCAGGAGCCAGGGACACGATCTTCATAAAGCGCTCGGTACGCAGTTCGCGAGTTACCGGGCCAAAGATGCGCGTGCCGATCGGCTCGAGCTTGTTGTTAAGAAGAACGGCGGCGTTGCCATCAAAGCGAACCAGCGAACCATCGGGACGACGAACACCCTTGGCGGTGCGAACCACCACAGCATTGTAGACATCACCTTTTTTTACGCGGCCACGCGGCGCAGCATCCTTGATGCTGACCTTGATGATGTCACCAATGCCAGCATAGCGGCGCCTGGATCCACCAAGCACTTTGATACACATTACTGAACGTGCGCCGGTGTTATCGGCGACATCCAGAGTCGTCTGCATCTGAATCATTTAAATTAACTCCAACTTAATCCGCTTGCGCGGTCAGTCTTGGAACCCGTACGGGTTAGACAACTTCGCAAACCCTCAGGACGAGGGCTGCAAAAAAGAAGCCGGATTATACCGGCTTCTTTCAAGACTGCGCAAGCATTTTAAGAAACTTTCGTTATACAACGATCGCCTTCTCAAGAACACTCGTCACTGCCCAGGTCTTGGTACGCGAAACCGGACGGGTTTCGACGATCTCGACGAGATCACCAGCCTTGGCCGAGTTGCCCTCGTTATGGGCATGATATTTCTTCGAACGAACCATCACCTTGCCGTACATGGGGTGCTTGACCTTGCGTTCGACGAGGACGGTAACCGTCTTTTCCATCTTGTCGCTGACAACACGACCGACAAGAGTACGTTTGATACTGGTGGTTTCGCTCATTGCTGCACCGCCTTTTCACGGATAAGCGTACGAACGCGAGCGATGTCGCGACGCACCTTGGACATTTGGCTGGTATTGGACAGCTGCTGGGTAGCGAGCTGCATACGCATACCGAACTGGGCCCTCAACAGGTCCAGCAATTCCTTGTTGAGCTCGTCCACACTCTTGGTTCTCAATTCACTAGCTTTCATGATTACCCCAGATGACGAGTCACGAAGGTGGTAGCAATCGGCAACTTGGCGGCAGCGAGAGCAAATGCTTCGCGCGCCAGAGCCTCATTGACACCATCCATCTCATAGAGCACTTTGCCCGGCTGGATCTCAGCGACCCAGTACTCCGGGTTACCCTTACCGTTACCCATACGAACTTCGGCCGGCTTCTTGGAAATCGGCTTGTCCGGGAAGATACGGATCCAGATGCGACCGCCACGCTTGATGTGACGCGTCATGGCACGACGAGCAGCTTCAATCTGACGCGCCGTCAGGCGGCCACGACCGGTTGCCTTGAGGCCCCACTCACCGAACGACACTTTTGTGCCGCGGGTAGCCAGACCTTCGTTGCGCCCCTTGTGTTCCTTGCGGAACTTGCGGCGATTTGGTTGCAGCATGTTAAGCACCTGCCTTTCTTACGCCCGGAGCGCCAGCGCCATCAACCTTCTTGACGGTACGGGTACGCGGCTTGTCGCCTTCCGGCTTACCCGGTGCACGACGCGGACGACGATCGTCGGCCACCGGCTCAACAACTTCCGGCTGCTCATTGCGATCCAGCATGTCACCCTTGTAAACCCAGACCTTGATCCCGATAATGCCGTAGGTGGTCAGTGCTTCCGAGGTGGCGTAATCGATGTCGGCGCGCAGGGTATGGAGCGGCACGCGGCCTTCGCGATACCATTCGCTTCGAGCGATTTCAGCACCATTCAGACGACCAGCACTCATCACCTTGATGCCTTGGGCACCTAGACGCATGGCGTTTTGCATCGCGCGCTTCATGGCACGGCGGAACATGATGCGCTTTTCGAGTTGCTGGGCAATCGAATCAGCGATCAGTTGCGCATCAATTTCCGGCTTGCGGATCTCTTCGATCGAGACATGGACGGGAACGCCCATGATGCGCTGAAGATCCGTACGCAGTTGTTCGATGTCTTCGCCCTTCTTGCCAATGACCACACCCGGACGAGCCGAGTAGATGGTGACACGGGCGTTCTTGGCCGGACGCTCGATCAGCACACGACCAACGGAGGCGTGCGCCAGCTTGCGCTTGAGATACTCACGAACCTTGATGTCTTCGTTGAGCATACCCGGGAAATCCTTGCTGTTGGCATACCAGCGCGAACCCCAGTTCTTGGTGACTGCCAGGCGGAAGCCAGTCGGATGAATTTTCTGTCCCATGGCTCTTCCTTAGTTACCAACGGTCAGATAGATATGGCAGGTCGGCTTGACGATCCGATTGCCACGACCCTTGGCGCGCGCCGTAAAGCGCTTGAGCACCATGCCTTTTTCGACGTAGATAGTTTTCACCGTCAGTTCGTCGATATCAGCACCATCGTTGTGCTCAGCGTTGGCGATTGCCGACTCCAGCACTTTCTTGACGATACCTGCGCCCTTTTTGGGGCAGAAAGCCAGGATGTTCAGAGCCTGGCCAACCGGCTTGCCGCGCACAAGGTCCGCAACTAAGCGGCCCTTTTGCGCAGAGAGGCGTACGCCTCGCAAATTTGCACGAGTTTCCATGTCAGCTCCTTACTTCTTGGCCTTCTTGCCGGCGGTGTGACCCTTGAACGTGCGGGTCAGCGAGAACTCGCCGAGCTTGTGACCGACCATATTTTCGGTAACAAACACCGGAATATGCTGCTTGCCGTTATGCACCGCAATCGTCAGGCCGATGAACTCGGGGAGGATCGTCGAACGACGCGACCATGTCTTGATCGGGCGCTTGTCGCTGGTGGCGCGGACTGCTTCGACTTTGTCGATCAGATGCGCATCAACAAACGGGCCCTTTTTGAGAGAACGTCCCATTTCCTACCCCTTAACGCTTGTGACGGCGCTGAACGATCATACTGTTCGTGCGCTTGTTGCTGCGGGTGCGGTAACCCTTGGTGGGCTGACCCCACGGATTGACTGGCACGCGACCTTCGCCGGTCTTGCCTTCACCACCACCATGGGGGTGATCAACCGGGTTCATGGCTGTACCGCGAACGGTCGGGCGAATACCACGCCAACGCATAGCACCGGCTTTGCCGAACTTGCGCAGGTTGTGCTCTTCGTTGCCAACTTCACCGATGGTGGCGCGACATTCGACATGCACGCGACGCACTTCGCCGGAGCGGAGGCGGATCTGGGCATACGAACCTTCACGGGCCAGCAGCTGGACGGAGGTACCGGCGGAACGGGCGATTTGCGCGCCCTTGCCAGGCAGCATCTCAACACAGCAAATGGTCGTACCAACCGGGATATTGCGGATCGGCAGAGCATTGCCCGACTTGATCGGCGCTTCCGAGCCGCTCATGATCGGCTGACCAACCACCATGCCTTTGTTGGCAATGATGTAGCGACGCTCACCGTCGGCGTAGCACAGCAGTGCAATATTCGCCGTACGGTTCGGATCGTATTCCAGGCGTTCAACCTTGGCCGGAATGCCGTCCTTGTCGCGCTTGAAATCGATGACGCGGTAAGCCTGCTTGTGACCGCCGCCCTGATGGCGAACGGTGATGCGGCCATTGTTGTTGCGACCGGCGTTGCCAGACTTGGCTTCAACCAGCGGGGCGAACGGTTTACCCTTGTGCAGGTTGGGATTAACCACCTGAACAACGGCACGACGCCCCGGGGAAGTCGGCTTGACTTTAACGAGTGCCATTACGCATTCCCCCCTTCAACAAAATTCAGTTCCTGGCCCGGCTTAAGACTCACGTAGGCTTTCTTCCAACCCTTGCGACGACCGACCGCCCCCTTGAAACGCTTGACCTTGCCCTTGACGTTGGCGACCTGGACGGCACCGACTTCAACCTTGAACAGCAGCTCAACGGCAGCCTTGATTTCCGGCTTGGTGGCATCGGAAGCGACGCGGAAGATCACCTGATTGTGCTTGTCAGCAACGTAGGTAGCCTTCTCGGAGATTTGCGGTGCAAGCAGCACCTGCATCAGACGCTCTTGATTCATCCCCACATCTCCTCGAACTTGGCCACGGCGCTCTTGGTCACGAGGACCTTGGGGAAGCGGACCAGGGAAACCGGATCGGCCTCCTGGGCTTCCAGCACCAGAACGTTGGGCAGGTTGCGCGACGAGAGATAGAGGTTCTCGCTCAGCGCGTCGGTGATGACCAGAAGTTTGCCTTCGAGACCCAGATCCTTGAGCTTTTGCATGAAAAGCTTGGTCTTGGGCGCGTCGATGGACAGATCGTCGATGACGACGAGACGGTCCTGGCGAGCCAACTCAGAGAGAATCGCAGCCATTCCGGCGCGGAACATCTTCTTGTTAACCTTCTGGCTGAAATTCTCTTCTGGAGAATTAGGGAAAATACGACCGCCCCCACGCCACAGCGGGCTGCCATTGCTACCAGCACGGGCACGACCCGTACCCTTTTGGCGCCACGGCTTTGTGGTGGTGTGACGGACTTCGGAGCGATCCTTCTGCTGACGGTCACCGGAACGCGCATTGGCCTGATAGGCAACGACGATCTGGTGAACCAGCGCTTCATTGAAGTCGCGACCGAACAGCACATCGGAAGCCTGCAGCTTGGCAGACTCCTGGCCTTGTTCGTTAATTACCTTGAGTTCCATGTCGCCCCCTTAGCCCTTGACAGCCGGACGCACGACGACGTCAGAACCCTTGGCACCAGGAACGGCGCCTTTAACCAGCAACAGCTGGCGGTCGGCATCAACGCGAACAATCGTCAGTCCCTGCATGGTCGATTGCACATCGCCCATGTGGCCGGCCATGCGCTTACCCGGGAAAACACGACCCGGATCCTGCGCCATACCGATGGAACCCGGCGCGTTATGCGACAGCGAGTTACCATGGGTTGCACGGTTTGAACTGAAATTGTGGCGCTTGATACCACCCTGGAAACCCTTACCGATGGAGCTACCGGTCACATCAACCTTTTGCCCTTCGGCAAATATGGTGACAGCAACCTGGTCGCCCGCCTTGAAAGAGGCGAGCTGATCAGCACCGATCAGGAATTCCTTGAGCACATGCCCGGCCTCGACACCCGCTTTGGCCAGATGGCCAGCAAGGGGCTTCGAAACACGAGAGGCACGGCGCTTGCCGAATGCGACCTGAATGGCTGAGTAGCCATCGATCTCCGGCGTTTTTACTTGGGTCACTCGGTTGTTAGACACGTCAAGCACAGTTACCGGAATGGACGCACCATCCTCGGCAAAAATGCGAGTCATGCCAACCTTGCGACCAACAAGGCCTAGACTCATGGTTATTCTCCTCATCGCCGGCTGCGATTGGCCGGTCGATGTAAAACAACAAACGGGCAACCGTCGCCGGCCACCCCCGAAAGGCGCGGATTATATCCGCTAACCCTTATTACTGCAACTTGATTTCGACGTCCACGCCAGCTGGTAGATCCAGCTTCATCAGCGCATCAACGGTCTTGTCAGTCGGATCAACGATATCCATCAGACGCAGATGGGTACGAATTTCCAGCTGATCACGGGAAGCCTTGTTGACGTGCGGCGAACGCAGGATGTCAAAGCGCTGTTTGCGAGTTGGCAACGGCACGGGACCGCGAACAACCGCACCGGTACGCTTGGCGGTTTCGACGATTTCCTGAGCGGATTGATCGATCAGACGATAGTCGAAGGCCTTGAGACGGATACGGATTTTCTGGTTTTGCATGTTTGGCTTCCAAAGAGCGATGGGGTAAAGCGAACCTCACCCCGGATTTTAAAAGAACAAATTACTCGATGATCTTGGCGACGACGCCGGCGCCGACGGTACGACCGCCTTCACGGATAGCGAAGCGCAGACCCTCTTCCATGGCGATCGGTGCGATCAGCTTGATGGTCATGGCGATGTTGTCGCCAGGCATCACCATCT
>JAHJVE010000024.1:0-2500 GCA_018828385.1 Gammaproteobacteria bacterium | reverse complement strand
ATTCCGCTATCACTAGCAGGCTGCTCCCCGTTCGCTCGCCACTACTTGGGGAATCTCGGTTGATTTATTTTCCTCCGGCTACTTAGATGTTTCAGTTCACCGGGTTCGCCTCCCAATCCTATGTATTCAGATTGGGATACTCATTGCTGAGTGGGTTTCCCCATTCGGATATCGGGGGATCAAAGCTTCATTGCCAGCTCCCCCCCGCTTTTCGCAGGCTTGCACGTCCTTCATCGCCTGTGATCGCCAAGGCATCCACCACATGCACTTATTCGCTTGATCCTATAACCTTGTACTCTCTGTCGAGAGCGGCTACAGGCAACTCATATTTGTGCTGTCTTGTCCTAGCTGTAAGACAAGAACAGATGCAATCACAACGTGTTGCCAACGCCTCATCAGCGCTGCAACACAACCTTCTTCCATTTTGTTAAAGAACGTAGCAATTGATTGCTCAAAAGCCAAAGATAAACAACCCTGCTTATCTTTGGGTTTTGGTGGAGGATAACGGGATCGAACCGTTGACCCCCTGCTTGCAAAGCAGGTGCTCTCCCAGCTGAGCTAATCCCCCTTGATTTTGACGTTGGTGGGTCTGGTTGGAATCGAACCAACGACCCCCGCCTTATCAAGACGGTGCTCTAACCGACTGAGCTACAGACCCTCGTCTGTTTGCTACTCATGAACAACCGATAGGTTGTGGGTGCCAGAGATGCTTCTCTAGAAAGGAGGTGATCCAGCCGCAGGTTCCCCTACGGCTACCTTGTTACGACTTCACCCCAGTCACGAACCCCGCCGTGGTAAGCGCCCTCCTTGCGGTTAGGCTACCTACTTCTGGCGGAACCCGCTCCCATGGTGTGACGGGCGGTGTGTACAAGACCCGGGAACGTATTCACCGTGACATGCTGATCCACGATTACTAGCGATTCCGACTTCATGCAGGCGAGTTGCAGCCTGCAATCCGGACTACGATCGGCTTTCTGGGATTAGCTCCACCTCGCGGCTTGGCAACCCTTTGTACCGACCATTGTATGACGTGTGAAGCCCTACCCATAAGGGCCATGAGGACTTGACGTCATCCCCACCTTCCTCCGGTTTGTCACCGGCAGTCTCGTTAAAGTGCCCAACTAAATGATGGCAATTAACGACAAGGGTTGCGCTCGTTGCGGGACTTAACCCAACATCTCACGACACGAGCTGACGACAGCCATGCAGCACCTGTGTTCCGGCTCTCTTTCGAGCACACCCAAATCTCTAAGGGCTTCCGGACATGTCAAGGGTAGGTAAGGTTTTTCGCGTTGCATCGAATTAATCCACATCATCCACCGCTTGTGCGGGTCCCCGTCAATTCCTTTGAGTTTTAACCTTGCGGCCGTACTCCCCAGGCGGTCAACTTCACGCGTTAGCTCCGGTACTAAATGGTTTTACCCACCCAACACCTAGTTGACATCGTTTAGGGCGTGGACTACCAGGGTATCTAATCCTGTTTGCTACCCACGCTTTCGTGCATGAGCGTCAGTATTGGCCCAGGGGGCTGCCTTCGCCATCGGTGTTCCTCCACATCTCTACGCATTTCACTGCTACACGTGGAATTCCACCCCCCTCTGCCATACTCTAGCCTGCCAGTCATAAACGCAGTTCCCAGGTTGAGCCCGGGGATTTCACGCCTATCTTAACAAACCGCCTGCGCACGCTTTACGCCCAGTAATTCCGATTAACGCTCGCACCCTACGTATTACCGCGGCTGCTGGCACGTAGTTAGCCGGTGCTTCTTATTCCGGTACCGTCATCCACACAGGGTATTAACCCATGCGTTTTCTTCCCGGCTGAAAGAGCTTTACAACCCGAAGGCCTTCTTCACTCACGCGGCATGGCTGGATCAGGGTTGCCCCCATTGTCCAAAATTCCCCACTGCTGCCTCCCGTAGGAGTCTGGACCGTGTCTCAGTTCCAGTGTGGCGGATCATCCTCTCAGACCCGCTACAGATCGTAGCCTTGGTAGGCCTTTACCCCACCAACTAGCTAATCTGATATCGGCCGCTCAATCAGCGCAAGGTCCTAAGATCCCCTGCTTTCCTGCTCACAGAATATGCGGTATTAGCTATCCTTTCGGATAGTTATCCCCCACTGAAAGGTACGTTCCGATACATTACTCACCCGTTCGCCACTCGCCACCAGGATTGCTCCCGTGCTGCCGTTCGACTTGCATGTGTAAGGCATGCCGCCAGCGTTCAATCTGAGCCAGGATCAAACTCTTCAGTTCAATCCAACATTACTACTCACAATTCACTGACGGTAGATTGTTACATCTACCTCGATGGATCTCTCCATCCGTGTGATTGCCTTTAATACTTTTCGCAACTTGCGTCGCTTCGCATCAAGGCACCCACACCTATCGGTTGTCCAAATTGTTAAAGAACTTCTTACTCCACCGCGCCGTCGCTTTCGCTTCGTCTGCAGCAGAGAGGCAAGATTATGAAGAACTCCTCTCACCCCGTCAAGCTTTT
>JAHJVE010000021.1 GCA_018828385.1 Gammaproteobacteria bacterium | reverse complement strand
TTTGCTTCCCTGCTTTGGGCAGGAATCCCGTTTCAGCGAGGCTCAGTTGCTTCATCCGTTTCATCTGTTCAGTCGGCACCATGACAATGGCGCTATTCTCTCAAATCAGTCTGCATGACGGTTACTTGTGCAGAGTTTCCCTAACCGTCAGTCGCCAGCAAAGGCAAGATTTTACCCCCCATTCACGGAAGTTATCCACAGCTTTTTAAATTAATTGATCTTGACAGAACACCATCAAACAAGGTGTAATCACGCGTTTTTCTTCGCACATCAAGGGATTACAACATGAAACGCACGTATCAACCGTCGGTCGTGCGCCGCAAGCGCACCCATGGCTTCCTGGTCCGTATGCGCACCAAGGGTGGCCGTGCAGTCATTGCTGCTCGCCGCGCCAAGGGTCGCACGCGTCTGGCCGTATAAACCGGACGTTCGGCGAGGTGGAACAAACCTTCGCCCGACGCTATCGCCTGACAAAAACGGATGAGTTCTCATCCGTTTTTGGTTTCAGGAAGGCAATTCGCGGTAAGTTGCTGATGCTGCACTATCAGCCACGCCCGGAAGGAAATAGCGAAGCACGACTGGGTCTTGTCGTCGCCAAAAAGCTGCTCAAGCGGGCAGTCGACCGCAACAAGGTCAAGCGCGTGGTTCGCGAGCAGTTCCGGCTTCGGCTGGCTGGCTTACCGGCAGTCGATCTGGTGATCAGGCTGGCTGTCAAACCGGCGCCGCTCGACGGCAAATTACTGGCCGAGGATTTCCTGGCCCTGCTGAATAAACTGCAACGGCCCCGGCCGAAGCGGGAAGATTGATGAAACACCTGTTGATTGGTCTAATTCGCGTCTATCAATACGCAATCAGCCCCTTCCTCGGGCGAAGCTGCCGCCATGAGCCGAGTTGCTCGGCCTACATGGTGGAAGCTGTACAGAAATATGGCGCCTTCCGGGGTGGCTGGCTGGGCTTGAAACGAGTCGGGCGTTGCCACCCATGGCATCCTGGTGGGTATGATCCTGTACCCTGATTCAAGAATTCTTTTGTAGGTTGTTCATGGATACTCGACGCCTGATACTGGTTATGATTTTCACTTTCTCGAGCTTCATGCTCTGGGAAAACTGGCAGAAATACAACCAGCCCAAGCCGACCGCCGACGCGGTGGCAACAACCCCCGCCGGCAGTGCGGCACCAACGCCTTCGGCTTCTCTGCAAGCCAATGCTCCCGCGGCACCTGCCGTTTCGGCCCCCGTATCGACGGCCGAAACTTTCACGGTTACCACCGACCTGATCAAGACGACCATTTCCGCTCAAGGCGGTGATTTGGTTGAGCTTGATCTGCTCAAGTACAAGGCTCATGACGACAAGGAAAAAACCTTCCAGTTACTTGAAGCCAAACATCAGTACGCAGCGCAAAGCGGGCTGATCGGCGAAGGATTGCCGTCACATCGCTCGATATTCAAGCGAGTGGATGGCCCAACGACCCTGGCCGAGGGCGCCAACGAGCTTAAAGTTCGTCTGGAATCGGCAGCGACCAATGGTATTGGCATTGCCAAGATTCTGACCTTCAAACGGGGTTCGTATCAGATCGACGTGGCATGGGAAATTTCCAACGGCAGCGACAAGGCGATCGCCCCGCATGCCTACTTCCAGCTGCAGCGTGACGATGTGGCGCCGGCGGGTGAAACCAAGATGGTTTCGACCTTTACCGGCCCGGCTGTGTATACCGAAGGTGAAAAGTACCAGAAGGTAACTTTCGAACATATCACCGACAACAAGGCCAAGTTTGCCAAGACGGCTGACAATGGCTGGCTGGCCATGGTCCAGCACTACTTCGTGGCTGCCTGGGTGCCGGCGGAAAAGACCCCGCGCGAGTACTACATGCGCAAAATCGAAGGCAGCAACGTCTTCCAGACCGGCGTCATCGTTCCTGTCGCTGAAATTGCGCCGGGGGCCAAGGGTGTCGCTTCGGTCAGCCTGTATGCCGGTCCGCAGGAACAGTCGGCCCTCAAAGAAGTGGCGACGGGGCTTGACCTGGTGGTCGATTATGGCTGGCTGACAGTGGTTGCCGCACCGATTTTCTGGGCGCTGGAAGCCATCCACAAGCTGGTGGGCAACTGGGGCTGGGCGATTGTCATTCTGACCATCATCATCAAGGCCATTTTCTTCCCGCTGTCGGCAGCTTCGTACAAGTCGATGGCCAAGATGAAGCTTTTGACGCCCCGCCTGACACAGCTAAAGGAACGCTTTGGCGATGACAAGCAGCGCCTGAACCAGGAAATGATGAAGATGTACCAGACGGAGAAGGTCAATCCGCTTGGTGGCTGCCTGCCTATTCTGGTCCAGATTCCAGTCTTCATCTCACTCTACTGGGTGCTGCTGGGTGCTGTCGAAATGCGTGATGCCCCTTGGGTTCTCTGGATTCACGACCTGGCCTCGCCGGATCCGTACTACATCCTGCCGGTCATCATGATGGTTTCGATGTTTGTCCAGACCAAGCTCAACCCGACACCGCCGGATCCGATCCAGGCCAAGGTCATGATGGCCATGCCGCTGATCTTCGGTGTCATGTTCTTCTGGTTCCCGGCCGGTCTGGTGCTTTACTGGGTGGTCAACAACGTGCTCTCGATTGCCCAGCAGTGGCAGATCACACGGCTCATTGACGGTGGCGGCAAGGCTGCCAACGATGCGAAAGCCTAAGGTGTGACGTCAGACACCATCGCCGCCATCGCTACGGCCCCGGGCCGTGGTGGTGTCGGCGTCATCCGCATTTCGGGCAGCAATTTGCTGCCCTTTGCTTTTGCGCTGACCGGAAAGACACCCAAGCCGCGCTACGCGACGCTGGCCGACTTCAAGGCAGCCGACGGTGCTACGGTCGACAGTGGAATATTGCTGTTTTTCCCGAATCCTCAATCGTTTACCGGCGAAGACGTACTCGAATTGCAAGGCCACGGCGGCCCGGTCGTCATGCAGATGCTGCTCGGCCGCTGTCTCGATCTTGGCGCCAGGCTGGCCGAACCCGGCGAATTCAGCCGCCGCGCTTTCCTGAACGGCAAGATGGATCTCGCCCAGGCTGAGGCGGTAGCCGATCTGATCGATGCCGCGACGGCCAGCGCCGCCCGTTCTGCCGTCCGCTCGTTGCAAGGCGAGTTCTCGCGGGCTATCGGCGAACTGAATGACGAGTTGATCAACCTGCGCATGCTGGTCGAAGCAACGCTCGATTTCCCTGAAGAAGACATTGATTTCCTGAAAGCGGCCAATGCCTTTGGTCGTCTGGATAACCTGCAACTCAAGCTGGCCGAGACATTCGACCGGGCTGGCCAGGGCAAACTGCTGCAATCGGGCCTGCACGTCGTTCTGGCTGGTCAGCCCAACGTCGGCAAGTCCTCACTACTCAATCGGCTGGCTGGCGACGATCTGGCCATCGTTACGCCGATTGCCGGCACCACCCGCGATGCCCTGCGGTCGACCATCCAGATCGAGGGAATTCCGCTACACATCATCGACACGGCCGGCCTTCGCGAAACTGAAGACGAGGTTGAAAAGATAGGCATTGCCCGCAGCTGGCAGGAAATTGAACGAGCCGATGCGGTCCTTCTGCTGGTTGATGCGAGAACGGGCGTCAGTGCGGCGGATCGGGAAATTCTCGCCCGCCTGCCCGAGCGGCTAAAACGCGTCACGATCTACAACAAGATCGATCTGTCGGGCGCTCAGGCCGAACGACATGACGAGCCGGGTAGCACAGCTATCTCCTTGTCTGCCCGTTCCGGTGAAGGCATTGAACTGCTGCGCCAGGAGTTGTTGCGGATCGCCGGCTGGCACCAGGCTGAAGACGTATTCATTGCCCGTGAGCGCCATCTGCGCGCCCTGTCCGATGCCCAGGAACACATCGCTGCGGCCCGATGTGTCGTTGAAGGCGCCTTTCCCGCCCTTGAACTTTTTGCCGAGGAACTACGTCTGGCGCAGCAATCGCTCGGTCAGATCACCGGGGAATTCACAGCCGATGACCTTCTCGGCGTCATTTTCAGCCGCTTCTGCATCGGAAAGTGAGCTGTTGGAAGGCTGTCCATAAGCCTGTGTACAAGCTGTACAGCGAATGTTGGCAAGTTGGAATTTTTCCCGAATCCAAAAACTGTCCAGAATCGATCCACAGGCAAGCCAGTGGTTTACCAAGCACCATGAAATTAGATTAACTAACTGATTTAACTATATATTTATATGTTATCCACAGACTTGTTGCTAAGTTATTATCAGTAGTTGGTTTACATATAGTTATTATCAAAAACCCTACACACCACTTTGACTTGAATCTGGAACAGCAGCTTGGACTTCATCACACCGGAAATAATGGCTTTGCTGTTTGCAGCCCTGATGGCAGGTGCCGTCGATGCGGTTGTCGGTGGTGGTGGACTGATCCAGATACCGGCCCTATTTGTCGCCTTTCCGGGCGAATCGGCGGCCACCCTGTTCGGTACCAATAAATGCGCCAGCGTTGTCGGCACGGCCAACGCAACCTGGCGCTATGCCCGCCAAGTCAAAATGCCATGGCGAACCATCCTGCCGGCAGCATTCACTGCTTTCGTTTTTTCCTACATCGGGGCAGTCGCCGTTGCCTGGTTGCCAAGGGAGATGGTTAGGCCACTGATATTGCTGCTGTTGATCCTTGCTGCGGTTTACACACTGAAACGCAAGGATTTCGGCTTGCTGCACAGACCAGTCCATGCCGGTCATCACGAACTCATCTACGCCGTTTTACTGGGCGGCGTCATCGGCTTTTATGATGGATTTTTCGGGCCGGGTACCGGCAGTTTCCTCATATTCCTGTTTGTCCGATTTTTCGGTTTTGACTTCCTGCATGCATCGGCCGGTTCAAAGGTCGTCAACGTGGCAACCAACCTGGCTGCACTCGGCTATTTTCTGCCGAATGGCTATGTTTTGCCGGTTTTGGCCGTGGCGATGGCAGTAGCCAATGTTTCTGGTTCCATCCTGGGGACCCGACTGGCACTGAAGCATGGGAGCAGTTTCATTCGCCAGTTGTTTCTGATCACTGTCGCTGTCTTGATCGTGAAATTTTCATGGGATACGTTCAGCCTTTTGTAATATTTTTCCGGAACTGAAGCAGGCCGGTGTTTTCAAATAAAATTCGGCCACTTCGCTTGAGGAAATCTGATGCGCATCACGCTTGTTCACCCAGCTGGCTTCAATTTTGTCCCCGGCCAACCCGATTTTTCGGTGCTGGCCAACCGCATGCCGCCGATCGGGATCATGCAACTGGCCAGCTGGCTGGAAAAATTCGGTCACAGCGTGCAATTGCACGATTGCCTCGGGCCCTACGCACCACCGACCACCGCTGAAAACGCCGAAATTGTGCTGGCCACGGACCCGGAGATGGTCGGTTTTTCGGCTACGACATCAGGCTTCATGGATGCCTTCGAGATTGCCGCCTATATCCGCGAGCGGCGGCCGGAGATCAAGATCGTTTTTGGCAATGTCCATGTTTCTTCGCTGGGTGCGCCCATCCTCGAAAAATTTCCCGAAATCGACTACCTGGTCATCGGCGAAGGTGAAGGCGCCATGCTCGAATTGGCCGATGGCAAGCCGCTGGCGTCCATCGGCAACCTGATCTGGCGCAACGAAGCCGGGCGGATCGTCGCCAATCCGCGTCGCGACCGGATTACCAGCCTCGATGAGCTGCCTTTCCCGGCTTATGAAAAGCTGGCTGGTTTTCCGCATGCCTATCATTTGCCGCTGTTTGCCTATGAAAAACGTTACGGCGCAACGATGATCACCTCGCGCGGTTGCCCGTACACCTGCTCGTTCTGTGACCGGACAGTTTTCGAGCGGGCCTACAAGACTAATTCGCCGCAGTACATCTACGACCACATGAAGTATTTGCGGGACAACTTCGGGGTCTGGCACATCAACATGTACGACGATCTGTTCACGGCCAAGAAGCAGCGGGTGCTCGATCTCTGCGAACTGTTGATCGAAAACCCGCTCGGCATGCAGTTCAATTGCGCCATTCGGGCCGGGCATACCTCGGATGAAATGCTGGCCAAGCTCAAGAAGGCCGGAGCGTTGATGGTTTCAATCGGCATCGAATCGGCCGATCCGGACATGATGGAACGCCACAAGGCCGGTGTGACGCTCGAGGCCGTGCGCGAAACCGTGTATTCGATCCACGCTGCCGGTTTGCGCGCCAAGGGCCTGTTCATTTTCGGCATGCCCGGCGAGACGCCGGAAACGGTGCGGACGACCAGCGATTTCATCCTCTCGCTCGAACTCGATGAAATGAACATGACCAAGTTCAGCCCGCTGCACGGGGCGCCGATCTGGGACGAGTGCATCAACGATCCGACCGGCGATTTCGTCGAGGACTGGCGCCTCATGAATTGCCTGAATTTTGTCTATCTGCCGGAGGGTTTCACGTCGCGCGAGGAAATGGACGCGCTGTACAACTGGCACGTCAAACGTTTCTACGACAGCAAGGGCTATCGGCGCCGCTTCGCCAAGCGCTTGTGGCAACATCGCTGGAGCTTGTGGCATGTGTTGAAACATCTGCCGGAAACCATTGCTGCGGCGCGTTATTTCAGCGCCAACAAGGAGCAGCTCGAAAAGGCGGCGCGTGAGTTCAAGCTGCACCCGCGCCAGCCGCTTGGTCTCAAGCCGCAGCTATCGACCGAGTTGCAGATCGACAACATCGTTTCGATGTCGCCGGTCAAACTGACCCGGCGCGACGCCGCCAAGCAGATCATTCCCGTTGTCTACGAAGGGTCGGCATGCTGCACGCCGCCAGCCGTGCCGGCAGCGGTATAATCGCCCCTCTTTCGTCATGGGCATCGGGGAGCGCTGACATGAAGGAGGCTTTCGATTTTGGCCGTTTTTTCCGGTTGACCGTAGCAATCTGCAAGAGCATCGAAAGCAGACCGGAAAATGGCCAGCCGGAGCGCTGATGTTGAAGACCGGGCCTGTCGGTTGGTTCGGCGAAACTTATTTGTATTGGGGCAAGGGAAGGTCAGCAGAATCGACGACCATTCCAAAACAGTGGGCACCATGACCTACAAAGGCATATAACTCATCGCCGCCGCAGAGAAAAAAATAAGGGTTTCAATGATGGAACAAGTGCAGGGAGTTGAGCGTCGGCAGTGCGATGTGCTCGTCATCGGTGGCGGCCCGGCCGGGTCGACCGTGGGGCCGATGCTGGCTGAAAAGGGTTACAAGGTGGTGATGCTGGAAAAGGCACATCACCCGCGTTTTCATATCGGCGAATCCTTGTTGCCGGCCAATCTGCCGCTCTTCGAGCGTATGGGCATCGCCGAAGAGGTGAAGGCCATCGGCATGCACAAGCCGGGTGCCGAGTTCGTATCGCCGACCCATGACATGTCTTCGGTCTTCGTTTTTGCCGAGGCCTGGGACAAGTCCATGCCGCACGCCTATCAGGTCAAGCGCGACGAGTTCGATACCATCCTGATCCGCAACGCCGAGAAAAAAGGCGTCGAGGTCCATGAAGGCTGCAAGGCCAAGTCGGTCGATTTCCTGCCTGACAACAGCGCAGCCGTCCGCGCCGTGCACGACGACGGCCGTGAAACCGAATGGCAGGCCCGCTTCGTCGTCGATGCCTCGGGCCGCGATACTTTCCTGGCCAACCGCTTCCAGATCAAGCACCGCAATCCCAAGCACAACAGCTCTGCCATCTACGGTCATTTCACTGGCTGCAAGCGCCACGAAGGCGTAGCCGAAGGCAACATCACCATTTTCTGGTTCGAGCACGGCTGGTTCTGGTTCATCCCGATGCAGAACGACATCACCAGCATCGGCATGGTGACTTGGCCCTACTACATGAAAACCAAGGGTGAGCGCAGCCTCGAACAATTCCTGCGCGACGGTTTTGCCCAGTGCCCGAAACTCACTGAGCGCCTCAAGGATGCCAAGCTGATCAACGAAATCGAGGCAACCGGCAACTTCTCCTACGTTTCCGAGCGCAATCACGGCAACAACTACGTCATGCTCGGCGACGCCTACGCCTTCATCGACCCGGTATTTTCCTCCGGCGTGTTGCTTGCCATGAACAGCGGCGTCATCGCGGCCGAAGCGATCGACACCTGTCTGAAAAATCCGGCCAAGGCGACGGCGGCGCTCAAGCGTTTCGACAAACTCATGAAGCACGGGCCGAAGGAGTTCTCGTGGTTCATTTATCGCGTTACCAACCCGATCATGCGCGAATTCTTCATGGGTCCGCGCAACCTGTTCCGCGCCAAGGAAGCCGTGCTGTCCATGCTGGCCGGGGACATCTTCGGGAAGACACCGATCTGGTCGTCGATCTTTGCCTTCAAGATGCTCTACTACATCGCCAACATCACCCAGCCGAAGAAAGCCTTCATGGGTTGGAAACAGCGCAAGTTCAACATTCGCAAGGTCGACGACGCGGTCGTTTACAACGCATAGTGGCACTCCAGTTCGTCTCCTCGCCGTCTGCGGTTTCACGTGAAACCAGTCGGGAACTCGGTGGCGCCCTGATCGGCGAGCCATCAAACGGTGCGCTCCCGGGTTGGCCCGTTCAACGAGTTTTTGCGCCGCTGCTCGGTGCAACCAGCGCCGCCATCCATGAAACCTGGCTGAGCGACGAGCCGGTCATCGCCGGGCGTAGCGAAGATATTGTCTGGCGGCGCGCCGATGGTTTGCTGTTCGGCGTCATCGAACTCGACGAAGCCGATTTTTCGCCTACGACCGGTGCTTCAGCCCTACAGACGGCCAGCGAGGAAGCCTACCGGCGCATTTTCCGGCTGCTCGATGCCGAGCAGGTGCCGCATCTGTGGCGGGTATGGAATTACCTGTCGGCGATCAATCTGGAAACGGATGGCCTGGAGCGTTATCGCCAGTTCAACATCGGCCGTCAGGATGCCTTCCTCGAAAGCCGGCGCGGCGCCACCGGCAACGTGCCGGCCGCCTGTGCCCTCGGTCTCGCCGGCAGCCCGCTCAGCATCGCCTTCATGGCCGGAGCGACGCCGGCCGTGCCGCTTGAGAACCCGCGCCAGGTCAGCGCCTACAATTACCCGGCCGAATACGGCCCGCGCAGCCCTACGTTTTCGCGTGGTGCGCTGGTTTATCCGTCGGGCCAGGAAATCCTGTTCATCTCGGGCACGGCGAGTATCGTTGGCCACGAAACGGTGTTTCCGGGCGATGTTGTCGGGCAGTGTCGCGAGGCCATGGCCAATGTCGCTGCGGTGCTTGGCGAAGCCAACCGGCTGTCGCGGTCGGCGCCATATGCACTGGGCGACCTTGCCTACCGCGTTTATGTGCGCCACGCCAATGATCTCCGGGCGATCCGCGAAACCCTGGCGCCACTGGTTGGTGCCGCTGACATAGTTTACGTGCAGGCTGACATCTGCCGGCACGATTTGTTGCTGGAAATCGAGGCGATGGCCTCACACTCGCCGGAGGAAACTTGATGGCCATGTCGAAAAATTTGAGCAAGGCGGTGCTGGCCGCACTGGGGCTGGCCGCCATGGCGGGCGGCGTGCACGCCGCCGGCGATCAACCCCTGTGGGAAATCGGGGCCGGTGCCGCCGCCTTCAGCTTCCCCTTGTATCGCGGCTCGGACCAGACCCACAATTTCTTCATGCCGGTGCCGCATTTCACTTACCACGGCGATTTCCTGAAGGCCGACCGCCAGGGCATCCGCGGCAGCTTCTTCGATTCCGACCGGGTCGATCTGACGGTCAGCCTTGCCCTTTCGCCGCCGGTGAGCAGCGACGACATCACGGCGCGCGCCGGCATGCCGGATCTTGAGGGCACTTTCGAGATCGGCCCGCAGATGGACGTCACCTTCTGGCGTTCGGAAAACCGGGCCCGTTTCGTCAAGCTGCTGCTGCCGCTGCGCGCCGCCATCACCGTTCAGGGATCGCCAAAGGACATCGGCTGGGTTTTCCATCCCAAGCTCAACATGGACATCACCGACATTCCCGGCATGGCTGGCTGGAATCTCGGCATGCTGGCCGGCCCGCTGTTCGGCGACAAACGCCAGCACGCCTACTACTACAGCGTCGCCCCGCAGTACGCGACGGCCGACCGTCCCGCCTACGAGGCCAAGGCAGGCTATGCCGGCATGCAGTATCTCGTTGCCCTGTCCAAGCGCTTCCCGAAATACTGGGTCGGCGGCTTCGTGCGTTACGACAACTTGAGCGGTGCCACTTTCGAAGACAGCCCGCTGGTTCGCCAGAAGGATTACTTCGCTGCCGGCGTCGCCTTCACCTGGGTATTCGGAGAGTCGTCGACCCGCGTCAAGGTCGATGACTGATCGCCGCAGCGCCGGCCATCCGTTGTGGATCGCCTACGAATACCTAGCCATGCTGGTCGGTCTTGGCTCGCTGGCGCTGCTTTGCCTGATCTGGCTGCCCTGCGCGCTGCTGCTCAATGTGCTGTTGCCCCGGCGTCTCGGCCGGCCGCTCGGGCGGCTCATGATTTCCTGGGGCTTTCGCATTTATCTGCGCATCCTGACCGTCTTTTGCGCCTGCCGCTTCGATCTGGGCGAGATCGACACGCTGCGCGACCAGGGGCCGCTCATCGTTGCCGCCAACCACCCTTCCCTGCTCGACGCCGTGATGATCGTTTCCCGGCTGCCCAACGCCGTCTGCGTCATGAAGGCGGCGCTCATGGACAACCTGCTGTTCGGCGCGGCGGCGCGGCTGGCCAGCTACATTCGCAACGATGTGGCGCTCAAGCTGATCCTCGGCGCGCGCGAGGATCTGGCCGGTGGCGCCCATCTGGTCATCTTTCCCGAAGGCTCGCGGACGCTCGATTTCCCCTTCGATGCCAGCTCGCCGAGCATCGGCCTGATCGCCAACCGCAGCAAGGTCGACGTCCAGACCCTGCTCATCGAATTTTCGACGCCCTATCTCGGCAAGTCCTGGCCCCTCTTTCGCCGCCCGGAGTTGCCGCTCACCTGTCGCGTCCGCCTTGGTCGCCGCTTTTCGCCACCAGCCAACATCCAGGCCTTTACGGCCGAACTCGACGCCTATTTTCATTTCGAATTTGGCCAAAATTTCCGGTCGACCGTAGCATTCGCTGCCTGAACCGCTGTCCGCATTGTTCCCATGTCCGTCGCTTCAACCACCCACCTCGTCCTGATTCCCAGCTACAACCCCGGCCCCAAGGTGCTCGCCACCGTTCAGTCCGCCCGGGCGCAATGGACGCCGGTGTGGGTCGTCGTCGATGGCAGTACCGATGGCAGTGCCGAAAAGCTGCAGGCGCTGGCCGCTGATGATGCCGGCCTGAAAATCATCGTCCTGCCGGAAAACCGCGGCAAGGGCGCGGCCGTGCTCGAGGGCATCACGCAGGCCGCCGCCGCCGGTTTCACCCACGCCCTGACCATGGATTCCGATGGCCAGCACCCGGCCGACCTGATCCCCGCCTTCATGGCCGCCTCGCAGGCCGAGCCGGACAAGATGGTGCTCGGCAAGCCGGTCTTCGCCGCCGACGCCCCGGCCCTGCGCGTCAATGGCCGCAAGGTGTCGAACGGCTGGGCCAATCTCGAAACGTTGTGGATGGGCATTGGTGATTCGCTCTACGGTTTCCGCGTCTATCCGATCCAGCCGCTCAGCAAAATCATGCGCGCCAACCACTTCATGCGCCGATTCGATTTCGATCCGGAAGCGGTGGTTCGGTTGTGCTGGGCCGGCGTCCGGCCGCTCAACATCGACGCTCCGGTGCGCTACTTCCGGGCCGACGAGGGCGGCGTTTCGCATTTCAAATACCTGCGCGACAACACGCTGCTCACCTGGATGCACACCCGCCTGTTCATCGGCTTCGTACTGCGCCTGCCCTGGCTCATCCTGCGCGGCCTGAGATGAACACGACCGAAGTCTTCCTGATCGCCATGGCGATCATCTTCACTGTGCCTTTCCTGATCTGGCGGCTGGGCAAGACCGATTACTACGCGCCGCTCGTCGTCGTCCAGATCATCACCGGCATCCTGCTCGGGCCGGGCATTCTCGGCCGGGCCTTTCCCGAGTATTACCAGTTCGTCTTCAATCCGACCGTCATCCAGTCGCTGAACGGCATCGCCTGGTGGGCGGTCATGCTGTTCGTGATGATCGCCGGCGTCGAACTCGATCTGAAGAAAATCTGGGCCTATCGGCGCGAGAGCGGCATCACGGCCGGCCTGGCGCTGGGCACGCCGCTGCTGCTGAGCGGCATCGCGGCCGGGCTGATGCTTACGGTCGACGGCTGGATCGGGCCAAAAGCCATGACCTGGCAGTTCGTCCTTGGCGTCGGCATGGCCTGCGCGGTAACCGCCCTGCCCATCCTGATCCTGTTCATGGAAAAGCTCGACATCCTCCGCCAGCCTATCGGCCAGCGCATCCTGCGCTACGCCAGCCTCGACGACATTGCGATTTGGGGCGTGCTGGCGCTCATTCTCATGGACTGGGAGCGGATCGGCCGCCAGCTCTCCTTCCTGCTCGTCTTTGCCCTTGCTGCCTGGTTGTTCCACCACCTCATGGTGCGTATTCCGGCGCGCGACCGCTGGTATGTCGCGCTGATCTGGCTGACCGTGGTGGCCTTTGGCGCCGACTGGGCCGGCCTGCATTTCATGGTCGGCGCCTTCCTGGCCGGGGCGAGCATGGAAGCCGGGTGGTTCGATCAGGAAAAAATGGACCTCCTGCGCCACCACGTGCTGCTCGTCTTCATGCCGGTTTTCTTCCTGTCCACCGGCCTGCGCACCAACTGGGATGTCGGCGGCGCCGCCGTCTTCATAGCCGCCGCCCTGCTGCTCGTGGCCTCGGTTGCCGGCAAGCTGATCGGCGTCCGGATCGCCGGCCGCATCCTCAAATGGGCGCCCGGCGAGGCCAGCATCATCGGCTGGCTGCTGCAGACCAAGGCCCTGATCATGATCATTTTCGCCAACATCCTGCTCGACAAGCGGATCATCACCAGCGATACCTTCACCGCCCTGCTGCTCATGGCCGTGGCCAGCACCATGCTGACGGTGCCGATGGTCGCCCCGAAGCTGGCCCGACTGAAATCGCTGATTCTGCGTTCTGCCTGAGGAGACAAACATGAGCTACGTCGCCAAATACCCTGAAACGGCACCGGACCGGGCCGAGATCGACGCCCTTCCCGGCGCCCTGCTCATCGAATTCGGCGTCGACTGGTGCCCGCATTGCCAGGGCGCCCAGCCCTTCATCGAGGCCGCTGTGCAGGCCGCTTCCGGACTCCGCCACATCAAGGTCGAGGATGGTCCGGGCCGTCGGCTGGGGCGTAGCTTTCGCGTCAAACTGTGGCCGACGCTGATCCTCATGCGTGACGGTCAGGAAATCGGCCGCGTCGTCCGGCCGACCAGCACCCGGGAAATCAGCGACCTGCTCGCCGGTTGATGCGCTCAGGCCGGCTGGCGGCTACGCTGCCAGGCGTCCAGTTCGGTGCGCTCAATGAAGGTTTCCAGCCGGTTGATATTGCCCGGCAACTGTCGCCCTTCCCATTGCTCGGTGGCCCAGCGTTTTACATTGGCGGGCAGCTCGCCATGTTCGATGGCGTGGGCCAGCGCGACTTCGATCGCATGCTGGGCCTCGGGCCCGGCGGCCAGCATTTGTGCCGCCTCGTGCAGACTCAGGCTGCTGTCGTTTGGGGGATTCATGGACGCCTCCTTGAAGGTATCAGGCGCTTTATTCTAGCCCTGGGCAAACGCCTCAGGCGCGTTTGACGACCTTTTTCGGCGTCCGGTGGCCGGCCTTGACCTGCTCGATGGCCTCGAGCTGGAAGCGCAGCTTGGTGATGGCATCGTGTTCGGCGGGGCTCAGATCGTCCAGCTTGACGTGCTTGATGAGCACCGCCAGTGCATCGCCAATGCAGCCGAGCTGCTTGCCGTAGCTGCCGACCTCATCGAGCACTTCCTGCTCGACTTGCGGATTGGCGCTGCGCCCAAGGCTGATATTGTAGGTCGGGCCGAATGCCCATGACCACGGCTGCACGACGTCGCCCGACCACGGCATCTGGAACGATTGCCAGGCGGACAACGGGTTCTGGAAAAAATCGACGGCAGCCCCAGTTTCCGGTTCGGACGAGGCTTTCGAGGTAACACGGGGATAGAAACTCGGCATGGCGGATGCTCCTTGGCGACGGGTCGAATCCGATCATCCGGCATCGGGCCGGAGCATGCAAGATGAATTATTTGCCGGCCCCGAAGGCCGGCTTCAGATCATCGCGCCGTTGATCGAGATGACCTGTCCGGAAATGTAGGCGGCTTGTTCAGAGGCGAGGAAAGCGACGAGATCGGCCACTTCTTCCGGCTTGCCGGCCCGCTTCATCGGTACGAGGTTCTTGATCGCGTCGGCATCGAAGGTGCCTTCGATCATGTCGGTGGCGATGATGCCCGGCGCCACGGCATTGACCGTGATGCCGCGGCTGGCCAGTTCGAGCGCCAGCGACTTGCTGGCGGCGTGCAAGGCGCCCTTGGCAGCCGAGTAATTGACCTGGCCGCGGTTGCCGGTGATGCCGGCAATCGACGAAATATTGACGATGCGGCCCCAGCGCGTGCGGATCATCGGCATGGTCAGCGGCTGGGTGACGTTGAAAAAGCCGTTCAGCGAGACGTCGACGACCGAGTGCCACTGCTCGGCGCTCATGCCGGGGAAAACGGCGTCGGCGTGGATGCCGGCGTTGTTGACGAGAATCTGGATCGGCCCCGGTTCGAGCAGCTTTTCCAGCGCGGCGGCTGTTGCGGCGCGTTCGGTGACATCGAAGGCGACGGCTTCGGCACTGCCGCCGGCGGCGATGATCTCGGCGACGACAGCTTCGGCCTTCTCCCGGCTGCGGTTGGCGTGGACGATGACGTGATGGCCGTCAGCCGCCAGGCGCTTGCAGATAGCAGCCCCGATGCCGCCGCTGCCGCCGGTGATGAGAGCACGTTTCATGAGATTTCCTTTTTGGCCATTATTTCCAGTTGACCGTTGGATTCTCAGCCCAGCGCCGCAGCGTCGAGCACCACGGCGGCGCGGCCTTCGAGCAGGCAGCGGCCGGCGTGGCTGAGTGAGAACTGGTAGAGGATGTTGTTGGCGTCGCCCGACAGGCGCTCGGCGCACACATCGAGTTCGCCCGGCAGGTCGTCGAGACGCGCGACATGCAGGCTGACGCTGCGCACGCTGGTCAGGTAGCCCTGGCGCGGTGCCCCGTCGTCACCGGCAATCAGCGCGCCGTGGATGGCCATGGCCTGGGCGGCGTATTCGATGCCGTTGGCGGCGCCCAGTCGGCCTTCTGCGCGCAGCGGATTGCTCCGGTCGGTATGGCTGCTGGCGCCGCAGGTGATCGCCGAGTCGGACCACTCCTTCACCGCATCGAGCAGGCACATGCTGCCTTGATGCGGGATGTGGGCGGCGATCCAGGTCTGGTCTAGCACAGCCTGATGTCGACCTTCAATTGCATGGGTGGCAGGTAGTCGAGGCAGATCTCGCCGGCTTCGCCGCACGCCAGTTTTTGCAGCAGCGGCAAGGCGCGCAGGGCCGGGATGGAGACGCGCAGGGCTTCGAGTGCGCTGTCGACCAGCGGGTCGGCGGAGGTGCTGGAAGGCGTCACGGTAATCGACGCGAGCGAGCGCTCACTGCGCTCTGGGGTAAGCAGCAGTGCGACACCTGCAACGTCGGGTACCGGACGCTTGGCAAAAAGCGGCTCGGGATATTCGCTGTCATAGGCGATCAAAAGTGTCGGCTGGCAGTCGAGAACAACCTGCCCCAAGGCGTCGATCAGGCCGGCGCCAAAGCTCGCGTCGTAGGCGCAGATGACCTGGCATGGCGCCATGGCGCCGGTGGCGATGCCCCAGTAACCGGCGGCGGCGTTGTGCACCGAATTGTGGAAACGGGTCGGCGAAATCTGGCGGTCGTCGGTGGCCAGTTGCTCGCACAGGGCGTGGCAGTTGTGGCCGTCGGCGCCCGAGGCGGAGAAGACAGTGGCCAGCGTCGCGACATCGGCGCCGGCATGGGCAGCGGCTTCGAGACCGACGGCCAGCGTCAGCTTGACGACGCGGCTGGCCCGACGGCGTTCGGCCGGCGGCAGGATGCTCGGTGCCGGGAGGATGGACGGTGCTACGGTCAACGGCGTTTCGCCGCGTAAAACGGCGCGGGCGGTCGGCCAGTCGGGCAAACCCGGGGCGAGGAAACCGATGCCTTCGATCCACGCAGTCAGCGGGCGGCTCATTTGGCGACTCCGAGAATCAGGCTGCAATTGCTGCCGCCGAAGCCGAAGGAATTGGTCAGGGCGCGGTTGACCTTGCCGTCGCGGGCTTTCAGCAGGTAATCGATGGGAATGGCCGGATCGACGTTTTCCGTGCCCGGGCTGCCGGGCAGGAAGCCGTCGGTCAGCGTCAGCGCGCAGATGATCGCTTCAACGGCGCCAGCGGCGCCCAGCGTGTGGCCGGTGGCACCCTTGGTCGAACTGCAGGGGACGCCGTTGCCAAACAAGGCTACAACGGCCTTGCCCTCGGCGGCATCGTTGGCCGGCGTCGAGGTGCCGTGCAGGTTGATGTAGTCGATGTCGCTGGCGTTCAGTCCGGCCGAACGCAGTGCGGCCTCCATGGCCATTTTGGCACCCAGGCCTTCCGGGTGTGGCGAGGACATGTGATAAGCGTCGCTCGATTCGCCGGTGCCGAGCAGCAGGACCGAGCCGGCGGCCCGTTGGCCGCAGCGTTCGAGCAGCGCAAATGCGGCGCCCTCGCCGACCGAAATGCCATTGCGCGCTTCGTCATACGGGCGGCAGGGCTGGGTGGAGGTCAGTTGTAGCGAGGCGAAGCCGTAGAGCGTGGTCAGGCACAGGGTATCGACGCCGCCGACGATGGCTGCATCGATAGTGCCGAGTTCAAGCTGGCGGGCGGCGGCGGCAAAGACCTTGGCGCTCGACGAACAGGCCGTCGAAATGGCCATGGCCATGCCTTCCAGCCCGAAATAGTCGCGGGTGAATTCGGCTAGCGAGAAGGAGTTGTGCGTCGTGCGGTAGTGGAAATCGTCGGGCAGCGCGCCGGTTTCCGGGTCGCGTCGGCGATAGGCCAGTTCGGTCTGCAAAATGCCCGCCGTGCTGGTACCGAGGAAGACGCCGACCCGCGCCTTGCCGTAACGGGCAATTGTCTCGCGCACACGATCGGCAAAGCCGTCGGTTTCGAGGCCCATTTGCGTCAGCCGGTTGTTACGGCAATCGTAGGAGGCCAGCGTTTCCGGCAGTTTTTCGGCGTCGACCGCAGCGACTTCGCCGATCCAGGTCGCCAGTTGTACCGTCTCGAAAGCGCATGGCACCAACCCGCTTCGCCCGACCAGCAAAGCCTCGCGGGTGGCATCAAGCCCTCGGCCGAGGCAGGTGGTGGCGGTGTAGGCGGAAAGGAGCAGCGGGGTCACGGTGGCGCTCGAAATTGGGTGGGGCTGATTTTAGCAGAGCGGATGGGGTCGAACGGCGGCGAGTGGTGCATGACGGCCGGGCAAGTGATTAAACTGGCCGTCTGCCTGCGTTGGACATCGGAAACGGCCGGTCAGGCCGGGATGGGAGAGGGAAAATAAAGACCTTGAGCAAGATCGTGCTGGCTGTGATGTGTTGCCTTGTCATGTCGACCGTGCGGGCCGATGCCGAGCCCCGCGTCGTCGACATCCCGACGCGACCCGGCGTCAGCCAGCGCCTGCTCGTCGTCGCCCCGCCCATGCCCAAGGCGGCGGTGATCCTCTTTGCCGGCGGTCATGGTGGCTTGCAGATCGCACCGGATGGCGCTTTCGGCTGGGGCAAGGGGAATTTCCTGGTGCGCAGCCGGCAACTGTTCGTCGATCAGGGCTTGCTGACGGTCATCATCGATGCGCCGTCGGATCGGCAGTCGCCGCCTTACCTCGCCGGCTACCGGCAAATGTCGGAGCATGCGACCGATGTGCAGGCGGTCATCGCTTGGGTTCGCCAGCAGTCGGGATTGCCGGTGTGGCTGGTCGGGACCAGCCGGGGGACGCAGTCGATCGCCGCGGTGGCGACGCGCCTGAGCAAGGCCGACGGACCGGATGGCCTGGTGCTGACCTCGACCATTCTGACTGACCCGAAGGCTCCGTCGGTGCCGGCCATGGCGCTCGACAAGCTCAGCATCCCTATCCTCGTCGCCCATCATGAGCTCGACGCCTGCAGCCATTGCGCCTTCGCCGAAATGCCCAAGCTCATGCAGAAACTCGACGCCCTGCCACGCAAGCAGTTACTGTCTTTCCGCGATGGCGTGAGCCGGGGCGACCCCTGCGAGGCGATGGCCTATCACGGCTTCAACGGCATCGAACGCGAGATGGTCGTGCAGATCGCCGCCTGGGTGCAGGGGCGCTGAATCCGGATTTCATTTTTGGGCAAAATTTCCGGTTCACCGTGTCAAGGATGCAAGGGGCGGGTCTATGCATTCATGGTAACCTCCGCCCTTTCAATAAATGCCATTGGTCTTGCCGTGAAATCCATTCTTGGTCGTGCCTTGTTCTGCTTGTGTCTTGTCCTTCAACTGGGGAGCGCGCTGGCCGACCCGGCTTCCGATAAAGCGGCACAGGAAGCGCAGATTAGCGCCCTCATCAAGGAATCTGAAAGCCGCTTCGTCTATGGTCCGGCCACCGTCGACCTAGGAGCGCAGGGGACCATGCGTCTGCAGCGTGGCCAGGCCTTCATGCCGTCCGATGTCGCGCTCAGAATATTCGCTGCGACCGGAATCAAGGCGGTGCCGGATCTCATCGGGGTCGTCATTCCCGGCTTGCCGGGAGATGAGGTGCCGACCGATGACTGGGGGATGGTTGCCGTGCTCTTCCGGCCTCTCGGCTTCGTCCGCGACGACGATGCCAATGGCTGGGACCACGGCAAATTGCTCGACGCCCAGCGCAAGGGAATCGAGGAGCGCAACGCCGAGGCGCGGGAAAAGGGGCTGCCGGAAAAAGAGTTGAACGGCTGGGTCGAAGCGCCGCGCTACGACTTTTCCGGCCACCGCCTGCTGTGGGCGACGTCTAGTCAAGAAAAAGGCAAGCCGGAAACGGCCCTTGCCGTGTACGGCGCCGCCGCGCTCGGTCGCGAAGGCATCATGATTTTCGCCTTCGGCACCGAGGCGGAGAAACTGAGCGAGCGCAAGGGGCTGGCCAATGATCTGCTGAGCGGTATTCAGTTCAAGGAAGGCAAGCGCTATCAGGACTATGCGGAAGGCACCGACAAGGTGGCCGAAATCGGCCTGGCGGCACTGGTCGGCGGCGTCGCGGCCAAGAAACTCGGCCTCTTTGCCATGCTGGCTGTCTTGCTCGCCAAGTGGGGGAAGCTTATCGCCCTGGGCGTGGGCGGCCTGGCAATTTTCAAGTTGAGGAAGAAGAAGGCCGATTCGGCCAACGGCTGATGAAGTCTCTGCTTGTCCTGCTCACGCTGCTCAAGTCGGGCAAGTTGCTGACGACCGGCGGGACGATGATCGTTTCGCTGGGCGCCTATGCGCTGGCCTACGGCTGGAAATTTGCGCTCGGCTTCATCGTCCTGCTCTTCGCTCATGAAATGGGGCATTTCATTGCTGCCCGCCAGCGCGGCCTGAATGTCGGGGCGCCGACCTTCATCCCCTTCGTTGGCGCCTGGATCGAGATGAAGGACATGCCGCACGATGCGGAAACCGAGGCCTACGTCGGCTTTGGCGGCCCCTTCATCGGTACACTGGCCGCCCTGCTTTGCTATTTCCTGGGCCGCTACATGGATAGCCCGCTCCTGTTGGCCATCGCCTACGTCGGGTTTTTCCTCAACCTGTTTAACCTGATCCCGATCTCGCCGCTCGACGGCGGGCGGATCACCGCTGTCCTCTCGCCACGCATCTGGCTGGCCGGCATCCCGGTGCTGCTCGCCTGGTTTTACTGGCGGCCGAGTCCGATGCTGATCCTAGTCGTTATCATGGCGCTGCCGCAGGTCCTCAAGGCCTGGCGCTACAGTGCCGCTGCGGACGATGTGGCGTACTACGCCGTCGACGCCGAGCACAAGCTGACCTACAGCGTCTATTACCTGGGCCTGACTGGCTTCGTGGCGATGATGACTTTCGAACTGCACAACCTGCTCGGGCGGGCCTGACCCGGCATTTCATTTTTGGCCAATATTTCCGGTTGACCGTAGCAATCGGCTAGCGGCCGCCGCTGCGCGCCAGACAACTGCGATACCGCCCTTCGACGCGCCTGGCGAACCACTCGGTCGTCAGTTTGCGGCTGATTTTCGGGCTTTTCAGGTCGATTTGCGGCAGGGCCTGGCGGGGCATCGCCTTGGCGCTTTTTTCGGCCAGTTCGAAGACGCGGTTGAAGAGCGGGCTGCGGCCGAAGGCGGCGGTTTTTTCGAGGAGCAGGTCGCGGCGGATTTGTGGGCGGCTCATGTCGAGCTTGCCGGCGATGCCGATGGCGGCTTCTTCGACACTGCTCGGTACGGTTGCCGGCTGGCCGTTTTCGTAGCGCATCAAGTCGCCATCCGGCGCCAGCGGCTTGCCGGTGAGCTTGCCGAGGGCGCGCTGGAAAGCCGCGTTGCGGCTGCTGTAGCGGCCGGCGTTGAAGTCGGCGAAACGGTAGACGATGCTGTCGTAGGGCACTTCGTAATCGAGCAGGATGGCGCTGCCGAAATAGACGCCGCCGCGCCGCGTGAACACCTCGTCGCGGACTTTTTTGGCCATCGGGTACGGGTAATCGCGCTCCCTGACCTGTTGAGTGGCGAAATCGATGCTGACCTGCATCGGCCCGCCGGTGCGCACGGGGTTGTAGTCGGCGAACAATTGGCGGCCGAAGGGCAGTTCGCCGGTCATGTCCTCGAACAGTGCATTGACCTGCTTCTCTGTTTTCAGCCCGTCGATGCGCTCGTTGTAGCTCTTGCCGTCAGGCGATTTCTTGGCCAGCGCGGCATTGACGAGCAGCGACGGCACGCCGTAGCGGCCGGCCCGGCTCTCGAGTTCGCGGCGCACGATGCGGGGCAGGCCGGGCACGCTCGGGTCAGCCTGGAAGCTGGATTCCTGTTCGATGATGGCGATGGCGGCGCAGTAGGTTTGCGTCGCGTGCGGCACTTCCAGAGCCTTGAAGGCGGTGTGCAGGTCGCCGGCCCAGCCGGCGCGGTCTTTGGCGTAGGCCGGAATCAGTCGCGTGATGCGCTTTTTGACATCGGCTTCGGGCAGCGAAGTCGGCCAGGCGGTGGCCGTCCGGCCGTCGGCCCGGCGTGCCATGTCTGAAGGCAGCGTGCCGCCCTCCTCCTCGCCTTCTTCGAACAGCGAGCAGCCGGCCAGCGTGGCAAGCATTACTGCAGTGAGGACGGCCAGGCGGCTGCGACGCATTGGCTCAGCTCGGAACGCGGCAAACGAGCATGACGTTGGCGAAGGGCTTGATGTCGTTCATCGGGTCAGTTTCGACCGAGAAGCCGAGGCTTTCGAGCAGCGCGATCCACTCGGCGAGCGGCCGGCAATAGAGGCGCGGCAGGCGGTGGCCGCGGACGAAGGTGACGGCGTGATCGACCCAGTTGCACAGGTGGTAAGGCAGGCCGGCCGAAGCGTCGCCGACGCGGGTCAGGAACAGTCCGCCGGGCGGCAAGGCGGCGCGGATGCGCTTGATCACGTCTTTCTGGTGGGCGTGGTCGAAGTAATGCAGGGCGTCGAGGATGGTGATGACGTCAGCCTGGCCGAAGTCGGCCTTGGTCATGTCTCCCTGCTCGATGCGCAGGACCGGGTGGTCGGCCCCGAAGGCGCGGGCGGCGCGGTCCACGTCCTTCTGCATGAGTTCGATGCCGCGCAGGTTCAGGGCTTTCGGCGCAGCCGGCCAGCCGGCCGGCCAGTTGCCGGCTTCGTAGAGCTTGCGGGCGGCGAGCAGCCAGGAAAACAGGCTGCCCTGGCCGCAGCCGAGGTCTAGATAACGGGCTTCGGCCGGGAACAGGCCGCGCTTGAGGATCTCGCGGAAGATGCTGTCGGAGGACAGCTTGCCGCGCGCGTAGTGGTAGGCGAAATGGCCGCCACCGATGAACTGGCGGCTGGCTTCGTCGAGCAGGGTGCGCAGGAAACGCTTGGTCATGAGGTGGCGTCGGGCAAGGTGACGGGATTGAGTGAATGTTGGCGCAGCGCCGTGATCAGGCGCGGCAGCACGGCGAGGATGACCGGCTGGCCATCCGCCGTGCGGGCGGCGTGGCCGTCGTGCAGGAGCAGGATGTCGCCGGGGCCGAGGTCGCGGCTCAGGCGCTGGAAAACGATGTCCGGGTCGGTGCAGCGGGTGTCGTAGGCACGGCGGGTCCAGCTCGCCAGCGTGAGGCCGAGGCTGTGCAGGACGGCGTCGAGGAAAGGATTGCGCAGGCCGGCCGTGGCCCGGAAGTAGCGTGGCGGTTGGCCGGTAATGTCGGTGAAGGTGGCCTGGGCGGCGGCGATGTCGGCTTTCATGCGGCCCGGGCCGAAGAAGGCGAAGGCCTTGGAATGGCTATCGCCATGGTTTTCGACGCGATGGCCGCGGGCGACGATTTGGCGGCACAGCGCCGGGTTTTCGCGGGCGCGCCAGCCGATGCAGAAGAAGGTGGCCTTGGCGTTGGCGGCGTCGAGCAGGTCGAGGACTTGCGGCGTGACCTCGAGGTCGGGGCCGTCGTCGATGGTGATGGCGACTTCGCGGCGGGCGACGGCCTCATCCGGCAGGCGGGTCAGGTTGGGGCCAAGCAATGTCGTGCGCGGCAGCAGGCCGGCCGTGGTGATGATGGCGTGGTTGATGACCAGGGCGCCGACGGCCCAAGGCCACATGGCCGGCGCCAGCACGCAGCCGACGGCCGCCGCGGCGTGCACGGCGAGCGTGGCTTTGATGGCGAAGGTCGGCTTCCAGGGCGTCGGCATGTCAGGTGGCGAAGTGACCGAGGTTGAGAAAATGTTCCCACAAATCGCGCCACACCGGCCAGTCGTGGTCGCCCGGCAAGGCGCACCGGGCGGCGGCCGGGAAGCGCTCGGCGATGGCCTGCATGCCGTCGGCGAAGCGGTCTTCCGTGCCGTAGCCGACGAAGACCGGGAAGCCGGCCGGTGGTGCCATGAGCCATTGCCAGGCGCGGAACTCGGGGTCGCTCAGGTCCACGGCCGTCGGCTGCCAGCCATCGAGGCCGCCGGCCCGCTTGATGGCGTTGGTGGTCAGCCGGCTGCCGGGGTACGGGGCGATCAGGCACAGGCCGTCGACGAGGCCGGGATGGTCGGCGTTGAGGCACAGGGCGAGCAGGCCGCCGAGCGAAATGCCGCCGAGCCAGACCTGGCGGTATTTGGCGCGGGCCGGGACGAGAATCTGCTCGATGACGGCGGGCAGGGCGTCGCCGCTCGACACGGCGTCGAGGCCGAGGTCGACGGCAACGATGTCGAGCTTGAGATGGCGCACGGCGGCGTCGGCAAAAAAGCCGTTGGCGGCGAAGTGTTCGGGCGTCATGTAGGCGCCGGGCAGCAGGATGAGCAGGCTGTCGCCGCCGACGTCATGGTGCAGGGTTCTAAGCGTGCTGGTCATGCGGCGGTTTCACGTGAAACGTGAGATTTCATTTTTGGCCGATTTTCCCGGTTGACCGTAGGAATGCGCTCAGTCACGGTCCTTCCCCGAAAAACAGGCCGCCAGGAGCAGCGCCAGGACGGCGCCCGGGCCGACGGTGATGCCGACGGCGTGGAGCACCGGTACGCTGGACAAAGCGAGCGTGCCGAAGCCGATGGCGGTGGTCAGGTTGGCGATGGCCATCGAGGCCAGGGTCGGCGCATCGAGCCGCCGCTCCTTGTCGGCCCGGTCGAAGAACAAGGCGTAATTGGAGCCGACGGCGACGATCAGCAGCATGCCGATGAGGTGCATGAGGTGCAGCTTCTCGCCGGCCAGATGGACGCCGGCGATGATCAGGATGACGGCGAGGAGCAGCGGCAACAGGACGGCGCCGAGCCGCCGGGCGGAACGCAGGGTGCCGGCGAGCAATGCGACGATGGCGACGAAGCCGGCCAGTGAGAGCAGCGTCGCTTCGTCGAGATAGTCGTTGTAGAGCCGGTCGAACTCGACCTTCATGTCGATGAGCAGCGCACCGCTGCCGGCCAGCGCGGCGCGTACCGGCTCGATGGCGATGTCTACGCCCTTCTCTCCCCCCGGCGGGCGCAGCGGCAAGAGCACGCTCCAGCCGTCCGGGCGCTGCAGCAGCAGCGAATCGACGGCCAGCGCCAAGCTGGTGCCGTCGAGCGTTTGGCGGCTGATGCTGCCCTGCTTCTTTGCCTGGGCAATTTCGTCGAGGAAGGGGCCGAGCTTGTTGGCGGCGAGCGGCGAATCGGCCTGCGCCAGTTGCAGGCGCGTTGCCAGCTCGTTCGCCTCCGGCAGGCTGGCCCGGCGGGCGGCCTGCATGGCCTGGCTGGGCAGGAAGCGGGCCGGGCTGTCGTAGCCGCCGATGACGCCCGCGGCGACCAGCGCGTCGAGCTTCTGCCCGGCCCGTTCGGCCGCCTGCAGCGCAGCTTCGCGGTCGGCGGCGGTGATCACCGCCATGTAGCGCGAATCCGGGGCGCCGATGTCGGCGCGCAGTGCCGCGTCGGCCGCCGAGTCTTCGGCGCTGACCGTGCTCAGCGCCGACAGGTTCGGGTGCCAGAGCTGATGGCGATTGACGACAAGGAGCGTGGCAGCGGCGACAGTGAGCAGAATGATCGGCCAGCGCAGGCCCTGGAGGACGCCGATGGCGCGTTTGAGCGGCGGTGCGAGGTGGGCGAGGTCGCGGATCGGATGGTCGTTGCCGGCCAGCGCGGGCAGGATGAAACGGGTGACCAGCGCCGCGGTGAGCACGCCGCTCAGCGAATAGAGGCCGAGTTGGGCGAGGCCGGGGAAGCCGGAAAAGAGCAGCGCCGCAAAGCCGCAAACGGAGGTCAGCACGCCGAGCCGGATGGTCGGCCAGAAGCGCGCCCGCCATTCAGCCGCGCCGAGCCGGCCGGACTGGACGAAATAATAGATCGAGTAATCGACCGCCTCGCCGATCAGCGCCGCGCCAAAGCCAACGGTGATGCCGAACACCGTGCCGTAAACGAGGCTGACGGCGACGACGCCAGCCAGCGCGCCGCTGACCACGGGCAGCAGGCCGAGGCTGAGCAGGCGGGCCGAGCGATAGACGAAGAACAGCACGGCGACGATGGCCAGCATGCTGATCGCCGACAGCTTGCTGACCTCGCTCTTGATCGTTGCCCGCGATTTGACGGCGAAAACGCCGGGGCCGGAAATCTCGATACGGGCGTCGCTGACGCCGGCGTATTGGGCGCTCTCGGCGAAGTGGCTGCGGATGGTGGCGATGGCCCGTTCCTGGGCATCGGTATCGGAGCCGAGGGCGGCGCTCTGGATGAGCAGCATGGCCCGTTCGCCGTCGCGCGAGGCCCAGACGCCCTCGCGCACATTGGGCTGGGCGCCGGCGTTGAGGCCGGAGAGCAGTTCAATCATTTCGCCGGTCGGGTCGCGTGGCAGCAGCGGCTTGATCATCATGCCGGCCGGCGAGGCGAGCAGCTCGACGCTGTTGGCGATGCTGTCGCGCAGGCCGTCCACGGTGAAGCGTTCAGGCTTGACGGCCGGGCTGAGCAGGTAACGGTGGCGGAACAGGAAGTCGCGGTCGGCATCGAGGCTGCCGGCCTGGCCGTTCTCGACGGCGACGAATTCAGGCAATTTTTCCAGTCGACCGTGCAACTGGCGCGAAATGGCCGCCCGCTGCGTCGCCTCGCCACCGGCGATGGCGACCATGAGCAGGCGGGAGACGACGCCCTCCTTCAACTGGTCGACCAGTACCTGCTGCGCCGGACTCGGCTTGCCCGGCAGGAAAAAGGACATGTCGGCCGAAAAATGGCTGTTCCAGACGATGACCGCCCCGGCCAGCATGGCCAGCAGCCAGATCAGGAAGGCACGGCCGGCCGCGCTCATTTGCTGACGATCGGCTCCATGTTGAGCACCGAACGGTCACCATCGGCCTGCAGGTACTCGATGCTGCGGATCAGGCTCTTGCTGCCGCTGACCGTGATGCGCAGCACGAGGGCCGAAATTTTCTGGTCGCTGGGCAGCAGTGTGAGCACCCACTTGTCGGCATTGCCCGATAAATGCAGGGCGTAATTTTTCTCGAGGGCTGCCCGGTTGCCGGACAGCGTGCCGCGGATGCTGTCCACGAAGGCCAGGGCTTCGGGTTGGTTGGCCAGGTTGATGCTGAGTTTCTGCTTTTCGCGCTCGATGGACAGGATGTCCTTGTCGAGCAACAAGGTTTCGATCTTGGGCACCAGGGTCCGTTTTTCCAGCCGGTCGGGCGCCGTGTAGCTCATTTCGCCCGACGAGACGACCGGCTTGTCGAGCAGCGAGATGTATTTTTTCTCGGTGAATTTCGCCTTGCCGCCCTTGTTCTTGGCGAGGTCGGTCATGAGCTGGCCGACATCGAAGGCGGCGCTGGCCGGCAGGGCCAATGCCAGCAGAAAAAGACAGCCGAGGAAACGTTTGATCATTTTTTCTGCCAGAAATCGAAGAAATTGAACCAGTTGTACGGCGCCAGACGGCAAAAATACGTCAGGCGGTCAGCGTAGTGTTGCATGGCTGCCAGAATGGCAGTGTCGCGTTCTTCACGAGTCGTATGGGAAAAATCGGCCAGCGGCTCGAAATGCAGCTGGTAGCGGTTGCCACCCAGGTACAGCCCGGTCATGAAGAAAACCGGGCGGCGCAGCATGGCCGCCATGCGGAAGGGGCCGAGCGGGAACGGTGCCGGTTTTCCGAGAAAATCGCAGTCGACCGTAGCATCGTCGCCCAGCCCGCGGTCGGCCAGCATGCCGACGAGATAGCCCTCGTCGAGCTTGTCGCGGGCCTGCAGCATCGAATCCATGCGGCCGAGCGGGATGATGTCCTGGCTCGCCGCCGGGTTGATCGCCTCGAGGGTCGAATTGATTTTGCGGGCGTTTTCCTCGTACATCATCATCGCCACCTTGAGGCCCTGCTGCCCTCGCCCGACGGCGCGCAGCACTTCGAAGCTGCCGAGGTGGGCGCCGATGAGCAGGGCGCCGGGGTGTTCGGCGGCGACTTTCTGGACGGCTTCGTTGCCGATGATTTCGATGTCGAAGAGGTCGAAACGGTCGTTGAGCAGGTAGATCCGGTCGTGGATCGTGCTTGCGAAGCTGAAAACGTGGCGGAAACCGTCCGACCATTCAGCCCAGCGATTGAGCGCCAGATGCAGGTAGTCGCGGCTGAAGCGGCGGGCGCGCGGGGCGAACAGGACGAAATAGGCGGCGATGCCGTAGAGGACGAGGCGACCGACCCGGCGGCCGAAGGTCAGCGAAATCCACACCATGAGCTTGAGGATGGCCAGATTGCTGCGTTCCTGCTGGCGCATCCAGTCGGCGTCGGTCGGCTCTTTCCGGCTCATGGCGCGGCGGCGGTCAGGCTGCCGGACGCCACGTCGCGCTCGGCGGCGCGCACGGTGAAGGCGATGGCTCCGCTCGGTTTGGTTGTTAGCGAGAAAGTAAGCGCTTCCTCCGGGCCGACCGGGCTGAAAAACTTGGCGTTGCCGACCTGCCAGTTGAGGCCTGGCTTACCGAGCATTTCTTCGCCGAACAGGATGGCGCGGTCGAGCAGGACGACGCCCGGCACGATGGGCCGGCCGGGAAAATGCCCGGCGAAGGCCGGGTGGTCGGCCGGGACCAGCCAGCGAAATTCAGCGTCCGCCATGGCTGACCTTCTCGGCGTACAACGCCTGCAATTCGGCGCGCGGCAGCTTGCCGGTGCTGTTGCGCGGCAGCTCGTCGACGAGGACGAGTGGCCGGGGCAGGAAGATGGCGTCGATGCGCTGGCGTAGTTCGACGCTGACTTGCCGGGCAGTCAGGCCGGGGGCGACGACGAAGGCGGTCAGGCGGGTGATGCCGTCCGGGCCTTCCTCGTCGGGCAGGAAGAAGGCCCCATCGACGACGCCGGGCACGGCGCCGAGCTGGTGATTGAGATAGGCCAGCGAGGTGCGTTTGCCGGCGATATTGACGAGGTCGGCGTGGCGGCCGTGGAGCAGGAAATGCTGGTCGGGCAGCAGCTCAATGAGGTCGGACAGGGCGACGCGACCTTCGACGTGGCCGTCGCAGGCAACAGTGTCGTCACCAGACTGCTCCAGTCGAACGCCGGGCAGCGGCGTCCATGCGGCGCCGGCCGTGGTGCGCCGGGTGGCGAGTTGACCGGATTCGGTCGAGCCGTAGATTTCATGCAGCGGGGCGCCGGTGCGGGCTTCAGCTTCGGCGGCCAGCGTCGTCGACAGCGGGGCGGTGGCGGAGAGCAGCAGGTCGATCGGCGGCAGCTCGATTTCGGCGGAGAGCAGCGCCGATAGGTGGAAAGGCGTGGTGACGAGCAGGCGCGGCTGCGGCACGGCGGCCAGCGCGCTGGCGATGTCCTGCGGATAGAACGGCTTGCCGGCCCAGAAGGCGCAGCCGCCGTGCAGGGCGAGCACGAAGGTCGATTCGAAACCGTAGCTGTGCTGGACCGGGACGGTGCCGACGATGGCGTGCGGCTGGCGGTCGAGGCTGAGGGCGATGGCTTCGGAACGGCCGTTGGCGACCAGCTTGCCCCAGGTCTTGCGCTGGGCCTGCGGCAGGCCGGTCGAGCCGGAGGTGAACAGGATGGCGGCGAGGTGGTCGACCGGAATCTGTGGGATGGCCGTTTTCGGTTTTGGCTCTTTTTTCCGGTTGACCGTAGGAATGTACGAAAAATCGGCCGGGAAATCGAGGCGCGGCAGGTCGAGCGTGTCGGCGGCGCCGTCGCACAGGCAAACCAGCCCGGCGTACTCGGCCTGCAGGCGGCGGAGGGTTTCCGGCGATTGCGATGACGGTTGCAGGCTGGTTGTGCCGCGCAGCAGGCCGGCCGCAAAGCCGACGGCAAAGCGGTAACGGTCGTGGCAGAGGTTGAGCAGATAGCCGGTGGCCGGCAGTTGTTCGGCCAGCCAGTGGGCGTCGGCAAGGTAGTCGCCGACACTGATCGGGCCTTCCGGCGTCCAGGCGAAAACGGCGTCGAGGTCGCCGTGGGCGAGCAGCGGAATGGTATTCATGAAGGATTGGCGGGCGGCTGCGGCGTCTTGAGATCCGTCGCCGGCCCGGGCTGCCGGTTGCGCATGCGGTAGGCGCGAGCGACCTGGGCGATGCTCGGCCGTTCGTCCGGCGGCAGCACCCTGGCCCGCCAGAGGTGTTCACCGATGAACATGGCGGCGAGCAGCGGAGCCGACATCAGGTTGGCAAAAATCGACCAGACGGGGTGCGGGGCGAGCAGCCAGAGAATGGCCGAAATCAGCGCATTGCCGAGGAAAAACAGCGTCCAGGCCAGCGTTGCCTGCCGCGTGTAGAGGCGCTTGCGCTCGGACAGCTCGCCCTGATGCACGGCGCGGGCGAGCTGGGTGATCAGCGCCTCGCCGTCGCCGAGCAGGCTGCGCCCGAACAAGGCGCCGAGCGCCAGGTTGGTGCCGAGGTGCTGGATGAAAAAGAGTAGCGCGACGTTTTCGCGCAGGGTCGGCCACAGCCAGGCCAGCCCGCCGAGCAGGGCCAGGCTGACCGTGCCGGTGAGCAGCGGATGGCGGTTACGCCAGAAGAGCAGGCCGAGGGCGGCAACGATGGGGGCGACGCCAAGGAGCACCGAGAGGTCGGCACTCCCCTTGCCGGAACTGCTGGTGTGGGCGAGGAAGGCCCAGACGGCGAGAAAGACGACGACGGCCAGGCCGCGCAGCAGCTGGCCGGGGGACAGGCTCATTTGGTTCGCTGGGACGCGATATGGGTGGCCAAGGCGCGCAGCGAGGAGAAGATGCGCAGGTTGTCCTCGTTGTCCGACTTGAGCTGGAAGCCGTATTTCTTCGAGATGACCAGGGCGATTTCGAGCACGTCGATCGAGTCGAGGCCAAGGCCTTCGCCGAACAGTGGCGCATCCGGCTCGATGTCGGCCGGCGGCATGTCGAGGTTGAGCGCCGTGACGATGAGCTCGCCGACTTCCGGCAACAGGGCTTCGATGTTTGCGGGCGAATTGGCTTCAGACATGGCGGTGCTTCCGATGAGTTACAGGTCGACGGCGCGGAACGCGAGGACCGCGTTGCTGCCGCCGAAAGCGAAGGAATTGGACAGGGCGGCACGCAGCGGCTGGCCAAGGCGGGCCGTCGTCACGTGATCGACGCCGGCGCAGGCCGGGTCGAGCGCCCCGAGATGGGCGGTGGGCGGAATCGCCCGCTCGCGCAGGGCGAGGACGGTGATGATGGCCTCGATGGCCGCGGCGGCACCGAGCTGGTGGCCGTGCATGGACTTGGTGGCGCTGACCGGCAGGGCGGCGGCGCGGTTGCCAAAAACCGCCTTCAAGGCGGCGACTTCGACCGGGTCGCCTTCAGCCGTTGCCGTGCCGTGGGCGTTGACGTAATCGATGTCGGCGGCGTTCAGGCTGGCGTCGGCCAGTGTCAGCTGGATGGCGCGGATCTGGCCGGCCGCTTCCGGGCGGACCAGATGGCTGTGGTCGCAGGTCGTGCCGTAGCCGACCATTTCGCCGTGGATGCGGGCGCCGCGGGCGACGGCATGATCCCAGTCTTCGAGGACCAGGGCCGCCCCGCCCTCGCCCAGCACCAGGCCGCGGCGCTCGGCCGAGAACGGCCGGCAGGCCATCGGCGAGGTCTCGGCATCGCCCGGCGCCATGACGCGCAAGGCCTCCCAGGCGCGGGCAACACCGTAGGCCTGCGGCACATCGGAGCCGCCGGTCAGCATCACCGTTGCCTCGCCGCTGCGCACGCGGCGGAAAGCTTCGCCGATGGCGATGGCCGACGAGGCGCAGGCCACCGTGTGGCTCATGCTGACGCCGCCCAGCCCGAGCTGGATCGAAATGTGGGCGTTGGCCGCGTTGTTCATGCCGAGCACGACGGACAGCGGCGACAAGCGTTCGCGCCCCTTCTGCCACAGTTCGCGGTAACCTTTTTCGTAGGCCAGCGTGCCACCCAGCGCGGTGCCCCAGGCGACACCCCAGTCGTCGCGCTTGTCACCTTCAGCCTGACGCGGCAGGCCGCTGTCGTCCCAGGCGGAGAAGGCCGCAGCCATGGCGAGCTGGGCGAAACGATCCATCATCGAGGCCAGCGGCTTGCCGAGCGCGGCATCGGGGTCGAAGCCGGGGCAACTGACAAAGGGAATGGATAGCGGGCGTGGCAGATCGTCGGTGAGCAGGTAGCGCACGGCCGATTCGCCGGCGCACAGGCGCCCGAAGAAATCAGCGAGGTCGCCGCCATAAGGGCTGACCAGCCCGAGGCCAGTAATCGCCACCCGCCGCTGGCTCATCGTTCAGGACTTCTGGCTGGCGATCAGCCCGTCCATCAGCGATACCATTTCGCCGACGGTCTGGGGGGGTTTCAGGTCGCTCGACAGCTTGACGCCAAAGCGATCTTCGAACTCGAACATGAGTTCGAGCATCATCAGGGAGTCAACGCCAAGCTTGACCAATGACGCTTCCGGAATGACGTTTTCCGGCTCGACGCCAAGGCGGTCCTGGAGAAATTCGCGAATCAGGCCAATGGAATCCATAGCCGGCGATTTTAGCCGAAAGGCCATGTTTTCCAAAGGCTTGCCGCAAAGGTGGCAGGCTTCGCCGGCAGTTACCTATGGCTGTACGTGTTTTGCTACCATGCGTCTCAATTCATGCCAAACCACTCCATCGCGCCAACCATGCCTCCGACCGCCAGATCGCACTGGATACGGCAGATCGCCGCACGAATGGCCTACCAGATGCCGCTCAAGGCAGTCGGTACGACAGCCTTCATGCTGCTTTTTTTCTGGGCCTATTTCGGCGTGCTGCGCAATCCGCTGTTTCCGGTAACGGAAATGCCCCTGATTTTTATCGATGCGTGGATTCCCGTCAGCGGGCTGGCCTTTCCCGTCTATGCCTCGCTGTGGGTCTATGCTTCGCTGCCGGCCGCGCTGCTCAGGGAAATCCAGCCGCTCGTCCGCTTCGGCCTCTGGATGGCGGCCCTGTGTCTGTTCTGCCTGGCCATTTTCTGGCTGTTCCCGACCGGCGTGCCGCCCGCCGGCATAGACTGGCGTCTCTATCCGGAAATGGCGATGATCAAGGATGTCGATGCCAGCGGCAACGCGTGTCCTTCGTTACATGTTGCCTCGGCGGTTTTTGCCGCCGTTTGGCTGGCGCGGATTGCCCGGGCCATGGGGGGGCGCCGCTGGGTGTCAGGGCTGATCTGGCTGCACTGCCTGGCCATCCTGTGGTCCACCGTGGCGACGCGTCAGCATGTCGCGCTCGATGTGCTGGCCGGGGCGCTGACCGGGGCCGTGTTCGGCCTCCTGAGTTTGCGCCAGGCGCTGCGCAGCGCGTCGGCAGGGGATCTTTAACCGGCGCTGGTGACCTGCTGCAGGGATTTCATGAACTGTGCCGCATCCTGAAAGCCGACGACGCGCACGGCCTTGTTTTCCTGCCCTTTGGCATCGTAGAAAATAATGCCGGGCGGGCCAAACAGCTTGAATCTGGCCAATAAAGCCTTGTCGTCCTCGGTATTCGCCGTGACATCGGCCTGCAACAGCGTGAAACCAGCCAGTTTGGCCCGAACAGCGGGGTCGGAGAAGGTAAAGCGCTCCATTTCCTTGCACGAGACGCACCAGTCGGCGTAGAAATCGAGCATGACCGGGCGTCCGGCGGCGTTGACTCTGGCGTCCAGTTCGGCCACCGAGGCGATGCGTTCGAACGGCAGCTTTGTCTCTTCGGCGGCGACGGCCGGCCCACGCAGTCCGGCCAGCGGTTGCAGCGGATCGCGGCCGCCGGCCAGGGCGCCGATGAGCAGCGCGGCGCCGGTCAGCAGCATGACGATGCCGATACCCTTCCAGAACCGGTGCCAGCCCTTGGCGTGCGGCGGCAACGGGTCGAGGGCGTGGAGGTAGATGGCCGGAATGATGAGCAGCGCCGCCCAGGCCAGCATCGAAGCGACTGGCGGGACAACCGGCGAAACGAGCCAGACGGCGGTAGCCAGCAGCAGCACGCCGAAAGCCTTCTTGACGCCTTCCATCCACGGCCCGGTTTTCGGCAGCAGCGAACCGCCGGCAATGCCGACGGCAATGAGCGGCGCGCCCATGCCGAGGGCCATGACGAAGAGCGCCGCGCCACCGAAAACGGCGTCGCCGGTCTGCCCGATGTAGAGCAGCGCACCGGCCAGCGGGGCGGCGACGCAGGGCCCGACGATGAGCGCCGACAACGCGCCCATCAGGAAAACACCGATACCGCGCCCGCCTTGCAGGTGGCCGGACTCTTCTGACAATTTGCTTTGCAGCGCGGTCGGCAGTTGCAGTTCGTAGAAGCCGAACATCGAGAACGAGAGGACGACGAAAACCAGCGCAAAGCTGCCGAGCACCCACGAATTTTGCAGGGCGGCGGAAATCAGCGTGCCGCTCAGGCCGGCCGCGACGCCGGCCGCGGCGTAGGTGACGGCCATGCCGAGGACGTAGGCCATGGACAGCGCGAAGCCGCGGGCGTGCGAGTTCTTGTGGCCCTGACCGGCGATGATGCCGGACAGAATGGGGATCATCGGGAAGACGCAGGGGGTCAGCGACAGGCCGAGGCCGGCGATGAAGAAGAAAGCGAGGCTGGTCCAGAAGCCGGCGTTCTTGAGTGTGGCGGCGATTTGGCCGCTTTCGTCGCCGTCGGCCGGGGCTGCTGCGGCGGTGGGGGCGCTGGCCGGGTCGGGCAGTTCGACAGTGAGCGGCTGGGTTTGCGGCGGGTAGCAGACGCCGGCATCGGCGCAACCTTGCGAGGTGACGTTGAGTTTGAGCGCCAAGGGGCCGGAGGACATGCGCTCGACCGGGACGCGGATGGCGACCGAGTTGTAATAGACCTCGACCTTGCCGAAATTCTCGTCGTCGTGTTCCTTGCCTTTCGGGAAGGTCGGCGTGCCGAGGGTGACCGTTTCGCCGTCGACGCGGAAGCGGAATTTGTCGCGATAAAGGTAGTAGCCCTTGGCGATTTCGTAGCTGATTTCGAGCGTCTGCCCGTCGAGGGCCTTGACCGATGGCTTGAAGGCGACGGCCGGGTCGAGGAATTCCTCGGCGTGGGCGAGCGAGAGGAAAAAGGCAAAGACGAGGAAGAGGAGGCGCATGGTCATTGGGTCGTTTCTGCCGCCACCCAGTTCAGGTAGGCGGGCAAGCCGTGGCTGAGCGGCAGGGCGATGATTTCGGGCAACTCGTAGGGGTGGAGTTCGCGGATTCTGGCTTCGAGCGCCGGGTAGTTTGCTACGGTCGACTTGAAAAAAAGCGGAATTTCGGAAGCCGATTCGACCTTGCCCTGCCAGCGATAGACCGACTGGACGCGCGGCAGGATGTTGACGCAGGCGGCCAGCTTTTCTTCAACGGCGGCGAGCGCGATGGCGTTGGCGGTTTCTTCGTCCGGGCAGTTGGTGATGACGAGCAGGATTTCCATTAGCGAATTCTACTTGAGCAGGCGGCGGCGGGTCAGGTGGAGGGCGATGGTGAAGGCTACGGCCGCGGTGGCGAGCAGCGCCATGATGTGGATCAGGGCGTCGGCCGGGACCTGGCCGGCGAGCAGCGGGCGGACCAGCGCCACGCCCTGGGCCAGCGGCAGCCAGCCGCCGATCAGGGCGAGCCAGCCGGGGAGCTGGTCAGTCGGGAAGAACACGCCGGAAATGAGGGTCATCGGCGTGATGAACAGCGTGAAGTAGTACATGAAGAAATCGTAGCTCGGCGCCAGTGCGTTCCAGATCAGGCCGAGGGCGGCGAAGGCAAGGCCGGTCAGGACGATGGCCGGCAGCGCCCAGAGCATGAGCGGGCCGTTGGTCAGGCCCATGGCGGTGATGACGACGAGAATGGCGGCGCCCGAGAGCAGCGATTTGGTCGCCGCCCAGAACAGTTCGCCAGCGACGACATCGCCCAGCCCGAGCGGTGTGTTGAGGATGGCTTCCCAGGTTTTCTGGACGTGCATGCGCGAAAAGGCCGAGTACAGGGCTTCGAAAGTGGCGGCGTTCATGGTCGAGGCGCAGACGGTGCCACCGGCCAGGAAAGCGATGTAGGGCTGGCCTTCGATGGTCGGCAGCATGGCACCCAGGCCGTAGCCGAGGCCGAGCATGTAGATCAGTGGATCGGCCAGGTTGCCGAGGATGGACGGCAGGGCGAGCTTGCGCCAGACCAGGAAATTGCGTTGCCAGACAGGAAGCCAGCCGAGCAGGGAGGGTTGAGGCAGCATGGGGCCAGGAACGAGCGAAATGGAAGACGCATTTTAGCCTCTGTCCAAGACGCTAGCGTTTAAGTTCTGTGCCCTGTTGATTTCGATTTTTGCCCTTTTTTCCGGTTGACCGTGGGATCACTTCAGATGGCCTCGGCGAAGCTGTCAAAATGGCGAAATGACGCCCGCCATCATCCTGAGCACGCTCAACGCTAAATACATCCACGCCTCGCTCGGCCTGCGCTACTTGCTGGCCAACATGGAGCGGCATGGCGGCGCCGGGCTGCGCGAACGGACGGGCCTGCGCGAATTCACCATCGCCCGGCCGGTGCCGGAGATCGTCGACGCGCTGCTCGCCGAAGAGCCGCAGATCATCGGATTCGGCGTCTATATCTGGAACGTCGGGCAAACGACCGAGGTTGTCCGCCGCCTCAAACAGGCGCGTCCGGGGCTGAAAATTGTCGTCGGCGGGCCGGAAGTCAGTTACGAATGGGCGGAGCAGGAAATCGTCCGGCTCGCCGATCACCTGATCACCGGCTGGGGTGACGTCAGCTTCCCGAAACTGTGCCGCGCCCTGCTCGATGGGCCACCACCGCTCATGAAGGTGATCCCGGGCGAGCAACCGGCGCTGGCCGACATCGCCCTGCCCTACGCCGAGTTCAGCGCCGACGATCTGGCGCATCGGCTGCTCTACGTCGAAGCCTCGCGCGGCTGCCCGTTCAAGTGCGAGTTCTGCCTCAGTTCGCTCGACAAGACGGCCTGGGCCTTTGAGGCGGAACGCTTTGTTGCCGCCCTGGAAACGCTCTACGAGCGCGGGGCGCGCAACTTCAAGTTCGTCGACCGCACCTTCAACCTCAAGACCGACAGCTCGCTGACCATCCTGCAGTTCTTCCTCGACCGTCTGACGCCGGACCTCTTCCTGCATTTCGAAGTGATCCCCGATCACCTGCCGGAACGCCTGAAAGACATGATCGCCCGTTTCCCGCCCGGCGTGCTGCAGTTCGAAGTCGGCATCCAGACTTTCAACCCCGAAGTCCAGCAGGCCATTTCGCGCCGGCAAGATAACGCCAAAACCTGCGAAAACCTCGCCTGGCTGGTCAGTCACAGCCACGCCCACCTGCACACTGATCTCATTTTCGGCCTGCCCGGCGAAACGCTGGCCAGCTTTGCTGAAGGTTTCGACCGCCTCTACGCCCTGCGCCCGCACGAAATCCAGCTCGGCGTCCTCAAACGCCTGCGCGGCACGCCAATCGCCCGCCATACGGTCGCTCACGGCATGGTTTACGACGCCGAACCGCCCTACACCGTCCGCCAAACCGCCTTGGTCGATGCGCCGACCGTCGAGCGCTTCACCCGCCTCGCCCGCTACTGGGATCTGCTCGCCAACTCCGGCCGCTTCCCGCAAACCCTGCCCATCCTGCTTGCCGGCCCCTCGCCCTTCAATGCCTTCCTGGCATTTGCCGATTGGCTATGGCAGAGCGCTGGCCAGACCAGCCGCCTGACGCCGGAAAAGCTGCTCGACAGCCTGTTCGATTACCTGACCGGGGTGCTTGGGATGAAAAAGGAGAGCGTCCGCCAGACCCTGCTTGCCGACTATCAGGCTAGCGGCGCCCGGGCCAATCCGGTTTGTCTGCACGGCCTGTTGAAAGACCGGGAAAAGCCGCTGCCGCGTGTCGCCAGAACCCTGGTGCAACGGCAGGACCGGCACGGCGGCGCGGGTTAAACTTTCGCCCAAAACCACAATCGAACAACGGTCAAAATTTTATCGAGGGAGCGGAAATGGCGCCGACAACTTCACCGAAGGCTGTATTGATCGATCTGGCCGGCGTCCTGCACACAGGGGATGACGCCTTGCCGGGGGCGGTACGGGCGCTTGACCGGCTGCGGGCATCGGGCCTGCCCTTGCGTTTCCTGACCAATACGACACGCACGCCGAGCAACATCCTGTTCGCCAAATTGCAGCGCATGGGGTTCACGCTGGCCGCCGGCGAGATCCAGACGGCGGCGCTGGCGGCGCGAACTCTGGTTCGTAGCCGGGGTTTGCGCCCGCTGTGGCTGGTCCATCCCGACATTGCCGAGGAAATGGGCGACAGTGCTGCCGATCCGAATGTGGTCGTGCTCGGCGACATGGGAGCGCATTTTTCCTACCCCATCCTCAACCATGCCTTCCGGCTGCTCATGCAGGGGCTGCCGCTCATGGCGATGGCGCGCAATCGCTATTTCATGGAGCCGGATGCCCTGTCGCTCGATATGGGGGCCTTTGTCGCCGGGCTGGAGTATTCGGCCGGGATCACGGCCGAAATCACCGGCAAGCCGGCACCGGCTTTCTTTGCCGCGGCACAGGCCGAACTGGGCGTCGATGCGGCGGAGGCGGTGCTGATCGGCGACGATTTGGCCGACGACATCGGCGGCGCGCAGGCGGCGGGAATTCCGGGAATTCTGGTGCGGACGGGGAAGTTCAGAGCCGGCGACGACGCGCATCCGGACATTCGTCCGGCCGCGATTTACGACGATTTTTCTGCTGCGGTGGATGCCCTGCTGGGCTGAAAACGAGGCTTAGCCGAACTTGCGCTGATGCGCTTCAACCGCCTTCAGGCGGGCGTCTTTCAGGCGCAGCAGGACGGCGTCGGGAAGCGACTCGTCGTTATCCGCCGCCTGATTAAGAGCGTGCGCCTCAACGGCCTTGAGCCGCGCCAGCATCAGGCGCAGACGGATGTGGCCGGGTAGATCATCGGCCTCGGCTTCGTTGGCATTGGGTTCGTCAACGACCTTGGGGCGGCTGAACGAGCGGTGCAGATCGAGGTCTTCAAGGCTGCCCTGATAGTTTTCGTTCGGGTCGTAGGAGAAGGCGCGCGCCTCTCCGGATTTGCTGCTGGACGTCAGTAGCGCGACCTGGCGACGCTCGGTCCGGGTCAGCATCAAGGTTGGCGAGGCTTTTTTCTTGGCGAGTCGCGCTTTTCGGGCGGCGCGCAGGCGGTCGGATTGTTCGAGCGTCAGGACCTTGATGGCGCGCGGCGGCATCGGAATGGCCGAGATGGTGACGCCCGGGGCGGCGACCGACATGTCGACAACGGACTGCTGTGCCTCGTCGGAAACTGGTTCCGAGGCACAAACTTCCACTGCCGAAAATGCGAGCACTGCCGCGACGAAGATCCAACGCATTGCGATTCCAATCCAAGCTGATTGCATCATTCTAGCAGATTTGGCGAAATGTCCAGACAAAACATGAGCTTGGCGCGCAAATATGTTATCCGCGTGGCATCGGTTGCGGCTGGTTTCCGCTGGCCGGCCGGGTTTCCCCGGATTCAATCGCGCAGTTCGCGGCCGGTCAGCTTGATGAAGACGTCTTCGAGGTTGGAGGCGCGGTGCACGTAGCGCAGACCGTCGGTGTCGGCCAGCCGGGCCAGCAGTTCGTGCGGGTCGCGGCAGTAGAAGAAGGCGGTTTCGCCGCTGGTCTCGACGCGCTCGGCGAGGTGCTTTTGATTTTTGACGAAATTTTCCAGTTGACCGTGGGATTCGTCGAAAACCTCGACGACTTGCGGTTCGATCTGTTCGGCGATGAGCTGGCGCGGGCTGCCTTCGGCGATCTTGCGGCCGTGGTCGATGACGATCAGCGTGTCACACAGGCGTTCGGCTTCGTCCATGAAATGGGTGGTCAGGATCAGCGTCTTGCCGGCCGACTTGAGCTGCTTGAGGCGTTCCCAGATCAGGTGGCGGGCTTGCGGGTCGAGGCCGGTGGTTGGCTCGTCGAGGAAGATGATGTCGGGATCATTGACCATCGCCCGGGCCAGCGTCAGCCGGCGCTTCATGCCGCCGGAGAGTGTGGACAGCTTGGCGTCGGCCTTGCTCGACAGGCCGGCGAATTCGAGCAGTTGCGGGATCCTGGCGCGGATGTCGGCATCCTGGATCCCGAAGTAGCGGCCGAAGACGAGCAGGTTTTCGGCGCAGGTGAAGTCGGGGTCGAGATTGTCGAATTGCGGCACGACGCCGATGCGCGCTCGCGCCGTCTGCGCGTCGTCGGGAATGGCGTGGCCGTTGAGCGTGATGTCGCCGCTGTCCGGCGCGGTCAGGCCGAGGCAGAGGCGCAGCGTCGTCGTCTTGCCGGCGCCGTTCGGGCCGAGCAGGCCGAAGCAGGTGCCGGGTTCGACGGCGAACGACAGACCGGCGACGACTTCGCTGTCGCCGTAGGTCTTGCGCAGATTGCTGGCGTCTAGTGCCGCCATGCGCGCGTCACGATGTCGCGGATCAGATGCAGGCGACGGTGGAAGAAGTGATCGGCGCCGGGCACGACGACGACCGGCAGGTCGAGCGGTTGCGCCCAGTCGAGGACGTTGCCGAGCGGCACGGTGTCGTCGGCCGAGCCGTGGATGACGATGGTGTCGTGCGGCACGGCTTCGGTGTCGTATTGGCGGGTGCCTTCGATGAAGCCGGCGGCGGTGCCGACCAGGACGAGGCGCTGGGCCGGGTGGCTGGCTTCGCTCAGGCGCTTGGCGACGCGGGTCTGGCAATAGGCGCCGAAGGAGAAGCCGGCCAGCGCGACGGGCAGGTTGCCGCAGCGGCACTTGGCGTCTTCAAGCACGGCGAGCAGGTCGTCGGTTTCGCCGACGCCTTCGTCATGAACGCCTTCGGTACCGCCGACGCCGCGGAAATTCGGGCGGAAGGCGGCGTAGCCGAGCGCGACGAAGGTGCGGGCCAGCGTGTAGGCGACCTTGTTGGTGTTGGCGCCGCCGCCAATCGGGTGCGGATGGGCGATCAATGCGATGCCCTTCGGCGCATCCGGGCGTTCCATGATGACCTCGATCTTGCCGACCGGGCCATCGACGAGGATCTTCTCTTCGACGACGCGCATGGGCTCAGATCTTCAGACGGTCGACGATCTGGCCGCCGATCAGGTGGGACTGGATGATTTCCTCGACGTCGTCCTTGTCGATGAACGAATACCAGGTTTCTTCCGGGTACACGACCATGACCGGGCCGACATCGCAGCGGCCGAGGCAGCCGGCCTTGTTGATGCGGATGGCGCCGGCGCCGTTTTGCTTGAGGGCGCCGATGCGGTCCTTGGCGTAGGCGAACATGTCTGAGCCGCCAAGGTTGTTGCAGCATTGCTCGCCGCCTTCGCGCTGGTTGGTGCAGACAAAAACGTGGTGTTTGAAATAGCTCATGCGGGGCTCCTGTGCAGACCTCGCATTATAGGCGAGGCGGTTTCACGTGGAACGCGATGACGAGATTTCAAAATTGGCTGTTTTTTCCGGTTGACCGTAGCAGTCACTCGCGGCACAGGCCCTGGGCAATCAGAGCCTATTGGCCACGGTTCCCTGAAGCGTGACGAAGACGGCCTTCTTGCCGATCTCGCATTCGACGCTGGCCATGCCGGGTGTGGTCTGTTCGTACATGCGGCTGCGAATCCGGATCAGCGAGTCGAAGCCGCGTTCGACGGCGTTGTCGACCATATCCTTGAGCGTATTGAGTACTGCTTGCTTGCAGGACCCCTCGAGGTCCTGGCGGTTCAAGGGAGCGGAGCCGGCGTAGTCTTCCGGAATGCCGCGCAGCCGGTAATTCGGGGCGTCCACGCCCCAGTAGCCCTTGACCTTGCCGGCAAAAATGGCCAGGGCTTCGGGGGAGTCGGCAATGGGGGCGAGGGCGACGTAGATCGAATCTTCCCAAGGCTCGCGATAGGGGGCGCGGAGCAAACGCCGGTCATCCTCGGCGGCGCGCTGGGCGGCTGCTGCCGTGACCCCGAGGGTGGAATGCAGGCTGACTATCGTGACCTTGTAGGCCGGCGTGCAGCTGAATCCATTGGCGTCTTGAGACGGATTGTCGCCATCCATGGCGCGCAGATTGAGGATGCTGTCGTAACCGCCGGCAACGGCGTCGGTGACCATGGACCTGATGGCATTGGCGAACGCTTCGACACAGTGCCGCCGCGAGCCACCGAACGGGCTTATGGCGATACCCGGGCCGGTGTAGGTATCCGGCCCAGCGGATTCGACGATGACCGGCGAGGCTTCAGTGCCCAGATAAATCCTCACCTTGGGGTCAAGCTCGGCGCGTACTACCTTTTCGGCCAGCAATTCGCGAAACTGGAAGTAAACAGGATCGGCGGCCTGGACCAGGCTGCTGGCGAGGATGAGCCCGGCGGCGACAAGACGCGGTGCATTGGTGGAGAACAAGGACATGGGAAAATCGACCTCTAGGCGAGAGGGGATGGAAAAAGCGCAAATTATGACATGAAGGTGGTCAGGCGGTGTGGCTCGCCGTGCGGCCAGCAAGATGCTTTTCAAGCCCGATGATCGCCGAACACAGCAAAGCGACGGCGACTATTTCCGCCCATTCCATCAGCCCGATTGGCGCCGTCTGGAATAGCCGATTCATGACTGGCAGATAGGTCATTGCCAGTTGCAGGGCGAGCATACTGCCCAGACCAGCCCAGATCCATGGATTCGAAAAGACGCCCTGACTCCAGAAACTGCGGGTCAGCGAGCGGCAGTTGAAGAGGTAGGCGGCTTCGACCAAGACGAAGACATTGACGGCAACGGTGCGCGCTTCGGCCAGGCTGTGACCCTGCTCCAGTTCACGCAGGAAGAGGCCGAAGGCGCCGGCCAAGAGCAGCACCGAGACGAGGATGATGCGGCGGATCAGGCCGCCGTCGAGGACTGGCGTTTCAAGCCGGCGCGGCGGGCGCTGCATGATGCCGCGCTCAATCGGCTCGAAGGCGAGCGGCAGGCCGAGGAGGACGGCGGTCGTCATGTTGATCCACAGGATTTGCAGCGGCGTGATGGGCAGCGTGGCGCCGAAGAGAATGGCGGCGACGATGACCAGGCCTTCGCCGAAATTGGTCGGCAATGTCCAGGTGATGAACTTGACGAGGTTGTCCCAGACGCCCCGGCCCTCCTCGACGGCGGCTTCGATGCTGGCGAAATTGTCGTCGGTGAGCACCATGTCGGCGGCACCCTTGGCTACTTCGGTGCCGGCCAGGCCCATGGCGATGCCGATGTCGGCCTGCTTCAGGGCCGGTGCGTCGTTGACGCCGTCACCGGTCATCGCGACGACTTCGCCACGGGCCTGCAGGGCGCGGACGAGGCGCAGCTTCTGTTCCGGTTCGACGCGGGCGAAGACCTCGACGCTGTGGGCGGCTTCACCCAGGGCGGTGGCATCGAGCAAGGCCAGCTCGCCACCGGTCAGCGCTTTGTCGGCGCTCAGCCCAATCTGCCGGGCGATGGCCAGCGCTGTCACGGCGTGGTCGCCGGTGATCATCTTGACCCGGATGCCGGCCGAATGGCAGTTGCGAATCGCCGAGATGGCCGCCTTGCGCGGCGGGTCGATCATGCCGACGAGGCCGATCAGGGTCAGCTGGTCGATGACGCCTACGGTCAACCGGAAATTTTGCCCAAAATTGAAATTCTTCCGGGCCAGGAGCAGGACGCGCATGCCCTGCCCGGCATAGGCGTGGGCCGCCTTTTCGATGGCGGCGTGGTCAATCGGCGCCGGCTGGCCGCTCGCCGACAACTGATCGACGCACAGCGGCAACAGCCGTTCGAGGGCGCCTTTCACATAGACCACCGTTTCGCCGTCGCTGGCATGCATCGTCGCCATGAATTGCCGGCAGGCGTCGAAGGGCAGTTCGTCGCCGCGCGGAAAGAGCGCGCCCAGCGTGTGCTCGTCGAGGCCGCCCTTGCGCGCCGCGACGACTAGCGCAGCCTCGGTCGGGTCGCCGGTTATTTTCCATTGGCCGTGTTCGTGGCGCAGCGAGGCGTCGTTGCACAGCGCCCCGGCGATCAGACCTTCGCGCAGCGCGCCGTCGATATCGGCCGGCATTTCGTCGTGGGAAATGGCGCCTTCGGGGTTGTAGCCGTGGCCGCTGACGGCGTACCCCTCGCCGGCGCACCACAGAACACGGACGGTCATGGCGTTTTCGGTCAGCGTGCCGGTCTTGTCGGAGCAGATGACCGTCGTGCTGCCCAGCGTTTCGACGGCCGGCAGATGACGGATGATGGCGCGCCGTTTGGCCATGCGGGCGACGCCGATGGCCAGGGTGACGGTGACGGCGGCCGGCAATCCTTCGGGAATGGCGCCGACGGCCAGGGCCACGGCGGCGATGAACATGTCGAAGGCCGGTTCGCCGCGGGCCAGCCCGACGCCGACGGTGACCAGGGCCAGCCCGCCGATGGCCCACAGCAGCCAGTTGGAGAAGGTCGCCATCTTGCGCGTCAGCGGCGTCACCAGATCGGGCGCCGCCGCGATGAGGTCGGCGATGCGCCCGGTTTCGGTGGCGTCGCCGGTGGCGATGACCAGCCCGGTGCCCTGCCCGGCCACCACCGTGGTGCCGGCATAGGCCATGTTCAGGCGGTCGGCGAGCAGGGTATCGGCGTCGAGCGCCGAGGTGTGTTTGCTGACCGGCTGCGATTCGCCGGTCAGCATCGAATCGTCGGTGTGCAACTCGTGCTGGCGAATCAGCCGGAGATCGGCCGGAATGCGGTCGCCGGCGGCGAGCATGACGATGTCGCCGGGCACCAGTTGTGCTGCATCGAGCTGCTTGCGATGGCCGCCGCGGCGCACGGTGACGGGCGTCGCCACGCTGCGCGCCAGCGCCGCCAGTGCCCCTTCGGCCTTGGCCTCCTGCCAGTAGCCGATCATCGCATTGACGATTACGACGCCGAAAATGACGCTGCTGTCGACCACTTCGCCGAGGGCGCCGGTGACCATCCCGGCGCCGATGAGAACGATGACGAGGGGCTGTCCGAGCTGGGCGGCGAAACGTCGCCAGGCCGGTTTGCCGGGGCGTTCGGTCAGTTGGTTGGGGCCGTGACGGGCGAGGCGCGTGGCCGCTTCGTCGTCACCCAGGCCGGTGGCGTGATCGACCCCCAGCCGGCGGGCGGCCGAGTCAGCCGAATGGGCGTGCCAGGCTAGTTCCGGCGCGTCGTCAGCAGGAGGAAGGGGACTGTCAGGAAGGGCCATAACGTTGCAACCAGTCGCGTCAGACCATTGAAATTGAGAAAGTGCCCCTGTCGCCAGACGGCCAGCGCGGCGTCCGAATACGGGTTGGGCGGCGCCATGTTAACCAGCACTGTACCCGCCATCAGCGTCAGCGCGGTGATGATCAGGCGCGGCGTTGCCGGCAGGGCGATGGTCACGGCGAGGATGGCGCCGCCAAAAATAAGTCCGAGCCGAGCCCCCGGCGTCAGCCAGGCCAGCGCATCGGCCGGGCTGACCAGAACGGCTGCGGCGAGCGTGGCGACGACCAGGCTGAGGAGCAGAAAGAGCGGCACGATGAGATAGGCGAAAAGCAGTCGGGCGCACAGCATGCGGACGATGAGGCCCACCGCCACGACATTGAAGGCCGTGATGGTGGCCTCGATCATGACGAAACTCTCGGCGGCGAACGGGAGTGCACCGGTCAACCCGAAAATTTGCCGCAAATCGCCGGCCCCGAAGAGCAGAGTTTCCGGCGAGAGTGGCACGAATAGCCACAATCCGAGCAGCGTCAGGCCAAGTTCGGCGTGCGGGATGGGGGCGATCAGCCGATGTTCCAGCGCGGCCAGCCGGGCGAAGACGCGTGGCCCGACCTGTTGCGCCCAGAGCGCGCCGAACAGCCCGCCCAACGTGTTGCAGACCAGGTCGAGATTGGAGGGCACGCGCGACGGCAGCCAGGTCTGCGCGGTTTCCAGGCCAAAACTGACGCCGCCGGTAAGCAGCACGGCGAGGATCGGGGCGGAGAAACGCCAGGGCAGACTGCTCAGCGCCAGCGTCAAAAAGAAGCCCAGAGGCAGGTAGACCGCGACATTGGCAACCAGATCGAAGACCGTCCAGTAGCGCGGCCAGCCGCCTTCGAGGAAGGCAATCGGCGAGACGCCGGTGTCGCGCCAGCCGGCAAACGGATGCAGGCTGGCATAGATGACCAGCCCTGCCCAGGCGAGGGCGAGGTAGCGGGAAAGCAGGATGGGGCCACGGCCGGGATGGGGCATGACCTGATTTTAGGGGCGATTGGCCAGCCCGTCAGCCCTTATGTGTCGTAACAATGATGGCGGTGCATGGCTCTTTCGGCCGCCGCCTCGTCACAGTGTCAGGCAAATCCGACGCGCCCGTCGCCTGGTTGGGGCTCAGTGGTGATGCGGATGTTCCGTGGCGTGGTGGGTTTCCGCCGCGGCGCGATGGTGCAGAGCGGCATGGATGTCTTCGTGTGGCAGTGGATGGCCAACCCATTGCGGCAGCAGGGAACCGGCGATCATGCCGAGGATGCTGACGGCCAGCCCGATCAGTTGGGGCGGAACGAGACTGGTCTGACCGATCAGCAGTTCGACCAGCAGCCACGAGACGACGCCGCCGAAGATTGAGCACAGCGCGCCTTGTGTCGTGGCGCGGCGCCAGAGGATGCCGCCGACCAGCGGCGCAAAGGCGCCGGCCAGGGTGATTTTGTAGGCCCCTTCGACCATCTGGAAGATAGTCGATGTGGAGTTCAGCGCAAAAGTCAGCACAAGAAGCGCAAAAATGAATAGGACGCAGCGCATGACGAAAAGAAACTGACGATCACCCATCGATGGCATGAGGCCGCGGATGATGTTTTCGGAAAAGGTGACCGACGGCGCCAGCAAGGTTGCTGACGAGGTGCTCATGATGGCCGAAAGCACCGCACCGTAAAACAAGACCTGGGCAATCAGCGGCATCTGCTGACTGACCAGAGTCGGAATGATCTGCTCGGCTTGTTGATCGACCATCCCGCCGAAGCGGGCCGGATCGACCAGCGTTGCGGCATAGGCAATGAAGATCGGGACGAAGGTGAAGACGAAATACAGCGAGGCGCCGGTGACCGACCCCCAGAGCGCGATGCGCTGGGTCTTGGCCGAGGTGACGCGCTGGAAAACGTCTTGCTGCGGTATGGAGCCGAACATCATGGTGACGGCCGAGCCGACAAAGGTGAGCCAAAGCCACGGATCGCCATCGGGGAAAAAAGTGAACTTTCCGGCCCCGGCTGCATGACTGATGACCGCGCCGGCACCACCGTCGACTTTGCCGGCGACGAGGAAGGCAATGAGCAGCAGGCCGCCGAGCATGACGATCATCTGGACGAAGTCGAGTATGGCGACTGACAGCATGCCGCCAAAAATCGTGTAGGTCAGGACCAGCGCGGTGCCGAGGCACATGCCGGCGGCCTCGCTGATGGCACCGTCGGAAACCACGGAGAAGAGCAGTCCGAGAGCCTTCGTCTGGGCGGCGACCCAACCGAGATAGGAGACCACGATGCACAGGGTGGTTAGGATTTCGACTGTGCGGTTGTAGCGCAGCCGGTAAAAGTCGCCCAGCGTGATGATGTTGAGCTTGTAGAGGTAGCGCGAAAACAGGATGCCGGCCAGGATCAGGCAAATCGACGAGCCGAAAGGATCGGCGACGATGCCGCCCAGGCCGTCCTTGAGGAAGGTCGAGGAAATGCCGAATATCGATTCGGCACCGAACCAGGTGGCGAAGACCGTCGCCATGACCACCGGAAATGGCAGCGAACGCCCGGCTACCGCAAAGTCCTTGGCGTTATGGACGCGCGTTGCGGCGAAGAGGCCGATGCCAACCGAGACGAGCAGGTAGAGGATGACGAACCAGAGCAGCATGGGCGCGACGACGAGCGGGCCAAGAGGTTGAAAACGCGGAAATTATAAGGTTGTTGCGCGCTTTCGCGACGTCAGAACGGGGCGTCGGAATGAAATTGCAACGCGGCTACGGTCGACGGGTGAAAAAGGCCCAAATCCATGGCGTGCAGCAGCAGTCGATCGGCCAGCGCGGTCGCTTCGCCGCCATAGAGATCGTCACCGAGAATCGGGTGGCCGAGCGAAGCCATGTGGACGCGTAACTGGTGCGAGCGGCCAGTCACCGGCTCGAGTTCGACGCGTGTCGTATTGGCCTCCGGATCGCGGCTGACGACACGAAACCGGGTCAGCGACGGCTTGCCGATCTCGAAATCGACCTTCTGCCGCGGCCGGTTCGGCCAGTCGCAGATGAGCGGCAGCTCAACCTCGCCCCTATCCTCGCCCATCAGTCCATGGACGACGGCAAGGTAACGCTTGTCGATCTGACGCTCGCGGAAAAAACGCGACAGCAACCGGTGCATCTCGGCGCCCCGCGCCAGAACCAGCAGGCCGGAGGTCGACATGTCGAGCCGATGTACCGTCAGCGCATCGGGAAATCGCGCCTGGACGCGCGCCGCCAGGCAATCGTCCATGCCTTCGCCGCGCCCCGGCACCGAGAGCAGCCCGGCCGGCTTGTCCACGACGATGATCGAATCATCGGCAAAAATGACCGGCAGGCCGTTATCGGGCGGCGGGACGTAGGCGGTCAAAATGACCTGACCCGAATGCTGCAGGCGCTGTCCTTGAATGCAACGGACTCGCGAAACCAGCCGCCGCCGGGAGAGGTTTGAGCGCAGACACGGTGATCGGTAGCCCGGCTCGCCCACCAGTACCACGCTGCCGGCTTTGCCCAGCCGTAGCCAGTCAGGGCAACCAGCGCAGCGCCCAGCAGCAGTTTGCCGAGCCTTGATTTGAATGCAGAATTTTCTTGCCAAGCAGTCATGGTAAATGTACTGTGTTTATACACAGTATTAATGTTGAAGCGGGACGGGCTGGGAATATACCCTGCTCCTTCCGCAGGATCACTGAAATTGACGTCTGACGAATGCATATCTGAAAAATCAGCCAGTCGATCAAGCTCAGCAATTTCTATTCCATCTTTGGCCCCTGTGCCATAATCCGCTCAAATTTCCGAGGTAATACCATGGACGACAACAAGGCAAAGGCGCTCGCCGCAGCGCTGCAACAGATCGAAAAGCAGTTTGGCAAAGGCTCCATCATGAAGATGGGCGACGCCGAAATCGACGAAGGCATTCAAGTCGTGTCTACCGGCTCGCTTGGCCTGGACATCGCGCTCGGCGTCGGCGGTCTGCCGCGTGGTCGCGTCGTTGAAATCTACGGTCCGGAATCGTCCGGCAAGACCACGCTCTGTCTGCAGGTCGTGGCCGAAATGCAAAAACTCGGCGGCGTCGCCGCCTTTATCGATGCCGAACATGCGCTCGACCCGCAATACGCCCAGAAACTCGGCGTCAATGTCGGCGACCTGCTGATCTCGCAGCCGGATACCGGCGAACAGGCCCTTGAAATCGCCGACATGCTGGTCCGTTCCGGTGGTGTCGACATCATCGTCATCGACTCGGTTGCCGCCCTCACCCCACGTGCCGAAATCGAAGGCGAAATGGGCGACCAGATGGTCGGCCTGCACGCCCGCCTGATGAGCCAGGCCCTGCGCAAGCTGACCGCAAATATCAAGAAGACCAATACGCTGGTCATCTTCATCAACCAGATCCGCATGAAGATCGGCGTCATGTTCGGTTCGCCCGAAACGACGACCGGCGGCAACGCCCTCAAGTTCTACGCCTCCGTCCGCCTCGACATCCGCCGCATCGGCGCGATCAAGAAGGGTGACGAAGTCATCGGTAGCGAAACCAAGGTCAAGGTCGTCAAGAACAAGGTCGCGCCGCCCTTCCGCGAAGCCATCTTCGATATTCTTTACGGCGAAGGCATTTCCCGTCAGGGCGAAGTGGTCGAAATGGGGGTTGCCCACAAGCTGGTCGAAAAATCCGGTGCCTGGTATTCCTACAAGGGCGAAAAGATCGGCCAGGGCAAGGACAACTCCAGGGAATTCCTGAAGGCGCATCCGGAAATCGCCCAGGAAATCGAGGCCGGTATCCGCGAGGCGGCCAGTACCAACGTCATCAAGCCGGTCAAGGCGGCCAAGCCGGATGCCTGAACTGCGCGTGCGAGCCCTCCAATTGCTCACCCGGCGTGATTACTGCCGGGCCGAGCTGCTGGCCAAGCTCGCACCGCATGCCGACTCGGCCGACGAGTTGGAAAGTGTGCTCGACACGCTGCAAAGTGAGCGCCTGCTTTCCGATCAGCGCTACGCGACACAGCGCGTCGTGGCGCGGGCCGGCCGATACGGCAATGCCCGTTTGAAGCAAGAACTGCGGCAAAAAGGCGTCGGCGATGACGACATTGCCAGTGCCCTGCCCGAAGCCGGAAACGAGACCGAGCGTTGCCGGGCAATTTGGGGCAAAAAGTTCGGTCGACCGCCGGAATCAGCCGAAGAACGTGCCAAACAGATCCGTTTCCTGCAATATCGCGGCTTTTCCGGCGACGCCATTCGGCGGGCCATGCAGGGAGTAGACGAATGACCATGCCGGCGGCCAAGCTCTCGGCCCTGAATCTCAAGAAGCGTTACAAGGCGCGCACTGTCGTCGAGGATGTCTCCTTCGAGGTCAAATCAGGTGAGGTCGTCGGCCTGCTCGGCCCGAATGGTGCCGGCAAGACGACCTGCTTCTACATGATCGTCGGGCTGGTCGCCGCCGATGGCGGCGAGGTCTATATCGACGATAGCCGGCTGACCCATCTGCCGATGCACAGCCGGGCGAGGCTGGGCCTTTCCTACCTGCCGCAGGAAGCCTCGGTGTTCCGCAAGCTCAATGTCGAGGAAAACATCAGGGCGATCCTCGAACTGCTCAATTTGCCGGCCGCCGAACTCAATGATCGCCTCGAGGGCCTGTTGGCCGAGCTGCACGTCAGCCATGTTCGCCATGTCAATGCAGCGGCCCTCTCCGGTGGCGAGCGGCGCCGGGTCGAAATCGCCCGTGCCTTGGCTACCAACCCACGGTTCATTCTGCTCGATGAGCCGTTTGCTGGTGTCGATCCAATCGCCGTGCTCGAAATCCAGAAAATCATCCGCTTCCTCAAGGAACGCGGAATCGGCGTCCTGATTACCGACCACAACGTCCGCGAGACGCTGGGAATTTGCGACCATGCTTACATTATCAACGCCGGAAATGTTCTGGCGGCTGGACGTCCGGACGAAATCGTCGATAATGAAAGCGTACGAAAGGTTTATCTCGGCGAGCACTTCAAGCTCTGACCGGTAGATAGAAACCAACTCCAACCGATGAAGCCGGCACTCCAGCTAAAACTTTCCCAACATCTGGCGCTGACCCCTCAGCTGCAGCAGTCGATCAAGCTGCTTCAGCTGTCGACGATCGAAATGCAGCAGGAAATCGAGCGCTATTTGCTCGAAAATCCGATGCTTGAGCGCGAGGACGAACACGCTGGTGATACTTTCACCAGTGCCCAGCAATTCGATTCGCCCCAGACTTCGGAAGGCGAACGCGAGCAAAAGGCTGAGCGCGAAGAGCGCGACGCTCGCGATGATCGCGAGCAGGATGTTCCGTCAGCTCCGTCCGATGTTGACGATGACCGCTGGGCATCCGACGCCGGTACCTTTACCGGGGCTGGGCGCGACGAAGACGACGACGGCGATTCCCAGGACATTCATGGCACGACCATCAGCCTGCGCGATCATCTTGGCTGGCAACTGGGAATGACCCAGGTTTCGGAACGCGACCGCAGCCTGGTTCGCTTTCTGATCGAAGCCCTCGATGATGACGGTTACCTGTCGGCGTCGCTCGAAGAGCTTTTGGAGACCCTGCCGCCGGAATACGAAATCGAAATTGAAGAACTGGAAATCGCACTGCACCACATCCAGAATTTCGATCCGGTCGGTATCGGCGCCCGCAACCTGCAGGAATGCCTTGCCCTGCAGCTCAAGGCGCAGCCATGCGGTAGTGAGCCCCGGGAACTGGCACTGACTATTGTCCAGAAACATCTCGAACTGCTGGCCGCCCGCGATTTCGTCAAGATCCGTCGGCTGACCGGTTGCGATGACGAAGCCCTGAAGGCTGCGCAGGCTCTCATTACGAGCTTGAACCCGCGGCCGGCAGCCCGTTTTTCCCAAATAGAAGCGCGCTATATCACGCCCGATGTGATCGTGAAGAAGCTCAAGGGAAAGTGGACGGCTTACACCAATCCCGACGCCTATCCGCGCCTGCGCATCAATCGCCTCTATGCCGAGATTCTCGCCAAACAGCGGCGCGGTAACGGCAATCTGTCGACGCAGTTGCAGGAAGCCCGCTGGCTGATCAAGAACGTTCAGCAGCGTTTCGAGACAATTCATCGGGTGACGCAGGCCATCGTCGACCGCCAGCGCCAGTTCTTCGAACACGGCGAAGTCGCCATGCGGCCTCTTGTCCTGCGAGAAATCGCCGATATTCTCGGTTTACACGAGTCGACCGTATCGCGCGTTACCAGCCAGAAATACATGGCGACGCCGCGCGGCATCTTCGAACTCAAATACTTCTTCGGCAGTCATGTTTCCACCGATACCGGTGGCGCCTGTTCTGCTACGGCCATTCGGGCATTGATCAAGCAGTTGATCTCGGCCGAGGATGGCAAGAAGCCCTTGTCGGATAGTCAATTATCCGAAATACTAGGCCAGCAGGGAATCGTAGTTGCCAGACGGACGGTTGCAAAATACCGCGAGTCGCTCAACATCCCACCGGTCAATTTACGCAAGACCCTGTAGAGAGAGGAGAATAAAGTGAATCTGCAGATTAGTGGTCACCACATTGAAGTTACCCCGGCACTTCGCGAATACGTCGAAAACAAGCTTGATCCCGTGATCCGCCATTTCGACAAGGTAACCGGCGTTAACGTCGTACTGTCGGTTGAAAAGCTCAAGCAGAAAGGTGAAGTCACCCTTCATGTTCCGGGTAAGGACATCCATGTCGAAGAGTCCGGTGACGACCTCTACGCCTCTATCGATGCCTTGTTCGACAAGTTGGACCGTCAGGTTCAGAAATACAAGCAAAAGGTCCAGGACCACCATCGCGGTGACAAGCCGGGGCTGCATACCGCCGCTGAATAAGCGCTGAACAGGCCGCGCCGTAACAGGTCGCGGCCTTTGTTTTTCTCAAGCTTCTATGAACCCCTTAATCAACCTTCTATCAGCCGATCAGGTTCTGCTCGATCTTGAAGCCAGCAGCAAGAAGCGGGTCTTCGAGCAGGCTGGCATGCTTTTCGAAAATCGCCTCGGCCTAGCCCGATCAATCATTTTCGATAGCCTGTTCGCCCGCGAGAAGCTCGGTTCTACCGGCCTCGGCCAGGGGGTGGCGATTCCCCACGGTCGAATCAAGGGGCTGAAACAGGCCGTCGGCGCCTTCCTGCGTCTGGCTACGCCAGTGCCGTTCGATTCCCCGGATGGCCGTCCCGTTGATCTGCTCTTCGTTTTATTGGTTCCCGAGCAAGCGACAGAGCAGCATTTGCAGATACTTTCCGAGTTGGCCCAGAACTTTTCGGATCGGGCATTCCGCGAAAAGCTCCATGCTGCGGCTGATCCGGCCGCCATTGTTGCTCTATTTCAAGGCTGAGCTTCGTTCGTGCGCCACGTAAGCCTGGTTCAGCTTTACGAGGACAACCGCGAAAAACTGCTGTTGAACTGGAATATTGTTCCGCAGGCTGATCGCCGTATTGAGATCAAAGGCTCCAACAACTACGGTGCCGATCTGGTTGGTCACATCAATATCATTCACCCGGAACGTCTGCAGGTTCTCGGCCTTGCAGAATACGAATGGGCCATGCGCATTGGCGAGCGTCGCTTCGCACAAATGCTCGGTGACCTTCTTGGCGCACAGCCGCCTGCGGTGATCGTCGCGGACGGGTTGACGCCGCCACCACTGGTTGTTGAGACCTGTACCCAGTTAAAAACTCCGCTGATTTTTTCGCCCAAGCCCTGTTCGGCGATCATTGATCTGTTGCGTATCTACCTGTCAGCACGACTGGCCGATACAGTCAGCCTTCATGGCGTATTCATGGATGTGCTCGGTATGGGCGTCCTGATAACCGGTGACTCCGGAGTCGGTAAATCAGAACTGGCTCTGGAGCTCATTTCCAGAGGGCACGGCTTGGTTGCTGATGATGTGGTGGAAATGGCCCGCATCGCGCCGACTACCATTGAAGGTCGCTGCCCCGGCATGCTGCGTGACTTTCTCGAGGTACGTGGGCTCGGTTTGCTCAATATCCGGACAATCTTTGGCGAAACGGCATCGCGCCGAAAAATGAAGCTCAAGCTGATTGTTCATCTGCAAAAAACAGCCACCGCCGCCGACGCGCCACGTCTGCCGCTCGACGCGCAGACCCACGAGGTGTTGGGGGTGCCGATACGCAAGGTGGTCATTCCCGTGGCTGCTGGCCGCAACCTCGCTGTGTTGCTCGAAGCGGCTGTACGCAACACGATACTTCAACTGCGGGGGATAGACAGCATGCAGGATTTCATCGATCGTCAGCAGCGCACCATGCTTGACGATGACGCATGAATGGCCGATAGTGCTCTGGCTTTTCAAACTTAGAGAGAGGGGACTCCCAATGAAGAAATTGATTGGTCTGTTGATTGTTGCATTCGCTGCCACGACTGCCTACGCCGCTGACGATTGCGCTGCCAAGGCTGCCGAGAAAAAACTGGCCGGGGCCGCCAAGAACAGCTTTATGAAAAAATGCACCCGCGACGCCGGTGCTCCTCCGGAAAATGCTGCCTGTGCCACTGCTGCCAAGGAAAAGAAACTGGCTGGCGCTGCCAAGAACAGCTTTATGAAGAAGTGCGCAGCTGACGCCGCAGCCAAGTAAGCAATTCGCTTGGAGTTCAATCGGCCATCTGCGGATGGCCGATTTCCATTTAAAGGAGTTCGAATTCGGCGATTTCAGCCAAGGGATCGGCGCCGGAGTTACCGAAACAGATCTGGCCCCTGTTCTCGAGCTGAATTTCATGGCGCCGTATCATCACTTCCTGGCGCCCGGATAGCGTGACAAAGCAGCCGTTCGTGCTCGTGTCGACGAGAAAGAAGCCATCACCCCGCCATTCTACCCGCGCATGTTGTCGGGATGCCTTGCGGTCGTCGATGATCAGTTTGCAGCCGAGATCGCGTCCGATGGTCAGGACCGGGGTCTTGTCGTCGAGCAGGAAGGCCTTGCCGCGATGGCGAACGCACAGGCGTTCGGGAGGCGCTGCTTTATTGGTGCCGAAAGTCGAGTGGGCCGAAATTACGCTGCCCGCTTGATAGCTTGGCCAATTGATCTGGAAAAGCGCCAGCGCTTCACCATCTTCCGGGACTGTACCAAGCTCCGGGACTGGGTCGGTGGAAATGAAGCTCGGTTCAGCCAGTGCCTTGACCAGAAGGGAGCTGCACAAAATCTGGTTACGGCGGGCAATGCCGGCAATGCGGGCGGCGGTCGATATGGCCAAGCCGGTCAGCTTTTTGCCGTCATCGGCGACTTCGCCGCAGTGCAGGCCGATGCGAATGGTCAGTTTCAACCCTGAGACGGGCGGCAGATCGGCTATGCGCTGTTGCATGTCAATGGCAGCCTGGCAGGCATCTTCGGCCGTTTCGAAGGCGCCGAGTAATTCGTCGCCAACGATCTGAACAGTTTTGCCCTTGTAGCCGTCGATCGAGCGTTTCATGCGCTTGAGGCAACGTTCCACTGCATGCATGGCCTCTTTGTCGCCAAGTCGCTCGAAAAGCGCGGTACTGCCTGAAACGTCGGCGAACATCACGATCAATTTTCGTTGCGTGGTGCTCATGGCTACTAAGAGTCCTGTAATTAACGACCGCTCATTATATGTTGATCGTAATGCTTCTGCATTATGCCGAAAGGCTTATCGGGATGGTACCGCTGATCGGCATTTCCGGGGCATCGAAGGCAATATCGCCCTCGTCGACCGGAGTGTCCAGGGTTAGTCCGCGGAAATCGAACAGATCGCTGTCGGCCAGATGGGATGGCACGACATTCTGCATGGCGGTGAACACGGACTCGGTGCGGCCGGGGTAGCGCTTGTCCCAGTCCTGCATCATTTCGCGGATCTTCTGGCGTTGCAGGTTATCCTGTGAGCCGCAGAGGTTGCAGGGGATGATCGGGAATTCCATGCCGCGGGCGAATTTGGCGATATCTGCCTCGGCGCAATAGGCCAGCGGACGGATGACGACATGCGCTTTGTCATCGGTGACGAGTTTGGGTGGCATGGCCTTGAGCTTGCCACCAAAGAGCATGTTGAGGAACAGGGTATGGACCATGTCGTCGCGATGATGGCCAAGGGCGATCTTGTTGGCGCCGAGTTCCTTGGCGGTGCGGTAGATGATGCCGCGGCGAAGGCGTGAACAGAGGGAGCAGGTGGTTTTTCCCTCGGGAATCTTTTCCTTGACGACAGAATAGGTGTCGGCTTCGACAATCCGGTGTTCGATGCCGATCGAATCGAAGTAGCGTGGCAGGATGTCGGCGGGAAATCCGGGCTGCTTCTGATCGAGATTCATGGCAATCAGGCGGAACTTGACCGGAGCACGCTGCTGCAGGGCCATCAGCATGGCGAGCAGCGTGTACGAGTCCTTGCCCCCGGAAACGCAGACGAGCACCGTGTCGCCGTCCTCGATCATGTTGTAGTCGATGATCGCCTTGCCGGTACGGCCTTCAAGATATTTGCGAAGTTTTTGCAGGTTGTTCGATTGGGTCATGGTGCACGGAAAAGATGGCGGCGTCGGGACTGATAGGCGTCATTCCTACGGTCAACCGTATTTTTGGCGTGAAATTGAAATGCGGCCAGTTTACCTTGAGTCGCCCGATGGCCAGACAGTTTATGCGTCGAATCAGTGGTTTCCGATGACGGAATCGAGCTTTTCCTGCAACTCCTTGACCCGGATCGGCTTCGAAAGATAGTCGTCCATGCCGGCGGCCAGGCAGGCGTCGCGATCATCCTGCATGGCGGCAGCGGTCATCGCGATGATCGGGACAGGGGTCAGCTTGAACTCAGCTTCGCGGGCGCGGATGCGCTCAGTCGCTTCGATGCCACCCATGATCGGCATCTGCATGTCCATCAGGATGACGTCGAAAGTGCGGTGTTCGAGTAGGTCGAGTGCTTCCAGGCCATTCTGAGCCAGCGTGGTTTCGTGCCCCCATTTGCCGAGCAGGCCGAGGGTCAGCTTCTGGTTGGTTGGATGATCTTCGACGAGCAGGATATTCAGGGGGCGCCGCCTTTCCCGCAGCGAATGGCGGGTAACCAGCGGCTTGGCGGCAGGCGTGTTGGCGGTTGGCGTGTTGTCGAACAGGCGACCGAGCGCCGCATGCAACTCGTCGAGGGAAATGGGTTTTGAGAAAAAACCGGCGATGCCGGCTTCCTGGCAGCGCTGGGCATCGCCGCGCAGGGCGCCGGATGAGAGCATCAGCATCGGCGGCAGGTTTGGGACGGTCTGGCGCAGGCGGCGGGCCAGTTCGTAGCCATCCATCTCCGGCATCTGCGCATCGAGCAGAATACAGTCGAAAGTGGTGTTGCCTTCCTGAAGCAAGGTGAGCGCGGCTTGTGCCGAATCGACATCGCGCGGACTTGTTTTGAGCAAGCCCAGCATGCTGTTCAGGATGCGCCGATTGGTCGCGTTGTCGTCGACGACGAGAATCTGGCGGCCAGTGAGGTCGATTTCGCTGCCGACGCTGGGCGTCGCCGGCGCCGAGAGTAGTAGCTGGACTGAAAAGTGGAAGGTGCTGCCGTTCCCGATCTCGCTCTGCAACCACATTCGGCCACCCATCAGTTCGACCAGGCGACGGCAAATACTCAGGCCAAGTCCGGTGCCGCCATATTTTCGTGTCGTCGAAGAATCTTCCTGCGAGAAGGCATCAAAAATAAGCTCCTGCTTTTCAGGCGCGATGCCGATGCCCGTATCGCGCACGGAAAAATGAATGGTCGCCTGGCCGAGCTGCAACTGTAGCAACTCGGTGCGCAGCGCAATTTCACCGTGCTGAGTGAATTTGATGGCGTTGCCGACGAGGTTAACGAGCACCTGCCGTATGCGGCTGGGGTCGCCTTTGACATAGCGCGGCACGTCATGAAGGACTTCGCTGAGTAGCTCTATGCCTTTTTCGTGGGCGCGTAGCGCCAGCGGCTTGAGAACCTCGGAAATGAGGCTATAGAGATCGAAGGAAATCTCTTCGACGTGCAGCTTGCCCGCTTCTATCTTCGAAAAATCGAGAATGTCGTTGATGATGGTGAGGAGCGACTCGGCGGACGACTTGGCGATATTGAGATAGTCGCGCTGTTCCGCGGTCAACGCGGTTTCCAGGGCCAAATCGGTCATCCCGATCACCCCGTTCATCGGGGTGCGGATTTCGTGGCTCATGTTGGCGAGGAAGTCGCTTTTCGCCTGGCTGGCGGCTTCAGCCGCCTCCTTGGCGCGCAAGACCTCAATTTCCGCCTGCTTGCGCTCGGTTATATCGACAATAACGCCCAGCAAGCCGGAAACGCTGCCGTCACGTCGGGTCAGCGCAGCCTTGCGATAGACCGTTTCGTGAATGACGCCATCGCGGCTATGCACCGTCGCCTCATAAGACTGCATTCCCTTGCTGGCAAACAGCTCGGCGTCTTTTTCCGTATGCAGACTGGCATCTTCCGGGGGGAGAAGGTCATGCAGCGTATGGCCGATGATTGCCTCGCGCTTGATATGGAAAAACAGTTCGAAAGCCCGGTTCAGGCGAAGGTAGCGTCCCTCGCCGTCTTTCAGGTAAACAGGCAGGGGAATGGCTTCGATCAACTCCTCGACGAGATGCAACTGCTCGGACAGTTGTGCCTCGATCCGCTTGCGGTCGGTGATATCGGTGCGGATGGCGATATGGCGCTCCGGTTCGCCGTCTGCGTTGAGCAGCGGGACGATGGTGGCGCTTACCCAGTACAGGTTTCCGCTGCGCGCCCGGTTGCAGACTTCGCCATGCCAGACCTGGCCAAGCGAAATGGTGTGCCACATGTCGCGGAACATCTCCGGCGAATGAGTGCCGGAATTGACGATCCGGTGATTGCGGCCGAGCAGTTCCTCGCGGGAATAGCCGCTGATTTGGCAAAAACGGTCATTGGCGTAGAGGATGGTGCCGGCCGTATCGGTGATGCTGACGATCGCATGCTGGTCGAGGGCGAATTTCTGCGTAGCCAGTTCGCGGCGGCCGTGCTCGCTCTCGGCAACCATCGAGGCGATGCGCTTCGAAAGCTCGGCAATATCCTCGTCGGCAAACGTGGCGTCGTGTTCGCCCTGGTCATCATCCGGCAACAAATGCCGGACAGTTTTGCGCAGGGAGCGCAACGCATTCTCCCGGCCGGCCAGTGATAGACGAAGCTTCTCGTTGCTATCCGAGAGCTCGGAAGACGAAATTTCCAGGCTGCGTGTACGCAAATCAAGGTCGCGCTCGTATTGCTCGTAGCTGCCATCGACGCGTGTCAGGAACTCGCCAAATCCCTCAAGAGCGCGACGCAAGGCGGGATCGGCGGTTGTTGCTGCCGCTTGCATGGCGTTCAGCAAGTCGGCCAGCTCGCCTTCGCTGGCAATACCCAGGCTGCGTTTAAGCTGACGGAGTAAGGTTTTTTGCATGAGGCTGGGATCAGTCCTCGCGCAGGCAGGTGATGGTCATTGTCTGATTGTGCAGCTTGCAGGATGCCCCGGTTGCAAACGGGCTGATTTCACCGTAGGAGTAAAAACCCGTGAGCACCCCGGTGCTGCCGAACACCTCGCTGACTGCTTCGATTTCTTCGTCGACACGGTCACCCATGACCAGCTTTCGCCCGACACAGCTAACCAAAACAGCGAGGTAGTCAGCACCGCTCTGGAGCATGCCGAGCGCAGCTTCCGCGGCAGATTCGGCGCCGTTGACCAGCTTGTCGGTACTGGCGTGCATCAGACGCAAGTAGCCGTCCGGATCAATTTCGCCGGCCAGAATCAGGCTGCCGCTGGCTTCGTCAATACCCAGAATGGTGCGAATAAGGCCGACCGCGCTATGGTCTTCGCCCAACATGGCGAACGGAAAAAGCAGTCCCGATGCGGGCAGTCCCTTGGCGTGTTCGCCCAGATAGCGGCGGTATATTTCCAGCGCCGGCTCGCCATCCAGTTCGTGCAGGACATTGCCGGTACAACGCGTCACCTTGCGGGCTGGACCGAACGGCTCCCAGCCGCCAAAGGAGCCATGGCCGAAGCGCAGGCGGTCACCGCTCAGGCCGATTGCCACCACCTGGTCATTCGCCACGCCTCGTCCGCCGACGGTGAACGTTTCCCTAAAGGCGCCCCCGTCACCGGCCAGCCCTCCGGTAATCGGGATGGTGTTGCCAATGACCCCGCTAATGCCGTTGACCAGCGCGCTGCCATTTATTTTTACGCCCGGACCGAAGAGCAGCACGGCCTTGAGATCGGGCGCAGCTAGTTGTTTGCCCAGGCGCTCCCCGGCAGCGAAGGAGTCATCCATGCCAGCCAGACGGGTGGTGGCCGGACTCAGGCGGGTTTGCTCGAACTTGATCGCCGTGACGGTACATGTCCCGTCGTCGACGCCTTCTGTCGTGATCTCCCCGGCCGTCGTGCAACCGAGCAGCAAAGCTTCGGGAAAAGCGTTGCGAAGGGTGTTGTGGAAGTCAGCAGATGTGAAATGCTCGATGCTGCCAAAGACCAGAAGCAGGTCGGCCGGGCCATCGTTCAGGTGGTTCAGCGCAACGGCCAGATCTGCCGGCTTGCGATTGATTATTTGTTTGACGCGCAAGGTCAGTCTCCCCGGTTGGTGCAGAGTGCGAAAATAGCATAGCCGGTCGTGAAATTTTTGCTGTGGCCGTAAAATTGACACCTTTTTGAACTTGCCATGAACAACCTGCCGAACCCCGCACCGGAGGCGCTTGCCCACAGCCAGCGTCTGCATCAGAAGCTCGTCGATGAGGTTTCTGCCGCCGGGGGCTGGCTACCCTTTGCCCGCTTCATGGAGCAACTGCTCTACGCCCCCGGGCTTGGCTACTACGCCGCGGGCGCGCGCAAATTCGGGGCGGCCGGCGACTTCATCACGTCGCCCGAGATGACGTCCTTGTTCGGGCAGGCCCTGGCCTGCCAGATAGCCCAGATCATGGCCGCATCGACCCCGGTAGTACTGGAAGTGGGGGCCGGTTCAGGGCGACTGGCGGCTGACCTGTTACTTGCCCTGGAGCAGGCCGAAGCCTTGCCGGAGCGCTATTTGATTCTCGATTTGTCGGCCGATCTGCGTCAGCGTCAGCAGGAAACCATCGCGCTGGCCGTGCCGCACTTGTTGTCGCGGGTTGAATGGCTTGATCAATTGCCGGACGCATTTTCGGGCGTCGTCGTGGCCAATGAATTGCTCGATGCCATGCCGGCTCACATCGTGGCCTGGCGGGAGGATGGAATTTTCGAGCGCGGCGTCGTCGTCGATGAGACCGGCGCTTTTGCCTGGAACGAGCGTCCGGCAAGCGGCGCCCTTCTCGCCGCCGCCGAGGAAATCGGCGAACAGTGCAGTTTGCCGCCGGGCTTCGAAAGCGAAATCAGTCTTGCCGCCCGGGCCTGGGCGGCGGAATGGGGGCATCGCCTGCGTCAGGGGGCGCTTTTGCTGATCGACTATGGTTTCCCGCGTCGCGAGTTTTACCACCAGCAACGGGGACGCGGTACCTTGATGTGCCATTACCGCCACCATGCGCACCCTGACCCGTTTTATTTGCCCGGCTTGCAGGATGTTACGGTCCACGTCGATTTCACGGCAATTATTGCAGCCGCCCATGCCAGCGGGCTGGAGCTGCTCGGTTACACCAGTCAGGGGCAGTTCTTGCTCAATTGCGGGATTCTCGACTGCCTGGCGGCAATTCCGCAGGCGACGCCAGACTACATCCGGGCGGCTGGCGCCGTCGGCAAGCTGCTGATGCCACACGAGATGGGCGAACTGTTCAAGGTCATCGCCATCGGTCGTGGTCTGGATGAAACCCTGCTCGGTTTTGCCAGCGGCGACCAGAGTCGACGTTTGTAGCTATTAGCGCTTGGCCAGCTCGCGGAAGCGGTTCGGCTGACCGAGGATGAGCCGGCCGAAATCATCGAGCAGGGCTTGATCTATACACTGTGGCCGGATGCTGTAAAGGGCGCTGCCCAGGCGTTCAAGGTTGCGTGTTTCAAGAGCGATGACACCCTTTGAGAAATCGGCGCGCCAGCGGGCGCTGACGCTGACATCGCTACGAACCTCAAACCCGGCGCGTTCGACATAACTGCGCTCGTTTTTGAATTCCTTGCAGGTGAACGGCAGGCCGTAGTCGAAAAGCATGGCCCGGAAGCGCTCCACCGACGGGCCGTTGCGTTCGATGTGCAGGGTTGTGCCACCGCTCAGGTGATACGAGAAGGTGACCAACTCGACCAGCGCTCCGGCACTTTGCGACTGGGTCCGGTAATCGGCGAAACCTTCCTGCCAGCTCAATTGGTTTAACTCGAACTGTTCGATCAGCGGGTAATCGCGTGGAATCTCGGGCTTGATGATGTTCAGTTGCTGGACCAGTTCGTGCAGATAGAAAAAGAGGTGCTTGAGCGCTTGGTCTATGGCTTCGTTGGCCGAGCTCCGCTCGGCCAGTTCGCTGTGGATTTCCCGCTGCCGTATTTCGGCGCGCTGGCGCAGCTGGTCGAGGAGGCTGCTGCCGGTGTCGACCTTGGCCGGTGCAACCGGCTCTGGCGGCTTGACTTCGGCCACCGGTGCAACCGCTGGTTTGGCCGCCGGACGGACCGGCGCTATTTCGGGAAAAACCAGGGTCGGGTCGGTCATGCCGGCGCCGGAATTGGCCAGATACTCGCGTCGGGCGCGCCGCTCTGCCGCATCGAGATCAAAGGCCTCGATGTCGGCAAGCAGTGACGCCTCCAGCTCTTCGATATCCTTGCCCGTGCCTGCCTTGCGCTCGCGTTTGGCGCGGATGGCGTCGAGGATGACGGACAGCGGTCCCGTTTTTTCCGAATTGCTCATTGAATTGGCAAATATATCGACTACAGTAGACCAATGATGTGACCGAATTGGAGTGAGCGCAAGATGGATGTTTCTTCTTTAGGTAGTTTGAGTGCCGCCATGTCGCCTGTGGAGATCCGGGATGCCGCCAACACGATGGTTCTCAAGAAGGCGATCGACATTCAGGAGCAGAACGCGATGCAGTTGCTGGAAGCCTTGCCACAAGTGCCGAGCAACCCGTCCAACCTGGGCAACTCGGTCGACGTCAAGGTTTGATCTTTTCCAGCCAGTCACGCAAGGTGGCCGCGACGAGCGGCCATTCTTTTTCGTGGGTCACGGCGTGGCCCATGTCGCGGAAAATATGGACGTGTTCGCCGTAGGTCTGCCCGGTGGTCTGGACGAGGAAGGCAGGCACCAGCACGTCGTCTTCGGCGCCAAGGATGAGCATCGGCGGACGGTGCATGGCGTAGAGGTTGGGCAGGCTGAACATCGACATGTCCCATAGCGCGCGGTGGGATTCCGGTTGCATCCGGCTGAGCCAGGCAGCCAGCATGGCTTCGTCAACCTCGCCGGCGAACAGCGCTTCACGTAGCGTGCCGGTGTCGGTGTATTTGCCATCCATGATCTGGTTGATTTCCTGGAACAGCTGCGGTTTGTTGAACATCAGGTGAAACTGCGAGGCAATCAGGCCTTGCGGTGGCACCGAGCAGACCAGGGCGACGGCCGGCGCGGCGCGATGTTCGAGATATTTCTGGACGATGAAGCCGCCCATTGAATGACCGACCAGGACCGGCGCTTCGCCGAGCCAGTCGACGACGGTCTTGACGTCGTCGACGTAGTCGCTGACCGAATGCCAATTGATATGCTCACGTCCGGCGCTGCCGGCGTGTCCGCGCAGGGAGAGCGCGTAGCACGGGTAGCCGGCCTTGGCGAGAAAGGGCATGAAGGTTTCGGTCCACATCCAGCCGCCAGCGAAGGCGCCGTGTACGAAAAGCAGTGCGGGCTTGCCGGTCTTGCGGGAAGGCTGGCAGGAGAAGACTTCGAGGCCTTCGACGATTTGAGTTTTTAGCATGGGGCTCGGTTCGGGGTGAGGCGTGATTTAATGCGGCTTTCACCCTGTGGTGCAAGGCAAATGCTGAAGTGGATGTTGACGCTGGTTGTGGCGATTTTTTTGCTGGGCATCATTGGCCCGCATCTGGCGCGCTTTATTCGATTCGGCAAATTGCCGGGGGATTTTGCTTTCCGTTTTCGTGGGCAAACTTACACATTTCCGCTCGCCAGCACGATCATCTTTTCATTGTTGCTCTGGCTGCTCTCCCGGCTCATTTAGCCATTTCCTGAGCGCATTGACCCGGGCGGCGTGAATGCGCTCGGGAATCTTTGCCTTGTCGGGACAGGCTAGTGCGATTTTTCCCGCGTCGACGGCGTTGACCGTAGCCAATGCCTGGAGCAGGTAGCGCGGGCTGTCGTAGGGGCGGTTTTCCCAGCCCAGTCGGCCGGTGTAGTCGCACAGGCAGGCATCGAGCAGTTGCTGGAAGCGTTCCGGCCGGCGCAGCGCATCGGTTTTTTCAAACAGCGTGACGATGGTGCTGGCTTTCAAGTCGGCGGCGCGGTGAACGTTGCCGTGATAGCGCGCCATGAGCAGGGCAAGATCGCGGCAGTCGCCGGGCACGCGCAAGCGGGCGCACAGCTTTTCGCTGAGATGGACGCTGCGCTCTTCGTGGCCGATATGGCGCGGCAGGATGTCGGCCGGCGTCGTGCCCTTGCCGAGGTCGTGGGTCAGCGCGGCAAAGCGCACCGGCAAAGCGAAGCCACGTTTTGCCGACTGGTCGACGACCATCATGGTGTGGATGCCGGTATCGATTTCGGGGTGGTAATCGGCTCGTTGCGCGACGCCGAACAGGACGTCGAGTTCCGGCAGCAAGCGGGCCAGGGCGCCACAGTCGCGCAGCACCTCGAACATTCGTGACGGCCTGTCTTCCATCAGGCCGGTGGCCAGTTCCTGCCAGACGCGCTCGGCAACCAGATGATCGACTTCGCCGCTGGCTACCATGTCGCGCATCAGCGTCAGCGTTTCCGGGGCTACCGTAAAATCACTGAAGCGGGCGGCAAAGCGGGCGATGCGCAGAATGCGCACGGGGTCTTCGGCAAAGGCCGGGCCGACATGCCTGAGGATTTTGGCCGATAAATCCAGTTGACCGTGGAAGGGATCAATCAAGGCGCCATCGGCCGCCTTGGCCATGGCATTGATGGTCAGGTCGCGACGGGCGAGATCTTCTTCGAGCGTGACATCCGGCGCGGCGTGGAAAGTGAAGCCATGGTAGCCGTGACCGGACTTGCGCTCGGTGCGGGCCAGCGCGTATTCCTCCTGGGTTTGCGGGTGGAGGAATACCGGGAAATCCTTGCCGACCGGCCGGAATCCCTGCTTTAACAGGGCTTCCGGGGTGGCACCGACGACGACGTAGTCGCGGTCGGCATTGGGCCGGCCGAGCAGTTCATCGCGGACGGCGCCGCCAACGATGAATATCTGCACGGTCAGCGGTGCGCCCTCAACGACCGGCGCGATAGCGGAAGCTGTCGAGCTTGCCCTTCGGCGTGTTGAGTGCGATGTAGGTTGGCGCGATGGCTTCCAGTGCCGTCGGACGCCAGTTGGCCGGCTGCTTGCTGCCGGCTGCGGCCACGCTGTCCTTTTCCATCGAGCGCAGGTTGTCCGGCGACAGCATCGGGCTCGGGGCCAGCCACATCAGGCCGGCCTGCAGGTAAGCCCAGCCTTCGGACAAGGGAACGATGGTGGCCGAACTGCCGGCCAGTTCCTTGGCGTAGTCGACCAGTTCGCGCAGCGTGTAGGTCTTCGGGCCGACCAGTTCGTAGGTCTCGCCGTAGGTGCCGACATCGTTAAGGCTATCGACGAAAGCATCGGCGACGTCGGCGGCCCACACCGGCTGGAAGCGGGCGTGACCGAAACCGAGAGGGAAGAACGGGACTTTCTTGAGAATGCTGGCGAACATCGACAGGAAAGAATCGCCGAGGCCGAAAATGACCGACGGGCGGAAGACGGTGACGTCGAGTTCGCCCTGGGCGGCGAGCACGATGGCTTCGCCGTCACCCTTGGAGCGGAGGTATTCGGACGGACCCTTGGGGTCGGCGTTGAGTGCGCTCATGTGCACCAGGCGGCGGACGCCCGCAGCCTTGCAGGCGGCGACGATTTTCTTCGGCAGCTCGACGTGAGCATTGGCGAAATCGGAGCTGTAGGGCAGGACGACGTCGCGGCTGTGCAGGACGCCGACCAGGTTGATCACGGCATCGTGGCCACGGACCAGTTCGGCCAGCGTCTTTTCGCAGCTGATGTCAGCTTCCGGCATGGTGACGCCCGGCTGCATGATGAGTGCCTTGGTGCGTTCGCGGCGACGTGTCGGGACCGTGACTTCGATGCCGCGCTGCGACAGACGGTTGACGATATAGGTGCCGACGAAACCGCTACCCCCCAGCAGCAAGACCTTTTTGATGTCCATTTGAAACCCCGGAAACTGAATGCGTAAAACCCGGATTTTAAGGCAATTTGCCGGCTTTCGGGCAGTGCTGTGGCCTTATCCGCCGGCTGATTTTTGCAGGGCGATGCTGGCTGCCGATTCGAACAAGGCGCATAGCGGGCTGAGGCGCGCTTCGCCCTCGCGTAGCTGGCGCTCGAGAATGGCCGGATGGACCGCCAGCGCCAGGCCGGACTCGGGGTTGATGAGCAGCGCCCGACGGCTTGCCGGGCTGATGTAGCAGAGCCTGGCCATGGCTTGGCTACCGTCGGCCAGCGGGAATTCCAGCCAGTCGCCAACCTTGACGGGAAATGCACGGGACGGCGCCGGCCGATAGTCGGCAAAATCCAGCGTCGCCAGAATCCGTTGGTCCGCCTGCAACTTGCCGCTGACCGGCGTGCCGGCCGGGGTCGAAACGCCGCTTGGGAACAGGTCGGCCGCCGGGGTTTCGGGCGTCGTTGCCGGCGTGGCGCGTAGCGCCCGGGTCTGCAGCTCGAAGCAGGTATCAAGGAAGGCGGCTTCCGCTTCGGCCGACAGACCGATGCGAGCCATCCCGGCGCGCAGGCGTTTGAGGATTTCGGGCAGCCGGCGGGCCAGGGTCTTGCGCTCGTCGGGATCGGCCTTGGGTTGAATTGTCCACAGCAGATCATCGACGACGGCCAATCCTTCCTGCCATTCGGCGCCCTGCTCGCCCGCTTCGAGCCAGATGGTCCGGAGCAGGCGGCTCCACGTTTGTTCGAGAAAAAGGCGAATGGCCGGTGGCGGACTGGTCTCGATGAATTTTTCGAGCGCCTGACGGACGCGCAGAGCCGCTTCGTCGTTGCGGTCGAGTTGGTTGACCAGCGGCAGATAGGGCGTTGTCGCTGCCGCAAAGCTGGCATTGTGTTCGGCCAGCAGGGTGTCGAGATCGTTCAGAGCGGTCTCGAAGGCGGACTTGTCGGCGCTGCTTTCACTGCGTAACCGGGTGGCGATTTCGAACAGGCGGGCGCAGATTGGATGGCGGGCTGGAACATCGATCGGCAGGCCGAGAATCGCCTGCCCCATGCGGTCGACGACAAGGCGCGCCGGGTGTTGGGCGTCGACAAACAGCGAGCTATCCTTCATGGCGACCTTGAGCAGCGTGATCTGCAGGCTCGAAATCACTGCCTTGAGGGCATCCGGCACGGCTGGATTGGCGAAAATGGCTTCGAAGATCATGGCCAGGGTGTCGATCGCCAGGCCTTCATTGGCCGTGGTCGGTATGCCGAGTTGGGCCGATTTGAGAACCTTGGGCGGGCTGGCGAAGTCGCCGTTGGGTGTAAACAGAGCCGGGATCATGCCGCCGCCCGTCTGGGTCGGCGCGAATTTCTGCTCAAAAGCACCGCGGCGATCGAGTTCGTTGAGGCGCTCGACCAAGCGTTCGAGGGTGGCCTGGTTGAGCAGCGACGCGGCCGCGCCGCCAGCGGCCGGTGCCAATTCGCCAGCCCTGGGCAGACTGGCGAGCAGCCTTTGCTGCAGGGCAAGCAGGGCGTTGTCAGGCGTGGATGACGGTTCGGTGCTGGTTGGCCCTTCCTGGCTGCCGATGATGCTGGGCGAGGCAGCGTCGACTCCCTTGCGGTCCATGAAGTCGTTGATCTCGGCGTAGAGGGCCGGCAAACCTTCGAGCAGGCAGGCTTCGATGCGGTCGAGCAATTCGAGTTTTTTGTCGATGGTGGCGGCGCCGGCGGCATCGAACATGGTGGTCAGACCCTGGGCGATGCCTTTCGGCCCGATCGGGTTGGCGCTTTTTGGCAGATCCGGTCGCCTGAGCAGGGTAACGAAGCGCAGATGGGTCCGCCACAGGCTGCCGCCGGTCGACTCGAACAGGCGGGCGCTCATGTTGTCGAGGCGGATGCCGAGCTCGAGGTCTTCTTCACCGACCAGCGTGATGCGCGAAGAGGTCAGCCCGCTGGCCTCTTCGGCGAAGGTGCCGCGCCGGTTGGTCGACGCCATTTCATCGAAATAGGCGCCGGCGCCGTTCTGGATGGCCTGGATGGCCGGGGCGGATAGCTCGCCGCAGTCCTGCAGCAAGGCGCCGAGGTGCTTGAGAAATAGTGCTCGGGTGTCGCTCAGGAGATGGAATGAGTCGGACTGCACTGCCATGTCGTTTTCCTAGGGTAGGTCTGCGTCTTTCATGCCGTCGTTGGTCCTGGCGCCGACGACGCCGAGGCGTGCCTTGAGCGAATCGGCCTTGCCGTTGAACTGGGCCGAATAATAAACCGCGTTGCTCATGACTTTCTTGACGTAATCGCGGGTTTCGCTGAAGGGGATTGTCTCGGCGTAAATGGCGCCTTCGAGCGGCTGGTCGGCGCGCCATTTCTTGGCGCGACCGGGGCCGGCGTTGTAGGCGGCGGAGGCCAGCACCGGGTGGTTGTCGAGGTTTTCCATGACCAGGCGCATGTAGCTGGTGCCAAGCAGGACGTTGGTTTCAGTGTCGTTGACGCGATGGCGCTTGAAGTCGCGCAGGCCGATCTTCTTGGCGACCCATTTGGCGGTGGCGGGCATGAGCTGCATGAGGCCGGAGGCCCCGACGTTTGATTTGGCGCTTGTTATGAAGCGACTTTCCTGACGCATCAGACCGTACACCCAGGCGTCGTCGAGCGACTGGTTATGGGCGGCCGGGCGCACCGTATCGCCGAAGGGGGCGAGGAAACGCAGCGAATAATCGTGTTCGTGGCGGGTGCGGTCGGCCGTGTTGATGGCGCGATCCCAGATCTGCTTGCGTTTGGCCAGATTGGCGGCGGCGAGGAGTTCGCGGTCGTTCATGCCGCGCAGCGCCCAGTTCCATTCGCGGACTGCCTCGGTGCGCAGATCAAGGCGGAAGAAAGCGAGCGCGCGGCGAATGCCGGGGTTGTCGCTGGCGGCGCTGGTTTCTTCGAGGGTCGGTTCCTTGGCGTTGGGGGGTAGCGTGATCTGGCGGTCAAGTTCCTCGTCGGCCAGATTGCCGTAGAAATTCGGCTGGCCGGCTATTTTGTCGAACAGCGCGTCGGCTTCCGGCGTGCGGCCGGTCGATTTCAGGGCACGGCCGAGCCAGTAGATCCATTCCGGCTTGGCGGCGAGCTCGGCCGGCATGGCCTCGATTGTCGTGCGGACGCTGCCCCAATCCTGGGTGCGCAGGGCGGCGCGGACTTTCCACTGGATGCCTTCCTGCGACAACGGGGTCTGGTCGGCGTTGGCGTACCAGCTGACCGCTTCGGGCAGGTGCCTCCGGGCGCCAAGCAGGGCGATCTGGCTCCACGCCCATTGGCGCTCGGTGTCGTGCAGGCTGTCCTTGATCTTGTCCAGCTCGTTGGCGGCGATGCGCGGATCGTTGGTGGCCAGGCGGGCGATGGCGATGGCGGCGAGTTCGCGCCCGGTTCGCGTGGCTGACCAGTTGGCCGGCTGGCGAACGAGGTAGCTCATGGCGCTGCCGATGGCGCTGTCGAAGCTGCGGCTGTCCGGACTCTGGTTTTCGGGCAGGTAATCAAGCGTGGTTTTGGCCCGGCTTGGGCGGTTGGTTTCGATCTGGCGGCGGGCGCGCTGCCAGATTTCATCGGTCGTGATGCGCTGGTTGGCGACCAGCGCGTCGAATACGGGGCGGCAAGGCTCGGGCGGTTCGAGCATGGTCAGCCAGCGTTTTTCGGCTTCGCCCAGCACCTTCTTGTCCAAGCGGGCCAGCCGGGCCTGCTCGCTGTAGCAGGTGACGTCCGCTTCGGGGGCGAGCAGTTTCGGGAATTCGGCATCCACCTCGTCCCAGGCCAAACGCTTGCCGAGCGAGCGGATCCAGTCGGCACGCAGTTTTTCGGCGACGTAGCTGCCGTCGTTGCGGCGCAGAAAATCGCGCAGGCCGCTCGGCTCATCCTTTTCCATCCCCATGCGCAGCCGGTAGTTTTCGGCGTAGGCGGCCAGTTCGTGCTGGCCGAGTTGGCCGATGGCGCGCTCCAGTTTGTTGCTGTCGCCGACCTGGAAGGCTTCGCGGGCGGTCAGGAAATCACTGTCACCGCTGCCCTGCGCAATGACCGAAATGGGCAGCGCAAGGCCGACGAGGATGAGGCAAAACTTCATGCTAGATTACTGCCATGGTTGAACTCGACGAGGATAACACGGGCTGGCGCCGGGCATTGCGGCGTGAGATGGTGGCGCGCCGTTCGCTGCTTGGCGAGGCGGCGCATGCCGGGCTGTCGGCGCGCATCGTCGAGCACGTGCTGGCGGCCTTGCCGGTGCCTCGCGTCGTCGCTTTTTGCTGGCCGATCAAGCACGAACCGGATGTCCGGGCGGTCGTCGAACGGTGGGCGGCGCTTGGGGCAAGGGCTGCCCTGCCCGTCGTTGTTGCCGAAAATACGCCGCTGGTCTTTCGCGCCTGGACGGCACAGACGCCGCTGGAAGCTGATCGCTACGGGATTCCAACGCCGCTGGCTGGCGATGTCCTGGTGCCCGATCTGATTCTGCTGCCGCTCAACGGTTTCGACGCGGCGGGCTATCGGCTCGGATACGGTGGCGGCTATTTCGACCGGACGCTGGCTGCGCTCTCCCCTCGCCCGCTGGCGGTGGGTGTCGGCTTCGAGACCAACCGGCTGGACACGATCCGCCCGGAAAGCCACGATCAGCGGCTCGACTGGATCGTCACCGAAGCCGGCTGTTTCAGGGTTTGAGCTGTATCAGGCGCCACACTGCGTAGCTCGTTGCCAGCCCGGCGAGCACGGCCAGCGTGGCCTGGCTGAAATCGTACAGCCCGGTTTGTGCCGCGAGATTCAGCGTGTAGCTGTGGTGCAGGGCGAGGAGCAGCGCGCCGATGCTGAAGGCCGCCCACATGCGACGGCGGTCGCTCGGCAGGTGGCGGGCCAGCGAGGATTTCAGGGCAAAACCGCCGATCAGCGCCTGGCTGAGCGAGGCGACGAAGAGGAAATAGAGGCTCAGCAGGTAGGTATTCATGCGGCCCGGCAGGCGGTGCTGAAGCGCTTGAGCGCTTCTTCCAGCGTGCTGCGCGGGCAGCCGAAATTGAGGCGCAGCCAGCCCGGCGCACCGAAATCGGCACCGTCGGAGAGGCCGAGGCCGTGCGCTTCGAAATGCGCGGCCGGGTTGTCCAGCCCGAGTTCGCGGACGTCGATCCAGGCCAGATAGGTAGCTTCGACCGATTTCATTTTTGCCCCTTTTTCCCGGTTGACCGTAGCAATCACCAAATCGCGGTTGGCGCGCAGGTAGGCGATCAATTCGCGATGCCAGTCGCCGCTGTCGCGGTAGGCGGCCTCGCAGGCGGCCAGCCCGAGCACGTTTACGTGCGGGACGATGCCGTGCATGGCGTGTTCGAAGCGGTGGCGTAATTTGGCGTCGGGAATGACCGCGAAAGCGCAGCCGAGGCCGGGAATATTGAAGGTTTTCGACGGCGCCATGAGTGTAATGCTGCGCTTGGCCGCTGCCGGCGACAGGCTGGCGAAGGGGATGTGGCGCTTGTCGGCGTCGAGGATCAGGCCGCAGTGGATTTCGTCGGAGCAGACGATGAGGTCATTGGCTTCGGCCAGGGCGGCCAGTTCGAGCAGTTCGTCGCGGCTCCAGCAGCGGCCGACCGGGTTGTGCGGGTGGCAGAGCAGGAACAGCTCGCTGTCCGGCGTCAGCGCGGCTTGCAAGGCGGCTTGGTCGAAACGCCAGCCGTCGTCGGTGCACGCCAGTTCGGCGCGATTGAGCTGGCGGCCCGAGAAATGCGGGGCGGAGAGGAAAGGCGGATAGATCGGCGTCGCCGTCAGAACCGCGCCATCGACGGCCCGGCAGGCGATGTTGAGGCCGCTGACCAGCCCCGGCAGCCAGACGATCCATTCTGCTTCAATTCGCCAGTCGTATTCACTTTCGAGGTGAGTGAGCACTGACTCGGTAAGCGACGGCCATGGCCCGCCATAGCCGAAAACGCCGTGCTCGATGCGCCGGTGAAGCGTTTCGATGACGGCCGGCGGCGCGGCGAAATCCATGTCCGCCACCCACAGCGGCAGGACATCGCGACCGGCGTACTTGCTCCATTTGATGGAGTCGGAGTTACGCCGGTCGATGGGCTGGTCGAAAGAACTCAAATCCGACTCAAACTTCGAGATGCTGGTAGAGCACGGTCGACAGGTAGCGCTCGCCGCAGGAGGGAATGATGACGACGATGTGCTTGCCGGCATTCTCCGGGCGTTTGGCGACTTCCACCGCAGCCCAGCTGGCGGCGCCGGAAGAAATGCCGACGAGCAGGCCTTCTTCGGTCGCCATGCGGCGGGCCATGGTCAGCGCGTCGTCGTTCTTGACGCGGATCACCTCGTCGTACACGGCGGTGTTGAGCACGGCCGGGACGAAGCCGGCGCCGATGCCCTGTATCGGGTGCGGGCCTTTGGCGCCACCGGACAGCACCGGCGAGGCGTCGGGTTCGATGGCGATGATCTGGATGTTCGGTTTCAAGGCTTTCAGCGTCTCGCCGACGCCGGTCACCGTGCCGCCGGTGCCGACACCGGCGATGAAAATGTCGACCTGTCCATCGGTGTCGCGCCAGATTTCCTCGGCCGTCGTCCGGCGGTGCACGGCCGGGTTGGCCGGGTTCTCAAACTGTTGCGGGATGAAATAGCGCCCGTCGGCGGCGGCCAGTTCCTCGGCCTTCTTGATGGCGCCGCCCATGCCGTCCGGGCCGGGGGTCAGGATCAGCTCGGCACCGTAGGCTTTCAACAGCAGCTTGCGTTCGCGGCTCATCGTTTCCGGCATGGTGAACGCGCACTTGATGCCGCGCGCCGCACAGACCATGGCCAGCCCGATGCCGGTGTTGCCCGAAGTTGGTTCAAGGACGACCGTATCCGGGCCGATCTTGCCGGCGGCCTGGGCGGCGTCGAGCATGGCGACCGCGATGCGGTCCTTGACGCTGCTGCCCGGATTGAAGAATTCCAGCTTGCCGAGCACCGTTGCGGCGCAGCCGGCGGTGACGCGGTTGAGCTTGACCAGCGGCGTGTTGCCGACCAGTTCTGTGACATCGTTGGCGATTTTCATGGGAAGACTCCGGAAGGGGGTGAGAGATTGTAGGCGACTCGGCGCCTGTCGTGGGTGGGTCGGCTGACGCTGGCTGCTTCTCGGTGAAGTGCGGTGATTTGAAATTGCGAGGCGATGACTGAAGCCTAGACCGTGCCATATATTCTGTAAAAGAATTGAAATTTACATGAATATAATTAAAGCGAATTAGTGCGCAGCGAGCTATCCGTCGATGCGCGCGATAAATATCTCCAAGTATGACGTTCGCCTGATTGACGGCCGCCCATTGCGCTGACATTCTGGCTGCTTCGGCAGGCTCATGTCATGGGCTCATGCCGACAGGGTCGGCCGCTTTCGCGGGATGGCCCAGGCTGAAAGGAGTTCAGACATGCGCAAACTTCTCCCCCTCGGTTTCGCCGCATTACTCGCCATGCCAGCGCAAGCGGCGCCCACCGCCTACGATCTCTATCTCCTCGCCTGCGATGGCGCCAGCGATTGCCAGCGCGTCGCCAACGTCGAGCTCGGCCCCGACGGGCAAAAGAACGAGCACCCGACGCCCGGCATCCAGGTCCGCATCGAACAGCTATCGGTCCTGCCCGAAGCCGCCGTCGTCCGCATGGTGATGACCCTCAATCCCGTGCAACTCGGCGTCGCGGGTAGCACGGCCGGGCGCGCCAGCGGCGGTCAGGTCAATATCGAAGTCGATTCGGCCATCATGCGCCAGCGCTACTACAGCCCAGTCGTCGTTTTCTCGACCACTGGCAAGGTCTATCAGCTTTGGGGCCGGCAGGTGGCGAGTGGCGCCGTGGCGAAAAATCTGGCTCAACGCTAGATCCCTGAGCCTTTGCCGCGCGGATGCAGACGCGGCTGCGTTAGCCGAGCGCTTTCCGGCCGATTGCTACGGTCAACCCGAAAAAATGGCCGAAATTGAAATAGCGTTCAGGCCGGCGGCGCGCCCAGGCAGTCGGCGAGCAGATCCTGCAAGTCCGGGTGGCCGGCGGCGCTACTCAGCAGGGCTTCGCGCAGCGGGCGAAGCGGCTCGATGATGGCGGAAGGCGCCGCTTCCCAGGCGGTGAGCATGGCCCACGGGTCGGACGCCAGAACGACAGCGGCGAGGCTGAGGGCCAATCGACGTTCCACCATCGCCTGCGCCGCCGTGTGGTGGCGGCTGACATAGAGCTGGTGCCAGACGAGCCGGGCGGCCTGCGGCAGGTGGACGGGAATGCACTGGCCGCCGGCGAGCAGCGCGCCGGGCGCGGGGTCGGCGAGCAGGTAGGCGTGGTCGGCAGTGGTCGTCGCCGACCACGCCAGCCCCGGCGCTGATACGGCCGCGCCAAAGCGTGGGCCGGCAACGAGAATGTCGGCGGGGATGGCGGGCAGGCCAGGCAAGGCGACGGTGGCGTGGGTGGCCAGCTCGGTCGGGGCGGCACCGTTCGGCACGGCGCTGGGTTCGGGGGCGGCGACGAGGGGTAAGGCTGCGGCCAGTGGCTGGCTCAGGAAAGCCGCCGGGGCGACCAGTTCAAGGCGCGGCAGGACCGCCGGCTCACCGGCCGGCTGACGCAGACGGGCGCCGAGTTCGTTGAGCCAGGCCATGCAGCCGAGGCTGCCGGCGAGCAGCAGGCCGCCTTCGAAAGCGCCGAGGTTGTGCAGTTCGACCAGGGCGCGGGCGCTGATCTTGTCGGCGACGTGAAAGCCGAGCTTGCGCAGCATGCCGACCTGGCGGGCGGTCGATTCGGCGAAATCCATCTGCGCCCGCATGGCGTTTTCGGCAGCACTATCGCCCTCGCGGCCGACCAGCGTTTCGGCCTGCTTGCCGGGCACCGGGTAATAGACCCGGTACCAGTAGGCGTAGCCGGTGCCGCGGCGCAGTTGCAAGGTGCCCGGAGTGCCGGGCAGCAAGGATCTGGCGGTGAGTGACCGCTCTCTAAGTGCCGCGTATTGTTGGCGGAAAGCGGGCTGGTTCGGGCGAAAGAGGGCCGGGGTTTTCATGGTTACCCAATAAATACAACTATTGTTGGGTAAGTTTATATCACGCGAAATTGGTTACCCAATAAAATATGGCGTTGTTGGGTAAATTTTGGGTAAATTTTGGGTAAAAAAGCCGGTTTCCCACGGTCGACCGGCAAAAATGCTCGAAATTGAAATGGCTGGCCGGGTCGGAGGGGGCTTTCATCGATTGATCCATATATGAGTTTCATCCCGCATCAACGCGCTGGCACTGATGGATTAGGATGGCGGCTTTGTCGATCTCCCGTCCCGATGTTTGACGATTCTCCTCGTGCCGAGTTTCTGGGCGGTGTTCGCGCCGAGCTACCGCTGTTACTTGGCGTCGTCCCCTTCGGGCTGATTTTCGGGGTGCTCGGGCTGGCAGCGGGTTTGCCGGGGTGGGCGGTGGTGCTCAGTTCGTCGCTGATTTTTGCCGGCTCGTCGCAGGTGGTGTTCGCCCAGCTTTGGAGCGGGGCGACTCCGCCACCCGTGATGGCGGCAACGGTGGGCGTGGTCAATCTGCGTCACCTGCTGTACAGCGCGGCGGTGGCTGATTATTTGCGCGACCTGCCGTGGCGCTGGAAGTTGCTGCTGGCTTACCTGCTCACCGACGAAGCGTTCGCTGCAGCCATCGGGCGCCTGCGCGATGGTCCGCCGACGGCCCATCGTCACTGGTTTTTGTGCGGCACCGGTTTCACGTTGTGGGCTGGTTGGCAGCTATCGACGCTGGCCGGGGTGCTGCTCGGAGCGGCGATTCCCGAGAGCTGGTCGCTGGACTTTTCGATTGCCCTGACTTTCATCGCCCTGCTCGTGCTCTCGGTGCATAAACGCAGCGATGCCTGGGCGGCGATTGCCGCCGCGGCGGTCGTAATCCCGGCGCTGGCCTTGCCGCACAAGTCGGGCCTGCTGGTGGCGGCCGGAGTGGGCATCGCAGTCGGCTTGTTCATGCGCCGCTTCGACGGCAAAACGCCATGAGCACGACCAGGTTGCTGCTGACCATGGCGGCCTGCGGGCTGGTGACTTTCCTGATCCGCCTGTCGTTCATCGCCTTCGGCCGCTATTTGCCCGACGATCCGCGCATCGAAGCGTTTTTGCGCTATGTCCCGCCGGCCATCCTCGGCGCCCTGATCGGGCCGGAGATTTTCATGCTCGGCGGCAATCTGAATGCCACGTCAGATAACCCTCGGCTGTGGGCGGCGCTGGTGGCCTTGCTGGTCGCCCGGTTGACGCGCAGCGTGCTGGCGACGATAGCGGCGGGAATGGGCGCGTTATGGGCGATACAGCTCTGGTTTGGCTGAATGCCGGGCCGGAAGCCTTCGATTTTTGCCGTTTTCCCCGGTTGACCGTGGCGGCCAACCGGTTGGAATTCCTCAGCCCAGAAACAGCTTGTAAGCCGGGTTCTGGCTTTCGTCCCAATGGGCGTAGCCGAGGTTTTTCAAAAATTCCCTGAACTGCCCCATGTCGCCCGCCGGCACCTGCATGCCGACCAGCACGCGGCCGTAGTCGGCGCCGTGGTTGCGATAGTGGAACAGGCTGATGTTCCAGCCGGCGCTCATCTGGGCCAGGAAATTCATGAGGGCGCCCGGTCGCTCGGGGAATTCAAAGCGGTAAAGCAGTTCGTGCAGGCCTTCTTCACACACCGCTGCGGCGTGGCCGCCGACCATGTGACGGATATGGTTCTTGGCCATTTCGTCCTCGGTCAGGTCGAGCGTCGGATAGCCGTGTTTTTGCAGGCTGTCGACGAGCTTGAGCGATTCCTTGCGGTCGCTGACCTGGACGCCGACGAAGACGTGGGCTTCGCTGGCGGTGTGGTAACGGTAGTTGAATTCGGTGACGTTGCGCTTGCCGATCAGCGACAGGAATTTCTTGTAGGCACCGGGCTTCTCGGGCAGCGTGACGGCGAAGACAGCTTCGCGCTGCTCGCCGAACTCGGCGCGCTCGGCGACGAAGCGCAGGCGGTCGAAATTCATGTTGGCGCCGGAGGTGACGGCGATCAGGTTCTTGTCCTTGAGCTTGTGCTGGCGCGCGTATTCCTTGGCGCCGGCGACGGCGAGTGCACCGGCCGGCTCGAGAATCGAGCGGGTGTCCTCGAAGACGTCCTTGATCGCCGCGCAGATGGCGTCGGTGTCGACGAGGATGATGTCGTCGAGGTATTCCTTGCACAGCCGAAAGGTTTCCTCGCCGACGAATTTGACGGCGGTGCCATCGGCGAACAGCCCGACCTGGTCGAGACGGACGCGATGGCCCTTGGCGATGGACTGCTTCATCGCATCGGCGTCGAAGGTTTCAACGCCGATGACCTTGATTTCCGGGCGCAGGCGCTTGATGTAGGCAGCCACCCCGGCGGCCAGCCCGCCGCCGCCGATGGCGCAGAAGACGGCAGTGATCGGGCCATTGTGGCGCGAATGCTGGCGGAGGATTTCCATGGCGACGGTGCCCTGCCCGGCGATCACTTCGGGATCGTCGAAGGGATGCACGAAGGTCAGTTTCTCGGTTTTTTCGAGTTCGACGGCGTGGGCATAGGCTTCGTCGAAGGAGTCGCCATGCAGCACGACTTCGCCGCCACGCGAGCGGACGGCATCGATCTTGATGCCCGGCGTCGAGGTCGGCATGACGATGACCGCCCGGCAACCCAGTTTCTTGGCCGACAGCGCCACGCCCTGGGCGTGATTGCCGGCCGAGGCGCAGATGACGCCGCGCTTGAGCTTTTCCGGCGAGAGGCTGGCGATCTTGTTGTAGGCGCCGCGCAGCTTGAAGGAAAACACCGGCTGCATGTCCTCGCGCTTGAGAATGATCTTGTTGCCGACCCGGGCGGAAAGGTTGCTGGCCAGGTCGAGCGGCGTTTCGACCGCGACGTCATAAACCTGTGCGTTGAGAACTTTTTCGAGATAATCCGGGTGCATTGGGCGCAATTCATTAAGGCAAAAGGGAGATTCTACGGGTGGAGTGGCTAAACGTCACGGCGGAAAGCGGCCTCTGGGGCCTGCTGGCGGCCAGTTTTCTCTCGGCCACGGTGTTGCCCGGCGGTTCGGAGGCGTTGCTGTGGGGTTTTTTGCATCTGCACCCCACTGAATACGGATCGGCACTGACGCTCGCCACACTCGGCAACACGGCTGGCGGCATGACGTCGTGGTGGTGCGGCCGCTACCTGCCGCGCTGGCAGAAACTCGAAAACCTGCCGCAGCGCGAACGGCTCGAACGCTGGGGCAGCCCCGCCCTGATGCTTGCCTGGGCGCCGCTGATCGGCGACGCGCTGTGCCTCGCCGCCGGCTGGCTGCGTCTGCACTGGCTGCCCTGCTGCCTTTTCATGGCCATTGGCAAATTCGCCCGCTATTGGTTGGTCGCCCAGGCCGCGGTGAATTGACAGATCTGACCGCGAAGAATCGGATCCCACGGTCAACCCGAAAAAATGGCCAAAATTGAAATGCCGGCTTTGCAGTCGGTCGGCAACGGCCAGGGAAGCTGAACCTTTGAGCAGCGGTGCACGTCTACCTGTCCCCGCGTGCTGCCCCGCAATACGCTAAAATCCACCTTTTGACGGACCCCGGCTGCTTCCATGACTGCCCGCCTGCGCGAAATACCTTACAACTACACCTCGTTTTCCGATCGCGAGATCGTCATCCGCCTGCTTGGCGCCGACAACTGGGCGGTGCTCGACGAGCTCCGTTCCGAGCGTGTCACCGGCCGTTCGGCCCGCATGCTTTACGAGGTGCTCGGCGACATCTGGGTCGTCCAGCGCAACCCCTACCTGGAAGACGACCTGCTCGACAATCGCGAACGCCGCGATGCGCTGGTCAACGCCCTGCACCACCGGCTCAACGAGGTCGAAAAGCGGCGCGAAGCGACCGAGGGCGAGGACGTCGAACGGGCCGCCAAGGTCAAGCGTCTGGTCGATGCGGCGCGTGACGCGGTCAACCGTTTTGCCGAGCGTTTCGGCGAAACCATCGACCTCCGCCGCAAGGTGCTCAAATATCTGGGCAAGCACACACGCAAGGACAACATCGCTTTCGACGGCCTGGCCCGCGTTTCGCACGTCACCGACGCGACCGACTGGCGTGTCGAATACCCCTTCGTCGTCCTCAATCCGGACACCGAAGAGGAAATCGGCCACCTCGTCCGTGGCTGCATCGAAGCCGGCCTGACCATCATCGCCCGTGGCGGCGGCACCGGCTACACCGGCGGCGCCGTGCCGCTGACGCCTTACGCGGCGGTCATCAACACCGAAAAGCTCATCGACATCGGCCCGGTTGAAGAGCTCGTCCTGGCCGGCCATGAAACGCCCTACGCCACCATCCGCACCGGCGCCGGCGTCGTCACCGACCGTGTTTCCGAAGCCGCTTCGCTGGCCGGTCGCGTCTTCGCCGTCGACCCGACCTCGGCCTCTGCCTCCTGCATCGGTGGCAATATCGCCATGAACGCCGGCGGCAAGAAAGCCGTGCTGTGGGGCACTGCGCTCGACAACCTGGCCTGGTGGAAGATGGTCGACCCCGACGGCAACTGGCTCGAAGTCGAACGCGTCAATCACAACTACGGCAAGATCCACGAGCAGGAAAACGTCGAATTCCGCGTCAAGCGCTTCGATCCGAGCGGCAAGACCCTGCTTGGCGAAGAAATCCTGATCATGCCGGGCGCTGCCTGTCGCAAGATCGGGCTGGGCAAGGATGTCACAGACAAGTTCCTCGGCGGCATCCCCGGCGTGCAGAAGGAAGGTACCGACGGCATCATCGTTGCCGCGCGCTGGGTGCTGCACAAAATGCCGCCCGTTTCGCGCACCGTCTGTCTGGAATTTTTCGGCCAGGTCCGCGAAGCCGTGCCGGCCATCGTCGAAATTACCGATTACTTCAAGCCGGGCGGCGCCGGCCTGGCTTCCGGCGTGCAACTGGCCGGTCTCGAGCACCTCGACGAACGCTATGTGAAGGCCGTCGGCTACGCCACCAAGGCCAAGCGCCACGGTCGGCCGAAGATGGTCCTGCTCGGCGATCTCGTCGGTCATGACGAAAAGGCCGTCATGGCCGCCGCTTCCGAAGTCGTCCGTATGTGCAACCTACGCTCGGCCGAAGGTTTCATTGCGGTCGACGCCGAAACGCGCAAGAAATTCTGGCTCGACCGTTCGCGCACCGCCGCCATTTCGCGCCACACCAACGCCTTCAAGGTCAATGAGGACGTGGTCATCCCGCTGCCGCGCATGGGCGATTACTGCGACGGCATCGAGCGCATCAACATCGAACTGTCCACGCAGAACAAGCTGGCGCTGTGCGACGCCCTGAGCGAATTCCTCAAGGGCGAGCTGCCGCTGCATGCCGGCGATGCCAATCTCGACAAGGACGTGCTGATCGGCGACCGCCGGCAGGCCGCGCTCGATTACGTCGAGGCCGTCCGCCTGCGCTGGGAGTGGTTGCTCGACAACCTCGATCTGCCGCTCGCCGAGGCCGAAACGCGTTTCGCCTCCTACGGCGTGGTGGCCGGCGAACTGACCAACAAGGCCGCCAATCCGAAGCTCTTCCATCGCCTGCAGGACTACTCCGTGCGCACGTCGTGGAAGCAGGAACTGCACGCCCGGCTGAGCAAGATATTCGACGGCGGCGTCTATCGTCCCATCGTCGAGCGGATCGAGGCCATCCACAAGGAAGTGCTGCGCGGCCGTGTTTTCGTCGCCTTGCACATGCACGCCGGCGACGGCAACGTGCATACCAACATCCCGGTCAATTCCGACAATTACGACATGCTGCAAACGGCGCACAAGGCCGTTGAACGCATCATGCACCTGGCCCGCAGCCTGGATGGCGTCATTTCCGGCGAACACGGCATCGGCATCACCAAGCTCGAGTTCCTGACCGAGGAAGAACTGGCGCCCTTCCGCGCCTACAAGCAGAAGGTCGATCCGCAAGGGCGTTTCAACAAGGGCAAGCTGATGCCCGGCGGCGACATGGGCAATGCCTACACGCCATCGTTCAGCCTGCTCGGTACCGAATCGCTGATCATGGAGCAATCCGAAATCGGCAAGATTTCCGACATGGTCAAGGACTGCCTGCGCTGCGGTAAATGCAAGCCCGTTTGTTCGACCCATGTGCCGCGTGCCAACCTGCTCTACAGCCCGCGCAACAAGATTCTCGCCACCTCGCTGCTGGTCGAAGCCTTCCTCTACGAAGAACAGACCCGGCGCGGCATTTCGCTCAAGCACTTCGACGAATTCAACGACGTTGCCGACCATTGCACGGTCTGCCACCGCTGCCTCAAGCCGTGCCCGGTCGACATCGATTTCGGCGATGTTTCCGTGGCCATGCGCAATTTCCTCAGGAAGCAGGACAAGAAGCGCTTCAGCCCCGGCACCATGGCGGCCATGACCTACCTGAACCTCAAGGACCCGGCGACCATCAAGCTCATGCGCGGCGTCATGATGGACTTCGGTTTCAAGGCCCAGCGCCTTGCCCACAAGGCGGCCAAGGCCATCGGCCTGGTGCAGGGCAGCCGCGCCCATCCGCCGGCAACGGTTGGCGCGCCGACCGTCAAGACGCAGATCATCCACTTCCTCAACCGCCCGATGCCGGGCAATCTGCCCAAGCGCACCTCGCGGGCGCTGCTCGACATCGAGGACGACAAGGTCATCCCGGTCATCCGCAATCCGCGCAAGACGACCGAGGAATCGGACGCCGTCTTCTATTTCCCGGGCTGCGGTTCCGAGCGCCTGTTCTCGCAGGTCGGGCTGGCCACCCAGGCCATGCTCTACGAAGTCGGTGCCACCACCGTCCTGCCGCCGGGCTACCTGTGCTGCGGCTATCCGCAGACGGCCTCGGGTGATGAGGAAAAGGGCGTCAAGATCACCACCGACAACCGTGTGCTGTTCCACCGCGTCGCCAACACGCTGAATTATCTCGACATCAAGACCGTCATCGTGTCCTGCGGCACCTGCATGGACCAACTGCAGAAATACCAGTTCGAGAAAATATTCCCCGGTTGCCGCCTGCTCGATATCCACGAATACCTCATGGAAAAAGGCGTCAAGCTGGACGGCGTCAGCGGTACGCGTTACATGTACCACGATCCTTGCCACACACCGATGAAGGCCTACGCGCCGCTCGCCGTAACTAAGGCGCTGATGGGCCAGGAAGTGCCGCTGACCGACCGTTGCTGCGGCGACGCCGGCTCCTTCGCCTATTCCCGGCCGGATGTCGCCACCCAGGTCAAATTCCGCAAGCAGCAAGATATCGAAAGTGGCGCTGCCAAGCTGCGGGCCGATGGTTTCACCGGCGACGTCAAGATCCTGACTTCCTGCCCGGCCTGTCTGCAGGGCCTTTCCCGTTACGACGACGATGCCGGCACCCAGGCCGATTACATCGTGGTCGAACTGGCCAAGCATCTGCTCGGCGAAAACTGGATGGCGGAATACGTCGGCAAGGCGAATACGGGCGGGATAGAGCGGGTACTTCTTTGATTTTTGCCCATTTTTTCCAGTTGACCGTGAAATAGCAGGTTCTTTTGCGGTCGCGGCTTGTGATATTTATTCTTCGGTGTAATCCTTCACGGAAAACCGGAGTCAGATAACGTGGGTAGCGACAGTCAGTCCTGTGAATTGTGCAATAACCCCGGCGGGGCCATTCTTTGGCAGTCGGAGCTTTGTCGCGTGGTTCGGGTCGATGATCCGGACTACCCCGGCTTCTGTCGCGTCATCTGGAGCGGTCATGTCCGCGAGATGAGCGATCTCGAGGCGAGCCGGCAGATGTTGCTCATGCGCGTCGTTTTTGCCGTCGAATCGGTGCTGCGCCGCCTATTCAATCCAGATAAAATCAATCTCGCCAGTTTTGGCAACATGGTTCCCCATGTCCATTGGCACATCATCCCGCGCTGGCTGGATGACCGGCATTTTCCCGAACCGGTTTGGGGAAACGTCCGCCGGGAGGGAGCGGTATCGCGGCCATTGGTCAGCGATGCCGAGCTGGCGCAGGCATTGTCCGTAGCCCTGAAAAATATCGAATAAGGCTGGATCGATCATGAACACGAGCGCCATGGAAGTGCCCGTCATTTCGGACCTGCAAAGCGGGATGGACTATCTCGCGCAGTTGTCTCTGGCCAACCCGGTCGTCGCCGAACGACAATTGATGGGCTTCGTCGACGCCCTGCTCGTGGCGTCGCCCGATCCCGGCGTAATGCTGATGCTGCTTGAACAGGCAAGGGCGCCGATGTGCTTCGTCGAGGAAGAAATGGCCAGGCGGTATCACAACAAGGCGCTGCCGCTGGCTGGCGAAGAAGAGTCGTATTTTCAACAGGTCGTTGCCGCCTGGCGCAAGATAGGCAAGGCTTACGAGCTGTGTGCACGCCGCGAAGAGCCCGATGGGGAAAACGCGCAGTACGTGTCGATGATGGCCACCATCCTGCATCGCTGTCTTTACTATACCGGCATGGTCATTCTTGAGCATTACCGCGCGCGCCGCGATCTGCCGCCCGGTATCTGGCTCGACCTGCACGGCTACTACGAAACGGCAGAGGAATGGGGTATCGCCTTTACGCCGGTCGAGGATGTGCTCGAGAACAGCCTGCAGGCAACCCACTGCGCTGCCGCCTACACCACGCTGCTGCTCATCGACATTGCCAGTCCTTACAGCAACAGCGTGCGCAACCTCAATCTGATCCGGCGCTGGGCCGGCATGTGGGCGCCATTGGTTTCCATTCACAAGCTGGAAGACGACCTCGAGGTTCCGGCCTACGTCATCGAGCTTATGAAGGATGCACCACTTCATCCAACCGCCGTCACTGACGAGCCATCCACCGACACGCGGCGCCTCGACACGACGCGCCTCGGGCTGCAGATCAATCATATGCTGAGCCAGCTCAGGCAGCGCATAACGCCATCTCAGCTGGGCCTTGGCGAAGAAACCAGCGGCCATGTCATCGCGCTGCTCGACCACCTTTCCCGGCCCTGGACGCAGTCTGCCTCGCCCCGTCGTTTCCGTCGTTTTGCCACCGAGGGTATCGCCCGGGTAGCCGTTGGTTTTGAAGCCATTCACTTTTGCATCAGCGCCAAGGAATTTGAACAGCCCGATTCAGCCGCCGCCTTTTCGCGGGGCGAGTTCGATCAGTTGTTCACCTTTGGCGAAAGGGCCGAGCCGGGCCAGACCTTGGCTATCAAGCCCCAGATTTCATTTCCGGTCGATGAGTGGGCGGTCATCAACCATTCAGCCAACGGCTTTCGCCTCGGTCGTAGCTGCGCCGGCATGCGCATATCGCATGGCCAGCTCATGGCCGTCTGTCCGCACGATGGCGAACATTTCCTTCTGGCTCAAGCCACCTGGCTCATGCAGGAAGACGATGGTGGCCTGATTGTCGGCGTTGCCACCCTGCCCGGCATGCCTACCGGCGTGGGCGTGCGTATTGCAGCCGTGAAAGCCGGTAACGCCGAGCGTTTTGTCCGCGCTTTCCTACTGCCGCCCGTGCCGGCGATCAAGGAGGAAGGATCGATTGTCCTGCCACCGGGCATGTATCAGGCAAGCCGGATACTCGATATTGCTTCCGGTGAAGATACGCCCTGGCAACTGCGCATGAACCATATTCTTCAGCGTGGCACCGATTACGACCGGGTCAGCTATCAGGTGATTTGACCTATCCCGGCATCGCCAGGCGATGAGTGCGCTAAACTAGCGTCCTCATTCCGGAGAAAACTATGGCAGGTATTGATCGAGATACACCGATACCCAGCGAAATCAAGCTGCACCAAAAATCCCGCAGGCTCGAGTTGATCTATGGCGAAGGCGAAAGCTATTCGCTGGATTTCGAATATCTGCGGGTCTATACACCCTCGGCCGAGGCTCGCGGGCATGGTCCGGGCCAGGAAACCCTGCAAACGGGAAAGCGTGGCGTCGACATCGAGCGGATAGAACCCGTCGGCACCTACGCCCTGCGTCTTGTCTTCTCCGATGGTCACGACAGCGGCCTTTATTCGTGGGACATGCTCTACAACTTGGGCAAGCACCACGACGAGCTCTGGCAGGACTATCTCGCGCAAATCGAAAAGCGGGGACTGTCCCGCGATATCGACACTTCAACACGTCCGGCCGCGGGTAGCTGCGGCCAGCATCACTGAAATCATGAACAACGATAATACCCATTTTGGCTACGAAACCGTTGCCGAGCAGGAGAAGGCTCGTCGCGTCGCCGACGTGTTCGACTCGGTCGCCAGTCGTTACGATCTCATGAACGACCTGATGTCCGGCGGCATGCACCGTCTGTGGAAAGCGTTCACCATCCAGCGTAGCGGTGTTCGCGAAGGCTCGAGAGTACTCGACGTCGCTGGCGGCACGGGTGACCTGTCGCTGGCCTTTGCCAAGCGGGTAGGCAAAAGCGGCCAAGTCTGGTTGACGGACATCAATAACGCGATGCTGGCCCGTGGCCGCGACCGCCTGCTCGACAAAGGCTACATGCTGCCCGTGGCGCAATGTGACGCGGAAAAGCTACCCTTTCCTGACGACTGGTTCGATTGCGTCACCGTCGCCTTCGGCCTGCGCAACATGACGCACAAGGATGCCGCGCTGGCCGAAATGCGACGCGTCCTGCGTCCTGGTGGCCGCCTGTTGGTACTGGAGTTCTCACAGATCTGGAGGCCGCTGGCACCACTCTATGATTTCTATTCATTTAAAGTGATCCCGCGTGTTGGCCAGTTGGTAACAAACGACTCCGACAGCTATCGCTATCTCTCCGAGTCCATTCGCGTTCATCCCGGACAGGAGGAACTGAAATCCATGATGGAGCAGGTCGGCCTCGAAAAGGTCGAGTATTTCAACCTGGCTTTAGGCGTCGTCGCCCTGCATCGCGGATTCAAGTTCTAGGCTGGCATGCAATGGAAGTGCTTAATCCAATTGCCATTCGTGCTCTGAATCATTTGATCCAAGGTGAAAGTTGGGCTCAGGCACGGCTAATTGCGCACTCCGGCGCACAGCTACGGATCGATTCCGGATTTTTTGTCCTCCAGTTGAGCATCGACGAGAGAGGGCTGTTTCATGTCGGCGACAAAGCGCTCCAAGCCGATGTCAGCATTAGCTTGCCATCGGATATGCCGGCTCGTTTTCTATTTAACCGCGATACGCTGTTTTCGTCAGTGAAACTTGGCGGCTCCGCCGATATCGCCGAAAGCCTCGCGTTCGTGTTGCGCAATCTGCACTGGGATGCCGAGGCCGATCTGGCGCAATTGGTCGGCGACATTCCGGCCAGGCGCATTGCTCGGCTTGGTCAGACTCTGGCTACGGCAATTCAGGACGCCGTCGGACGGGTTGCCGAGAATTTATCTGAATATGCTGTTGAAGAGGCCGGAATGCTGGCGGTAAGCAGTGACGTAACCGCATTCGGTAGCGCAGTGAGTTGTTTGCGGGACGATGTGGGCAGACTGGAAAAGCGTATTTCCCGGCTGTAAAGAATTTACCGCCGGTTATAAATAAAAAAGGCAGCCTAGGCTGCCTTTTTGCTCCGGAGTTCCGGAATTAGTGCGTGTGCTTGCGCAGACGCTGGATTGCTTGCAACTGGGCAACCGCTTGCGCCAGTTCTGCTTCAGCAGCGGCGTAATCCATTTCAGCGTTCCGATTGGCAAGTGCTTCCTCGGCGTGCTTCTTGGCTTCCAGTGCCTTGGCTTCGTCCAGATCGTGCGCACGAATCGCAGTATCAGCCAACACGGTAATCATGTCGGGCTGAACTTCCAGCATTCCACCGGAAACATACACCAATTCAAAATCGCTCTGGTTCGGCACCTTCAAACGAATGGTGCCGGGCTTGATGCGAGTCAGAAGCGGTGTGTGACGCGGAAGAATACCGAGTTCCCCGGCTTCGCCGGGGAACACTGCGATTTCCACCAGGCCGGAGAAGATCGACTCCTCCGCACTGACGACATCACAATGAACAGTCATAGCCATTACTAGCTCCTATACGGCGTTGCGCTATTACAGCGTCTTGGCCTTTTCGAGGACTTCTTCGATACCGCCAACCATGTAAAACGCTTGTTCCGGCAGGTGATCGTACTCGCCGGCACAGATGCCCTTGAAGCCCTTGATCGTGTCCTTGAGAGACACGAACTTGCCCGGCGAGCCGGTAAAGACTTCGGCGACGTGGAACGGCTGGGACAGGAAGCGCTGGATCTTGCGAGCACGGGAAACGGCGAGTTTGTCTTCCGGAGACAGTTCGTCCATACCCAGAATCGCGATGATGTCACGCAGTTCCTTGTAGCGTTGCAGATTCATCTGCACCGCACGGGCAACGGCGTAATGCTCTTCACCAACAACCTGCGGGTCGAGCTGGCGGGAGGTGGAGTCGAGCGGATCGACTGCCGGGTAGATACCCAGCGAGGCGATGTCACGCGACAGCACGACCGTGGAGTCCAAGTGCAGGAAGGTGGTGGCCGGGGACGGGTCGGTCAAGTCATCGGCAGGCACGTAAACGGCCTGGATGGAGGTGATCGAGCCAACCTTGGTCGAGGTAATACGCTCTTGCAGACGGCCCATTTCTTCAGCCAGCGTCGGCTGGTAGCCCACGGCGGAAGGCATACGGCCGAGCAGTGCGGAAACTTCCGTACCAGCCAGGGTGTAGCGGTAGATGTTGTCGACGAAGAACAGGATGTCGCGACCATCATCACGGAAACGCTCGGCCATGGTCAGGCCGGTCAGCGCTACGCGGAGACGGTTGCCCGGCGGCTCGTTCATCTGACCGAACACCATCGCGACCTTGTCGAGAACGTTGGAGTCCTTCATTTCGTGATAGAAGTCGTTACCTTCGCGGGTACGCTCACCAACACCTGCAAACACCGAGAGACCCGAGTGTTGCTTTGCAATGTTGTTGATCAGCTCCATCATGTTGACGGTCTTGCCGACGCCGGCGCCACCGAACAGACCGACCTTGCCGCCCTTGGCGAACGGGCAGATCAGATCGATAACCTTGATGCCGGTTTCCAGCAGATCGACGGAAGACGACAGTTCGTCGAACTTCGGCGCCGGCTGGTGAATCACGCGCAGCTCGTTGGAATCGATCGGACCGGCTTCGTCGATCGGCCGACCGAGCACGTCCATGATGCGGCCCAGGGTGCCCATACCGACGGGCACGGAAATGCCGGCGCCGGTGTTGTTCACCTTCATGCCACGACGCAGACCGTCGGAAGAACCCATGGCGATGGTGCGGACGACGCCGTCACCCAGTTGTTGTTGCACTTCGAAGGTCAGGCCGTCTTCAGCCATGCCGTTTGCTTCGGAAGCATCCAGCTTGAGGGCGTCGTAGACCTTCGGCATCTGATCGCGCGGGAAGTGGATGTCCACAACGGCGCCGATGCACTGAACGATTGAACCTTGACTCATATTCAAATCCCCAAAAATAAAAATCTACGCGTCACACCGCGGCGGCGCCGCTGACGATTTCCGAAAGTTCCTTGGTAATCGCAGCCTGACGGGCCTTGTTGTAAACCAGCTTCAAATCGCCGATAACGGTCTTGGCGTTGTCCGAAGCGGACTTCATGGCAACCATCCGGGCGGATTGCTCGGAGGCCATGTTTTCTGCGACGGCCTGATAAATCAATGCTTCGACATAACGGATCAGCAGATCATCGATCACTGCCTTGGCATCGGGTTCGTAGACATAATCCCACTTGGTCTTGGCTGAACCGACAGCTTCTCCGGATAGCGGGAGCAACTGCTCGAACACCGGTTCCTGCTTCATCGTATTGATGAAGCGGGTGTAACCGATGTACAGCGCATCAATCTCGCCCTTCATGTAGGCATCAAGTTGAACCTTGACCGGCCCGATCAGCTTTTCCAAATGGGGGGTGTCACCCAATGCCGTTACGTGCGAGACGACCTTGGCGCCAGCACGCTGCATGAAGCCGAGTCCCTTGTTGCCGATGCAGGTGGCCTGAATTTTATTGCCCTTGGACTCGAACTCCTTCATCTTGGTCACAGCCAGACGAAGAAGATTTGAGTTCAGACCGCCGCACAGCCCTTTGTCCGAGGTGATCAGAATCATGCCGACAGCGGCTTGTTCACGATTCACCAGAAAAGGGTGGCGGTATTCGGTCAAGGCATGAGACAGGTTACCTGCTACGCGCCGGATCTTCTCGCCATAGGGACGGGCAGCTCGCATCCGGTCCTGCGCCTTGCGCATTTTGGATGCGGCCACCATCTCCATGGCCTTGGTGATCTTGCGCGTGTTTTCGACGCTCTTGATCTTATTGCGAATTTCCTTGCCGCTAGCCATGTAATTCTCCTAGCTAATCAGGCCCAGCTACTCTTGAATGCAACGATGCCTGCGGCAAGTTGCTTCTCGGAGTCGGCGCTCAGGTCGGCTGTGGACTCCATCGTGTTCATGAGGTCAGCACAGTTGGCTTTCAGATAACCAATCATGGCCTTTTCGCATTCCAGGGCACGCTTGACTTCGACATCATCAAAGTAGCCCTTGTCCGCTGCATACAGCGTGACGGCCATTTCGGAGATGCTCATCGGCGAGTACTGAGCCTGCTTCATCAGCTCGGTGACCAGACGGCCACGCTCCAGCTGCTTGCGGGTCGCTTCGTCGAGGTCAGAAGCAAATTGAGCAAAAGCTGCGAGTTCGCGGTACTGGGCCAGAGCCAGACGGACACCGCCGCCAAGCTTCTTGATCAGCTTGGTCTGAGCCGCACCGCCGACGCGAGACACGGAGATACCGGCGTTGATCGCAGGACGGATGCCGGCATTGAAGAGGTCGGTTTCCAGGAAGATCTGACCGTCGGTAATGGAGATCACGTTGGTCGGAACGAAAGCGGATACGTCCCCGGCTTGCGTTTCGATCACCGGCAGTGCGGTCAAAGAACCGGTCTTGCCCTTGATCTCACCGTTACTGACCTTCTCGACCCAAGCTTCCGAAACGCGGGCAGCGCGCTCGAGGAGACGGGAGTGGAGATAGAACACGTCGCCCGGGTATGCTTCGCGGCCTGGCGGGCGGCGCAGCAGCAGGGAAACCTGGCGATAGCCCCAAGCTTGCTTGGTCAAGTCATCATAAACGATCAGCGCATCTTCACCGGTGTCGCGGAAGTATTCGCCCATCGTACAACCGGCGTACGGTGCGAGGTACTGTAGCGCTGCTGATTCGGAAGCCGGAGCAGCAACCACGATGGTATTCGCCATTGCGCCGTGCTCTTCGAGCTTGCGCACGACGTTGGCGATGGTGGAAGCCTTTTGGCCGATAGCGACATAAACGCAGAAAAGACCCTTGTCCTTCTGGTTGATGATGGCGTCGACAGCGACAGCTGTCTTGCCGGTCTGGCGGTCACCAATAATCAGTTCGCGCTGACCACGGCCAACCGGCACCATGGAGTCGACGCACTTCAGACCGGTTTGCACGGGCTGGGAAACCGACTTACGCCAAATAACGCCCGGTGCAACCTTTTCCAGCTTGTCGGTCAGCTTGGCATTGATCGGGCCCTTGCCGTCGATCGGCTGACCGAGGGAATTGACCACGCGACCGAGCAGCTCACGGCCGACAGGAACTTCCAGAATGCGACCGGTGGTCTTGACCACGTCGCCTTCGGAAATGTGTTCGTATGCACCAAGAACCACGGCACCGACGGAATCACGCTCGAGGTTGAGCGCCATGCCAAAGGTGTTGCCGGGGAATTCCAGCATTTCGCCCTGCATAACGTCTTGCAGGCCGTGCACACGACAGATACCGTCGGTGACGGATACCACGGTGCCCTGCGTGCGCACTTCCGATGCGCCTTGCAGGTTCTGGATCTTGCTCTTGATCAGTTCAGAAATTTCGGAAGGATTCAACTGCATGAAATTCTCCTAGTTGTTCAGCGCCGTAGCCATGGCGTCGAGCTTGCCGCGGACTGAAGCATCCAGCATCTGGTCGCCAACGATTACCTTGATGCCACCAATCAGGGTCGGATCAACCGACACTGAGGTTTCGAGCTTGGTCTTGAAGACGGCTTCGAGCTGGGGCACCAGGGCTTTCACCTGGTTGTCATCGATCGGGAAGGCCGAAATGATTTCGGCTTGCTTGGTGCCTTCCTCGGCGCGCTTGTAGCTTTCGTACAAGCCGGCGATTTCCGGCAACAATCCCAGGCGGTTATTGTTGGACAGCAGCTGGATGAAGTTCGCCAGCTCCGCATCTACCGCCGTACCGCAGGCAGACCGGAAGAGGTCGACCAGTTGCGGGGCCGCCACATTGGGATCGCCGATAGCCGTATGGACTTCGGGACTGGCGGCCACCTGGGCGAGCGTTGCAGCTTGCTCGGCCCACTTGGCCAGATTGCCGCTTTCCTTGGCCGCCCGGAACAGGGCTTCGGCGTAAGGGCGGGCGATAGTTACGGATTCAGCCATTGCTTACAGGTCCTGTTTCAGGGCGACCAGCATGTCGGCATGCGCGGACGCGTTGATTTCCTTGCGCAGGATCTTCTCGGCACCAGCAACCGCCAGTTCGGCGACACGCTCACGCAAAGCTTGCTTGGCGCGTTCGACTTCCTGATCGATTTCGGCTTTGGCGCCGGCGACGACCTTGTCGGCCTCAACCTTGGCGACGCCCTTGGCTTCTTCGACGATCTGTTGCGCACGCTTTTCGGCTTGAGCGATGAGGTCCGAGGATTTTTCCTTGGCTTCCCGCAACGCATCGGCGGAACGCTTGGCGGCGAGCTCTTGCTCGTTTTTGCCACGTTCGGCCGCAGCCAGGCCATCAGCGATCTGTGCTTGACGGTCTGCCATCGCTTTTTGCAGCGGCGGCCAGACGTACTTCATCGTGATCCAGATGAAGAGACCAAACCAGATTGCCTGGCCAATCAGTGTAGCGTTGATATTCACGCTAACCTCCTGGTTATAAGGGTTTCAGGGGCGCGGATTAGTGCGACAGCAGAGCCAGGAACGGGTTTGCGAAGAGCAGGAACAGGGCGATACCAACACCGATCATGGTCACAGCATCGAGCAGACCGGCGACGATGAACATCTTGACTTGCAGCGTGGGGATCATTTCCGGCTGGCGTGCAGCGCCTTCCAGGAAACGGCCACCCAGGATACCAAAGCCGATGGCGGTACCCAGAGCGCCGGCGCCGATCAGGATGGCTACAGCGATAGCGGTGTTGGAGAGGACGGTTGCGAGTTCCATGTTTACTCCTCAGTAAAGTAGGTATGTTACGGGGTTAAGGTTAAAAACTACTGAAAAACTGCTACTACGACTTAGTGCGACTCTGCCGCCATTGACATGTACACGATCGTCAGCATCATGAACACGAAGGCTTGCAGGGTAATAATCAGGATGTGGAACAGTTCCCAAGGCAGAGCGAGTGGCAACTGATAGATGCCGAGCAGTGCGATCAGGATGAAGACCATTTCACCGGCGTACATGTTGCCGAAAAGTCGCAGGGACAGGGAGATCGGCCGGGCGATTTCTTCAACGATGCGGAACAGCAGGTTGATCGGAGCGAGTTTGATACCGAACGGGACCGCGAAGACTTCATGCATGAAGTGCCCGACACCCTTAACCTTGAGGCCCATGACGATTGAGATGACGAAAACCGTTATCGACATGGCAAACGTCAGGTTGGGATCGGTGGTCGGGACAAACTTGAACGGCATTTCATGATTGCCGGTGGCTGCTTGCAGCGCGGACGGCAGGAAATCGACCGGGATCAAGTCCATGGCGTTCATGACGAACACCCAGACAAAAATGGTAATAGCCAGCGGTGTCACCAGAGCGCTCTTGCCATGGAAGGTGTCGCGTACTTGCTGATCAACCAGGCCGACCACCATTTCGACGAAATTCTGGCCACTAGACGGGACTCCGGAAGTGGCCTTGCTGGCCAGCATGGCCATCAGGCCAAAAACCACCAGACCCAGAATGCCGGAAACCAGCAGGGTGTCGAGGTGGAAACTCCAGAAACCGGTACAGACTCCATCGACTTTGGCGCTGTCCGAACAGACAACGAGATTGGTCAGGTGGTGTTGAATGTAACCAGTGGTGCCGCCTTCTGCGCTCATGTTTTCTCCAGTCAGCCTAGCGATTCTTCAGCAGTGCCATCCAGTAGATGACAAAGGTTGATGCGTATCCAAGAAAGAGCGGTAGAACTGCCACTTCCTTGTACCCCAAAAAAACCAGCGCAAAGCCGGCGAGAGTCAGTAGGAACTTGAACCCCTCCCCTGCGGCTTGCGCCTGATAAACCTTGACCGGGTCTGTACTCGAACCCATCCGCAACGCTCTCAGGACGTATCCGAGATTGGCGATGAACCCGATTGATCCCCCGATCAGAACCGAGACTGCCGCATTGGCGCTGACAAACAGGCCGGCCACTATGGCCAGAATGGTTGCCAACCCTGCTTGGCGACTGAGAATCCAGCTTACCTGCGGATGCAAGACATGCCTCGATCAATAACCGTGCGAGTGTAACGGAGTCTTATAGATGAGTCAATTTCCGCAGTGCAAAAATTGAGGGTTTTCCCGTAATTTCTGTGGGTTACGATTAGTGACATTGCTTACGAATGGAGTCGTGAAATGAGGCCGTCGAGCTGGTCCAGACTTGAGAATTCGATGGTGACCTTGCCGGCGCCCTTCTTGTTCGAGCGAATGGCAACGTTGGTTCCTAGGTCGTCGGACAGGCGTTCCTGCAGATTCAGCAGGTCGCGGTCGATGGCCTTTTCGGGCGCATGCTTGGGCGGATTCAACAGTTGCTGGACCAGCCGTTCTGTTTCGCGAACCGACAAGCCCTTCTGCACAATACGCTGGGCAACGCCGACCTGCTGGCCGCTCGAAATTGGCAACAGGGCGCGGGCATGACCCATGTCGATTCGGCAGGTCATCAGCAATTCCTGAACCGGTGCGGTCAGTTGCAACAAGCGCAGCAAATTCGAGGCGGCGGGGCGTGAGCGGCCAACCGCATCGGCGGCTTGCTGGTGGGTGAGGCCGAATTCGTCGATGAGGCGCTGCAAGCCCTGGGCTTCTTCGAGCGGATTGAGGTTCTCGCGCTGGATGTTTTCGATGAGCGCCATGGCCAACGCCTGTTCGTCCGGAATGTTGCGGACGAGGACCGGAACTTCGTTCAGCCCGGCGAGTTGCGAGGCACGCCAGCGGCGTTCGCCAGCGACGATTTCGTAGCGCTCGGAGCCGGGCGTGCTGTCGACGGCGCGGACGAGAATCGGTTGCATGACGCCCTGCGCCTTGATCGAGGCTGCCAGTTCGGCCAGCGAGTCCTGATCCATGTGGGTGCGTGGCTGGTATTTGCCGGGGCGCAGGCGTTCGACCGGCAGGTTGCGCTGTTCGTCGCCCTGCGGCTTGTCGCTGCCGGAAAGCAGCGCGTCGAGGCCGCGGCCGAGTCCTTTCATCTTGATCATTGGATGACCCTTTCAAGAATTTCCCGGGCGAGTGCGCTGTAGGCTTGCGCTCCCCTAGAGTTTTTGTCGAAGGCGATGACCGGCTTGCCGTAGGACGGCGCTTCGGCCAGGCGGACGTTACGCGGCACGATGGTCTTGTAGACCTTGTCGCCGAAGTGGCTTTCGAGCTCGGTCGACACTTGCTGGGTCAATGTGCTCTGGCCGTTGTACATGGTACGTAGCAGGCCTTCGATTTCGAGGCGGGAATTGAGATGGTGACGCACCTTGCGCAGTGTTTCGACGAGATCGGACAGACCTTCCAGTGCGTAGTACTCGCATTGCATGGGGATCAACACTGAATCGGCGGCGACCAGCGCGTTGACCGTCAGCATGTTCAGGGCGGGCGGACAGTCGATGAGGACGAAATCGTATTCGGCGTGGTTTTGCGCCAGGGCTTTTTTCAGGCGGTATTCGCGCTGGTCGAGTTCGATCATTTCGACTTCGGCGCCGGCCAGTTCGCGGTTGGCTGGCAGGATGTCGAAATCAAAAGCAGTCGCGACGCAGACTTCGAGCAAGGTGGCGGCGCCGATCAGCAGTTGATAGACGGTGGGCAGTGTTTCTTTCTTGGGGATGCCGGAGCCGGTCGTCGCGTTGCCTTGCGGGTCCATGTCGATGAGCAGGACGCGCTTGCCCTCGGCGGCCAGCGAGGCGGCCAGATTGACGGCGGTGGTCGTCTTGCCGACGCCGCCTTTCTGGTTGGTTATGGCGAGTACTTTCATGACCCGGCTTTCAAAATGATCAAATGTCGTTCGGCATCCAGCCCCGGCACGCTGAGCGGGATGATGGATTCAACCGTGATGTCGGCCGGCAGGGCCTTGAGTTCGTCGTCCGGTCGCACGCCTTTCATGGCCAGCCAGCGACCGTTCGGGGCCAGCAGGTGACGGGTCAGGCTGATGAAAAGGCCGATTTCGGCAAAGGCGCGCGAGCTGATCTGGGCGTATTGTCCCTGCATTTCCTCGACCCGGGCGTGGTGCACCGTAACATTCCTGAGCGCCAGTTCGATGGCTGCTTGCTGCAGGAAGGTGGCTTTCTTTTGCACGGTGTCGACCATGCTGACCGAGAGTTCCGGCTTGGCGATGGCCAGTGGAATGCCGGGCAGCCCGCCGCCGCTGCCGACATCGAGCAGATTGCCGGCACCGACATGCCGCAGGATGGCGAGCGAATCGAGCAGATGGTGCGAAATGGCCTGGGCCGGGTCGCGCAGGGCGGTCAGGTTATAAGTCTTGTTCCACTTGAGCAGCAGGTCGCGGAAGGCAAGCAGCTTGCTCTGCGCCTCGGCCGGCAGCGCGATGTCGAGGGCGGCCAGGCCGCTGGCAAGGGCGTTCTGGCTCATGCCGCCTGCGACAGGTTGTGGCGCTTCAGGTGGATCAGCAGCAGCGAAATGGCAGCCGGCGTGATGCCCTGGATGCGCGACGCCTGACCGATGGTTTGCGGCTTGTGCAGGGCCAGCTTCTGTTTGACCTCGTTGGACAGGCCGGCGACGGCGGCGTAATCGAGATCGGCCGGCAGCGCAGTGTTTTCGTAGCTGGAAGACTTGGCGACTTCCTCGGCCTGACGGTCGATGTAGCCCTGGTACTTGGCGGAGATTTCGAGCTGCTCGACAACGGCCGGGTCCATTTCAATTTTGGGCAAATTTTCCGGTTCACCGTAGCAAGGCAGCGTGAGCAGTGCTGCGTAGCTTACTTCGGGCCGGCGCAGCAGTTCGAACAGGTTGTATTCGTGTTCGATGGCTTTGCCAAGGACGCGGATGCAATCTTCGGCTGGGGTCAGCTTGGGATTGACCCAGGTTGATTTCAGTCGCTCTTGCTCGGCGGCAATGGCATCACGCTTCCGGCTGAAGGCGGCCCAGCGGATGTCGTCGACCAAGCCCAGTTCGCGGCCTTGTTCGGTCAGGCGCAGATCGGCATTGTCTTCACGCAGGCTCAGGCGGTATTCGGCGCGGCTCGTGAACATCCGGTAAGGGTCCGAAACGCCGCGCGTGATCAGATCGTCTACCAGCACTCCGAGGTAAGCCTCGTTGCGTTTCGGGCACCAGCCGGATTCGTCGCGGACGTGGCGCACGGCGTTGATGCCAGCGAGCAGGCCCTGCGCAGCAGCCTCCTCGTAGCCCGTTGTACCGTTGATCTGGCCGGCGAAAAACAGGCCGTTGATGGCCTTCGATTCCAGCGTGTCCTTGAGGCCGCGCGGGTCGTAGAAATCGTATTCGATGGCGTAGCCGGGGCGCAGGATGTGCACGTTCTCCATGCCGCGGATCGAGCGGACAAGCGCCAGCTGGATGTCGAAAGGCAGGCTGGTCGACACGCCGTTCGGGTAGATTTCGTGTGTCGTCAGGCCTTCCGGTTCGAGGAAGACGTTGTGGCGATCCTTGTCGGCGAAGCGGTGAATCTTGTCTTCAATCGATGGGCAGTAGCGCGGCCCGACGCCTTCGATGACGCCGGTGTACATCGGCGAACGGTCGAGACCGCTGCGGATGATGTCGTGCGTGCGCTCGTTGGTTTCAGTGATCCAGCACGGCAGTTGGCGCGGGTGCTGGGCGGCGCAGCCGAGAAAGGAAAAGACCGGCATCGGGTCGTCCGAATGCTGTTCTTCCATGACCGAAAAATCGATGGTCTTGCCGTCGAGGCGCGGCGGCGTGCCGGTCTTCAGGCGGCCTTGCGGCAGATTGAGTTCCTTCAACCGGGCGGCCAGCGAGTTTGAAGGCGGATCGCCCATGCGCCCGCCGGTGTAGTTCTCGAGCCCGACATGGATCTTGCCGTTGAGGAAGGTGCCGGCGGTCAGTACGACGGCCTCGGCCATGAAGCGGATACCGAGTTGCGTCACCGCGCCGACGACGCGCTCGCCTTCGACAATCAGGTCGTCGCAGGCTTCGGCGAAAATGGTCAGGTTGGGCTGGTTTTCCAGACGCGAGCGGATTGCCTGTTTGTACAGCACGCGGTCGGCCTGGGCGCGAGTAGCGCGCACGGCCGGGCCTTTCGAGGCGTTCAGAATGCGGAACTGGATGCCGGCTTCATCGGTGGCCGCCGCCATGGCGCCGCCCAGCGCGTCGACTTCGCGCACCAGATGCCCCTTGCCGATGCCGCCAATCGACGGATTGCAACTCATCGCCCCGAGCGTGTCGAGATTGTGCGTCAGCAGCAGCGTGTTCGCCCCCGCCCGCGCCGCGGCGAGCGCAGCCTCGGTGCCGGCGTGACCGCCGCCGACGACGATGACATCGAAACGGGTGGGATAGAGCATGGGTTTGGCTTTGTTGCAGCGCAATAGCGGACTGCGGATTTTACTTCAGGGCGCTGAAAACTCGAAGGTTTTTGCCGCTTCCTTGCCCTGCCCTGCGAACTCAAGTAAGTTTGCGAAATGAGTACTAGCCAAGCCAAAGGCCCCAGCTCTCTTGATAACGAGGAGATGCTGCTGGTTTTGCAGCAATCGCTGACCAAAAAAAGGGTTCTGATCGTTGATCGCCATTCGCCGGCGCGCGATTCGCTGCGCCTGATGCTCGGGGCCCTGGGCGTGACATTGGTGCACGGGGCAGGAAATTCGGCCGAGGTCATCCGTCAGGTCAAGGCCAACCGTTTCGATATCGTGCTCTCCGATTTCATCCTCGACGATGGTCGCGACGGCCAGCAATTGCTCGAAGAGCTGCGCCACGCCCATCTCATCCCGTTGTCGACGGTGTACATGATCATCACCAGCGAGCGCGGCTACACCAACGTCGTTTCGCTGGCCGAGCTGGCCCCCGACGATTACCTGATCAAACCGTTTACCGCCGAGCAATTGCAGGCCCGGCTGATCAGATCGATCTACAAAAAACACGTACTGCGCCACATCTACGAGCAGATCGAGCGTGGCGCCCTGCAGGAAGCCATCATTGCCTGCGACCGCGTCATTCATCAGCAGCCGCAATACATGTACGACGCCTTGCGTTTCAAGGGCGATCTTCTGCATTCGTTGGGCAAGACGCGTGAAGCCGAGGAGGTTTTCCGGCGCGTCCTCGAAGGGCGCGTCGTGCCCTGGGCCAAGATGGGGCTGGCGATGGCCCTGCGTGACCGGGGGGCGCTCGACGAGGCCGAACAACTGGCCGAACAGGTCACTACGGAAGCGCCCGATTACCTGTCGGCCTATGACTTTCTGGCCTCGGTGCACGAAGCCCAGGGCAAGCTCGAGGCGGCCCAGCACACCCTGCAGCGGGCGGCCGATGCCTCGCCGCACAATACCGTACGGCAACGGCTGGTCGGCGATGTGGCGGCCCGCAACAACGATTTGCTGGCGGCCGAAAAGGCTTACGGCAAGGTCATCGAGCGCAGCAAGGGATCAAGCCTGCGGACGGTGGACGACTTTGCCAACCTGTCGCGCGTGCTGGTCGAGCGGGGCAACGTCAGCGCCTCGCGCAAGATTTCGGCGGAGATGAAGCGCGAATGGCGCGGCGACATGCAGGCCGAGCTGGCGGCGCTGGTCACCGAAAGCCTTTGCCTGAACAGCGAAGGCTCGCCCGACAAGGCCCAGCATCTGGTCGATCAGGCGCTGGCCTTGCAGAAAATGATCAGCGAAGAGGCGGCAGAAAAAGGCAAGCATGTGTCGCAACGGCTGGCCGTCGATCTGGCCCACGCCTGCTACGCCACCGGCAAGCAGGACGAGGCGACGAAGATCATGCGCCAGGTCGCCGCTGAAAACCACGAGGATGCCCACCTCATCAACCACATCACCAACGTCTTCGAAAAAACCGGCCAGCCCGATGCCGGCAAGGCGATGCTCGAACAGGTCGGCCGGGAAATTGTCGAACTCAACAACAAGGGTGTTCTGGCGGCGCGCAACGGCGATCTTGAAGGCGCCGTCCAGTTGCTCATTCAGGCCGTCGACCAGGTGCCCAACCTGCAATTTCTGGTCAATGCCGCCAAGGCTATTTTTGCGCTCATGGACAAGAAGGGCTGGGATGAGATGCTGGCGGCCCGTGCCCTTGACTACCTGCAGCGCGCCCAGCGCAAGGATCGCAAGAGCGCCAAGGTGGCGTCGGCCCGCGAGTTGTACGTCACGGTCGCCAAGAAATACGGTATCGCCATCGACAACAGTTGAAATGTCGGGGCGGCAACATTTTGAAACCATTTAGTTGCTCCACCGGCTCATCCTTTCCTGATCTGGCGCGTTGATTACACATTGGCCCGCCGTTTTGCGCGGGCGGTGTTTTTCCTTCGGGAGTCCACGATGCTGCAATCCCTGCACAGAATTCTTCTCGCACTGACCATGGCCGTTGCCCTGCCCGCCCTGGCGCAGAGTGATCCGCCGGCCCGCGTTGGGCGTCTGGCCCATATTGAAAATCAGGTCGATTTTCGCGTTGACCGTAGCGATCAGGGCGGACCGGCCACGCTCAACTGGCCGATCAGCAGCGGTGCCGTGCTGGAAACCGGGGCGCGCGGCCGGGCCGAAGTATGGATCGGTTCCACCGCCTACCGGCTGGCCGACGACAGTCAGGTCGAGTTTCCCGTCGTAGACGACAAGCAGGTCGAAGTCCGGGTCAGTGGGGGCAGTCTGGCGGTCAGCATTCTCGACCGCGATCAGGTCGATGACGTGGTGATCGCCACACCCGATGGCGATGTCCGTTTCCTGACGCCGGGGCGCTATCGCATCGATGTCTTCGGGGAGCGCAGCGAACTGAGCGTGCAGGCCGGCCGCGCCGTCTTCGACGACGGCCAGCGGGCGACACCGGTTGCCGCCGGCCAGAAAGCCAGCCATTGGAGCGACGGTAGCGAACAGCTCGACGCAGGCCGCAGCAGCGATGCCTTCGACCGCTGGGTGGCCAATCGCGAGAACGTGACGCTGGCCAGCCAGGCGCGCCGCTACGTGTCGCCGCACATGACCGGCTATCAGGATCTCGACGCCTACGGCGACTGGCAATCGGCGCCCGGCTACGGTTCGGTCTGGTATCCGCGCGCCGTGGCCGACGACTGGGCGCCCTACCGCTACGGCCGCTGGGCCTGGGTCGCGCCCTGGGGCTGGACGTGGATCGACCAGGCGCCGTGGGGCTTCGCGCCCTTCCACTACGGCCGCTGGGCGATCATCCATGGTCGCTGGGGCTGGATTCCCGGCCGCCTCGTCGCCCGCCCGGTCTATGCGCCGGCCCTCGTCGCCTGGATCGGCAACCCGGGCTGGAGCATCAGCTTCAGCTTCGGTGCGGCGCCGGCCGTCGGCTGGTTCCCGCTCGCCCCGCGCGAGGTCTACGTGCCGGGGCATCGGCACAGCGCCAACTATGTACGCCAGATCAACGTCGCTTACGTCCGTGACGTCAAGGTCATCGATCGGGCGGTGCGCGGCGCCCGGCAAACCCCGTTCGCCAATCGCGCTGTGCCGCGAGCGGTCACCGTCGTGCCCGCCAAGTTGCTGCGCGAAGGCCACACCATCACGGCACGCGAAATTCAGCGTCAGGAGGGTCCGACGCTCGGCCGTGCCCCGCTCGCCCGTCAAGCGCCCAATGCCGACTGGCTGGCCCCCGAGCAGGGCGCCCGTCGCCCACGCAATGACGACAGGCGCGAACCGATCAACCGGCCGCGCCGCGATTTCGATGCCCCACGGCTGAATGCCCCGGAGCGTGGCGCCCCGCGTTCCGAACCGATACCACGCCACCCGGATCGTCCGGCCTTGCGCCAGTCCTCGGCCGAGCCGGAAAATAGGCGCGAAGAGCAGCGCGCTTCGCCTGACCTCCGTCCACAAATCGAACAACGGGGCAGTCGGCCCGGGCTTGAACCCGCCCCCGTGCCCGCCCGCCGCGAGGCAGCGTCGCAACCGGTCCGTCGTGAACTGGCGCCGCCTGAAAGGCGAACCGAGGAAGGTCAGCCCCGGCCGAAAATGCAGCAGCAGGAAGGCGAGCGGCGGCGTGAAATGCGGGCGGTTGAGCGTGCTGAGCGTGTCGAGCGCCCGGTCCAGCCGCCCCGGGAACGCCCATTCACACCTCGGCCAGCGCCGGAGGTCAGAATGCCCGTCTCGCCAGCGCAACGTGAAATGCCGCCGCCGCGCGCCAATCCTGCGCGCGAGTCTCGGGAATTTCACGCCCCGGCCCCGGCACCCAGGCCTGAGCGGCGAGTTGAGCCGCCGCGTCAGCCGGTTCCGCAAGGCGGCCAACCGGAACAGCGCCGCCGTCGGGGCGATGACGAATCTGTTGGGCACCGATAAAAACCCGTTGCCAAAAGGGCTCCCAGGCCAGCCGACCGGTCGAGAGGGCGTGATAAAGTCCGCTTTTTGCGCACAGCAGGATCAGCCATGTTCTCAGGAATCATCGCGGCGGTTGGCCGCATTACGCACCTCACCCCGCGCGAGGTCGGCTACCGTCTGCATGTCGAAGGCGGCGGCCTCAAGCTCGACGACGTTTCGCTCGGCGATTCGATTGCCCACAACGGCGTTTGCCTGACCGTGGTGGCCCGCGAGGGCAATACCTTTGCCGTCGATGTTTCGCCGGAAACCCTGTCGTGTACCGTCGGCCTCGATGCGCCCGGCCCGGTCAATCTGGAAAAGGCGCTGCGCCTCAACGATGTGATTGGCGGCCATCTCGTCTCCGGCCACGTTGATGGTGTGGGTGAAGTGCTGCGTTTCGATCCGGTCGGCGACAACCGTCTGCTCGAAATCCGCGCCCCGAAGGAAATCGCCAAGTTCATCGCGCGCAAGGGATCGATCGTCGTCGACGGCACCAGCCTGACGACCAACGAGGTCAAGGGCACCGATTTCACGATCAACCTGATTCCCCACACGCTGGAAAACACCACGCTGAATCGCCTCAAGCCGGGCAGCAAGGTTAATCTGGAAGTCGACCTGATCGCCCGCTACTGCGAGCGTTTGCTGGCTGCCGAGCGCGAGTAGGCGCCATGCCCTACCGGTTGGCGGTCGTTGCGCTGCTTGCCGCTCTGCTCGGCGCTTGCGCCGCCTACGACGGCTTCGCGTTGCCAGCCGGCGGCGCGCGGGTCGAGGACATGGAACGCGTCATGGGGCCGCCGGCCATGCGCTGGCGCGAAACCGATGGCGGCGAGACGCTGGTCTATCCGCGTGGCCCGATGGGTTATCACACCTACTTTGTCCGTATCGATGCCCGGGGTACCGTGCTGAGTCGGGAAAACGTGCTCGATACCCGGCACTTTGCCCGCATTCAGCCGGGCATGACGACCGACGAGGTGGTCCGCATCCTGGGGCCGTCTGTGGCCGCATGGACCGTTTATTACAAGGCGCGTGACGAACTGGTCTGGGAGTGGCGCTATTGCGACGACTGGAACGAACCGGCCCGTTTCGACGTGCTGTTTGACGGCACCTCGTTGCGGGTGCGCTCAACCCTGGCCGCGCCGGAAAGCTTGCGCGGTAGTTTCGGCGACGATGACCACCGGAGCTGGTGCAGTCACTGAATTTGCCCGCCGTGGCGAATCCTCGCTTGAAAAACCCCCACCCCGCCCCCATAATTCAAAGCATGGTTGTAATTCCGGCAATCTGGAGGCGTTCTGGACAGGGGTTCGATTCCCCTCACCTCCACCTAAGCGCATTGTGGTGTGTTTAGTTGGGGGTGTACTGGCTTCGACAGGGCGGGCAAAGGTGCGCAGGCAACTCGTCAGGCGATCGACGTTAATGAAGCAAATCCATAATTGCCAATGATGAGCAATTCGCTATTGCCGCCTAAAAACGGTTAGCCGGGGCCGCTGAAGCCTTGTTACTCAAGACAGCCGGCGGGGACTTCGGTCCCCGTCGTCACGTCCGGGTTTGGGTTTTCAGTTGTCGAGGCGAAAGACGACGGGCACGATGACCGTCGCCTCGATGGCCTCGTCGCCCCGCTTGGCCGGCACAAAGCGCCAATGGGCCACGCTCCGTCGCGCCGCCTCGTCCAGCCGCTCGAAATTACTCGATTTTTCGATGTCGACCGTAGCAGCAAGGCCATTCGCCCTGACCCGAACCCTGAGCAGCACCTTGCCCTCCTCGCCCAGCCGCCGCGACAGCGAAGGATATTTCGGTTCCGGATTGTTCAGGTAGGCGGCGTTGAACAGCGGGGCGCTGACTGTCGCCGGCGCGGCGCTGCGGGCGGGGGCTGGCGCGGCCTCCGGGGCGGGCGGCCCGGGCGGGGTAACGGGGGCTGGCACGGTGATGGCGCCGGGCGCGGCGACCTGTTCCGCGGCCATGGCGAGAATGGGGGGCGCGGGCGGGGCCGGCTTTATATGTCGGAGCGGCTTTGGTGCCGGCGGTTTTTCGGGCGCGGCCGGCGGTATTGTCGGCGGCGCCACGACGCTTTCCTGCAAGCTGACGGTGATCGGACCGGGGGGCGGCGCTTCGAGCGGGTCGATGGCCACACTTGGTGGATAGAACAAGATGGCGGCGTGCAGCGCGGCGGCGAGCAGGAGGTAGCGACCGCTATGCCGCCACTCGGGACGTTCAGGCGGGAGATGGCGAGGGCTGTCGGTCATCTTTTCATTATATCCGGCGCATCCGCCGGTACTGCCTTAGGCGGCAAGTCGGAGATCGACGCGGAAACTGCGCGTGGCGTGTACGCCTTCGACCTTGATCGGCAACAGGACTTTGGTCCGTTCCAGCGTCTTGATGATGCGCGAGATGGTTTCGAAGCGCAGGTCGGTGATGTCGGCAATATCCTGCCGGGTGGGCAGGACGACCTGGCCGGCGCTGTCGGTGAACAGCCGGATCAGGCCAAGCACCCGATCGGCCGCCTGGCCGCCGCGCAGCGCGACGACTTCGGCGGCCCGTTGCTGGGCCTGGGCGAGCGAGGCAAGCAGCGACTCACCGGCCAGTGCCCCGGCGCCTTCCGGCCATGGCGACAGCTGGCACTGGGTCAGCGCCGTGGCCGAGAAGGTGTAGCAGCCGAAGAGCAGGGTTTCGCAGCCGAGGATATCGCCGGGGACGGCGAGGCTGGCAAACGAGGCGTCGCTGGCCGAGCTGACGTTGTCGAGGCGGACGACGCCGCTGTTGAGTCGCCAGGCGAGGCCATCGGCGCCGGCGTGATAGATGCCTTCGCCGGCCGCCAGTTGGCGCCCGGCGCGCTGGGCGCCGGGGGGATTGCTACGGTCAACCGGGAAAAACAGGCTAATTTGAAAACTCCGGGCTTGAGCGCCAGCCGCCCCGCTAGCCTGGGGCGGTGGCAGAGGTTCAGAATTTGAGGTTGAGCCCCGCGTAGAACGAGCGGCCCATGCCGGGAACGGCGATGCCCCAGGGAATGGAGTTGATGCCCATGGTCGTTCCCTGGCCGGTGTAGGCGCCTCCGAGCGGCAGGTAGTAGAACTTGTCGAAGAGGTTTTCGACACCGAAATCAACGCGAACCTTGTTCCAGGTGTAGCTGGCGCGCAGGTTGGTCAGGCTGTAGCCGGAGGTCCGGATTTCATTGCGGACGGCGGAAGTGTCGTGTTTGCCGGTGACGCCGATCACTTCGATGGCATTGTTCCAGCCGCCGAGTTGATGGGTCAGCGCGACCTTGGCGTTGAGTGGCATTATGTTGTAAAGGTTGCCACCGGTATCGCGGTTTTCGCCACGGGTGTAGCCGAGCAGACCGTTCAGCCCGAATGTGCCGACGCCGGTGCTGGCCAGCGGCATGCGCCCGGAAAGGTCGAGGCCGTAGAGGCGGGCCGACTGGTTGGTGTATTTGAGTACGACGTACTGGTTGGTCGTCGTGCTGTTGGTCGGGGTGCAGGCAGAGCCGGAAGGACAGCGGATGGCATCGATGTAGTCGTCGACGTGCGTGTAGTAAGGCGTGGCCTTGAATTCCCAGCTACGGTCGGCGGCATGGAAGTCGAAAGTGGCCGAGGCGGTGTAGGCGGTTTCCGGCTTGAGATCGGCGTTGCCGACATAGCCGTTACCGTCGCCGACGAAGTTGTTCATGATCGCCATCATGCCGGCGGTAGACCAGGTGTAGCGTTCGTAGAGATTCGGTGAGCGGACCTTGCGGGCGACGCCGAATTCGATGTCGGCTGTAGTGCTCGGCGTAAAGCGGGTCAGGGCCGTCAGGTCCAAATTGCTGTCGCCCTTGCTGCGACTCCCGTTGTTGAAGGCAACGGCGTCGGTGGTCTGGGCCATCATGCCGCCCGAACCGGAGGTCGGCGCAGTCGCCAGGTTGTAGCCGTGGACGGTGTTTGTGCTGGTGCGGACGTATTCGTAACGGGCTCCGACCTGGGTGGTCCATTGCGCATTCAAACGGGACTCCCATTCGCCGAACAGTGCTGCGCGGTCGCGCTGGCCGTTGTTGATATTCTGGAAGTCGTTCGGTCCCATGCCCATGCTGCCAACGACCGCAGGCCACCAGTCGTCGAGCTTGTAGCTCTGGTATTCAGCGCCGACCCGCAATAGGTCCTTCGATGTCAGGTCGATATTGAATCTGGCGCTGGCGCCGGTGGTCGTGCTTTCCGACCGCATCGGCATGCCCTGGGTGGTATTGCCGGAGGTGTAGAGGAATTTTTTGTCCTCCCCGAACTCCATGAAGTGCTTGACCTGCTCGTGGTAGGCGCGGATTTCGGCACTGCCCCAGTCGAACTGGCCGAGGTAGCGCAGGTTGGCGCGGTACTGTTCATTGCCCAGCATGTCCATGCGCTGGTTGGGGTAGAGCTGTTTGGGCACGTCCTGATAGCCGAACTTGGCTTCGACGAGGTGATTGCCGCCGCGCAGCGCGAAGCCGAGGGTGTGCGTTTGCGTCTCGTAGGCGGTCGAGCCAACTTCGTCGAGGGCCAGCGTGTGGCCGGGGCGGCCGGTGGCTGTCGTCGATTTGAAGTCCCCGGCGGCCTTGTAGTTGTCCGCCTGGGAGTAGACGCCGCTGTAGCTGACGCTGAAGTTCTCGGTAGCCAGCGTTGCACCGGCATTGCCACCGAGGGCGTTGTTGTTGCTGCGGTAGAAGGCGCCGATTTCGCCCTTGGTGAGCAGGCCCTGGCCGGGGGCGGCGAATTGGGGGACGGCCGTTTCGGCAACGATCGTGCCGCCGATGCTGTCGCCGCCGACGCTGACTGGGGTGATACCGGCATAGACCTTGATCTTGCTGACATTGGTCGGGTCGAGGTACGACAGCGGCGGGTTCATGTGGTTGGGGCAGGTGGCGATGAAGTCCATGCCGTCGACAGTGATGCGCAGGCGGTCGTCGGCCAGGCCATGGATGACCGGCAGGCTGGAGACGCCGCCGGCACCGTAGAGGCTGACGCCGGGAACATCCTGCAGGAGGGCGGCGGTGTCGCGCGTGACGGCGTGCTTGGCGGCAATCTCGGCCTGGCCGATCTGGCGTGGCGAAGTCGCTTCCGGAATCCGGCTGGCGTTGACGATAACCTCGTTCAAGGTGGTCTGCGCATAGGCAATCGGCGCGGAAAAGACGACAGCCATTGCGGCGGCCAACGGACGGATTCGGTACCCCATGAAACTCTCCCTGATTATTGTTGGTTTTCAAGCGCGCGCCGATTTTCGGGGATTTGGAGGGCTGCGGGAATGCGACAAATTGTCGCGCGGCAATTTGTCTAATTCCAAAGGGGGTGGTGGAGCCGTAGGATTCGACGCTTCTTTTCCCGCGCCGGAGTCAGTCCATGTCAGGAATGCCGATCCGCTTTCTGCTTGTTCTTTGGGTCTCGCTGACCAGCCTTTCCGCCATGGCCGGTACGGCCGACGACGACTTGCGGACGGCCGCCAAGCTGCACCGGGCAGGCGACACCGGGCCGGCGGTGGCGATCTGGAAAGACTGGGCGGCCAAGGGAAATGTCGATGCGGCCTACAACCTGGCGGTGATTCACCAGCACGCTGACGGTGTGCCGCTCGACTATGCGGCGGCGCTGCGCTGGTACCGGCAGGCGGCCGACCAGGGCGACAAAGTGGCGCAGTTTCAGATCGGCCTGATGTACCAGAACGGTCAGGGCGTGGCGGCTGATGAAGCCGAGGCACACCGCTGGTTCACGATGCATCGCAAACACCATCTGCACCACGCCCATGAGCCGCAAATGGTCGCCTGGCGAGAGCAGGCGCTGGCCTTGATCGAGGAGCGCGACCGCCGCGAACAGGTGGCGGCATCGCGGGCCGGCTCGGCCTTGGTTGTCGCCGATCTCCGGCGCCGGGCCGGGCTTGATGCCGGGCGTCCGACCGAAACGGCGGCGCTGGAAACTACGACGACGATTCGCTGAGCGCCGCCGGCATTTCGATTTTGGCCATTTTTTACGTTTCTCGTAGTAAACCCGGTTGACCGTAGCATCCGGCTGCGCCGGGCGCGTCGTCGATTCCCCGGCCGCCAGCCGCCTCAGCTGGCGCTAACGCCGTTCAGCTTGTCGAGGGCTTCGCGCAATTTCCCGGGTTCGTCGAGGCGCAGCATCTTGCGGACGTTGGGGGCGATGTCGTTGACCTCGGCCTTGAGCACGCGGTTCTTGACCTTGAGGATCTGCGACGGGTGCATTGAGAAAATGCGCAGGCCCATGCCGAGCAGCAGGCGGGTCAGACTCGGGTCGCCGGCCATTTCGCCGCAGACGGAGACGGGGATTTCGGCTTTTTCCGCCATCGACAGCGTGTGGGCGAGCAACATCAGCACGGCCGGGTGCAGCGGATCGTAGAGGGCGGCGACCTGCTCGTCGGAGCGGTCGATGGCCAGCGTGTATTGGATGAGGTCGTTGGTGCCGATCGACAGGAAATCGAGGCGGCGCAGGAAAAGGCCTACGGCCAGCGCGGCGGCGGGAATCTCGATCATGCCGCCGACTTCGATGTTTTCGTCGAAAGTCACCTTCTCGCCGCGCAGGCTCGATTTGGCCTGCTCGAGCGCGGCCAGCGTCTGGTCGATTTCGTGGGCGTGAGCCAGCATCGGGATGAGCAGCTTGATCGGGCCGTATTTCGAGGCGCGCAGGATGGCGCGCAGCTGCGTCTGGAACATGCGCGGCTCGGCCAGCGACAGGCGGATGGCCCGGCGGCCGAGGGCCGGGTTGGTCTTGACGCGGTCGCCGGCCGTCGTTTCCGGGCGGAGATCCTTGTCGTTGCCGAGGTCGAAGGTACGGATGGTGACCGGCCGGCCGGCCATGCCCTTGACCACTTTCTTGTAGGCCTCGTACTGCTCGCGCTCGTCGGGCATGTCGCCGCGGTCGAGAAAGAGAAATTCGGTGCGGAACAGGCCGATGCCCTCGGCGCCGGCGTCGAGGGCGACGGGCACGTCGTTGGGCAGCTCGATGTTGGCGAACAGTTGCACCGGCACGCCGTCGATGGTTTCCGACTTGGCCGTTTTGAGGCGCTTGAGCTTGGATTTTTCCAGCTCGATCTGTTCCTTGCGCAGCTGGTATTCGTCCAGCACGCGCTGATCGGGATTGACGATGACGACGCCGCGCAGGCCGTCGACGATCAGTTGCTCGCCATCGCGGATCAGGCCGCGGGCGTTTTCCAGGCCGAGCACGGCCGGGATCGCCATGCTGCGGGCGAGGATGGAGGTGTGCGAGGTGGCTCCGCCGACATCGGTGATGAAGGCGGCAAAGCGGTGGTCCTTGAAGGCGATGGTGTCGGCTGGCGAAAGGTCGTGGGCGACGATGATCAGTGCCTCTTCCTTCGAGCTCTTGGCCGCCTTCAGGGCGGCCCGCCGGGGGTGGCCGAGCAGTTCCTTGACGACGCGCTCGACGACCTGGACGACGTCGAACTTGCGCTCGCGCAGGTAAAGATCGTCGAACTGCTCGAACTGGTCGACCAGATGCTCCATCTGCTGGACCAGCGCCCATTCGGCATTGCATCGCCGTTCGCGGATGATGTCGCGCGGCTTTTCGGCCAGCTCCGGGTCTTCAAGGAACATGGTGTGAATGTCGATGAAGGCATTGAGCTCGGCCGGTGCGTGCTCGGTGCTCTCCTTCATCTGGATCAGTTCGTCCTTGACCGCCTTGATGGCGTCGTCGAAGCGCTCGAGTTCCTTGTCCACCATGCGCGGCGCCAGGGTCAGGTGAGCCACCTCGAGCGTCGCGTGCGACATGAGCATGGCCCGCCCGATGGCGATGCCGCCGGAAACACCCAGGCCGTGCAGGATGAAGCTCATGTGGCTTATTCCCCCTCGCCGAAATAGTCGGCGATCAAGGCGAGCAGGGCCGCCATGGCCTCGGCTTCGTCGGCCCCGTCGGTTTCGATGGTCACCTTCGAACCCTTGCCGGCGGCCAGCATCATGACGCCCATGATGCTCTTGGCGTTGATGCGCCGCGTGCCCTTGCTCATCGCCACCTCGCACTTGAATTTGCCGGCCAACTGGGTCAGCTTGGCGGAGGCGCGGGCGTGCAGGCCGAGCTTGTTGATGATTTCGGTTTCAGTTGTGAGCATATTTTTCAGTGGTCCAGCATGTTGATGATCCCGTCGCGGCCGCCATCGCGGGCACGGACGAGCAGGGTTTCCATGCCCTTGTCGCGGTAACTAAGGGCGCGCAACAGCATGGGCATATTGACACCGGTCAGCCCTTCGACACGGCCCCGTTCGAGCAACTTTAGCGCAAGGTTGGACGGAGAGGCGCCAAAAATATCGCTCAGGATCAGCACGCCGTCGCCCGTGTCGACCAGGGAGAGCATGTCGCGCGCCGTCGGCAGCATGTCGAGCGGGTCATCCTGGGCGGTCAGGCCGAGCTGCATCACTTGCGGCGGACGCTTGTTGAGCACATGGCTGACGTTCTGGAGGAGCGCCTCGCCATAGCTGCCGTGGGTGATGAGAAGGATGCCGATCATGCATCCGATTCTAACCCAGCCTCTCAGCGTCGGCTGACGACCAGAATGCCGATGACGACCAGTGCGGCGCCGGCCATCTGCGCCAGCGAAATCGATTCGCCGAGCAGCCACCAGCCGAAAGCGATGGTCAGCATCGGCCCGACCATGCCGAACAGCGAAGCCTGGCCGGCGCCGATCCGGCGGATCGCCGCCGACAGTGCGAAGACCGGGACGATGGTGGCGAACACGGCCATGGCCAGCCCCCAGCCATAGACCGGCAACGGCTGGATCAAGGTGGTGAGCGGGTGCGAGGCCGAGAAGTGGACCAGCGTCACGGCCGACGAAACGAGCATGGCCAGCGCCGCAAAACGCATGGCGCCAAGGCGGGAGATCATCGGCCCGCTGCCCGACAGATACAGCGCATATGACACGCTGGAGGCGAAGACCAGCGACCCGCCGATCAACACATCGTGTGCGTCGCCGAGCCGGAGGTCATGCACGAAGGCCAAGCCGATGCCGAGGTAGCACAGCGCCACGGCCAGCAATTCGCGCCGGGTGAAGGGCTTGCCCTGAAATAGCACGCCGATCAGGATGGTCAGTGTCGGGTAGGTGAACAGAATGAGCCGTTCGAGGCCGGCCGAAATGAATTCGAGTCCCCAGAAGTCGAGAATGCTCGCGCCGTAATAGCCGAGGCAGCCGAGGGCAAACAGTTTGAGCCAGTCGTCACGCGTCAGGCTGGCGCCGGCCCGCTGCCCGGCCAGCCCGACCCAGAGAAAAACCGGCAGCGCGAAGCCCATGCGCAGGGCAAGCAGCGTGATGGCATCGACGCCATAGGGATAGGCCAGCTTGACGAAAATTGCCTTGAGCGAAAAGCCGAGGGCCGCGATGAGCGCCAGACCTGCACCATAAGCATTCGATTTTTCCAAAACCATTCCCGGGGTGACGTTGGCCAGACGCGATTAAATGCGCCATTGCGGCGCCGGGCAATTGGTATTATCCAAACCAAGCATTCGTTATGGACGAAACCATGCGCTACGATCTACCCGATCTGCGGCTCGTCGCCGCCATCGCCGATTCCGGCAGCCTGACCCGTGCCGCCGAACAGGTGCATCTGGCGCCGTCGTCGGCCAGCCACCGGCTGACCCAGCTTGAAGCCGCCCTTGGCGTGCCGCTCTTCGCCCGCCATGCCCGCGGCCTGACGCCGACCGCGGCCGGCGAATCGCTGCTCCGCCACGCCCGGCAAGTCTTCGCCCAGCTCGAACAGATGCACGCCGATCTCGCCCCCTACGCCAGCGGCCTGAACAGCCAGGTCACGGTGTTCGCCAACACCAACGCCATCAACTGCTTCCTGCCCGAAGACCTTGGCGATTTTCTGCGCGAACATCCGCGTGTCCGCGTCAGCCTCGAAGAGCAGCCGAGCCCGGCGATCATTCAGGCCGTGGCGGCCGGGCAGGTCGATATCGGTGTGGTGGCTTCGGACGTCGGGCTGAGCGGCGTCGAAACCCGGCCTTATAGGCAGGACCGGCTGGTTCTCATCGTCGCCCCCGGCCACCCACTGGCCGACAAAAGCCAACTGGCCTTCGCCGATGTGCTGAGCGAACCCTTCGTCTGCCTGCACGCCGGCAGCGCCATCCATACCTTCATGATGAACCACGCGGCCCGCCTCGGCAGTCGGCTTGACGTGCGCATCCAGGTGCGCAGTTTCAGCGCCGTCTGTCGTATGGTGGCGGCCGGCGTCGGCATCGGCATGGTGCCGCGCTCGGCCACGGTCGACGGCATGAAAACGATAGAAATCACCGACCCGTGGGCACCGCGCGACCTGCAACTGTGCATTCGCTCGCGGGCCGCTTTGAGTCCGGCGGCGTCCGCCCTTTTCGATCATCTCGCCGCCAAGGGCGGCGCGGAAATTGCAGCGGGTACTTGACGGTCAAAGCACCACGAATCTGCACCTTGCTGAAGCCGGTGGCCAGATCGTCCGGGCAGGGAAGCAAGCTGTCCTGACACCGCTCATGACTCCGGTGGAATCTGGGCGGCCATGATTTGCGGCAGGTTGCCTTCGATCCAGTCGGCCAGTGCTTCGACCTTGAGGCCGACTTCGCGGCCGAGCGGGGTCAGGCTGTATTCGACGTGGGGTGGGACGACCGGGTAGGCCTTGCGGGCGACAAAGCCGTCGCCTTCCAGCCATTTCAGGGTCTGGGCGAGCATGCGTTCGCTGACGCCGGCCGTCTTGCGGCGCAGGTCGCTGAAGCGGTGGGTGCCGCCGAGCAAGGCGACGAGGACGAGCACGCCCCAGCGACTGGTGACGTGTTTGAGTACGTCGCGTGACGGGCATTTTTCGGCGAACAGGTCACCGCGGCGCATCTTGGCCGACAGTGTGGAAGACGCCTCGGCGACTTGGGGGTTGTCGTTGCGCATGGGTACTTACCTTTATGTGCGTACTTACTAAAAATTAGTATGGTTGATATTCTGCCATTTCTCCTCAACCGACCCAAGGAATTTCACCATGATCGCCATCACCGGAGCCTCCGGCCAACTCGGCCGTCTTGTCATCGACGCGTTATTGAAAAAATTGCCGGCCACCGAAATTGTCGCCGCCGTGCGCAATCCGGATCGGGTCGCCGACCTGGCCGCGCGCGGCGTACATGTCCGGCACGCCGACTACAACCAGCCGGCGACGCTGGAAGCCGCTTTTCGCGGGGTGGACAAGCTGCTGCTCATTTCTTCGAGCGAAGTCGGCAGCCGCCTTCCGCAGCACCGCGCCGTCATCGAAGCGGCCGGCCGCGCCGGGGTCAAGCTGATCGCTTACACCAGCCTGCTCCATGCCGATACCTCGCCGCTCGGGCTGGCCGCCGAACACCAGGCGACCGAGGCGCTGCTCAAGGATTCCGGCCTGCCGTTCGTGTTGCTGCGCAACGGCTGGTATTCGGAAAACTATCTGGCCAGCGTGCCGACGGCCCTGCAGTTCGGGGCGCTGATCGGCAGTGCCGGCGATGGCCGGATCGCCTCGGCGGCCCGGGCCGACTATGCCACCGCTGCGGCCGCGGTGCTGACCGGCGAAAACCAGGCCGGACGCGTGTACGAACTGGCTGGCGACACAAGCTATTCGCTGGCCGAGCTGGCCGCCGAGGTGGCGCGCCAGTCCGGACAGCCCGTCGCCTACCAGAACCTGCCCGAAGCCGAATTCAAGGCGGCGCTGGTCGGCGCCGGATTGCCCGACGGCTTTGCCGCGTTGCTCGCCGACTCCGATGCGGGCGCCGCTCAGGGCGCGCTGTTCGACGACAGCCTGGCGTTGAGCCTACTGATCGGACGCCCGACGACGCCGATTTCCGCGCAGATCAAACCGGTGCTTGACGCACTGCACAATATGCCGGCACAATCAATCGCATGACTTCTGCAATTTCCCTGTTTGCCCTGAAAGCCCCGTGCCGCCGCGTTCTGCGTGCGTGGCGCGTTGCCGTTTGTCCGGGGCCCGGGGTGAGATAGTCAAAGTTTTCTGACCCGATTTCAGCAAAGGCCGCGGATTAAAACCCGCGGCCTTTTTGTTTTCTCCCTGTTGTTCCCTCACCGAAAGGAAGTGCCATGACCCGTATTGCCAACTGGACCCTGCTCGCCAAACTACGTCACAACGCCGATCGCATCATGCATCCGCCCTCGCCCCACCCGCACTAAATCGGAGAAAGCCGTGTCTATACCCTTCGCCTATCTCGGCATCATCCTGATCTGGTCCACCACGCCACTGGCCATCCAGTGGAGCACCGAGGGCACCGGTTTTGCCCTTGCCGTCTTCGCCCGCATGTTGATCGGTGTGGTCGTTGCCGCTGCGGTCATCATCGCCTGGCGCATCCGTTTTCCGCTGCACGAGCGGGCACGCCGCGCCTATCTGGTCGGCGGCCTCGGCCTGTTCGTCGCCATGGCGCTGACCTACTGGGCGGCGCGCTATGTGCATTCCGGGCTGATTTCTGTCCTCTTCGGCCTCTCGCCGCTGGCTGCCGGCATCCTCGCCGTAGTATTTTTAGGTGAGCGCTCACTGACGCGTCTGAAGCTGTTAGGGATGGCGCTGGGCGCCGCCGGCCTGGCGACGATCTTCATTCATGGCGACAGTCTGGGCCAAGCCAACGGGCTGGCCGGCCTGCTGGCGCTGCTCGTGGCCGTCTTCATCTATTCCGGCAGCCTCGTCTGGCTCAAGCACATTGCCGACGACAGCCCGCCGCTGGCCACCACGGTCGGCACGCTGGCCGTTTCGCTGCCCTGCTTCGGGCTGGTCTGGCTGCTCACGGATGGCCGCTTGCCGGAGATGGTCCCGCCGCGGGCCGGGGCGGCCATCGCCTACCTTGGTGTCTTCGGCTCGGTGGTCGGCTTCGCGCTCTATTACTACGTGATCAAGCATCTCGAAACCTCGAAGGTGGCGCTCATCACGCTGATCACCCCGGTCATCGCGCTGCTCCTTGGCCACTGGCTCAACGGTGAAAGCATCGGCCTGCGCCTGTGGCTGGGCACAGGATTGATCCTGCTTGGGCTGGGCGTGCATGAATGGACGATGCTGGCCGGCCTGTTGCGCCCCCGGCGAGCCGAGCCAGGCAGGCCGGAGATTGCCGGATAGCCTTCGCGGCGAATCCTGCGGTCAACCCGGAAAAAGGGCCAAAAATGAAATGGCCCGTGCCAAAAATTGACCAAAAAAAACCGGGCGGCAGCGCCGTCCGGCAAAAAGGGAGAGGGAGAACGGGTCTCCCTGCTCCTCAGGGTTGGATGGCGGACAGGGCCGGGCCGTATTGTCGATCGATCTGCGGAATGTGCTGCTTGAGCCAGTCCCGCAGGAAGGCGGTGGTTTCCTCGGTGATAGCGGCCCGCCCGGCATGGAACTGCTGTTGCAGGTTGATGCAGGTCTTGACCAGCTTGTCGTGCTCAATGAGGTGCAGGTGGAGCGCGGCGTAACCGACTTTGCGCATGTTCTCCTCCTCGGCCGCAAAATGCTGGGCCACGAAGGCAATCAAGCCATCCAGCGAGCGGGCGATCGATGCGCGTTCGCCGGTGGCCACCGAGGCGTGCAAGCCGTTGAGCAGACCGAACAGATGCTTGTGCTCTTCGTCGTGCTGCTCGACGCCGGTGCCGAATTCGTCCGGGGTCCATTTGATCAAAGACATGGTTAGCTTCCTTATGTAAATCAGGTTGACGGTGACGCCAGTGCGGCGCTTGGGCTGGAATGAAGACTAATGACTTCCGATGGCATGCACAATAACGCGAATGTCATATATCGATAGGCGTGTCTGTTGATAATTAATGCTTACTATCAATTGGTTATCGCAATTTTCCGCGTTGCTGTGTCGGCTGGGAGCGACAGGTTTTTATCGGGGTAACTGGCCATTCCCACGGTCAACCGGAATTTCGCAGTAAAACGAAAAAGCGGCTCACAAATGAAAACGGCGCGAACGAAGCCGCGCCATTTTCATCGGGCAGATCTGTCGATCAAATGCGCCCGGGCATCGCCGGTTGGCGACGGTAACGGGCGACCGCGACGATCAGGCCGAGTCCGGCCAAGAGCATCGCCGAGGATGCCGGCTCGGGCACTGCCGAAATACTGACCGAACCCCGGTCCTCGACGGTAAAGGCCAGCGGTGACGGGAGAATGGGGCCGTTCGGACAGGCCTGGGCGATGCCGCAGACCACCCCGGCGACAATCGGCGCATCCCAACTGCCCGGTTGATTGAACAGTTCCAGCTGGAGCTGGACGTTGGTCAGCGTCGCCATGTCGGTGCCGGCGGCATTGAACAGATAACCCGCGACAAAGCTGCCGGCGATGCCCCGCGCGTTCACCACAATCAGCCCCTGATCGTTGGCCGGATAACCATCGAAAATCTCGAAGCTGGCGAAACGGATGCCATTATCGGCACCATAATTGGTCGCGCCGGTTCCGAAATCGGGATTCGGATCGGAGAAAAGGTCGATCCGCCCGCCCGACATCCGTAGTGGGCTCGGGACCCCGAAAACCGAATAGGTAACGGTGATTTCGTGGCTGCCGAATAGCGTGGTGCCGTCAGGGTTTAGAGCGCGATAGGCGCCATGTTCCATGAAGCTGTACAAGCCGGGCGTGTTGGCATCAGGCAGTGATTGCACGAAGCCGACGCCGTGAACCTCGAGCGTCGAGATGGCTGTCGCCCCGCTGACGCCGCTGCCGGCCGCATTGATCTGCCAATCGTTGGCCGCAAGGGCCGACTGAGCGGACACAGCAATGGCCAGAATGCTCAGGCCGTGCACCATTTGTCGAATAATTCGCATGACTTTCAGGTCGCTTTCTTGAATGAATTGAACGGTAGCCCGGGCAGGCGCCCCGACCACGCCTATCCACTGGCGCTGTATAACCCGTTCCGGATATGCCATGTGGAAGTCCGCGATTCTATCGGCAAGCGACGCCCGGTGATCATCATTTATTCCAAGTGAATGACCATGCGACCTTGTTGCTACGGTCAACCGGGAAAAAGGCCCAAAATAAAAATGGCGCAGGAGGTTCTGCGCCATTGCATTGTCTTGAGCTGATCAGGTGCTCACATCTACCCCGCCCGATTGCTCATTTTCATGGGAGCTCAGCGCCGTCCGCCGAGGATAGACCCCAACACCCCACGCAAAATCTGCTTCCCGAGTTCGCGGCCAACCGTCCCGGCAACGCCGCGCGCCGCGCTCTTGGCTGCGCTTTCGAGCACGCCTTCACGACGCCCGCCGCGCGGGCCGGTGCTTCCTGTCAGGATTTCGCCGAGGCTGCCGAAGATGCCGCCAGATTCTTGCGGGGCCGGGGCGCTTTGGCGGGGTTGCGGGGCGGGTTGGCGGCGCACCGGTTCCTGGTTGGCGCTGTTGCCCCAGTCGCTGTCGTTGAGATTGCCGTTGCCGGCGGGCGGGGCGGGGATGGCGCCGGGGGCGGGCTGGCTGGCGGCGGGTTTGCCGCGCAGGAGTTCGTAGGCGGATTCGCGGTCGACCGTGGTGCCGTAGGTGGCGAGCATGGGCGAGGCGTTGATGATGGCCTGGCGTTCTTCGGCGGTCAGCGGGCCGAGGCGGGAGGCGGGCGGGAAGATGAGGCCGCGTTCGACGATGGTCGGCCGGCCTTTTTCGTCGAGGAAGGAGACCAGTGCTTCGCCAACACCGAGTTCGGTGATGACCGTGGCAGCGTCGAATTTGGGGTTGGCGCGCATGGTTTCGGCGGCTGCCTGGACGGCTTTCTGGTCGCGTGGGGTGAAGGCGCGCAGGGCGTGCTGGACGCGGTTGCCGAGCTGGCCAAGGATTTTTTCGGGGACGTCGAGCGGGTTCTGCGTGACGAAATAGACGCCGACGCCCTTCGAGCGAATGAGGCGGACAACCTGCTCGACCTTGTCGGTCAGTGCCTGGGGTGCATCGCTGAACAGCAGGTGGGCTTCGTCGAAGAAGAAGGCGAGCTTGGGCTTGTCGAGGTCGCCGGCTTCGGGCAGTTGCTCGAAGAGTTCGGAGAGCAGCCAGAGCAGGAAGGTGGAGTAGAGGGCCGGGGCCTGGACGAGCTTTTCGGCTGACAGCACGTTGATGACGCCGCGGCCGTTTTCGTCGACTTTCATGAGGTCGTTGATGTCGAGCATCGGTTCGCCGAAGAACTGGTCGCCGCCTTGTTGTTCGAGCGTCAGCAGGCCGCGCTGGATGGCGCCGATGGAGGCCGAGGCGACGTTGCCGTATTCGGTGGTGAAAGTCTTGGCGTTGTCGCCGACGTGCTGGACCATGGCGCGCAGGTCCTTGAGGTCGAGCAGGAGCAGGCCCTGGTCGTCGGCGATCTTGAAGACCAGTTGCAGGACGCCGCCTTGCGTGTCGTTGAGGTTGAGCAGGCGGGCGAGGAGCAGCGGGCCCATGTCGGAAACGGTGGCGCGGATCGGCACGCCGCCCTGGCCGAAGACATCCCAGAAGGCGACCGGGTTGGCGTAGGGGGTGAAGCCTTCAAGGCCGAGATCGGCAATGCGCTTGAGCAGCTTTTCCGAAGGGTTGCCGGCGGCGCCCATGCCCGACAGGTCGCCCTTCACGTCCGCCATGAAGACCGGCACGCCGGCAAAGGACAGTCGTTCGGCCATCGATTGCAGGGTCACCGTCTTGCCGGTGCCGGTGGCGCCGGTGATCAAGCCGTGGCGGTTGGCCATTTGCGGCAGCAGGGCCGGGTAACCGTCTTCGGATTTGGCGAGATACATGGGTTCGGACATGGCGGCAGGCTCCAGCGGGAAAGGTATCCCGGCATTCTAGCAATGCGCCGGTAGCGCTTTGTTAAATAGCGTAAGTCGGCGTGTTACGCCGGCCTGACGAGAAGCCGCCGGGCGAGTAAAATCACGCCTTCTTCGTTATTTGCATTCAGGGACAACAGCATGGCTGGTCATTCCAAGTGGGCCAATATCCAGCACCGTAAAGGTCGCCAGGACGAGAAGCGCGGTGCCGCCTTCTCGAAGATTGCCAAGGAAATTACCGTTGCGTCCAAGATGGGCGGCGGCGACATCAACTTCAACCCGCGCCTGCGCGTCGCGGTCGACAAGGCCAAGGGCGTCAATATGCCCAAGGACAAGATCGACACGGCGATCAAGAAAGGCACGGGCGAACTCGAAGGCGTCGAGTACATTGAGATCCGCTACGAAGGCTACGGCATCGGTGGCGCGGCGATCATGGTCGATTGCCTGACCGACAACAAGGTGCGCACGGTGGCCGAAGTTCGCCACGCGTTCTCCAAGTTCGGCGGCAACATGGGTTCGGACGGTTGCGTGGCCTTCCAGTTCAAGCATGTCGGCCAGCTGATTTTCGCCCCGGGCACCGATGAAGGCGCGCTCATGGATGCCGCCATCGAGGCCGGTGCCGACGACGTGGCGACCAATGACGACGGCTCGATCGAAGTGATCACTCCGCCGAATGACTACATGGCCGTCAAGGATGCGCTCGAAGCCGCCGGCTTCAAGTCGGAATTCGGCGAAGTGACGATGAAGCCGGAAGGCGAAAACGTCTTCGCCGGCGAGGAAGGCGTGAAGATGCAGAAGTTGCTCGACGCGCTGGAAAACCTCGACGACGTGCAGGAAATCTACACCACCGCCGTCATCGAAGACTGATTGCCGCGGATGACGCTGCCCGTCATCATCGACATCGAAGCCTCGGGCTTTGGCAAGGGCAGCTATCCGATCGAGATCGGTTATTTCATGCCGGATGGCAGCTCGTTCTGCACGCTGATCCGTCCGGAACCGGGGTGGACGCATTGGGACAGTTCGGCCGAGGCGGTGCATGGCATCGCCCGCCAACAACTGGCCAGCCACGGCAAATCCGCCGTCGATGTCTGCCTGGCGCTGAACCGCAGCCTGCGTCGCCAGCGCGTCTATTGCGACGCCTGGTCCTACGATTATGTCTGGCTCAGCGTCATGTACGACGCGGCCGATCTGGTGCCGTCGTTCGAGTTGCGCGACTTGCGCGAACTGCTCGGCGAGTGTGAGAAAAGCCTGTGGCACGCGACCCGGGCAATGGTCGAGGTGCGCCTGGCGCTGCGCCGCCACCGGGCCAGCGGCGACGCGCGAACGCTGTTTGAAACGCTGCTCGAAGTGCGCCGGCAGTGCACCGGCGACCAGCTCCTCTGACCCGTCGTGCAACGCTTTTACCCCCTGCTTTTCGTCTTTCTGTGGAGCACCGGTTTCATCGGTGCCAAGCTCGGCCTGCCCCATGCCGAGCCGCTGTCCTTCCTGCTCAGCCGCTACGGGTTGGTCATCGGGCTGATGCTGATCATCGCCCTGGCGACCAAGGCGTCGTGGCCGGCGAAGCGGCGCGACTGGCTGCACATCGGCGTATCCGGTGTGCTCGTCCATGCCGTTTATCTCGGCGGCGTCTTCGTCGCCATCAAGCACGGCTTGCCGGCCGGCGTCACGGCGCTGGTCGTCGGCATGCAGCCGCTGCTCACCGCCTTCGGCGCCGGCTGGCTGCTTGGCGAGAAAGTGAGCACTCGCCAATGGGCCGGGCTCGGGCTGGGTTTTGTCGGTGTCGGGCTGGTTGTTTCCGGCAAGCTTGGCGAGGGTGCGCTGGGGCCGATGCTGATCCCGGCCGTCGTCGCCCTGCTCGGCATCACGGCTGGCACGCTCTACCAGAAACGCTTCTGCCCGAAATTCGACCTGCGCACCGGCTCGGTCATCCAGTTCGTGCCGACGGCCATCGTCACGGCGATGGCCGTGGCTGTTTTCGAGGATTACCAAATCGACTGGAACGGCCAGTTCCTGTTCGCCCTCGGCTGGCTCGTTCTGGTTCTTTCGCTCGGCGCCATCAGCCTGCTTAACCTGCTCATCCGCAGCGGCAGCGCGGTCAATGTCGCTACCCTGTTCTACCTGACGCCACCGACGACCGCCCTGATCGCCTATTTCATTTTTGGCGAAAATTTGACGTTGACCGCAGCATTCGGCATGGTCGTCGCCGTGAGCGGCGTTTATCTGGTGGCGAGGACGAAATGAGCATCACCGCACCGCGTATTCTCGGCATCGACCCCGGTCTGCGGATCACCGGCTTTGGCGTCATCGAAATGCACGGCAACAAGCTCGTTTATATTGCCAGCGGCTGCATCAAGTCGAACGACAAGGCCTCGCTGCCCGACCGCATCAAGACGCTGTTCGCCGGCATCAGCGAGGTCATTGCCACCTACGCACCGAATCAGGCGGCGGTGGAAAAGGTCTTCGTCAACGTCAATCCGCAATCGACCCTGCTGCTCGGCCAGGCGCGCGGCGCGGCGCTCAGTGCCTTGGTCCATGCCGGTTTGCCGGTGGCCGAATACACCGCACTGCAGACCAAGCAGGCGGTGGTCGGCCACGGCAAGGCGGCCAAGGAACAGGTCCAGGACATGGTTGTCCGGCTGCTCAACCTGCCCGGCGCACCGACCGCCGACGCCGCCGATGCGCTGGCCTGCGCCATCTGCCATGCGCATGGCGGGCAGGGCTTGGGGGCGCTGGCGACGGCCGGCTATCGCGTTCGTGGCGGACGGCTGGTAGGATGACAACCTGTTTGAACATACAGTATCGGGACCGCCCATGATTGGAAGACTGACCGGCCTGATCGCCGAAAAGAACCCGCCGCAGATCGTGCTCGACCTCAATGGCGTCGGCTACGAGCTCGATGTGCCGATGAGCACCTTCTACAACCTGCCGGCGAGCGGCGAGAAGGTCACGCTGCTCACCCACTTCGCGGTGCGCGAGGACGGTCATTTCCTTTACGGTTTCCTGAGCGAAGCCGAACGCTTTGCCTTTCGCCAGCTCCTCAAGGTCTCCGGCATCGGCGCCCGCACGGCGCTGTCGGTGCTCTCCGGCCTGTCGGTCAATGATCTGGCCGCCGCCGTGGCGCAGCAGGAACTCGGTCGGCTGATCAAGGTGCCCGGCATCGGCAAGAAGACGGCCGAGCGCCTGCTCCTCGAACTCAAGGGCAAGCTGGCCGACAGCATCGGCGGCGTTTCCCTGCATGCTGCGGTCGACGACGCCAAACAGGATATTTCCAACGCCCTGCTCGCCCTCGGCTATAACGAGAAGGAAGCGGCCGCGGCGATGAAGCAATTGCCGGCCGACATCGGCACCTCGGATGGCATCCGGGCGGCCCTCAAACTGCTGTCGAAGGTCTGATGATCGAAGATAACGACCACAAGCGACTGGCGCAAATTGCGCTGGTGGTGCTCCTCATCATCGGCTGTGTTGCCCTGTTGTTGCCCTTCATCGGCGCCATTTTGTTCAGCTTCGTGGTGTGGATGTGCACCTGGTCGTTCTACGCCGAGAAACTGCGGCCGCGGCTGGGTGGGCGCGATACGCTGGGCGCCTCGCTGATGACGCTGGGGCTGGTTCTCGTCATGCTGTTGCCGACCTTGTTCCTGGCCAGTTCGCTGGCCAATGGCGCCGACAACCTGATCGATTTTCTCAAGCCCTACATCGAGCAGGGCCTGCCGGCCGAACCGCCGGGCTGGCTGAGCGGGCTGCCCTTCGTCGGCAGCGAAATCGAGGCGACCTGGCATCGCCTGGCCGGCAACCGCGAGGAACTCAACGGGCTGGTCAAGCAGTTGATCGCCCCGGCCCGCCAGTTCGCGCTGGCCCTTGGCGGCATTGCTGCCAACGGCCTGCTGCAACTGGCCCTGGTTCTTTTCGTGACTTTCTTTTTGTATCGCGACGGCGTGGCGATCAGCAAGGCGCTTTATGTCGGCGCCCGCAAGCTGGGCGGCGAACTCGGCGAGAACATGCTGGAAAAGGCGCGCGGCACGGTCGTCGGCGTCATGCTCGGCATCGTCGGCACGGCGGCGGCGCAGGGCACGGTGGCGATGATCGGCTTCCTCATTGCCGGCGTGCCGGAGGCCATGCTGCTCGGCTTCGCCACCTTTTTCCTGTCGATGATTCCGGTCGGCCCGCCTCTCATCTGGGGCGGTGCGGCGGCCTGGCTATACAGCGAAGGGCAGACCGGTTGGGCCATCTTCCTGGTCCTCTACGGCCTGTTTGTCGTCAGCAGTATCGATAATTTCGTCAAGCCGATCCTGATCGCCCGCGGCGCCGGGCTGTCGATTCTGCTCATCGCCCTCGGCGTCCTGGGCGGCGTGCTGGTTTTTGGCTTTATCGGCATCTTTCTCGGCCCGGTCTTGCTGGCCCTGGGCGACATGCTGCTGCAACGCTGGCTTCGTGAGGAACCCCACGCATGATCGAAACCGACAAACTGACGCCAACGGCGATTCCTACGGTCGACCGGATAATTGCCCCAAATTCGAAATCGGCCCAGGAAGAGGCGCTCGAACGCGCCCTGCGCCCCAAGCGGCTGGCCGACTACACCGGTCAGGTGAAAATCCGCGAACAGCTCGAAATCTTCATCCAGGCGGCGCGTAACCGCAGCGAATCGCTCGACCACGTGCTGCTCTTCGGCCCGCCGGGGCTGGGCAAGACGACGCTGGCTCACATCGTCGCCGCCGAAATGGGCGTCAACCTGCGCCAGACTTCCGGCCCGGTCCTTGAGCGCGCCGGCGACCTCGCCGCCATCCTGACCAATCTCGAACCGCATGACGTGCTGTTCATCGACGAAATCCACCGGCTTTCCCCGGTGGTCGAGGAAATCCTCTACCCGGCGCTCGAGGATTTCCAGATCGACATCATGATCGGCGAAGGCCCGGCCGCCCGTTCGGTCAAGCTCGACCTGCCGCCGTTCACGCTGGTCGGTGCGACGACGCGCGCCGGCATGCTGACCAACCCGCTACGCGACCGCTTCGGCATCGTTGCCCGCCTCGAGTTCTACACCGCGGACGAACTGCAGAGCATCGTCAGCCGCTCCGCCGCGCTGCTCAATGCGCCGATCGATCCGGAAGGCGCCTTCGAAATCGCCAAGCGCTCACGCGGCACGCCGCGCATCGCCAACCGCCTGCTCCGCCGTGTCCGCGACTACGCCGAGGTCAAGGCCGACGGCAATATCACACGCCAGGTGGCCGACGCGGCGCTGGTCATGCTCGACGTCGATTCGGCCGGGCTCGACATCATGGACCGCAAACTGCTGTCCGCCGTCATCGACAAGTTCGGTGGCGGCCCGGTCGGTGTCGACAATCTGGCCGCCGCCATCGGCGAAGCGCGCGACACCATCGAGGATGTGCTCGAACCTTATCTGATCCAGCAGGGTTACCTGCAACGTACCTTGCGCGGCCGCATCGCGACGCCCGCCGTCTACCGCCATCTCGGCCTGCCTGAGCCGGCCAGCGCGGTGGTTCGCGACCTGCTGGCCGACAGCTGATCAGGCCGCGTCGGTGCTCGGGGCAGTATCCGCCCCGGCCAGGCAGACGCGATTGCGCCCGGCGGCCTTGGCGGCATAGAGCGCCGCATCGGCCCGACTGACCGCGTGGTCAGTCGACTCGGTGCCGTCGAACTGGGCCACGCCAACGCAGATCGACACCTGAATCGCCGGCGTGTTGGGGCAGGGAATGCTCTCCGCCACCGCCTGCCGGAGCTTCTCGGCGATCTGCCGACCCTCTTCGGCGGCGCAGCCGGGCAGCACCATGAGAAATTCCTCGCCACCCCAGCGCACGGCAAAATCGGCTGCCCGCAGCGTCGACCGTAGCAGGTGCGCGACGCTGATCAGAACCTCGTCGCCAACCCGGTGGCCATAGCGGTCGTTGATGCTCTTGAAGTGGTCGACGTCGGCGAGTAGGACGGTGATGGCTTGCGGGTTGCGCCGATAATTGGCCATCAATTTGTCGATCAGGATGCTGAAGGCGTGGCGATTGAGCAGGCCGGTCAGCTTGTCGGTCGACGCCATTTCCTCGATTTTCGACTGGTAGCGGCCGAGGGCAAGGTAGGTCAGGAAAATGACCACCAGCGTGACGGCCAGGCTGATCGCCAGATTGACGTACAGCGTCTGGCGAATGCCGGCCAGCGAAATTTCTTCGTTTTGCTCGACGAACAGATACCACTTGAGCTCGGAGACGTAATTGACGTTGAGGATGTGGTTGTCGCCGTCATCGAGGAACTGATACGAACCGCTTCGCTCGGCCAGGATGCGGTCAAGGAGCGCCGCCAGCCCGGGGCGACTGCGCAGATCCGGCGCCAGCTCTTTCTGGCCACCGTAGAGAACGACGCGACCCGTGGCGTCGGCAAAGTAGATGGTGCGCTGGAAGCGGGCCTGATATTCCTGGATCAGGTGGCGAACCGAATCGACGGTCAGGCCGATGCCGGTGGCGCCGATGTATTGCCCGGCAAAATCGGAAACGCGGTAATTGATGAAGATGGTCAGTGCATCGCGGTTGGCCAGATCGGGATCGACATTAATTTCGTAGTCGTCGCGCATGTTGCGGACCCGGTAGTACCAGGCGTCGCGCGGCTCGGTTTCGGAAACCTGTTTGAAAGCGCCTTCGCTGGTGTAGTAATTGCGAGTCTTGTCGGAAACGAAGAAGCTGCTGAAGGCGTTGTTGCGCAGTTTGACCTCGGCCAGGTAACGGGCCAGTTCGCGGTCATCCTTCTCGCCCCTGAGCACCCAGTCGCGCAGGAAAGTGTCGTGCGCCATGGTGGACGAAATGAGAACGGGTCGGACCAGATCCTTCTGGATTTCCGAATAGATGTTGCTGGAGGTCAGCGGCAGATCCTGGCCGATGATGGCGCTGCGGATGGCTTCCTTGGAAACGAAGTAACCGAACAGCGTGGTGGCGAAGAAACCGGCGCTGAGGAGCAGGCTCAGGAGCAGGATCAGGCTGCGTCGATCACCAATTTTTAATTGACGGGGCATGGCGCCAATTATGTGGGACGGTGCCCGGGAATGCCATGAATTGACGCGGTTTTGTTTGCCGAGAAAAATATCGTTCTGGAAACAGATCGTTACAAAACAATGCTGCGGCACAATGTAAAATTCCGCGATGAAATACGAGCCGAAGCCGAACGCCTTCACCATTCCTGTCCGCGTTTATTACGAGGATACGGATGCCGGCGGGGTCGTTTACTATGCCAATTACCTCAAATTCTTCGAACGCTGCCGCACCGAGTGGATGCGTTTTGCCGGCCATGACCAGTCGGCCCTGGCCGCCGAAGCCGGCATCGGTTTCGTGGCACGCAAGGCGAGCTGCGAGTACCTCAAGCCGGCGCGTCTCGACGACGAATTGATCGTTGGCCTCGAAGTCGAAAAACTCACCCGTGTCCGCGTTGTCTTCCGCCAACACGTCCGCCGCGGCGACGTCGAACTTGTCACCGGCACCGTCGAAATTGCCTGCGTCAACATGGCCACCATGACGCCCTCTGCCATCCCCGAATTCCTGCACAGCAAACTGGAAGCGCTTAAATGAACGTCACCCAGGATCTTTCCATCCTCCACCTCATTCTTCAGGCCAGCGCCGTTGTCCAGGCCGTCATGGCCTTGCTGGCCGGCGTTTCGTTCATGTCCTGGTACTACATTTTCATGAAGTGGTTTGCCGTCAAGCAGGCGCGCGCCAAGACCGAAACCTTCGAGCGCGATTTCTGGTCGGGCGGCGACCTCAACAACCTGTTCAACAGCGCGGTCAGTGACCGCCACCATGCCGGTTCCATGGAACGCATCTTCGAAGCCGGCTTCCGCGAATTCACCAAGTTGCGCGGCCAGAAGAACCTTGAATCCAAAGATTTCGTCGACGGCTCCCGCCGCGCCATGCGCGCCACCTACCAGCGCGAAATGGATTCGCTTGAAGCGCACCTCGCCTTCCTTGCCTCGGTCGGCTCGGTCAGCCCCTATATCGGCCTGTTCGGCACCGTCTGGGGCATCATGCATGCCTTCCGCGGCCTGTCCAACGTCGGTCAGGCAACGCTCGCTTCGGTTGCCCCGGGCATTGCCGAAGCGCTGGTTGCCACGGCCATCGGCCTGTTCGCCGCCATCCCGGCTGTACTCGCCTACAACCGCTTTTCGCATGACATCGACCGTCTGGCCACCCGTTACGAGTCGTTCATGGAAGAGTTCTCGAACATCCTGCAAAGGCAGATGCGTTAAGCCATGCGCCAGCGTCGTCTGAAAAGCGAAATCAACGTCGTTCCCTACATCGACGTCATGCTCGTGCTGCTCGTCATTTTCATGGTGGCGACGCCGATGATGACGACTGGTTCGGTCGATCTGCCGGCCTCGGGAACGGCGCCGCAGAAGCCCGACAAGTACGTCAAGGTGCAGATCAAGGACGACGGCAGCCTGTCATTGTTCAGCATCAAGGGAGACGAGAAGAGGCTCAGGGGCATCAAGGAGCTCAAGGCGGAACTGGCCGTTCTGAATGCCGCTGACCGGAACACCCCGATCCTCATCGCCGGCGCCAAGGAAACCCAGTACAAGAACGTCATCGAAGTGCTCGACGAAGCCAAACGTGCCGGATTCGACAAGGTTGGCCTGGAAACCGCCAGCAAATAAGTGAATATGATTCTCAACAATCCCGAAGAGCCCGGCAAGAAGTACGCGCTGTCGTTCACCGTTCTGGTGCACGTCGCCCTGGTCGCCTTTCTGTTCTTCGGAGTGCAGTGGAAACGCAGCCAGCCGGAGGTCATGGAGGTCGAGTTATGGTCGTCGCGACCGATGCCCGCCCAGGTTGTGCCGCCACCGCCGCCGCCCGAAGTCAGGCCGGAGCCGAAGCCGCTGCCCAAAGTCGAGCCGAAGCCGGCCCCGGTGGTGAAAAAGCCGGAGATCGTCGTCAAGGTCGAAAAGAAAAAACCGGAACCGAAGAAGCCGGAACCGCCCAAGCCCGAGTTGAAAAAGCCGGAAGCGAAGCCTGTTCCGCCGAAGGATCCGTTCAAGGAAATGCTCGAGCGCGAGGAAAAGCAACGCCAGTCCCGCGACCTGCAGAACAAGCTGGCAGCGCAGGCCGAGACGGAGCAGCGCGCTTCGGCCAGCCAGCGGGGGTTGGCCGACTATACGAACAAGATACGTTTGCGTATCAAGAGCAACCTGGCCCTGCCGCCGGGCATCCAGGGCAATCCGGAGGCCATTTTCGAGGTCACCCAGTTGCCGACCGCGGAAGTGCTTTCGGTCAAGCTGAAACGATCGAGCGGCAATCCGGCGCTGGATAGCGCCATTGAGCGCGCCATCCGCCGCTCGTCGCCCTTGCCGAAGCCGGATGACCCGTCGCTTTTCCAGCGCACGCTGGAAATTAAACACAAGCCGTTTGAAGAGTAAAATCGCGCGAACTTTTATGAAAATGAATGCAATGTCCCGAATTTTCCGTTTCATTTTTCTGCCTTTTTTCCTGTTGACCGTGGGATTCGCCCAGGCCCAGCTGTCGATCGAGATCACCGGCGCCGGTGCCAACCGGATTCCGGTGACCATCGTCGATTTTCCCGGCGATCCAACCGCGTCCCGCATCATTACCTCGACGGTGCGGGCTGATCTCGAGCGCAGCGGCCTGTTCAAGCTGGTCGATCACGGCAACCTCGCCCTTGACGAAAACGCACCGATCAACCACGCCGACTGGAAGAGCCGCGGCGCCGACGCGTTGGCTGCCGGGAGCATTGCGCGCAGCGCCGACGGCCGTCTGGAAGCCCGTTTCCGCCTGTACGACACGCAAAAAGGCGTGGCTCTCGGCGGTGCCGCCTACGTCACCAGCAACGTGCAACTGCGCGCCGCCGGCCACCGCATTGCCGACTACATCTACGAAAAGCTGACCGGCGAGAAGGGCGTTTTCTCGACGCGCATCGCCTATGTCGTCAAGGCCCGTGGCCGTTTCCTGCTGCAGATTGCCGATTCCGACGGCCAGAATGCGGCCACCGCACTGACTTCCATCGAACCGATCATTTCCCCGGTCTGGTCGCCCGATGGCGGCCGCCTCGCCTACGTTTCCTTCGAGAAGAAGAAGCCGGTCATCTACGTCCATTCGCTGGCCTCGGGCCAGCGCCACATCGTCGCCAATTTCAAGGGCTCCAACTCGGCGCCGGCCTGGTCGCCGGACGGCCTCAAGCTGGCCGTCGTCCTCTCCAAGGACGGCTTTTCGCAGATCTACAAGGTCAATGCCGACGGCAGCGGCCTGCAGCGCCTGACCCAGTCGTCCGGCATCGACACCGAGCCGCGCTACTCGCCCGATGGCGGCACGATCTACTTCACCTCCGACCGCGGCGGCAGCCCGCAGATCTACCAGACCGGCGCCAACGGCGGCGAAGTCAGGCGTGTCACCTTCGAAGGCAGCTACAACGTCTCGCCGCGCCCGTCGCCGGATGGCAAGAGCCTCGCCTTCATCAGCCGCCGCGAAGGCCGCTTCCAGCTCGCCGTCATGGATCTGGCCAGTCGCCAGGTCCAGGTCGTGAGTGATTCGAACAAGGACGAATCCCCGAGTTTCGCCCCCAACAGCCGCATGATCCTGATCGCCACTGAAATTGGCGGGCGCGGCGTACTATCGGCTGTCTCCAGCGATGGCAGGATCAAACAACGCCTCACGGTCGCCGCAGGAGATATACGCGAGCCGGCCTGGGGTCCTTACTTCCAATAATCCCCCGTCCACCCGGAGAATCACGTGAAAAAACTGCTCATCCCCGCCCTGCTGTCCGCCCTCCTCGTCGGTTGCTCGACCACCCCCCTGCCCGAAGATAGCGCTGGCGCGCCGGTTGAATCGCGCAGCGGCGGCTCGACCACCGTCGCCCCGGTCGTCGCCGATGGCCTTGATGCCAACGGCCTGCCGCGCGAACTGACCGACCCGCAGAGCAAGCTGGCCAAGCGCAGCATCTACTTCGATCTCGACAAGTACGAAGTCAAGGACGAGTACAAGGATCTGGTCGCCTCGCACGCCAAGTACCTCGTGGCCAATAAGGGTTTCAAGGTTCTGCTGCAAGGCAATACCGACGAGCGCGGCAGCCGCGAATACAACCTGTCGCTCGGCCAGAAGCGGGCCGAAGCGGTCAAGCGTTCGCTGACCCTGCTTGGCGTTGCCGAATCGCAGATCGAATCGGTCAGCCTCGGCGAAGAAAAGCCGAAGAATGCCGGCCACGACGAAGCAGCCTGGTCTGAAAACCGTCGCGCCGACATCCTCTACAAGGCTGCCGACGGTCGCGGCGAGTTCTAAGCATGCGCCCGGTTCGAATCGCCCTGTTCATCGCCGCGCTGGGGGCCGCCCAGGCCCAGGCCGGCGTGTTTGACGACGAAGAAGCGCGTCGCCAGGTTACCGATCTGCGGATCAAGACCGAGGCGCGATTCGACCAGCAGGCCAAGGCCCAGCTGGATCTGGCCAGCCAGATCCAGCGCCAGACCGATGAGATTGCCCGCCTGCGCGGCCAGATCGAAACGCTCAATTACGAGCTGGAGACGGCCAAGAAGCGCCAGCAGGATTTCTACCTCGATCTCGACAGCCGACTGCGCAAGATCGAAACCGTGGACAGCGTGACTGCTACGGTCAACCCGGAAAATGGGCAAAATTCGAAACCTGCCGCTGATCCGGCCCGGGAAACACGCGAATACGAAGCCGCCCTGAACCAGTTCAAGGCCGGCAAGTACAAGGAAGCTGCCGCCAGTTTCGGCACCTACGTACAGACTTATCCGAATGCTGCGCTGGCCCCCAATGCCCAGTACTGGCTCGGCAACGCCTGGTACGCCCAGCGCGATTGCAAGCGCGCCATCGAGGCACAGAGTGTGGTCACCACCAAGTACGCCGACAGCGCCAAGGCGCCGGATGCCTGGCTGGCCATCGCCACCTGCCAGCAGGAATTGGGCAATCCGACGGGTGTCAAACGCTCGCTCGAAACCGTCATCACCAAGTATCCGGGCACTCCGGCCGCCGATACGGCACGTGATCGCCTGAAGAAGAAGTAATTGGCTTTACGTCTTACTGAAATTTTCTATTCCCTGCAGGGCGAGGCATCGCGCGCCGGCCTGCCGACTGTCTTCGTCCGCCTGACCGGTTGCCCGCTGCGCTGTACCTGGTGCGACACGACCTACAGTTTCACCGGCGGCGAACCGGCGAGCATCGAGTCGGTGCTGGCCGAAGTCGGCAAGTACCCGGCCCGCCAGGTCTGTGTGACCGGTGGCGAGCCGCTCTCACAGAAGGATTGCCTGCCGCTGCTGACGGCCCTGTGCGATGCCGGTTACGACGTTTCGCTGGAAACCTCTGGGGCGCTCGATGTTGCCGGCGTCGATCCGCGCGTGGCACGGATCATGGATCTCAAGGCGCCGGACTCCGGCGAATCGGCGAAGAATCTGTGGGCCAATCTCGACACCCTCAACCGGCGTGACGAGATCAAGATTGTCATCGCCTCGCGCGGCGACTACGAGTGGGCGCGCGAAGTCCTGCGCGACCGCCAACTCGACCGCCTGTGCCCGGTGCTGCTGTCGCCGGCCGGCGGCTTGATCGAGCCGCAGTCGCTGGCCGAGTGGATACTCGAAGATGGCCTCAACGTGCGCTTCCAGCTGCAGTTGCACAAGCTGCTTTGGGGTAACATGAAGGGAAAATAACGGAGGAGACGGTCATGGAACACAATCGCCGCAAGTTTTCCCGCATTTCTTTCCAGACTGAAGCCAGCCTTTTCCTGCCCGACGGCGAATATGTCGTCGATGTACTCGATCTCTCGCTCAAGGGCGCCCTGATCCATCCCAATGCCAACGTTTTCATTACCGTCGGCACCAACTGCACCCTCAAAATCCAGCTCGACCATACGGGTTCCTCCATTCGCATGGAAGCCACCGTCGTCCATCACCTGGCCAATTACTACGGACTGTCCTGCCGCGACATCGATCTCGACAGCGTCACCCATCTGCGCCGGCTGGTCGAACTCAACCTTGGTGACGAGGCACTGGCGGATCGGGAGTTTGCTCTGCTCAACGAACGCATGGAATAGGCTGTCCAGGATCGGACTGTGCCGTCCCGAAGTTCGCCCGGCCGACTATTGATGAATCCAGGACAAGGGCCCGTGAACAATTGGATAGCGGGTCAAAGGCGGTCGAATTTCAGGTATATTCGCGCCCCATGATGAAGCCAGCTGTCGTTCTCCTTTCCGGTGGACTCGATTCCGCCACTTGCCTCGCCATTGCCCGCAGCCAGGGTTTTGACTGTTATTGCCTGTCGTTCAATTACGGCCAGCGCCACTGTGCCGAGTTGCAGGCGGCCGAACGGGTCGTCACGGCACTCGGTGCCGTCGAGCATCGCGTGCTCAATCTCGGGCTGGCCCAATTCGGCGGCTCGGCGCTGACCGATACCAATATCAATGTGCCGGTCGACGGCGTCCAGCCCGGCATTCCCGTCACCTACGTGCCGGCGCGCAACACCATCATGCTCTCGCTGGCCCTGGCCTGGGCAGAGGTTTTGGGTAGCCGCGACATCTTCGTCGGGATCAATGCGGTCGATTATTCCGGTTACCCGGATTGCCGGCCGGAATACCTTACTGCTTTCGAGAAAATGGCCAACCTCGCCACCAAATCCGGCGTCGAGGGCGTCAAGCTGAGCATTCACGCGCCGCTTATCGATCTCTCCAAGGCCGACATCATCCGGACCGGTGCGGCGCTCGGCGTCGATTACGGGCTGACCGTTTCCTGCTATCAGGCCGATGAGCTTGGCCGGGCCTGCGGTGTCTGCGACTCGTGCCGCCTGCGGGCCGAAGGCTTTGCCGCCGCCGGCCTGCCCGACCCGACGTCTTACCGTACCTGATCATGGATATTGCCAGCCAGTCGACGACCGTTCTCTGGCTGGTCTTTGCCATTTCCTTCTGGTTCGGGGCGATCAGCCAGAAGACGCGGTTCTGCACCATGGGGGCGGTTTCCGACATCATCACCATGGGCGACTGGAGCCGCATGCGCATGTGGCTGCTGGCCATCGGCGTTGCCGTCCTCGGCTCGGCCGCGCTGCACGCGGCGGGGCTGATCGATCTCGATAAATCGATCTACCGGACGCCCAGTTTCACCTGGTTGTCGTACATCGTCGGCGGTTTGCTGTTCGGCATCGGCATGGTGCTCGCCTCGGGCTGCGGCTCGAAGACGCTGATCCGCCTCGGTGGCGGCAATCTCAAGGCGCTGGTCGTCCTGGTCGTCCTCGGGCTGGTCGCCTACATGACCATGCGCGGGCTCTTTGCCGCCTTCCGCGTCAATGTGCTTGAAAAAACAGCGATCAATTTCCCCGCCGGGCAGGATATTCCGGCCCTGCTGACCGCTGCCGGGGTGGAGGCGAAGACGGCGTTCCGGCTGGCCGTGCTGGTCATCGGTGGTGGCCTGACCGCCTTCTGCTTGCTTAACCGTGAGTTCCGGACCTTCGACAACCTGCTCGGCGGTCTCGGTGTCGGGCTCGCTGTCGTGGCGGCCTGGTATGTCAGCGGCCATCTCGGCCACCTGGTCGAGCATCCGGATACCCTGGACGAGGCTTTCCTGGCGACCAGCAGCGGGCGCATGGAGGCGCTGACCTTCGTGGCGCCGCAGGCCTATACGCTGGAACTGCTCATGCTGTGGTCGGACGCCAGCCGCCAGCTGACTTTCGGCATCGCCAGCGTGCTCGGTGTGATTGCCGGCTCCGCCGCCTGGGCACTGGCCACCGGGGATTTTCGCTGGGAGGGGTTTGCCGGCGTGGAAGATACTGCCAGCCACCTGCTCGGCGCCGCCCTGATGGGTTTCGGTGGCGTCGTCGCCATGGGCTGCACGGTAGGTCAGGGGATCAGCGGTTTTTCGACGCTGGCGCTCGGTTCCATCGTGACGTTCCTGGCCATCGTGGCCGGTGCCGCGGCCATGCTCAAATTCCAGTACTGGCGCCTGATGCGCGAAGCCTGAGCGGCGACGCTCAAGGGCATTGCTACGGTCAACCGGAAAAATCGGCCAAAATCGAAAGGCGCTCAGGCGCCCTCGTTTTCCTTGAGTTTTTCGATGACCAACGGGAAGGCGCCCGACCCGATCAGGGCGATGGCCGAGACGATGCAGGCGAGGCCGGCCATCGGGTCGTCAAGCAGCGGGTGAAGGACGGCGCCGAAACCGGCCAGGCTGATGATGCCGGCCATGGCGCAAAGAATCCCCAAGGTGGTCAGGGCAATGAACGAGAACGGATAGCGGCGCATGGCGGTCAGTGGCGATGATTAGTCTTTCGGCGTAGCCGGGAGTTTCACGGATGGCCTGGGGAGCGCCCGGACCGTCGAGTTCCGGCATCTGCATTGACATGAGGGCCTGATCGTAGCGTTGCTTTATTGCCATGTCGAGCGCCCAATAAAAGGCCGGCGGGATTTCTCGCGCCGGCCTTGGTCGGTGAAGCTTCGCTTACTGAACTTGCTGAATCCCGGCCAGCACCCAGCCGCGGCTGTTGTCGGTCGGCTTGGTCATGTGCCAGATTTCGTCGAACGGGGCCGGGGCGGCGCCCTTTTCTTCGCTGATCAGGCCGGTGAAGCGGATGCTGACGATGTAGCGGTTGGCTTCTTCGGCGACATCAAGGACTTCCCCGTTGAGCTGGGCGACGTCGGTTTCCTGCTTGCCGTCGCCGCGCTCGCTCATGCCCATCTTGATCTCGGCGAACATTTCCGGCGAGGTGAATTCGCGGATGTCGTCGAGATTGCCGGCATCGTTGGCGGCCTGCAGGCGGATGAAGTTGACCTTGGCGTTGCGCACGAAGCTCTCGACGTCGAAGTCAGTCGGAATATTGCCGCCCGTGGTCGCGGCAACAGCCGAGCCGCCGGCCGGCATGAAGTCGGGCTGACGCGGGGCATTGCCACCGTGGTTCGTGTCGGCGGCGGCATACTGCAGGCCGCCGGCTCGCGTTGCCCCGGTCTTGTTGCGCGACAGGAAGCGGAAGAGCATGACGGCGCCCATGATGAGCAGACCGATCATCAGGATGTTGGCCATGCCTTCACCAAAGCCGAAGTGCGAAGCCAAGGCGGCCAGGCCGAGGCCGGCGGCGAGACCGGCCAGCGGACCCATCCAGGAGCGCTTGGGTTGGGCCTGGGCGGCGCCGGCCGCACTTTGTTGCCGGGTCGGGGCGGCGTTGGTCGATTTGCTTGGTGCAACCGATTGGCGCTGCATGCCCGAGAAACCACCGCCACCCAGGCGCTTGGCTTCGGCGTCGCCGATTTGCAGTGTGAAGCCGAGGACGACTGCCGCGGCCATCAATACGAAATTCTTCATGGTTGTCTCCGTGTGGAAAAGTTGCAGGCCGTAGTGTACCCGCTTCCGCTTGCGGAAAAATTAAGCGGTGCCTGCGCTATTGTTCGTAAAAATCGAAGGTTTATCGATTTGAGAACAGGCTGGCGGCTGCCTTTGGATTCGACGGAAAGTAAAAATGGACGTAAGAGGCAGTCAGCCGGCCTTGCCGGTAGATCGCTTCGCCATCGCGGCCGTCGGCGGTTCTGGCACGGACGAGCGGGATGAGCGGCGTTTCGCTTTTCGAGTAATGGAAGGTGTGGCCGGCGAGGCGTCCTTCGGGCAGGTCTACGAATTGCGTACCCAGCGCGGCGAGCCGTTTTTGCATGAGCGAACGCCCGGGCAGCAGGCCGCCGAAGCGATGGCTGGTACCGGCCTTGTCCACCACTTCCTCGAACAGGCTCATCATGCCGCCGCATTCGGCGAGCAGCGGTTTGCCGGCGGCGACATGGTTTTTCAGGGCTTGCCACAGCGCAGCATGCTGGGTCAGGGCGTCGGCGTGGAGTTCCGGGTAACCGCCGGGTAGCCAGACGGCATCACAGTCGGGCAGCGGCTCGCCGGCGACCGGTGAAAAGAAGCGCAACTCGGCACCCAGCGTGCTCAGTGTTTCGAGATTGGCCGGGTAGATGAAGCCGTAGGCGGCATCGCGGGCGATGGCGATGCGCTGGCCGGCGAGCCGGGGTTCGATGCGCGGCGCCGGCGCGACTGCGAAATTGACCGGTTTTGGCAGGTCGACCGTAGCGCTAGCCACTAACCCATTGGCCAGGGTATCGAGGCGGGCTTCGAGGTCGGTGATTTCGGCTGCCTGGAGCAGGCCAAGGTGGCGTTCGGGCAGGCTGTCGGCGCTTTTCGGCAGGGCGCCGAACCAGCCCATGCCGGGAGGTACGCTGTCGCGCAGCAATTGGGTATGGCCTTCGCTGGCCGAACGGTTGGCCAGCACGCCGGCGAAGGGCAGGCCGGGGCGATAGGTGGCGAGGCCATGGGCGACGGCGCCGAAAGTCTGGGCCATCGCTCCGGCATCGATGAGGGCCATGACCGGGATGGCAAAGCGCTCGGCGATGTCGGCGGCTGACGGTTGGCCATCGAAGAGGCCCATGACCCCTTCGACGAGAATCAGATCGGATTCCCCTGCAGCGCGGGACAGTCGCCAGCGCGCATCCTCCTCGCCACACATGCCGAGGTCGAGGTTCTGGCAGGGGCGGCCGCTGGCGAAGGCGTGGATTTGCGGATCGAGAAAATCCGGGCCGCATTTGAAGACGGTGACACGTCGTCCTTGCCGCGCGTGCAGCCGAGCCAGCGCGGCGGTGACGGTGGTCTTGCCCTGGCCGGAGGCGGGGGCGGCAATCAGGAGAGCGGGACAGGCGGGCATTCTTGTTCCTTAACGGGCTGGCTGGCTGAAGTCCTGCCGGCGATCCCAATCGATATAAAACAGGCGGCTGTGGCTGGCGCTGAACGAGAACAGGCGTTGGCCGCCGGCTGCGACGACGCTTTCGCCGAGCGAGAAATCAAGCTCCGGTTCGCGTCCGGTGCGGTTGTTGACGATCAGCGGCAGGCCGGTTTCGGCACTGCGCCGCTCCCACAAATCATCCGGCCCCATGCCGTCGACCGGCGGCCAGTTGGCCGGGGCGAGCAGGATGGCGGCGCCTTGGTCGCGGTAGCTGGCGGCTGGTTCGGGCTTGTAGGTATCGGCGCAGATCAGGACGCCGACCGGGATGCCATCGACGACGAAGGGCGCGCCGCCGGTGCCGGGTGTCGACCAGCTTTCGGCCCCGCCGTGCACGCGCTGCTTGCGGTAGGCGCCCTGGATCACGCCGTCGCGGTCGATGGCGACGACGCTGTTGTGCAGCTTGCCGCTTTTCGCATCGCGTTCGGCGAAGCCGACGAAGAGCGCCACCCGGTTGTCGCGGGCGATGGCGGCCAGCGTGCTGATCCAGGCATCGGGAAAAGGGGCGATCCAGCCGGTGCCGATGCGGCTGGCGAAGTTGTAGCCGGTTTCGGCCAGTTCCGGCGTCATGATCCAGTCGGCGCCGTGGCCGACCGCTTCTTGAATGCTGGCCTCGATGCGGGCGCGGTTGCCGGCGATGTCGCCGGGTATGGCATCGAGATGGAGCAAGGCGATGCGCAGCGCTTCCGGCGCCTTGGCCGGCGCTGTGGCAGAGGCCGCGAAACGCTTGGCTCCTGGCAGGAAGAAGCCGTTCTGCTTGCCGAGGGCTTCGACCACCGCCTGGTAGCTGGCCTTGCCGATCAACTCGCCGATCCGGCTGTGGCCACCGGTGTAACTGGCTTGCGGGCCCTGCGTGCCGGAAACCACGATGATGCTGTCGGTTCCCGTCCCCGTCGCCTGCACGGTCTTGGTGTAGGTGCTCGGCACATTCAGATCCTGCAGCGCCGCCGTCTTGCCTTCGGTGACGGTGATCAGGGCGCGGGCCATTGCCGCATCGGTCAGGCGGATATTGGTCAGCACCATGATGTTGATGGTGCCGGCTGGTTCCTTGCCTTCGATGTAGGTCCCGGCATCGACGCCGGTGCGGATGGCGTTACTTTTGGCGCCGGCTGTCGCCAGCACGGTAATGGTGAGCGGGCCGTAGCTTTTCGTGACGACCGCCAGGTTGTCGAGGTCGGCGGCCGTGGCCATGCGGGCGACGGTGGATTTGTCGAGATGCAGCAGGTTGGCCATGTTTTGGTGCACATGGTCAGCATAGGCTTTGCCGCCCCGCCCGTCCTGGCCCATGAAACGCATGCCGAGCTTTTGCCAGAGCAGCGGGTGACCGGCGTGGTTGAGTGCGGCGCGGGCATCGAGCAAGCCGTCGGAAGTCGATAGCGTGCGACGCGCTTCGGGGAAAGAAACGAGCAGCACTTTTTCCCAGTAGCCGTCGCGTTCGCCGCGGATGATCCGCGCTTCGGCCTGAATATTGGTCGGGATGTCGATTTCGCCGGCCCAGGCAACAACAGAAACGAGCAGCAGTAAGACGAGACGGCTCAGGGTTTTCATCGGATTGAACTCAGAATTCGAGGCCCGGCATCGCCTTGATGCCACTCTGGAAGGCGTGTTTTTCCATGCCGATGTCGCTCACCGTGTCGGCTGCATCGCGCAGGGCCTGCGGCGCGGCGCGGCCGGTGATGATGACGTGCTGCATGGCCGGGCGCCCGAGCAATTGAGCGATGACGGTATCGAGGTCGAGCCAGCCGTATTTGAAGGCGTAGGTCATTTCATCGAGGACGACGAGGCCGATTTCCGGATTGCGCAGGTGGCCGCAGGCGATTTCCCAGGCGGCTTGGGCGGCTTTGGCATCACGGTCCTTGTCCTGCGTTTCCCAGGTGAAGCCTTCGCCGCCGACGTGCCAGGCGACGTTCGGCTGCTGTCGGAAGAAGGCTTCCTCGCCGGTGTCCGAGCGGCCCTTGACGAACTGGACGACACCGACCTTGAGGCCGTGGCCGAGGGCGCGGGCGACGACGCCGAACGCGGCGCTCGACTTGCCCTTGCCGTTACCGGTGTTGATGACCAGCACGCCGCGTTCTTCCTGCGCGGCGTCGATCTTGCCGTCGATGACGGCTTTCTTTTTCTGCATACGTTGTTCGTGGGTGACGGTCATATTGATAGGCTCGGAAAAGGCATTGCTACGGTCAACCGGAAAAAATGCCCAAAATTGAAATGGTTTATTCGGGGATGAAGCAGCGATGGCCGCGATCTTCGATCTGACGCAGGCCGTAGCCGTAAAGTTCGGACAGCGTGTCGGCCGTCAAAATGGCGTCGACCGTGCCAATTTCGGTGCGGCCGTCGCCATGAACAAGCAGCGCCCGGTCGCAGAAACGGTGGGCCAGTGCCGGGTCGTGGAGGACCATGATGACTCCGGCGCCACCATCGCGGGCGGTGCCGGCGAACAGTTCGAGGACGGCCATCTGGTGGTTGAGGTCAAGATGCGCCAGCGGTTCGTCGAGCAGGTAGAGCGGCGCTGCCTGGGTGAGCAATGTGGCGATGGCCAGCCGCTGGCGTTCGCCGCCGGACAGCGTGTGGATCTGGCGCGCCTCCATGCCGTCCAGCCCGACCGCCGTGAGCGCCGCACGGGCCAGTTCGGCATCGTGCTTTGATTCCCAGTCCCAACGCCCGAGATGCGGATGGCGGCCGGTCAGCGCCGTTTCCAGCACGGTCGAACCGAAAGGATCGGACTGGAACTGGCCGAGCCAGGCGCGGCGCAGGGCGGCCTCGCGGGCGTGCAGCAAGGCCGCATCCTCGCCGTCGAGCAGCAGCGAACCGCCGGCCACCGGGCGCAGGCCGGCCAGCGTCGACAGCAAGGTCGATTTGCCGGCACCGTTGCGGCCGAGGATGGCGATGCGCTCACCGCTGGCGACGCTCAGGTCGACACGGTCGACCACCGTTTTGCCGCCGATTTCGACGACCAGTTGTTTGGCTTCGAGCAGTGGCCGGGTCATTTCGGCTGCCTCGAAAGCAGGAAGAGGAAGACGGGAACGCCGATCAGTGCCGTCAGCACGCCGACCGGCAACTGCTGTGGCGCAATCAAGGTGCGGGCCAGCGTGTCGGCCAACACGAGCAGCGAGCCGCCAGCCAACACCGAGGCCGGCAGCAGCAAACGTTGGTCGTTACCCGTCGCCAGTCGGACCAGATGCGGCACGACCAGCCCGACGAAGCCGATCGAGCCGGCTGTCGTCACCGAAGCCGCCGTGGCCAGCGAAGCGAGTAGGTAGATGGCGTAACGCAGCCGGCCAACCGCAACGCCGAGCGCCTGCGCCTGCATCAGGCCGCGCGACAGTAAATTCAGTTCGCGGGCGAAGGGCATGGCCAGCAGCAGCGCGACGGCCAGCGCGGCAAAGGCCGGCCACCACTGGGCGCTTTGCCCGAGGTCGCCCATCAGCCAGAAGAGCATGCCGCGCAGCTTGTGTTCGTCGGCGATGCTCAGCATCAGCGCGACCAGCGCGCCGCAACCGGCGGCGACGATGACGCCGGTCAGCAACAACCGCGTCTGCGTCCAGCTCCCGTCGCCATGGGCCAGCCCGAAGACCAGCAGCATTGCGGCGAAGGCGCCGACAAAGGCCAGCCCGTCAATACCAAGCACTGGCAAGCCGAGCAGCATGGCGAACATCGCTCCGACCCCGGCACCGCCGGAAATGCCCAGCACGTAGGGATCGGCCAGCGGATTGCGCAGCAAAACCTGCATCAGCGCCCCAGCCAGCGCCAGCAGCCCGCCGCAGGCAAAACCAGCCAGCGCACGCGGCAGACGAAGCTGTAGCACGACATCGCCCGCTCCGCCTTCACTACCCAGCAGCGCAGCCAGCACCTCACTGTAGGAAACCTTGAAACTGCCCACCGTCAACGCCAGCCCGATACTCGCCACGGCGAGAAGGCCGAGGCTGGCGAGGATCAGGAAGGCACGCTGGCGGGTGGGCATGGTTGCTTACTTCGGACTGTAGCGGATGCCGACGAAGGCGTTCATGCCCGGCGTGGCATAGGTGTCGGCCAACACGTACTCTCGGTCGAACAGGTTGTTGACCCGGGCGAAAACCGACCAGTCCTTGGCAAATCGATAGGCTCCATAGAGGTTGGTAAGCGAATAACCGCCCAACTTCTTGGCCGGTTGGCCGAAAGGATAATCCATGCTGTCGTCGCTAACCTGTTCCTCGACGCGCCATTCCCAGGCACCATGCGTTTTGCCGATGGCGGCGACGACGCGATTCTGGGCGCGGCGGGCCAGACGAAGATCGGTGTCGAGATCCTTGGCATCCAGATAGTCGTAACTGGCCTGAACATTCAGGCCGGCAACAACACCCTCATAAGCCAGGGTGATGCCCTCAAGACGCGCGCTGCCGACGTTGCTCGGCGTATTGGTCCACACGATCAGGTTTTCGACGCGATTCAGGTACCAGGTCAGCGAAACGTGCTGCTGACCGGTTTCGAAATGCAGGGCAGCTTCACGGTTGCGGGCGTTTTCCGGCACAAGGTTGGGGTTGCCGTGGTAGCCGAAACTCAGCGGGTAGTAGAGGTCGTTAAAAGTCGGTGCCTTGAAGGCGGTGCCGTAACCCACGTTGGCGCGCCAGTTGCGCGAAAAGCGATAGCCGTAGGCCAGCGAACCGGTCGTCTTGTCACCGAACTGCGAATTGTCGTCGCGGCGCAGGTTGGCCTGCAGGCGGTGCGCTGCGTAACCCAATGTCCAGCCACCGAGCAGGGAATTATTGGTGCGTTCGCGGACGGCGTAGGCGGCCGTCGTGTCGACCTCTTGTTCGAGGCGCTCGGCGGCGAGCAGGAAATTGCCGTAGCGAGTATGCAGATCGTTTTGCCAGGAATATTGGCGCTGGTCCGTGCGGAAATTGCTGTTGCGGATGCCGTTCTTCAGATCGTCGGAATCATCCGAGCTGGCTCCGATATTCACGGTGCTCGTCCAGTTTTCGGTGAGCCGGTTTTTCGAGTAGGCATTGACGCTGCTCACGCTGTTGCGATTGCGCCAATCGACGGTTGCGCCGGAACCGTCATACTTGCTCTCCCCGTCGCTGTAAAAAACGCTGACGCCGGCTTCGTGGCCTTTGGCAAAACTGTAGGCCAGCCGGCCGCTCAGGCTGTTCATCCAGAAGCCATCTCTATCCTTGTTGGCCGTGGCGGTCCACGGCTTGCTGTTGAACCCGGCGGTCGAATAGGTGGCTGCGTTCAGCGCGTAACGCCAGCCATTCTGTGCGCCGGAAAAGCCGCTGGAGGCCGCAGCAGTGTCGTAAGAGCCAACCCCCACTTCGCCGTAGAAACTCAACGGACCATCCCCTTGGCGGGTGAAAACCTGAACGACGCCGCCGATGGCGTCGCTGCCATAGAGCGATGAGGCCGGGCCGCGGACGATTTCGACGCGCTCGATCTGGCTGGCCGGAATGCGATTCCACGAAGCGCTGCCCGATGTGGCCGATCCCATACGCATGCCGTCGACGAGCAGCAAAACATGGGCGCCGCTGGTGCCGCGAAGGTAAATGGATGAATTCGAGCCGTAACTACCGTTGGCTGAGAACTCGATACCCGGCAGGCGCGAAAGAATTTCTTCCAGCGTCGATTGGCCGGCTGCCTCGATTTCCTCGCGTTCGAGCACGGATACGTCAGACAACTGCTCAGTGACGCGCATTTCCTGGCGCGTTGCGGTGATCAGGACGGGGTCGAGAGAGGCCATCTGATCGACGGCAAAGACGGATGGCGCAAAAGACAAGGCCGCCAGGGCGGCGATGGGGGGCAAACGTGAATGCATGATTTTCCTTTTCCCGGCGGGCGTCCCCGCATGCCGGAAGAACATTGAAAAGGAAATGCCAGGGGAGGGAGAAGGGCCGGTTGCGTGAACCCGCGCCACACCCCCGTGGCACTTCCGCGATTTGTTCCAGGCCGGTATCCGGGCTCGCAAGTCTTGACGTATCGCCTTCCCAGGTGGGCACCCAGTGGCCTGTTGATACGCCCGCACTTGCTTACCGTTGCGGGGGCAGCAGCGGATTTGTCTCGTTGGAGACGCACCGCTTTCCCGTTTAACTGCGCTTGGAGAGACCGTGCGCAGCACCTAAAACGGCTCGCATTCTACATTCATTGTTGTTGCAGCGCACCAGTCGGCGTGCTGCCATTTGCTATAAAGCACTTTTAGAATAATGGCTTAGTCCTTGACCGGGCGGCGTTTTTCCCACTATAGTGCGCGCCATGAATACGGAACTCGAAACCCTCGAAGCCAAGATCGAACAGGTCGTTGCCCTGGTTCACCAGCTACGTGCCGAGAATGAGGTTTTGAAGAACCAGATGGCGGCCGCCGAAGCTGAAAGGCTGCATCTGCGGCAGACGATGACGGCAGCCCGCGAGCGCCTCGAAGGCCTGGTCGACAAGATTCCCGAGGATGTCTGAGATGAGTGGCGAGCCGAATTTCCTCGACGTCAAGATCATGGGCCGTGAATACCGCGTCGCCTGCACGCCCGAAGAGCGCGAAGCCCTGCTCTCGGCGGTTGATCTCGTCGACAACAAGATGCGCGAAATCGCCCAGCGCACCAAGAACACCATCGCCGAACGCGTCGCCGTCATGGCCGCACTGAACATCGCCCACGAGCACCTTTCCAGCGCTTCCGGCGACGCCGAAAAAGAGTTTTCGGAAGCGGTTGATACTTCCGAAACGAAGCGTAGAATCGACGACATGGGAGCACGACTTGATGCCGTGCTTGCGCCCCAGCAGCAACTGGACTTGTAGTCATTTACTGCTGACCCCGGCGCCGCCCGCCGAGCGTCCCCTGCGGTGTTTGTTAAGGCCATATATTCCTTGAACCAATGCTGATTGGCATCGGTTGCGGACCAACAATCCGCTGTTGTGCGCGCTCCCGGTGAGTGTGCCTGATGCGGAAGGAATGCGACCACTCTGGACCCAGGTTCAGGATGCCGGCCTGACGGCACTTGCGGGGGCCTTTTTTTGCCCTCCAAATTTCCCGAACGCATGCAATATTGGCTGATGAAGTCGGAGCCGGACGAGGTTTCAATTGACGACCTCGAAGCTGCCACGGACCAACGCGTGCCGTGGTTTGGCGTGCGCAACTACCAGGCGCGCAATTTCATGCGCGACGCGATGCAGGTCGGCGATCTCGCCTTCTTTTATCACTCAAGTTGTGCCGAGCCGGGCATCGCCGGCATTTGCGAGGTGTGTTCCGAGCCTTATCCGGACGAAACCCAGTTTGCTACGGTCAACCGGTATTTTGACCCAAAATCGAAACCGGAGAATCCGCGCTGGTTGCTGCGTGACGTCCGTTTTGTCGAGAAGACGCGCCTGGTGGCGTTGTCTGAACTGCGCATCCATCCCGAACTTGCTAACATGCGCCTCCTTGCCCGCGGCAACCGGCTGTCGATCATGCCGGTCACGGCCGAAGAATGGGCCTTCATCAACCGTCTCATGGCAGATAACTCGTGACAATCTGGTGGCTAACCTATCCCCTGCTGGGGATCTTCGGCGGTTTTGTCGCCGGCCTGTTCGGCGTTGGCGGTGGCCTGACCCTCGTCCCATTCATGTACATGCTGTTCGTCGCCCAGAGTTTTCCGCCCGAGCATGTCATGCATCTGGCGCTGGGCACGTCGATGGCGACCATCGTATTCACGTCGATTTCCAGCATGCGTGCCCACCACGCGCATGGCGCAGTGCGCTGGGACGTCGTCCGTAACCTGGCACCCGGTTTGGTGCTCGGTACTTTTGGCGGCTCGCTGGTCGCCGGCCAGGTGCCGACCGGGCCGATGACGATGATTTTTGTCTTCATCGTCTACTACGCTTCGCTGCAAATGATGCTTGATTTCAAGCCGCATGCCCACCGGCAACTGCCCGGACCGGCAGGATTGTTTGCCGTCGGCGGCGCCATTGGGGGCGTTTCAAGTCTGGTCGCCGCCGGCGGTGGATTCCTGTCGGTGCCCTTCATGTTGTTCTGCAACGTCGCCATCCACTCGGCGGTCGGTACCTCGTCGGCGCTCGGCTTTCCGATTGCCGTCGCCGGTGCCGTCGGCTACATCGTTGCCGGCTGGCACGATAGCGGACTGCCGCCCTATACCTTCGGCTATATCTACCTTCCGGCTTTCGTCGGCATCGTCGTGATGAGCATACTGATGGCCCCGGTCGGCGCCCGGCTGGCCCACAAGCTGCCGGTCAAGAAACTCAAGCGTGCTTTTGGCGCCTTTCTCGCCCTGCTCGCCAGCAAGATGCTCTACAGCCTGATCGGCTGAGTTCTCTCAGGTGCCGGCCTTGAAGTCGCGCAGCGTCGCGACCAGGTCGGCGAACCGTTCGCCTTGAACGGTGACATGCGCGCGCAATAGTGCCGTCGCCAGTTCGCTGTCGCCCTTGATGATGGCATCGACAATCGCCTGATGCTCGTTAAACGAGCTGTTCATCCGGTTACGCACGCGCAACTGGAGCCGCCGATAGGGGCGTAGCCGGCGGTGCAGCGCGCTGGTCTGTTCAACGAGGAAACCGTTGTGGCTGGCTTCGTAGATGCGCTGGTGGAAAACCTCATTCAACTGGTAATAAATATCCGGCGTATTGGCGTCACGCGCGGCTTCGCAGGCGCGATGGGCTTCCTGCAAGGCCACCTGCTCGCTTGGTGTGATACGCCGGGCGGCGAGTCGGCCGCACATTGCCTCCAGTTCGGCCATGACCTCGAACATTTCGCAAACTCGGTCGGCCCCGACTTCCGGCACAGTCGCACCGCGCCTTGGTTTGATTTCGATCAGACCGACCGAGGCGAGCTGAATCAGCGCTTCGCGGACCGGTGTGCGCGAAACGCCGAAGGTGTCTGCTAACTCTTGCTCGTCCAGCCTGGTGCCGGGCGGATAGACCCCTGTGACGATGCGCTCCTCGATGAGTTCGCCCAGGCGTTCGGAGTGGCGGGTGACGGTGGGATTATCGGCGGGGTGGTTCACGACTCGTGCTCCAGCATGTGGCAATAATTTAATTATACGAAATTAGTTGACCAGTATTCAATGTTTGCTTATCGTGTATACACAACGGTGATTTTTGAACACAAAACAACAGTGCGGTATTCCCGGGTGCGGATAAGCCAGCCAGTGAGGTTTCACCGTCCGTGCTTTTCTAACCCAGGAGGAGATATCCATGTTCAGCCAGACCAAACGCCACCTTACGCTCGCCATCGCTGCCGCCGCCCTGACCTGTGCACTGCCTGCCGCCCATGCGCAGGCGCCGCGTGTCATCAAGATTTCCCACCAGTTTCCTGCCGCCACCAATGAGGATGGCGATTTCCGCGATCGACTTGTCCGCCGCTTCGTGGCAGAAGTCGAGAAGCAGTCCAAGGGTAGTCTGAAATTCGAGGTATATCCCGGTAGCTCGTTGATGAAGACCAACAGCCAGATCGGCGCCCTGCGCAAGAGCGCGCTGGATATGAGTCTGGTCCCGCTGGCTTATGGCGGCGGCGAAATTCCGCAGGTCAACATCACGCTGATGCCGACTTTGGTCAGCAGCTACGAACAGGGCATGCGCTGGAAAACGGCGCCGGTCGGCAAGGAACTCGACCGCATCCTGGCCGACAAGAACATCAAGATCGTCACCTGGATCTGGCAGGCCGGCGGCATCGCCTCGACCAAGAAAACGGTGGTCGTTCCCGATGATGCTGCGGGCCTGAAATTCCGCGGTGGCAGCAAGGAAATGGACCGGATGCTGAAAGGCGCCGGTGCCGCGGTGACCGGCATGCCGTCTTCGGAAATCTACAGTGCGATGCAGTCCGGCGTGCTCGATGCGGCGCTGACTTCCAGCACGTCGTTGATCAGTTTCCGTCTGCAGGAGTTCAGCAAGTATGTGACGACGGCGCGCAACAAGAGCTTCTGGTTCATGTTCGAGCCGCTGCTGATTTCCAAGGGTCTCTACGACTCGCTGACGCCGGAGCAACAGAAGATCATCAGCGACGTCGGCGCCAGCCTCGAGAAATTCGGTGTCGAAGAGGCCAAGAAGGATGATCAGCGCATGGCTGAAGTCTTCGCCAAGGCGGGTGCCAAGGTAGCCGACATGGACGAGAAGGCTTTCCTGGCCTGGCGTGGTATCGCCGAACAGACGGCTTTCAAGGATTTCGCCGAGAACATCAAGGATGGTCGCGCCCTGCTCGACATGGCGCTGTCGGTCAAGTAATCCACCGGCCGGGCAGCGCCCGGCCCATCCTTCCTAAAGGTGAATCATGAGCCCCGGATATTTCATCAGCCGAGCGGTCAAGGCCTTCAATGTCGCGACCGGCTACCTGTCGGCCTTCCTGATCGTTATTGCCACCGGCGTCCTCGTTTTCGAAGTTGCCGTCCGTTACGTCTTTGCCTGGCCGACCGACTGGGAAATCGAGTTTTGCGTCATGTTGCTGATCGCCTCGAGCTTCCTGGCCGCTGCCCACACCCAGCTCAATCGTGGCCACGTCACGATCGAAATTCTCGACGAAATCACGCCGCCAAGCTGGACGCAGTGGCGTATGGCGTTTTCCGACCTGCTGTCCTTCCTGTTCTGCGCCTTTGTCGCCTGGAATTGCTGGCACTTGTTCTACGAAGCCTGGGACGAAGGCCGGATGAGCGATACCTCGTGGTCGCCCAAGATGTGGCCGGTCTTTGCCACCATGGCAGTCGGCATGACCTCGCTTGCCCTGCAGATTTTTGTCCAGTTCATTGAAGATTCTCTGCCCGAAGCCATGCGCTCGCACCAGCCGCCGCCGCAACACAATGCAGCCATTCAGGTGGCCATTGAACGCATCCAGCATGACGACGAAGGAGAGCGCAAATGAGCGTCGGAACCTTAGGCTTGCTCTACGCGGCCGCCACTTTCATATTCCTCTTTTCCGGGATGCCGATTGCCTTTGCCGTTGGCTCGGTCGCCCTGATTTTCATGTACTTTTTCATGCCGGTGGCGCAGCTGTCGATCATCGCTGAAACCATCTTTTCCGAGTTGAACAGCTTCACGCTGCTGACCATTCCGCTTTTCATCATGATGGGCGCCGCCATTGGCAAATCGCGCGCTGGCGCCGATCTCTACAACTCGCTGAATCGCTGGCTGTACAAGGTGCCGGGTGGTCTCGGCCTGGCCAATACGCTGGCTTGCTCGGTGTTCGCCGCGATGTGTGGTTCCTCGCCGGCAACCTGCTCGGCCATCGGTTCCTCGGGCATTCCGGAAATGCGCAAACGCGGCTATTCCGAGCGATTGGCGACTGGCCTGATCGCTGCCGGCGGCACGCTGGGCATCCTGATTCCGCCGTCGCTGACGCTGATTCTCTACGGTCTGGCCACCGAACAGTCGATCGGCAAGCTGTTCATGGCCGGCGTCGGCCCCGGCTTGTTGCTGACGGCGATGTTCTCGATCTGGGTGATCTACAAATCCTGGGCGGAAAAAACGGAAAGACTTGCAACAAGTCGGTCGACCGGCGTGGCCATGCCGGCGGAAGAGTCGTACAGCTGGAAACAGCGCCTTGAAACGCTGCCCCGCCTGGCGCCCTTCATCGGCCTGATCATCATCGTCATGGTCGCCCTCTACGGTGGCTGGGCAACGCCCTCGGAAGTCGCCGGCATCGGTGCCTTCGGTGCGCTGCTCATGGTCATGGCGATCTACGGCTGCTGGCGCTGGAGTGACCTCAAGGTCATCCTCTCCGGTACGGCCCGCGAGTCGTCGATGATCATGCTGATCATTGCGATGTCCTTCCTCTACACCTACGTCATGAGTTACCTGCACATCACCCAGTCGGCCGCCGCCTGGATGATTTCGCTGGAAATGAGCAAGTGGGTGTTCTTCTTCTGGGTCAATATCCTGCTCATCGTGCTCGGCTTCTTCCTGCCGCCGGTCGCCATCATCCTGATGGTCACGCCGATCATCCTGCCTGCCCTGAAGGCGCTCGGCATCGACCTGATCTGGTTCGGCGTGATCATGACCATCCTCATGGAAATGGGCCTGATTCACCCGCCGGTCGGCCTCAACCTGTTCGTGATCAGCGGCATCGCTCCCGACATCAAGCTCAAGGAAATCATGTGGGGCACCGTGCCCTTCCTGCTGCTGATGGTGCTCGGCATCCTGCTGCTCTGCGTCTTCCCGGAAATCGCCACCTGGCTGCCGTCGCAGTACAGCGGTTCCTGAGACAGCGGAAAGACGATCATGAACGCATCTCTCCCGCGTAACTGGGACACCCTGCGCCAGAGCCGTGGCCGCCGCCTCGAGCGGGCGGCGAGCCTCGGTTTTGGCAAGGAAATCCCGGTCGACCGTATCATCGACCTGCTCGAAGCCGTCATCCAGCCGGGCGACCGCGTCTGTCTCGAAGGCAACAACCAGAAGCAGGCCGATTTCCTCTCCGAGTCCCTGGCTGATTGCAGCCCGGAACGCATCAATCACCTCAGTATGGTCCAGTCAGTCCTGGCTCTCCCGAGCCATGTGGACCTTTTCGAGCGCGGCCTGGCAAACCGCCTCGACTTTTCTTTCAGCGGCCCGCAGGGCGCCCGGCTGGCCAAGCTGGTCCAGGAACAGCGCATCGAGATCGGGGCGATTCATACCTATCTCGAACTGTTCGGTCGTTACTTCATGGATCTGACGCCGAACGTCGCGCTGATCGCGGCGCAGGCGGCGGATGCCGAGGGCAATCTCTACCTCGGGCCGAATACCGAAGACACGCCGGCCATCGTCGAAGCGACTGCCTTCAAGGGCGGCATCGTCATCGCCCAGGTCAATGAACGCCTCGACAAGCTGCCGCGCGTCGATGTGCCGGCCGACTGGGTCGATTTCACGGTGCTCGCGCCGAAGCCGAACTACATCGAGCCGTTGTTCACCCGCGATCCGGCGCAGATCACCGAAGTGCAGGTGCTGATGGCGATGATGGCGATCAAGGGCATCTACGCCGAGTACGGCGTGACGCGGCTGAACCACGGCATCGGTTTCGATACCGCGGCCATCGAGTTGCTGCTGCCGACCTACGCCGCCGATCTCGGCCTGAAGGGCAAGATCTGCACGCACTGGGCGCTCAATCCGCACCCGACGTTGATCCCGGCGATCGAGTCCGGCTTTGTCGAATCGGTGCATTGCTTCGGTTCGGAAGTCGGCATGGACGCTTACATTTCGGCCCGTTCCGACGTCTTCTTCACCGGCGCCGACGGCAGCATGCGTTCGAACCGGGCGTTTTCCCAGACGGCCGGCCTCTACGCCTGCGACATGTTCATCGGCTCGACCTTGCAGATGGACATGGCCGGCAACAGTTCGACGGCGACGCTGGGCCGCATCACCGGCTTCGGCGGTGCGCCGAACATGGGTTCCGATCCGCACGGCCGGCGTCATGCCAGCCCGGCCTGGCTCAAGGCCGGGCGCGAGGCCTATGGGGCCAACGCCATCCGCGGCCGCAAGCTGGTGGTGCAGATGGTCGAAACCTTCCGCGAGCACATGGCGCCGGTCTTCGTCGAGGAACTCGACGCGTGGAAGCTGCAGAAATCGATGGGCGCCGAACTGCCGCCGATCATGATCTACGGCGACGACGTCAGCCATATCGTCACCGAGGAAGGCATCGCCAACCTGCTGCTTTGCCGCTCGCCGGAAGAGCGCGAACAGGCGATTCGCGGCGTCGCCGGCTTCACGCCGGTCGGCATGGCGCGCGACAAGGCGATGGTCGAGAACCTGCGCGACCGCGGCATCGTCCGCCGTCCCGAAGACCTCGGCATCGACCCGCGACTAGCTACCCGCGACCTGCTGGCCGCCCGCTCCGTCAAGGATCTGGTGCGCTGGTCGGGTGGCCTGTACGCCCCCCCTTCCCGCTTCCGCAATTGGTGACCGCCATGGAAACTCTCGATTTTCGTTTCGACTCCAAGCCCGTTCCGCGGGCGGCCGATCCCGCTCTGTGCGGCGTGGTCGGCTCGGGCAATCTGGAAATTCTCGTCAAGTCCGGTATTGAGCCGGAGGCTTGCCGGGTCCGCATCAAGACTTCGGCGCGCGGCTTCGGTGAAACCTGGCGTGCCGTGCTCGACAGCTTCGCCACGAGTCATCCGGCCGGCGGCACCGTCATCGCTATCAACGACATGGGTGCGACGCCGGCTGTCGTCACCTTGCGCCTGGCCCAGGCGCTGGCCGAGTATCAGGGAGGCGGACTATGATCGCGTCACTTGCTGCACGCCACAGCTGGTTCGAGGCGACGGCTCGGGCTCGTCTGGCCGGCCTGCTTGATCCCGGCAGTTTCAGCGAAATCCTGCCACCGGCCGAGTCCAATCCCAGCCCGCATCTCGCCCTGCTCGACCTGCCCGGTGCATTTGATGACGGCGTGGTCGTTTGCTACGGTCAACTGGGAAAAAGGCCGATTTTCGCAATCGCCCAGGAAGGTCAGTTCATGGGCGGTGCGGTCGGTGAAATCCATGGCGCCAAGATTGTCGGGATGCTGCGCCGCGCCGCGCAGGAAAAGCCGGCGGCCGTGCTCTTCCTCATCGATTCCGGCGGCGTTCGGCTGCACGAGGCGAACGCCGGGCTGATCGCCATTTCCGAAATCATGCGCGCCGTGCTCGACGCTCGCGCGGCCGGCGTCCCGGTCATCGCGCTGGTCGGCGGCAGTTGCGGCGCTTTCGGCGGCATGGGCATCGTCGCCAAGCTCTGTTCGGCCATCGTCATTTCGGAAGAAGGGCGACTCGCGCTGTCCGGGCCGGAAGTCATCGAAACGGTGGCCGGCGTCGAGGAATTCGATTCGAAAGACCGGGCGCTGGTCTGGCGCGTCACCGGCGGCAAGCACCGCTACCTGATGGGCGATTGCGCCATGCTGGTCGAAGACGACATCGCTGCTTTCCGTAGCGGCGCCACGGAATTCCTCGCCGGCTGGAGCGAACCGGTGCCGAGCGTCGCCCATCTGCGGGCCGGCCAGCAGACACTGGAAAACCGCCTGGCTGCGTACGCCAGCTATCGCGACGGCCTGCAAGTCTGGGCCGCACTCGGTGTTGCCGAGCCGGAAAGCGTGCCGCTGCTCGACCGCGACGCTCTGGTCGCCCTCAAGGAAGGATTGCCGACATGAGCCTCAACGACATTCTCGATAGCCTGTTCCCGGCCGGCCACGCGGTCAACGTCGAAAACAAGGTGATTACCGGCGAAGCGACGACCGCGCAGGGCACCGTTGCCGTACTCGGCACCACCGATGCGGCGGCCATCGACCACGCCATGGCGCTGGCGCTGTCCGCCTTCATTCTCGATACCGTCGAGCAGCATCCCGGTCGGGCGCTGGTCTTTCTCGTCGATACCAGCGGTCAGGCCCTGTCGCGCAGCCAGGAACTCCTGTGCCTGAACGGCTCGCTGGCCCACCTCGCCCAGTGCGTCGATCTGGCTCGCCGTCAGGGTCATGCTTCGCTCAGTCTGGTGACGGCCAACGCCGTCAGCGGCGGCTTCCTCTCCTTCGGCCTGATGGCCGACCGGGCTTATGCGCTGGCCGATGCCCAGGTCCGGGTCATGGATTTGCGGGCGATGTCGCGAGTGACCAAGATCGCCCACGAACGTCTGGTCGAACTGGCTGCCGGCTCGCCGATTTTTGCGCCAGGCGCCGAGAGCTACGTCCGCATGGGCGCTATCGAAGCGATCTGGCCGGAACCATCGGCCGGCTTGCTGGAGGCGGCACTCGCTGCTGGCGGGCTGGCCGCGCCGGCCAGCGATCAACGCCAAAACAGCGGTTTGCTGCGCGGTGGCCGCCAACTGGCGGCAGGCATCACCAAAACCGTTCAGAACGCCGCCTGCGGAGCCTGACCGGATGCGTCGCCACGACCTCGTTTACTTGGATCGCGATGCGGCATTCGAGACGCCCTGCGCGGCAACAGGCGATGCCTCGTGGCAGGCGGCGCGCGACTGGATCGCCGCTGGCCGGCCGCTGGTCGCCGCCCGCCAGCCGCCCGGCGACGGGCCGCTGCTGCTCGGCCTGAGCCTGCCGCTGAACCAGCAACGAAAGCGGCTGAGCATTCACGTCGACCGCCGGGCCGTAGCCGGAATCGACGTACCGCTGGCTATCGCCCGCTGTTGTTCCCGACTGCCGGTGGCCGAGGCCGACGTGCTGCGCCGATTGGCCGAGCGGGCGGCTGCCTGTTCTGCCCGCCTCGGCGTTTTCGGCTCGCTGGCCTGGGAGGCGCTGAGCGGCGAGGACTACCGCCACGCCGAGTCCGACATCGACCTCATCTGCGATGTCGAGACCTTGCCGCAATTCGACGCCATGCTGACCGCCTTGCAGCAGGCAGCCGGCCAGTTGTCCTGCCGGCTAGATGGCGAAATCCGCTTTCCCGATGGCAACGCCGTTGCCTGGCGGGAAGTTGCTGCCCAGCGGAAAAATCCGGCTGCCCTCGTCCTGGTCAAAGGGCCGCATGAAGTTGGCCTGCGGTCCGTGCACTCCTTGCTCGCCAGCCTCGACGAGGCTTGCTGCCATGCTTGAACGCATCGTTCCGCGCAATCGTCCGGCGCCGCGGGCCATATCGGTCGAGCGCGCCGCAACCGAGCGCATTGGTCGCCTGGCCATCCGCAGCCTGTACCGCGAAGCGGCGCTGGCACCCAAGCCCGGCTTGGTCAGTCCTGGCAGCCAGGGCAGCCACCGCGACATGGATTTCACCACCTTCCTGCGCAGTCTGCAGGCCTTGCGTGCCTATTTCCCCGCCATCGCCGCTTGCGGTCTGCAACGCCCGGGCTTTGCGCCCTTGCGGGGGCTGGGCATCGAGGCCGAAGCCGCCATGCTGGCGGCGACCGGCGGTGTCAACACCCACCGCGGGGCGATTTTCAATCTTGGCCTGCTCTGTGCGGCGGCTGGCCAACTGATTGCAGATGGAGAAACACCGAGCGCCGCGACAGCTTGCGCGGCCGTCAAAAACGACTGGGCTGAGGACATTCTTGACGGTCTGGCCGTCTTGCCAGCCGCTTTGCAGCTCAGCCACGGACTGGAAGTCGCCCGTCGCTACGGCAGCGGTGGGGCGCGTCAGGAGGCGGCGAGCGGTTTCCCGGCGGCGCTGGAGATCGGCCTGCCGGCCTACCAAAACATTCTGGTCGCCACCGGCGACGGCGAACTGGCCGCGGTGCAAGCCTTGTTTGCCCTGATCGCCGAACTCGACGACACCAACCTGCTGTGGCGCGGCGGTCCAGCCGGACTGGCCTACGGGCGACGTGCCGCAAGCGAATTTCTGGCGGCCGGCGGCGTCCTCGCCGACGACTGGCGCGACCATGCGGTGGCAATCGACCGCGATTTCGTGGCGCGTGATCTGAGCCCCGGCGGTAGCGCCGACCTGCTCGGGGTGACGCTTTTTCTCGCCGAACTCGACGGCCGGGACTGAAGTGCGCCTCGCCCTCCTTTTCAGCGGCCAGGGCGGCCAAACCGCGGCCCACTGGCAACAGGTGCAGGCCGGCGTCGCTGGCGAATTGCGTGAGGCGCTGGCGCAGGTTCTGCCCGGCATCGCGGAGCCGAATGCTACGGTCAACCCGGAAAAACTGGCAAAAAACAAAATCGCCCAACCGCTGATCTTCGCCCAGCAGATGCTGCTCTGGGGCAGCCTGCAAAGCCGCTTGCCGCGGCCGATCTGCGCGGCCGGCTATTCGCTCGGCGAAATGGCGGCGTGCAGCGCAGCCGGCGCCTTTACGGCGGTCGAGGGGATCGCCCTGTGTGCCGAAAGGGCCGCCGCGATGGACGGTGCCGCGGCCGGCGAACATGGCATGCTCGCCGTGCTCGGGCTGGATGAGGCGTTGGTGGAGAAACTGGCCAGCGAGGCCGGGCTGGCCGTGGCCATCCGCAACGCGCCGCGGCATCTGGTCGTCGCCGGACCGCGCGCCGGTATCGCGGCCGTGGCCGACCAGTTCGCGGCGGCCGGGGCGAGCCGGCTGGTCCATCTGGCGGTGCACACGCCATCGCACACGCCATTGCTGGCCCAGGCTGCGGTCGACTTCAAAAAACACCTCGATTTTCTGCCCGAGCGCCGCCTGGCCTTTCCCGTCCTCAGCGCCATCGATGCCACGGCGGCGCGCACCGCCCGCCCGGCGCTAGCCGCCCTGGCCCGCCAAATCTGCACGCCGCTCGACTGGGCGGCCAGCCTGCAGGCCGTGCGCGAAATGCAGCCCGACGCTGTGCTCGAAATCGGCCCCGGCAACGCGCTGGCCAAGCTGTTTGGCGAACTCGCCCCGGACATTCCGGTGCGTGCCTGCGATGATTTTCGCAGCATCGACGGCATCGTTCGCTGGCTCGAGGCCGGCCGCTGATACAGTTCGGCGCTTGCCAATATTGTCGCTGCCTCCATCCTCGTGATCCCTTTCGATGTCATTCCGGCATATCTGCTGACCGGTGCCGTGGCCGGTTTTTTTGCCGGGCTGCTCGGCGTCGGCGGTGGCGTCGTGGTCGTCCCGTTGCTGACTGTCATCTTTGCCGGGCAAGGGTTTCCGGTCAACGAAGTCATGCATCTGGCGCTCGGCACCTCGATGGCGACCATCCTGTTCACGTCAATTTCCAGCTTGCGCGCCCATCACGCGCACCGCGCCGTACTGTGGCCGGTGATGCGCGACCTGACGCCGGGCGTTCTGGTCGGCACGCTGTTCGGGGCGATGCTGGCGGCCGGTATTTCGTCGCGGGGGCTGTCGATTTTCTTCGTCGGATTCATGATTTTTGTCGCCGTGCAAATGATGGCCAACCTGCGTCCGAAACCGAGCCGCAACCTGCCGGGGCGCGGCGGCCTGAGCATCGCCGGGACGGTTATCGGTGCTGTGGCCAGTCTGGCCGCCATGGGTGGCGGGGCACTGACCGTGCCTTATCTGATCTGGTGTAACGTCCGGCCACATCAAGCCATCGGGACATCGGCGGCGGTCGGTTTGCCGATCGCCATCGGCGGCAGCATCGGCTATGTCTGGAATGGTTGGGGGCATCCTGGCTTGCCGGCCGGCAGTCTGGGGTTCATCTATTTGCCGGCGCTGGCCGTCATCCTGCTCGCCAGCGTGCTGGCCGCCCCGCTCGGCGCCCGCCTCGCCCATCGTCTGCCGGTGGTCGTGCTCAAGCGGATTTTCGCGGGGCTGCTTCTGGTGCTCTCGAGCAAAATGCTGTGGAGCCTCTACGGCGGTTGATTGCCGGGTTCAGCGCGCTTTGAAGGACGGTTTGCGCTTTTCCAGAAAGGCGGCCAGGCCTTCGCGGTAATCCTCGGTGTCGAGGAAGGCGAACGAGGCGGCTTTCTCCTCGTCGCTGAGCGGCCTTCCGTCCAGCAGGCGGCTTATCCACTGCTTGTGCCAGCCAGCGACGAGCGGTGCCCCGGCACAAATCCGTTTGGCCGTGGCGTAGGCTTCGCTTTCGGTTTCGTCATCGGCGACAACGCGCGTCACCAGCCCTTTTGCGTAGGCCTCGGCGGAAGTCAGGATGCGCCCTTCAAGCAGGATTTCCTTCATGACGGCCGGCCCGGCCAGGCGCAGCAGACCTTCCATTTCGCCGGGGTACATCGAAAAGCCCAGGCGATTGATCGGTGCGCCAAAACGCGCGCTTTCACCACAAATCCGGAAGTCGCAGACGCCGGCAATTTCCAGCCCGCCACCAATGCAGGCGCCCTGAATCAGCGCCACGGTCGGATGCGGGCAATTGTCGATGGCCTGCAGCGCCAAAGCGACCTGGCCGTGATAGTGCAGCGCCTGTTCGAGCGTTGCCCGGTCCGTGACGAATTCTTCCAGGTCGCCACCGGCCGCAAATGCCTCGTTACCGGCACCACGGATGACGACGCAGCGAATGCTACGGTCAACCGACAAATTGGCCATATTTTCGGCCAGTTGCCGCCACATGGCGAGATCGATGGCATTGAGTTTGCCGGGATTGTCGAGAACCAGGGTGGCGATTTCACCCTGGACAGAGAGGTTGAGCTGGGCCATCGCAGGCATCCGTTACGAAGAAACGTTGGATTATACGAAGGGCGGCGGCGTTTACCATTTGTTGATGTTACGTACAGCATATAAAATGACCGCGCCAAATTTTAGTAATTATTAATTAGGGGAGACTACAAGCCATGAGCAGCGCGATGTACGAGCGGATGCGGGCCAATCCGAAATTTCAGGAACTCGTCTCGAAGCGGGGACGTTTTGCCTGGACCTTGGCCTTTGTTGTGTTAACCATGTTTTACGGCTTCGTGATGGTCGTTGCCTTCAATCCGGCGGCCCTTGGCCAGCCCGTTGCCGAAGGCTCGATGCTGACAGTCGGCGTTGCCGTTGAACTATTCATGTTCATTTTCTTCTGGACGCTGACGGGACTTTACGTCAAACGCGCCAATTCGGAATTCGACGCCCTGACGCAGGAAATCGTCAAGGAAGCTTGGAAGGAGAACAAATAATGCGACGTATCGCTCAACTCGTCAGCGCGCTCGGTCTCTTCGCCGTTGCCGTTGTGGCATTTGCCGGTGGCCCGCTGGAAGGCGTCACCGAAAAGCAGGCCACCAATTGGCACGCCATCATCATGTTCTGCCTTTTCGTCTCGATGACGATGGGCATTACCTATTGGGCCGCCAGCCGGACCAAATCGACGGCTGATTTCTACACCGCCGGCGGCGGCATCACCGGTTTTCAGAACGGCCTGGCCATTGCCGGCGACTACATGTCGGCGGCCACCCTGCTCGGCCTGACCGCCATGGTCTATAGCAAAGGCTACGACGGCTACATCTACATGCTGGCCTTCTTCGCCGGCTGGCCGATCATCCTGTTCCTGATGGCCGAACGCCTGCGCAACCTGGGCAAGTTCACCTTCTCGGACATCACCGCCTATCGCCTCGACCAGGGCAAGGTGCGCACCATGGCGGCGATTTCCTCGCTCGTCGTGGTCTGCTTCTACCTGATCGCCCAGATGGTCGGCGCCGGCCAGTTGATCAAGCTGCTCTTCGGTCTTGACTACAACATCGCCATTTTCGCCGTCGGTATCCTGATGATGGTGTACGTCACCTTCGGCGGCATGGTCGCGACTACCTGGGTGCAGATCATCAAGGCTTGCATGCTTCTGTTTGGCGGCACCCTGGTCATGTTCCTGGCCTTCAGCCAGTTCGGGTTTTCGTTCCAGACCTTACTCGAAAAGGCGACGGCGGTTCATAAGCTCGGTCCCAAGCTGATGTCTCCGGGCAGCCTGCTGGCCGATCCGGTCACCGCCATCTCCCTCGGCCTCGGCCTGATGTTCGGTACAGCCGGCCTGCCGCACATCCTGATGCGCTTCTTTACCGTGACCGATGCCAAGGAAGCGCGCAAATCGGTTCTTTACGCCTCCGGCTTTGTTGCCTATTTCTTCAATGTCATCTTCCTGATGGGGCTGTGCGGCATCATCATCGTCGGCCAGAATCCGGAATTCTTCGAAGACGGTACGGTCGGCGGCAAGCTGGTCGGTGGCGGCAATATGGTCGCCATGCACCTGGCCAAGGCGGTAGGCGGCGACATGCTGCTCGGCTTCCTGGCCGCCGTCGCTTTTGCCACCATTCTGGCTGTCGTGTCGGGCCTGGCCCTGGCCGGCGCCTCGGCCATCTCGCATGACCTCTACGCCCGCGTCATCAAGAAGGGAACGGCGTCCGAAGCATCGGAAATCCGCGTCTCACGGATCGCCACCATCTGCCTCGGTTTTGTAGCCATCATCCTCGGCATCCTGTTCGAAAAGCAGAACATCGCCTTCATGGTCGGTCTGGCCTTCGGTGTGGCAGCTGCTGCCAACTTCCCGGTGCTCATCCTTTCCATGTACTGGAAGGGGCTGACCACCCGCGGCGCTCTGTTCGGCGGCTATGGCGGCCTGGTTTCCGCTGTCCTCTTCGTCGTCTTCTCGAAATCGGTGTGGGTCGATGTGCTGCATAACGCTGCGCCGCTCTTCCCCTACACCCAGCCGGCGCTGTTCGCCATGCCGATAGCCTTCCTGTTGGCGTACATCTTCTCGAAGAGCGATTCGAGCGTGCGTGCCGGTAAGGAAATCGAAGCCTTCGAAGACCAGTATGTCCGTGCCCAGACGGGTTACGGCGCAGCAACAGCCAGCAACCACTAAGTACCCTTGGCGTTGCCCATTAAGCCCTGACGACGAAAGTCGTCAGGGCTTAATCCATTTAATTTTGGCGATTGAGCTGGTTGATGTAGTAGATTGAGCTATCGAATCGGTAATCCAAACATCTTCCAGCGGAGGAGGCCAGGATGAAGCGGCAAATTCAACCAAGCACCGTCGAACGCATGATGCGAGAGGATGACTTCATCGTCTCCAAGACCAATCCCAAAGGCATCATCACCTACGGCAACCCGATATTCATCGAATTCTCAGGGTATTCGGAAGAGGAGCTTCTCGGCTCGCAACACAATATCGTTCGCCATCCGGACATGCCGCGGGCGGCTTTCCAGTTGGCCTGGGACACCATTCGCGCCGGGAAGGAATTTTTTGCCTACGTTAAGAACATGGCGAAGGATGGCAGTTACTACTGGGTCTTCACCCACATCACCCCGGACTTCGATCAGCAGCGCAACATCATCGGCTATACCTCGGTGCGGCGTTGTCCTAAACGCGATGCGGTCGCCAAGGTCGAACCGGTCTATCGCCTGATGCTTCAGGCCGAACAGAGTGCCGGTCCGCGCGATGCAATCGCTGCCGGCACGGGCGTGTTGCTGGACTTGTTGAATCAGAAAGGAATGAGTTATGAAGAACTCGTCTTTTCCCTTTAGGCGTCTCCTGCTGGCGTTGCTCATCGTGGGAGCCGCCGGGGCTGCATTCGTCGCGCCCTGGGTCCCGGCAACATTGCTCATTCCCGCGTTGATCCTCTTGTTCTGGCCGGATCGCGTGTCACAGGCGCCCCTACTCGAACTGGATGGTTTGCTCGATCAGGTTGGACAGGGACAGGTGGTCGGGCGATTGCCTCACGAATTCGATACGCCGAGGCTGGAGGCAATTCGTATCAACCTCAATTCGGTACTCGATCAAACAGAAACCGCCTTCCGCGAAATCCTGGGTGGCTTGAGCGCCTCCGCCGAGAACCGACATTGGCGCCGCCTGCAAACCACGGGTCTGCACGGTGCGTTCAAGAACGTGCTCGAAGAGATGCAGGCGTTGCTGGATAAATGGGGCGCTGCGCAGGAGTCAATTGCCCGGGAGGCGCTGCTGTCAGAGATATTTTTGCGCTCGGAGCGCGGACTCTCGATGGCAATTGACCATGTTGGGGCTGCCCTCAGAGATGTCGGCGGGCATTCGGAAAGCACTCAGGCGCTGGCCGGTGACTTTGCTCGTTCGGCCAGCGACATGGCCGACGCCGCCAACCGCATGTCCGGCGCTCTGGGGAGCGCTCAGGCCTCCGCCGAAAGCAGCGTGCATGCGCTGGCCGACCTGAACGTCAAAGCTGACGCTATTCGTCAGTTGACCGGGCATATTGACGCCATCGCTAAGCAGACCAATCTGCTCGCCCTCAACGCGGCCATCGAGGCTGCACGGGCCGGCGAAGCGGGACGGGGCTTTGCGGTTGTGGCCGATGAGGTACGCAAATTGGCGGACCAGTCCCAGCGGGCGGCAGAGGAAATCGCGGCAGCCATTTCGGCCGTTTCCGGTTCGATGGAAGGCGTGACCACCCGGATTGCCTCTCTGAACGATTCCGTTTCCGGGGCGCGGGCGACGGCGGATGAGTTCGGGCTGAAGCTGACGGTCTCAGCATCGTCGGCGGTCAAGGTCAGGGATTTGTCGGTGACGATCGGCAGCGGTGCGGAATCGATGAGCGATTCAATGCGACTGGTAGCCTTGGCACAGAGAGCGCGGGCTGACGTTACTGCCATCCTGCACGGTGAAGAAATTGATATCGATGACGTCCACGACATCGAGCGAGAGGCTATAGCCGCCGTCCAGGGGCGTCAGTGGATGAAGGGAAATGCGGACCGCGATGCACTGATCGGCATCTACGATCGACTGTTCGCCAACATCGAAGGGCAGATGCGATGACGGAAAGTGTCCCGGCGAACGTTTAGGCGGACGCCCCGTCCCGAATCTTGGCCAATGCCTCACGGCCGGACAGCAGATGATCGTGCATGAGTTTTTCGGCCTTGCCAGCATCGCCTGCCTGCAGCGCAGCCATGATCAGTCGGTGCTCGTCCAGTGACTGTTGCAGGCGGCCCTCAAGCGATAGCGAGTGCAGGCGGGACAGCTTCAATACCTTGCGCAGGTCTTGAATGACCGACAGCAACCAGCGGTTGCCGGACAGTTCCTGGATCTTTTTGTGGAATTCCTGATTGGACTCGAAGAAGGCGTCAATGCGTCCCTCGCGGGCTGCTGCTTCGAGTTGCTCGTGGATGTTCTTGAGTGCCGCGATGTCGGCTGGCTTTGCCCGCCTGACAGCCTCTGCGGCGCAGCGTCCCTCCAGAAGGGCCATCAGAGGGAATATGTCGTCCGTATCCTGTCGGGAAATTTCGGTGACGTAGCAACCGCGGCGAGGCCTCAGATCGACCAGCCCTTCAGAGGCCAGAACCTTGAGCGCCTCGCGCAAGGGGGTACGGGAGATACCATATTCTTCGGCAATTTTCTGCTCGTCGATCCAGGTTCCCGGAGTCAGTTCGTGGGCGAAGATGCGTTGCCGCAGTCGCTCGGCCACTTCCTGATAGAGCGCGGTAGGTGCGATACGTGTCATGGTTTTGGTGTGATGTGATTGAGCCGATCGGTACATTGCCGACTTGCTTCCATAATTATGGATAAAGTATTATGTGGGGCTTGGTATGTCAAGCTGGGTCCGAAAGCGTAGAATTTTGAATTCTGCATCATAAGCCCGAAAAAATCGAATCTCGAGGGGTGTGTCATGTCTGAAAAGTTCTTTGATTCCAATAACCTGGATGCCTGGGAAAAGGCAGCAGCAAAACAGTCACCAGGGGGCGATGTCGGGAATCTGGTGTGGAATACCCCGGAAGGTCTGGCCGTCAAGGCACTGTATACGAAGGCAGATGTTGCTGGTCTTGAGTTTGCCGACACCCTGCCCGGTTTCGCGCCCTATCTGCGCGGCCCGCAACCGACCATGTATGCCGTCAAGCCGTGGACCATCCGTCAGTACGCCGGGTTCTCCACTGCCGAAGCTTCCAACGCTTTCTATCGCAAGGCGCTGGCCGCCGGTGGTCAGGGTGTTTCCGTCGCTTTTGACCTGGCAACACACCGTGGTTACGACTCCGATAACGCCCGCGTTACGGGTGACGTCGGTAAGGCCGGCGTGGCGATCGATTCCGTCGAAGACATGAAGATCCTCTTCGACAGCATCCCGCTCGACAAGATTTCCGTGTCGATGACGATGAACGGCGCCGTGCTTCCGATTCTCGCCGGCTACATCGTTGCCGCCGAAGAGCAAGGCGTCAGCCAGGACAAGCTGTCCGGCACCATCCAGAACGACATCCTCAAAGAATTCATGGTGCGGAATACCTATATTTATCCGCCTAAGCCGTCGATGAAGATCATTGCCGACATTTTTGGCTACACGGCGCAGCACATGCCGAAGTTCAACTCGATCTCGATTTCCGGTTATCACATCCAGGAAGCCGGGGCCAATCAGGCCATCGAGCTGGCCTTCACGCTGGCCGACGGCATGGAATACGTGCGTACCGGCGTTGCTTCCGGCATGGACGTCGACACCTTCGCCGGCCGCCTGTCCTTCTTCTGGGCCGTCGGGATGAACTTCTACCTCGAAATCGCCAAGATGCGCGCCGGCCGCCTGCTGTGGGACCGCATCATGACCGGTTTTGACGCCAAGAGTCCGAAGTCCAAGATGCTGCGCACGCATAGCCAGACTTCCGGTTGGTCGCTGACCGAGCAGGATCCGTACAACAACGTCGTGCGTACCACCATCGAAGCGATGGCGGCCGTTTTCGGCGGCACCCAGTCGCTGCACACCAATGCGCTCGACGAAGCCATCGCCCTGCCCACCGAATTTTCGTCGCGCATCGCCCGCAACACGCAACTGATCATTCAGGAAGAAACCCACATCACCAACGTCGTCGATCCGTGGGCCGGTTCCTACATGATGGAAAAGCTGACCCAGGACATGGCCGACAAGGCTTGGGGCATCATCGAGGAAATCGAGGCGATGGGCGGCATGACCAAGGCTGTCGAATCGGGCTGGGCCAAGATGCAGGTCGAAACCTGTGCCGCCGACAAGCAGGCGCGCATCGACTCCGGCAAGGACGTCATCGTCGGCGTCAACAAGTACAAGCTGGCCAAGGAAGACGCGATCGACATCCTCGATATCGACAACCATGCCGTACGTGATTCGCAGATTGCCCGCCTCAAGCAGATTCGTGCGACGCGCGACAGTGCCGCGGTCAACGCTGCTTTGGAGGCGTTAACCAAAGCCGCCGAAAGCGGAGAGGGCAACCTGCTCGACCTGACCGTCAAGGCCATGCGCCTGCGCGCCACGGTGGGCGAAGTATCGGATGCGCTGGAAAAGGTCTTCGGCCGTTTCCGCGCCAACAACCAGACCATTTCGGGTGTGTACGGAGGCGTTGTGGAAGGTCAGGAAAGCTGGGAAGCCATCAAGGCCGATGTCGCCAAGTTCGCCGAAGAGGAAGGCCGTCGTCCGCGCATCATGATCGCCAAGCTCGGCCAGGATGGTCATGACCGTGGTGCCAAGGTAGTGGCCACGGCCTACGCCGACCTCGGCTTCGACATCGACATGGGTCCGCTCTTCCAGACCCCGGAAGAGGCTGCCCGTCAGGCCATTGAGAACGACGTGCACGCCATCGGCGTCTCCTCGCTGGCCGCCGGTCACAAGACCCTGCTGCCGCAACTGGTCGATTCGCTGAAGGCTCAGGGCGCCGACGACATCATCGTCTTCGCCGGCGGCGTTATTCCTGCCCAGGACTACGACTACCTGTTCGATGCCGGCGCCAAGGCCGTCTTCGGCCCGGGGACCCGGATCGAGGATTCCGCCGTCAAGGTGCTGGAAGAAATTCGCAAGGCACGCGGCTAAACCTCGGATGAATCTGGGCGAAGTTCCCGTGCGTGCCAATATTCTTTCTGCTGCCGACCAGTCGCTGGTCGACGGCGTGCTGGCCGGCCAGCGCCGTGCGCTGGCCAAGGCCATTACGCTGATCGAGTCGACGCGTCCCGATCATCAGCAGCGCGCCCAGCAGGTACTCAACGCCATTTTGCCGAGCACCGGCAAGGCGATCCGTATCGGCATTTCCGGCGTCCCGGGGGCGGGCAAGTCTACGTTCATTGAGGCGCTTGGTGTCTGGCTCATTGAGCAGGGCAAGAAGCTGGCTGTTTTGGCGGTAGACCCGTCGTCATCGGTATCGGGTGGTTCCATCCTGGGCGACAAGACGCGCATGGAGTTACTGAGCCAGCGCGAGGAAGCCTTCATCCGGCCGAGTCCTTCGTCAGGCTCGCTTGGTGGGGTGGCTGAAAAGTCGCGGGAGGCGATGCTGCTTTGTGAAGCTTCCGGTTACGACGTGATCATCATCGAGACCGTTGGCGTCGGCCAGTCGGAAACGACGGTGGCCGGCATGGTCGACATGTTCTGTCTGCTCCAGTTGCCGAATGCCGGCGATGACCTGCAGGCGATCAAGAAAGGCATTGTCGAGATCGCCGACATGGTGATCATCAACAAGGCCGATATCGACCGTCAGGCCACCGCCGTGGTCCGCGCCCAATGGCGCAATGCGCTGCATATGCTGCGTCCGGCCTCGCCCAACTGGGCACCACCGGTCATCACGCTGTCGGCCTTGCACAAGGAAGGCATTGCCGAATACTGGGAGCAAGTCGAGAAGTACCAGGCCTCCTTGAAGCCGACCGGTGAATTCGATGCCAAGCGCCAGCATCAGGCCTTGAGCTGGATGTGGCAACTGATCGACTCCGGCCTGCGCCAGCATTTCCGTCATCACCCGCGCGTGCAGGAAAACCTGCCCGCCTTCACCCGATCCGTCGAGGCGGGGCATACGACCCCGGCTGCCGCCGCGTATGCGCTGCTCGACTATCTGAAACACTAATCACCCGATCCATTGAGGGAGTTTTCTATGCACGACATCATCCGCCAGCTGGAAAAAAAGCGCGAAATGGCCCGCCTCGGCGGTGGCCAGAAGCGTATCGACAGCCAGCATAAAAAGGGCAAGCTGAGCGCCCGCGAACGTATCGAGCTGCTGCTCGACCCGGATTCCTTCGAGGAATGGGACATGTTCAAGGAGCACCGCTGTACCGATTTCGGTATGGATCAGGCCGAGAAGATTCCTGGTGACGGTGTCGTGATTGGCTACGGAACGGTCAATGGCCGTCTGGTCTTCGTTTTCTCGCAGGATTTCACCGTTTTCGGTGGTTCGCTGTCGGAAACCCACGCCGAGAAGATCTGCAAGGTCATGGATCAGGCCATGAAGGTCGGCGCTCCGGTGATCGGCCTCAACGACTCGGGCGGCGCGCGGATTCAGGAAGGCGTTGCCTCCCTCGGCGGCTACGCCGACGTCTTCCAGCGTAACGTGATGGCCTCCGGCGTCGTGCCGCAGATCTCGATGATCATGGGCCCCTGCGCCGGTGGCGCGGTGTACTCGCCGTCGATGACCGACTTCATCTTCATGGTCAAGGACTCGTCCTACATGTTCGTGACCGGTCCGGAAGTCGTCAAGACGGTGACCCACGAGGATGTGACCGCCGAAGAGCTGGGTGGTGCCGTGACCCACACGAGCAAATCCGGTGTCGCCGATCTGGCTTTCGAGAATGACGTCGAAGCCCTCTCGATGCTGCGTCGTTTCATGAATTTCCTGCCGGCCAACAATCGCGAAAAGCCGCCGGTGACGCCGACCAACGATCCGGTCGACCGCATGGATTACTCGCTCGACACGTTGGTTCCGGACAACGCCAACAAGGCGTACGACATGAAGGAACTGCTCGTCAAAGTGGTCGACGACAATGATTTCTTCGAGTTGCAGGCCGATTACGCCAAGAACATCATCATCGGCTTTGGCCGCGTCGATGGTCACCCGGTCGGTATCGTTGCCAACCAGCCGCTCGTGCTGGCCGGCTGTCTCGACATCAAGTCGTCGATCAAGGCCGCCCGCTTTGTTCGCTTCTGTGATGCCTTCAACATCCCGGTCGTTACCTTCGTCGATGTCCCGGGCTTCATGCCGGGCACCACGCAGGAATACGGCGGCATCATCAAGCACGGTGCCAAGCTGCTCTACGCTTACGCCGAATGTACCGTGCCGAAGGTTACCGTGATCACTCGCAAGGCTTACGGCGGTGCCTACGACGTTATGTCGTCGAAGCACCTGCGCGGCGACGTCAATATCGCCTGGCCGTCGGCTGAAATCGCGGTCATGGGTCCGAAGGGCGCTGTGGAAATCATCTTCCGCGAGGAAAAGAACGATCCGGCCAAGCTGGCCGAGCGCGAAGCCGAATACAAGGCCAAGTTTGCCAACCCGTTCGTGGCCGGTGCGCGTGGCTTCATCGACGACGTCATCATGCCGCATGCCACCCGCAAGCGTATCGCTCGCTCGCTGGCCATGCTGCGCGACAAGAAACTCGACAACCCGTGGCGCAAGCACGGCAACATTCCTCTGTAAGCGTCAGGGAGAAAAAGGAATATGTTCACCAAGATTCTGATCGCAAACCGCGGCGAAATTGCCTGCCGCGTCATCAAGACCGCCCGCAAGATGGGCATCAAGACGGTTGCCGTCTATTCCGAAGCCGACAAGGATGCCTTGTTCGTCGATATGGCCGACGAAGCCGTCTGCATCGGACCGGCCGCCTCGAAAGAGTCCTATCTGGTTGCCGACAAGATCATCGCTGCCTGCAAGCAGACCGGTGCTCAGGCCGTACATCCGGGCTACGGCTTCCTGTCGGAAAACGCCGCGTTCTCGCGTCGTCTGGAAGAAGAAGGCATCAAGTTCATCGGTCCGAAGCACTACTCCATCGCCAAGATGGGCGACAAGATCGAGTCCAAGAAGCTGGCCATCGAAGCCAAGGTCAATACCATTCCTGGCTACAACGACGCCATCTCTGGTCCGGACGAAGCCGTCAAGATTGCCCAGGGTATCGGCTACCCGGTCATGATCAAGGCCTCCGCCGGTGGTGGCGGCAAGGGCCTGCGCGTGGCCTACAACGATGCCGAAGCGCACGAAGGCTTTTCGTCTTGCGTCAACGAGGCCCGCAACTCTTTCGGCGATGACCGCGTCTTCATCGAAAAGTACGTGCTGGAACCGCGTCACATCGAAATTCAGCTGCTCGGCGACTCACATGGCAACTACGTCTACCTGAACGAACGTGATTGCTCGATCCAGCGTCGTCACCAGAAGGTCATCGAAGAGGCGCCGAGCCCCTTCGTCGATGCCGAGATGCGCAAGGCGATGGGCGAACAGGCTGTGGCCCTGGCCCGTGCGGTGAACTACGAATCGGCCGGTACGGTTGAATTCGTGGTGTCCGGCGCGACCAAGGAGTTCTACTTCCTGGAAATGAACACTCGCCTGCAGGTGGAACACCCGGTTACCGAACTGATCACCGGCCTCGACCTCGTCGAGCAGATGATCCGCGTCGCCTACGGCGAGAGGCTGCCGCTGACCCAGGCCGACGTGAAGATCGACGGCTGGGCAATGGAGTGCCGGATCAACGCCGAAGACCCGTTCCGCGGCTTCCTGCCGTCGACCGGCCGTCTCGTGAAGTTCCAGCCGCCCAAGGAAACCAGCGATGCCAGCGGCACTACCCGTGTTGATACCGGGGTTTACGATGGTGGCGAGATTTCGATGTTCTACGACTCGATGATCGCCAAGCTCATCGTGCACGGCAAGGACCGCAACACCGCCATCACCCGCATGCGTGACGCCCTGAACGGTTTCGTGATCCGCGGCATTTCCTCGAACATTCCGTTCCAGGCCGCGTTGATGCAGCACCCGGTATTCCATTCCGGCATCTTCGACACCGGCTTCATTCCCAAGCACTACCCGACGGGCTTCGATGCCTCGATGGTGCCGCACGATGATCCGGCCCTGCTGGTTTCCGTGGCTGCTTACGTCTATCGCGCCTTCACCGATCGCTCCGCGTCCATCTCCGGCCAGTTGCAGGGCCACGAGCGTCTGGTCAGCGACAACTGGATGGTCGTTCGCCTCGAGGCCGCCGGCAATCAGCATCATCCGGTCACGGCCTGTCTGGTCGATGGTGGCTATGACATCGAGTACGGCGGTCAGCACTACGAGCTGCGCTCTTCCTGGAAACTTGGCGAATCGCTGTTCGTCGGCACCTGCAATGGCCAGGAATTCACGCTCCAGGTCGAGCGCCACAAGACGAAATACTCGCTGTTCCACTGGGGCACCCGCGCCGACTTCATGGTGATGAGCGCCCGCGCTGCCGAACTGCTGGCGCTGATGCCGGAGAAGCAGGCGCCCGACCTGTCCAAGTTCCTGATCTCTCCGATGCCTGGCCTGCTCCGCGAAGTCGCGGTGACGGTCGGTCAGGAAGTGAAGGCGGGCGAGAAGCTGGCCGTCATCGAGGCCATGAAGATGGAAAACATCCTCAAGGCCGACCAGGACTGCAAGGTGAAGAAAATTTCAGCGGCCGCCGGCGAAAGCCTGACGGTGGATCAGGTCATCATCGAATTCGAGTGATTTGATTTTCGGCCGTTTTTCCCGGTCGACCGTAGCATTCAAGGCCCGCCAAGCAGCGGGCCTTATTTATTGCTTCATCACGGCGTAGCGGACGAAATCGACGCCGCGTTCGAGCACTTCGGTCGGCATCAGGTGGCTGAGCGAGGTTCCCTCCAGCGTCACCCCGTTGTGCAGGCGGATGCCGGCAACGCTGGGGACGATCAGCGAGCAGAGGTCGCCATCGCGCAGCAGGAAAACCGGCACCACCGGCGCCGTCTGGCCTGGCGCGGCCGGGCGATTGAGACGGCCGGCTTCGACACGCTCTTCATACCAGCGCAGATCGGCGGCCAGGGCGCCGCCCGGGATGCTTTGCAGTCCGATCATGACGCCGAGGCGGGGCACGCCGAGCGAGGACGAGGCGATCAGGCAGGGGGACTGGCGGCGGGCGCCTTTGCGGTCGGCCGGGCGGATCGCCTTGCCATCGACGAGCAGCCAGTTTTCACTCGGCACATTGAGTTTCTTGACGGCGGTCGGCATCGTCGACACGCGGTCGAAGCCGAACATGGCAGTGCGTTGGTGTGCCAGCGATGCACTGCTGGCCTCCAGCGAGCCGCTCTGGACGAGCATTTCGCCGGTAAAGGCCGCGTAGGCAAATTCGGCCCCGAAGGCCAGCTCGATTTCGCCGATTTCCGTGCTCGGCTGTCGGCTGTGCGATTCCAGGCTGGCCTCGATGTCGCGCAACAGGCGAATGCAGGCCGCCGGCGAGAGTTCGCGCCCGAGCTTGAGGGATTCGGGGGATTCGCCGGCCTTGAGGGCGGCGATCCTCTGCGCGATCTTGCGCGTGACCCGCGGTACTTCAAGCCAGCGCGGAATGCCTTCCGGCAAGGGGCCGCCGAAGAGTGGGCCGAGATCGACCGAATGCCCACGCGGATCGTCGTCCGGCATGCTCTGGAAGCCGGCCAGTTCGCGCCAGCGGCTAAGCGCCCGGTTGGCGACGGTGAGCTGGGCGGCCGACAGGCGATAGGGATCGATCAGGCGCAGCATGAAGGCCCAGGCCAGATGGCCGGCGATGCTGGTGTCGACGAGATGCCGGAAATCCGGATCGGGCAAGGCCTGGCGCAGCAGGCCATCGCGTTCGGCCTGGTCGAGGATGGCGATGAGGAGCTGATCGAGCTGGTTCGGGCATTCGCGGGCGGCCAGGAAATGGCAGTATTGCGCCATGCGGAAGGCGCAGGCGGCGCGGTGCAGCGGCTTCGTCTTGTCGGCCGGCGAGAAGTGGGGCGCCAGGCGCAGATAGGCCGTTCCGAGACGCAGCCAGAGGCGCTGGGCGACCTCGAAGGCGCGCTGGTCGTCGTCGAGCATGGGGAGCGCTTTGCGCGTGTATTGCGGCTCGATGATCTCCTGGCCGGGAACGGCAGCCGTCCGCATCAGGTCGAGAAGTTCGATGGCGACGGGCGGCGGCAGCGAGGAGGCTTCGATGCCTTCGATCTGTAGACTGATGGCGGCCAGCATGTGCATCGGCTGGGCTTGTGGCTGGCTGGCCAGCCAGGCTTTGGCCGAGGCCGGGTCGTGGAAGGCCAGGGCTATGTTCTTGCGCGGTTCGGGCAGTGTTAACCAGTGCATGGTCGCTCCTTCCGGAGTAAGCTGAAGTGATGAGCGGATTTGAACATTATGATCGCGAATTGCGCGATCTTGACAACGAGATTCACCGGTATGCGGCGCTGTGTGGCGTCAATCTGGCCAATCGCCACGAGGTCGATGCCTGCTTGCGCAATCACCATGCCGGTTGGGCCGACGACAAGGCGCGCGAATCGCTGCATGGACTGCTTATCCTGCGCATCAAGCTCGAGGCCGAGATGATCGCCCTTGGCTTTTCGCCGCCACCGCTGGTTCGGCCGGCAGCCGGGCAAAGTACCTAACGGACACTGATCGCGGTGACCGGGCAGGGGGCGACGCAGGCGCCGCAGCCGGTGCATGTTTCAAGGTCGATTTCGGGTAGCGGATTGCCACCCTGTCGTGGCGCAAAACGGATGGCGCGGGCATCGCAGAAATCGCCGCAGACGCGGCATTCGACGCCATGCTGCGGCAGGCAGCTTGTGCCGATGGCGGCCTTGTAGGGCCAGGCGGCTTGCTCCGGATCGTTACGAAATAGCGCTTTGGGTTGGCAACTGGCCAGACAGTCGGCGCAGAAGGTGCATTCGCCGGTGCTGAAATCGACGGTCGGGTAGCCGCCGTCGCCGCTGACCAGAATGTGCATCGGGCAGGCTTTGAGGCAGTCGTTGCAGCGCGTGCAATGGTCGACGAATGCTGGCTCGGGGAGTGCCCAGGGCGGGCGAATTTCGGCCTTGGGGCGAGGTCGACCGCGGAAGAAAGCGCGTCGGGACAGGTCGACCATGATTTTCCGGCTACTTGGCGGCTCTCATTTTGGCGAGGCCGCTTTGCAGCATCTGGTCGATTTCCGAACCCGGCTCGACCTGCGGCAGCAGGGCTTCCCAATAGGCGATGCCCTTTTTGTTCTGGCCCGCCTCCATGGCCGCGGCGCCGGCCAGGAACAGGCTGTGGCCGTGATTGGGATTGATCTTGAGGGCCTGCTCGATGAGCTGGATGGCCTTGCCGGTGATGCCCTTGCCGTTGGCCATGGCGATCGTTTCGGCGTAGCTGGCCAGCTGGTCGGGATCGTCGCCGATGCCCTTCTCGGCATGGCTGTAGGCGTCGACGGCTTCGGCGTAGCGGCCCATCGATTTGTACGAGCGGGCGAGCATGAGCCAGCCAGGGATGTTGTCGGGGTCGGCTTTGAGCTTTTCGGCCAGGCCGGTGACCATTTCGTTGATCTTTTCCGGCGTCATTTCCTGCGGCGCGGCGGTTTGTACCGGGTCGAGCGCGGTCGGATTGCCGAGGATGCCGTAGCCGAGCAGGCCGAAGATGGGCAGCAGGACGAGGATGACCATGGCCGTCTTGCGGCTCGGGCCGTGCGTGGCCTTGGCCGCCAGCGCGGCGTCGGCTGGCTCGACTTCTTCGAGCAGGCGGCGCTGCAACTCGTGTCGGGCTTGTTCAAAATCGGCTTCGGCCAGCGAGCCGTCCGATTTTTCACGGACCAGTTCGGCCAGTTGGTCGCGGAAAATGGCGACGTTGGCTTCCTTGCGGTCGGCCTGGCTTTTAGGGGCGCGCAGGCCGAGCCAGAGCGGGGGCAGGATGAAAGCGGAAACGACCACGATCAGGAGGACGGCAAAAACGGCAAACAGGTTCATTTCGGTTCGATTTCCTTGAGCAGCGCGTCGGCGCGGCTGGTCTCGTCAGCCGACAACGGCTGGTCCTCGGCGATGACGCGGAGTGCGCGGCGGCGCAGATAGCGCTGCAGGATGAAGAGGCCGAGCAGCATGAGGGCGACCGGGCCGCCCCAGAGGAGCAGCGTGATGCCCTTGACCGGCGGCCGGTAGAGGACGAAATCGCCATAGCGGACGACCATGAAATCGACGATTTCCTTGTCGGTCTTGCCGTCCTTGATCATGGTCCGGACTTCGCGGCGCAGGTCCTGTGCCAGTTCGGCGTTGGAGTCGGCGATGGTCTGGTTCTGGCAAACCAGGCAGCGCAGTTCTTCGGACAGCTTTTGCAGGCGCTTTTCGGCCACCGGGTCGGCGGCGGTGGCCGCTTCGGTGGCGGCATCGGCGAATGCTACGGTCGACCCGAAAAAAGAGCCAAAAAAGAAAAGGGCAATCAGCAGACGGCGCTTCATTTGTTCAGCTCGGCAAGCAGCGGCATGATCTTCTGGGCCAGGACATCGGGCGAAATCGGCCCGGTGTGCTTCATGCGGATGAGGCCGGCCTTGTCGATGACGTAGGTTTCCGGCACGCCATAGACGCCGTAGTCGATGCCGACGCGGCCGTCGATGTCCATGACAGTCAGCGTGTACGGGTTGCCGTGCAGGGTGAGCCACTGCTCGGCGCGCTGGAAGGCCAGCTTCTTTTCTTCATCGGCCGGCATCTTGCTCATGTCGAAATTGCCGTCGCCGCGCACTTCCTTGTAATTGAGGCCGATCAGCGGCACGTTGGCGTTCTTCGAAAACTCGACGAGCACCGGATGCTCGGCGCGGCACGAAACGCACCACGAGGACCAGACGTTGAACAACCAGACCTTGCCTTGCATGTCCTTGGGGCCAAGCGTCTTGTCCGGTGTGGCCAGGATGCTCAGGTTGAAGGCCGGGGCCGGCTTGCCGACCAGTGGCGACGGGACGTCACGCGGGTTGAGGCCGAGACCGACGGCGAGCAGGGCGACGAGGGCGGCGAAGGCGCCGAGGATCCAGAAATAACGGTTCATGCGTGTTGGCTTCCAGCCGGGGTTTGAACAGCGGACGAGGCGCGTGACTTGGCGCGATAACGGCGGTCGAGCATGGCCAGCAGGCCGCCCAGCGCCATCAGCACGCAACCGCCCCAGATCCAGTCGACGAAGGGTTTGTAATAGACGCGCACGGCCCATTCGGCTTCCGGCCGGTCGCGGTTGATCGGTTCGCCGAGCGAGACATAGACGTCGCGCAGGAAACCGGCGTCGATGGCCGCTTCGGTCATTGGCATGCCGGACGACGCATAGTTGCGCTTTTCGGGTTTCATTTTCAGGCGAAATTTCCCGTCGACCGTAAGATCGAAGTCGCCCTGCGCCGCCACATAGTTCGGCCCCTGAACTTCCTTGACGCCATTGAACTTGAAGCTGTAACCGGCGACATCGACGGTATCTCCGGGCGCCATCTTGATGTCTTTTTCATCCTGGAAGCTGCTGACCATGGTCACGCCAACGACAAAAACCGCGATCCCGAAATGGGCGACGCACATGCCGACAAAGCTGCGCGGCTGCTTGAGCGCCGCGCTCAGGAAGGACTGGCCGGCGCGCGTATCCCGGACGCGCTCGACGAAGGTGATCAGCGTCGTGAAGGTGACCCAGGCGGCGAGCAGGATGCCGAGCGCAGTCAAGGCGCTCCACTGGCCGTAAAGCAGCGGCAAGGCGATGGCGACGATAACGGCGGCGAGCATCGCCCAGCGCACGGCGCGGGTGATTTCCGGCAGCGAGGCATCCTTCCAGCGGGCGAAAGGCGCGACGCCCATGAGGAAGAGCACCGGCGCCATGACCGGCACGAAGACGGCATTGAAATACGGTGGCCCGACCGAAATCTTGCCGACACCCAGCGCGTCGATGAGCAGCGGGTAGAGCGTGCCGAGCAGCACGGTGGCGCAGGCGACGACGAGCAACACGTTATTGGTGAGCAGGAAGGATTCGCGCGAAACCAGCCCGAAGCGGCCACCCAGGCCGACCTTGGGCGCCCGCCAGGCGAACAGGGCGAGCGATGTGCCGATGACGGCGACGAGGAAGATCAGGATGAAAATGCCGCGCCGTGGATCGGTGGCGAAGGCATGAACCGAGGTCAATACACCCGAACGAACCAGGAAGGTACCGAGCAGCGACAGCGAGAAAGCCGAGATCGCCAGCAGCACCGTCCAGTTCTTGAAGCTGCCGCGCTTTTCGGTGACGGCCAGCGAGTGGATCAGCGCCGTGCCGACCAGCCAGGGCATGAACGAGGCGTTTTCGACCGGATCCCAGAACCACCAGCCGCCCCAGCCCAGTTCGTAATAAGCCCACCACGAACCCATGGCGATGCCGAGGGTCAGGAAGCACCAGGCAGCCATCGTCCATGGTCGCGACCAGCGCGCCCAGGCGGCGTCCAACTGGCCGGAAAGCAGGGCCGCGATAGCGAAGGCAAAAGCCACCGAGAAGCCGACGTAGCCCATGTAGAGCAGCGGCGGGTGAATGACCAGCCCGAAATCCTGCAACAACGGATTCAGGTCGCGCCCTTCGGCTGCAGCCGGCAACAGGCGCTCGAAGGGGCTGGAAGTGATGAGGATGAAGAGCAGGAAGCCGAAGGCAACCAGACCGAGCGTGCCGAGGACGCGGGCCACCATCGTTTCCGGCAGCTGCTTCGACAGCATGGCGACGCCAAAGGCCCACCAGGTCAGCATCAGCATCCACAGCAACAGCGAACCCTCATGGCCGCCCCACACCGCGGCGACGCGATATTGCAGCGGCAGCAGCGAATTCGAATGCTGGGCAACGTAGACCACAGAGAAATCGCTGGTGACGAAAGCCTGCGTCAGGCAGGCGAAAGAAAAAGTGACGAGCAGCGCCATGGCCGAAGCAGCCGGACGGGCGACGGCAACCCAGGCCATGCGGTTCTGGTGGGCGCCGATCAGCGGCAGGGTGCCGAGGATCAGGGCGACCAGCGCGGCGAGGATCAGGGCGAAATGACCGAGTTCGGGAATCATGCTCAGTAGCTCGCTTTCGGCTTGTCGCCAGAAGAAGATGGGGAAACATGCTTGCCGGCGGCGCGGGCCTGGGCATCATCGACAGCCTTGGCGGCTTCCGGCGGCATGTAGTTTTCATCGTGCTTGGCCAGCACTTCGGTGGCCAAGAAGGTGCCTTCAGTGTTCAGTTTGCCTTGGGCGACGGCACCTTTGCCTTCCTTGAAAAGGTCGGGAAGGATGCCCTTGTAATGCACCGGGATTTCCTTTTCGGTGTCGGTGATCGCGAAGCTGATGGTTACGCCATCAGCCTGGCGCTGGATGCTGCCATCCTTAACCAGACCGCCGATACGGAACAGTTTGTCCTTCGGCGCCTTGCCGGCGGCTACTTCGGTCGGCGTGATGTAGAGCGCGATGTTGCTGTTCAGGGCGTTCAAAACCAGCGCCGCGATGATGCCGATGATGGCCAGCGCGCCGCCGATCAGGGCGAGTTTCTTGTGACGGGATTTCATTCAGCGGTGTTCCTTGTTTCGGCGCGCAACTGGCGCTTGAGGCGAGCGATGGTGGTCTTTCGATTGCGGGCGACGACAATCGGTTCAATGGCCATGATCAAAACAGTGGCGCCGAACGATCCCCAGACGTAAAAGCCGTAGCCGCCCATGGCGATGAAGTCGGAAAAACTGGCCCAGTGGATCATTTTTCGTCTCCTGCCTTGCCCAGTAACTCGGCCTTGACCCAGTCGGTGTGCCGCTCGCGTTCGAGCATGATGGTCCGCACCCGCATCAGCGCGATAGCAATCGAATACATCCAGAAGCACATGGCCATGAGCAGCATGCCCCACAGCATGGTGGTGGCCATCGACGACTTGGCGAGATTGACGCTGGAGCCCTGGTGCAGGGTGTTCCACCATTTGACCGAGAAATAGATGATCGGGATATTGACGACGCCGACCAGCAGCAACAGGCCACCGGCCTTGTCGGCCCGGCGCGCATCGTCGATGGCGGCGGTCAAAGCCATGTAGCCGATGTAGAGGAAAAGCAGGATCAGTTCGGAAGTCAGGCGGGCATCCCAGACCCACCATGCGCCCCACATCGGCTTGCCCCAAAGGGCGCCGGTGAGCAGCGAGAGGAAGGCCATGAGCGCACCGGTCGGCGCCAGGGCCTGCGCCATCATGCCCGACAACCGGGTGTTGAAGGCCAGCCCGATAGCGGCCCAGCCGGCCATGACGAGATAGATGAACATCGACATCCAGGAAGCCGGGACGTGGATGAAGATGATCCGGTAACCCTCGCCCTGCTGAAAGTCGGTCGGCGCGACGAGCATGCCGAGCCACAGGCCGGCGAGGCCGAAAACGATCGAGACAGCGACGAAGTAGGGAATCAGCGCGCCGGCGAACGGATAGAACGTGGCCGGCGAGGCGAAGCGGTAGAGATTGAAGCGATCTTTCATTCGAGGGCGATCTTCAAGGCAGCGGCCGATGCCCAGGGGGCAAAGCCAAGTGAGGCAAAGGTAAGTGCAGCGAGCAGTGACAAGTGACCTTCTCCCCCGAGCCCGGACACCGTCGCATCTACTGCGCCAGCGCCGAATATTAGCACTGGAATATATAGCGGCAGAACGAGCAGCGAGAGCAGCACGCCGCCGCCGCGCAAACCCATGGTCAGCGCCGCGCCGATGGCGCCGATGCCGGACAGCGCCGGGGTACCGATCAGGATGGCGAAGGTGAGGACGACCAGGGCGTCGGTGGATAGATCAAACTGAATGCCGAGGACCGGGGCGATCAGGGCCAGCGGCAGACCGGAAACCAGCCAGTGAGCAATCACTTTTCCGGTAACGACCAGCCCGAGCGGGTGTGGTGCAAGGGCGAGTTGTTCGAGCGTGCCGTCGCGATGATCGTCGGCAAACATTCGCGGTAGCGACAGCATGGTGGCGAGCAGGGCAGCGACCCACAGGACGCCGGGCGCCAACTTGCGTAAAAGCTCAGGCTCCGGTCCGATGCCGAGCGGGAAGAGGCTGACGACGATGATGAAGAAAAACAGCGCCGACACGATGTCGGACTGGCGGCGCATGGCCAGCTTGAGGTCGCGGCCGATGACCGCCGCAATGATCCGGAACATCAGGAAAGCCGCAGTTCGCGCACGGTGCCGGCCGGGATGTCGACCAGCTGGTGCGTTGTCATGACGGCCAGGCCGCCGCGTTGCAGATGGCCGGAAATGATGCCGGCCAGCCAGTCGACCGCAGCAATATCGAGGGCGACGAAAGGTTCATCGAGGATCCACAGCGGCCGCTTTTCCTTGACCAGGCGGGCCAGCGCGACCCGGCGCTTCTGGCCTTGCGAGAGGTATTTGCAGGCCAGGTCCTCGCGTCCGGCCAGGCCGACCTGCTCGAGTGCATCCAGCGCGTCATCTTCGGACAAGGCTTCGTCGGCCAGATGGGCTGAGGCGAGGAGATTTTCCAGCGGGGTCAATTCTTCCTTGATGGCGTTCAGGTGACCGAGATAGCACAGGTCGGCGCGGAATTCGTCGGACTTGATCGACTCGCCCTTCCAGCGGATTTCGCCGGTTTCCGGCGGCAGCAGGCCGATCAGCATGCGCAGCAGACTGGTCTTGCCGGAACCGTTCTTGCCCTGCAGGTAAAGCAGCTCTCCAGCCTCCAGCTTGAAGCCGAGGCCTGCGAACAGGCGGCGCTCGCCGCGCACGCATTCCAGATTGTCAGCTTCAAGCATCAGAGAAAAAAACCGAAATAAATCAGCGGCAAATTATGAGCCCGCAAGTTTAACGGCAGATTAACGGGAATCAAATAAACGCCAACAAGAAAAACGGGGGCCGCTGCCCCCGTCGATTCGGTGAATCGGTTGTTATTTCTTTTCAAACGGGGTCGGGCGCGGCGTGGCGTCCGACGATGGCGGCAGGATAGGCAGCTTGAAGCTGGGCTGGTCTCCGGTCAGGGTCTTCAGGAAGGCGACGACCTTGGCGTTTTCGTCGGCCGTGAACTTCTTGCCGAGCTGGATGCGGGCCATGGTGTCGACTGCTTCCGGCAGGGTATTGGCGGCGCCATCGTGGAAGTACGGATAGGTCATTTCGACGTTGCGCAGGGTCGGCACCTTGAAGTTGAAACGGTCGGCATCCTTGCCGGTTACGGCGGAGCGGCCTTCGGCCGGGCTGGATGCCTTGTAGGCTTCGACCAGACCCATCTTCTGGAAGGAATTGCCGCCGACGGCCGGTCCGTTGTGGCAGGCGACGCAGCCGGTGTCCTTGAACAGCTGGTAGCCGGCCAGTTCGTCCTTGGTGATCGCCTTCTTGTCGCCCTTCAGATATTTGTCGAAGCGTGAATTCGGGGTGACCAGCGTTTCCTCGAAGGCGGCGATGGCCTTGGTGACTTCATCGATGGTGACGGTTTCGGTGCCGAAGGCCTTCTTGAATTCGGCAACGTAGCCGGGGATGGTTTGCAGCATGTTGACGGCCAGCGTGTGGGAGAACCCCATTTCACCCGGATTGGCGATCGGGCCACCGGCCTGGGCCTTGAGGTCGGCGGCACGGCCATCCCAGAACTGGGCGAGGTTGAGGCTTGAATTCAGCACGGTCGGGGCGTTGATCGGACCTTCGTTCCAATTGTGGCCAATCGAGGTCTTGATGTTGTCGGTGCCGCCCATCGACAGGTTGTGGCAGGAGTTGCAGGAAATGAAGCCGGATTTGGAGAGGCGTGGATCGAAATAGAGCTTTTTGCCCAGTTCGACGAGGGCCGGATTGGCAACCTTGGCTGATGCGATGGGCTGGATCGGCTCCTTGTTGGCAGCCATTGCCGCCTGACTGATCACGGCACCGGAAAGCAATGCGATAGTCATGGATAACATCGTGCGTTTCATCTGTTTATCTCCCTCGGTTAAAAAGCAATGCTGGGGATTCTCCCCTTGGGGCTTGTGCTAGTATTGATCCAAGTCAATGATTTTTATGGGGTTTGGTTATAGCGACTATAGCTATTCCCTATAGTAAGAAGGGGCATTAGCCCCTCGTGTTTGAAATGGAGAGCAGCAATGACCTTAACCGAGTTGCGCTATATCGTCGCTTTGGCTCAGGAGGGAAATTTCAGTCGGGCCGCCGAGTTCTGTTCGGTCAGCCAGCCGACGCTGAGCGTGGCGATTGCCCGCCTGGAAGACGAGTTTGGCGTGCAACTGTTCGAGCGCGGCAAGGGCTTTGTCAGCCCGAGTGCGGTTGGCCACAAAGTGGTCGAGCAGGCCAAGCGGGCGCTGGGCGAGGCCGAGAAAGTCCGGCAGGTGGCCATGCTTGGCCGGGACCAGTTGGAAGGGCCGTTGCGGCTCGGTGTCATTCACACCATCGGGCCCTATCTGCTGCCGCAACTCATTCATTCCCTGAAGGTGGTGGCGCCGGCCATGCCGCTCGCCATCGAGGAGAACATGACGGCAACGCTGGCCGACATGCTGCACGACAACGAAGTCGACGTCGTCATCATTGCCCTGCCCTTCGATGTGCCGGGCGTGTTGACCCGGGCGATCTACGATGAGTCCTTCAAGGTTGTCGTGCCGCGCGGTCATCCGTGGGAAAGCCGGGAGTGGATTGCGCCGGAGGATGTGGCCGGCGATGAGGTGCTGTTGCTGAAGGCCGGCAACTGCTTTCGTGATCAGGTTCTGGGCGCCTGTCCGCAGGTCAGCAGCCCGGAAACCGATGTCCGGCTCGGCCATTCGATCGGCACCATTCGTTGCATGGTGGCCTCCGGGCTGGGCGTTTCGGTGTTGCCGGACAGTGCGCTGGGGCATCCTTACAGCAACGACATGATCAGCGTCATTCCCTTCAAGGAACCCGCCCCGGCCCGTCGGGTGGCGTTGGCCTGGCGACCGGGCTTCGTGCGCCCGAAGGCCATCGAGGCATTGCTCGATGCCGTGCGGGGACTCCGTTCGCCGGCTTATCGCTTGTTGGTCTGAGTGTTCATCAGCACTTCGGCCTGAATGTGCTGGATGCACTCGGTCAGCTTGGCGTTCTGCTGCTCGAACGCCTGTTTCAATGCCTCGATGGCGCCGTTTTCGCCAGCATCGTGACGCTGGCGTAGCTGGCTGCCGAGGTCGTGCAGTTTCTCGTGCAGGTCTTCGAGTGTCCGGAAGGCGTCGGCGCCGGCATAGCGCTGGCCGTCCTGGCTGTAGTACCAGCGGCCGAAACGGCATTGATGGTGATCGAGTTCGGGCGGACGGATGGCCCCGGTGGTGTCGTCGAGATAGGCGTACAGGGATTTTCTCCAGCGGCTGTGGTCGACATCGGCGATCAGCATGGGCAAATCCTCGTGTGACCACTTGAAGGCCGTGGCCAGACCCCATAGTTCATCCGGCTTGAATTGCCGGATCCATTCCGGCAGAAGCGCCGCCGGCATCGGGTGGGCGATGCCGAAGCCCTGTGCCATGTCGCAGCCGAGGAGCAGGAGGACGAGGCCGTGCTCGACGGTTTCCACTCCTTCAGCTATGACCTGCCGGCGGAAAGCCTGAGTCAGGCCGATGACACCTTCGACGATGGCCAGGTCGTCGGCGTCGTCGAGCATGTTGCGGATGAAGGACTGGTCGATCTTGAGCACGTCGGCCGGCAACTGGCGGAAGTAGGTCAGCGACGAATAGCCGGTGCCGAAATCGTCGAGGGCGAAACTGACGCCGAGCCGTCGGCATTCGCCGAACAGTTCGGCGACGTTGGCCATGTCTTCAAGCGCCGCGGTTTCGAGCACTTCAAGCTCGATCAGGCCAGGGGCCAGGTTCGGGTGGGCGGCGAGCAGTTCGGCCAGGCGCCGGGAAAAGCCTTCGTGCTGCAGGTGCTTGCCGGAAATGTTGATGCTCACCGGCAGGTCGACGCCCTGGGCGTGCCAAGCTTCCATCTGGCGCAGGGCTTCCTGGATGACCCAGTCGCCCAACTCGACATCGAGTTCGCTGTCTTCAATGATGGGCAGGAAGCGGCCGGGCAGGAGCAGGCCTTCCTCCGGGTGTTGCCAGCGGATCAGCGCTTCGGCCCCGGTAACGCTGCCCTTGCGCATGTTCACCTTGGGCTGGAAATAGAGTTCGAATTCGCCACGGGCCAGACCTTCCCGGATGCGCAGGAGTTCTTCGCGGCGAACGCGGGTGCGCCGGTCGTTTTCCGGATCGAACAGGTGATGGCGATTGCGTCCGCCCTGCTTGGCGGCATACATCGCCTGGTCGGCGTGGCGCAGCAAAGTGTCGGCATCGGAGCCGTCGTGCGGGTAGAGGGTGACGCCGATACTCGCCGAAATGGTGATGTTGTGCTCGGATACGCGGAAGGGCTGGGTCAGCGCGCTGATGATGCGGCTCACCGCGTAGTCGCATTCGTGCAGGTCGGCGAGGTTGGAAACGAGCAGCACGAACTCGTCGCCGCCCAGACGTGACACGGTATCGCCGGCGCGGACACAGGTCTTGAGACGCTGGGCGACTTCGATGAGCAGGAAATCGCCGGCCGAGTGGCCGAACTGGTCGTTGATCGGTTTGAAATTGTCGAGGTCGAGGTAGCAGATGGCCAGCATCTTGCCGCTGCGCTCGGTCTGCGCCATGGCCAACTGAAGCCGGTCGCCGAGCAGCATGCGGTTGGGCAACTGGGTCAGCGCATCGTAATGGGCGAGGTGCTCGAGGCGCTGCTGGTGCTGCTTGATGACGGTGATGTCGGAAAAAATGGCGACGAAATTGGCGATGTCGCCGCTGCGGTTGCGGACGGTGGAGATGGTGAGCAGCTCGACGAAAATTTCACCGGACTTCTTGCGGTTCCATATTTCGCCGCGCCAATAGCCGTCCTCGCCAATTTTTTGCCACATTTCAGCGTAGAAGGCCGGGTCGTGATGGCCCGACTTGAGCAGGTCGGGAGTCTGGCCGATGGCTTCGTCGCGCGGGTAGCCGGTCAGTTCGCTGAAGGTTGAATTGACCTCGACGATGCGCCCTTTCGCGTCGGTGATCATGATCCCTTCATGGGCGTTGTCGAAGACGCTGGCGGCCAGTTGCTGGCGCTCTTCGGCGGCGAGGCGCTCGGTGATGTCCTGCGAGGTGACGATGAGCGCCGGGAGGCCGTTCCAGTAGCCATGCGTGATGCGCATTTCGATCATGACCTGCTGGCCATTGGCGTGCAGGATGGGGAGCGGACAGCTGATGCGGCGGCCGGCGATGACGTCGATCATGCTGTCGTTGGCGATTTTTTGCAGATTTTCCGGGTTGACCGTAGCAATCGGCTGGCCGAGCAGCTTGTCGGGGCCGTATCCGAGACCGTCGGCAACGGCCCGGTTGTAATGCAGGATGCGGCCGCTTTCGTCGAGGATGAAAATGAAATCGGTCAGTACGTCGAACAGGCCGCTGAGGTTCTGTTGCAGGCGGCGGGCTTCTTCCTGGGCGGCGAGCTGCAGCAAGGTTTGGCTGAAATGGCTGCCGAGCAGGTCGAGCGAGCGCAGTGTCGAGGCCAGGATGCCGGTTTGCTGCCGACTGCCCAGGGTGACGCCGGCGGCCGGCTGGCCGGCCAGCATGATGGGCAGTGTTGCCAGGCAGCTCAACCCTTCCCGGGCGATGGCAGCGCTGTCGAGGAAGCCGGGGTCGGCGCAATGATCGCTCGGCTCCCGGCAATTGCAGATTGTTCCGCCGGCCTCAGCCAAGTCGGCGAAGGGGCTGTCGGCGTCGAGTCGGGCCAGCCGCTCGGCAAACTCGACGGAAACGCCGGCGTGGGCGAGCAGGCGGTAACTGCCATCGGCTTCCCGCCAGTGCAGGCAGCCGGCATCGATGTCGGGAAAGCGCAGGGTGGCCTCGAGCAGCGCCTGCAGCACGGCTTCGCGTTGCTGCCCGGCGGCCAGCGCCTGGGCGATGTCGTGCTCGATTTCAAGGCGTATTTCGGTGTTCTTGCGTTCCGAGATGTCGATGGCCGAGGCGATGACGGCCGGACGGCCGAAGTATCGGGAAGCATGCAGGCGGATTTCGACCGGAAAAACGCGCCCGCCGGTGTTTTTGGCGAGGATTTCGAAAGTCTGCGGTGTGCCGGCCAGGGTGGCGGCAATGTACCGATCGACGCTGGCCGCATCGGTCAGCCCGGGCTGGATCATGGCGCTGTGGTGCAGGCCGATCAACTGCTCGCGCGACATGCCGGAAAGCTGCTCGGCAACGGTGTTGACGTCGAGAAAAGTGCCGTCTTCGGCCTGAATGAAGAGTGCTTCGCTGGTGCTGTTGAAAATGCCGTGGAAAGTTTCCAGGCTCTTGCCCAGTTCCTGCGCGCGGTGCTGATGGTCAATGAGCAGCGCGGCGAGCTGACAGGCCTGGGTGAGAAATCCGAGGTCATGCTCCTGCGGGTGGGCCGGGGCACGGTGATAGGCCGCGAAGGTGCCGAGCAACAGGCCGTCGCGCCCGATGATGGGGTCTGACCAGCAGGCCGAGAACTCGCCCAGGCGGGGCAGTTCGTGGGGGGCAGGGCAGTAGGGATGGTTGAAGACGTTTTCGATGACGACGCGCTGCCGGGTGGCCGCTGCCGTGCTGCACGAGCCGACGCCTTCCCTGATCGGCATGCCGTCGATGGCGGCAGCGTACCCGGCGGGCAGGCTGGGGGCGGCACCCAGTGTCAGGTGTTGTCCGGTTTCGTCGCTGAGCATGATCGCGCAGCGCCAGTCCGGCATCTCGGCCTCGATCGATCTGACCAACAGGTCGAGGGCGGTGAACAGCGAATCACCGCTGATCATTGCGGCCAGTGCGGCGTTGCGCAGATGCTCGGCATTTTCGCTGCGTCGGCGCGCCGAGATGTCGCGGGCGAAGCCGACGGTGCCGAGCAAGGTGCCGTCGTCGCCGACGACCGGCGCTTTGTAGGTTTCGTGCCAGATCGTCCGGCCCTTGATGATGATCGGCTCGACGACGACCTTGTTCTGTCGCGAGGCCATGACTTCGGCGTCGTCGGCCCGGAAATGCCCGGCCATGTCGGCGGGCCAGAAATCAAGATCGCTCTTGCCGACGATGGCGCTGGCGTTGGGTAGCTCGACGCTTTCGGCAAAGGCCCGGTTGGTGGTCAGAAAGCGCGATTCGGTGTCCTTGAGCCAGACCAGGAATGGAAAGTTGTCGAGCAGGGCGCGCTGGTAGCGTTCGTTGCGGGCGGTTTCTTCCTGAATCCGCTCGCGTGAGTGCAGCAGCGACTGCTGCTCGCCGAGTGCGTTGTCCAGCCCGAGGCTGAGCGGGCTGATCAGCGTATGTTCGGAGAGCAGGCCGACCAGATCGCCGGCCGCATCGACCACCGCCAGATGGCGGATGTCGTGATCGAGCATGAGTTGCGCGGCTTCGGCCAGCGGGCGGTCGAAGCCGATGCAGACGGCCGGCCGCGACATGACCTGACCGAGGGTCGGGCCGCGTGGGTCGTCGAGAAAGAAGCGGACGATGTCATGTTCGGTCACGATGCCGAGCGGCCGCCGGCCTGCAATGACAAAAATGCAACTGGCGCCGACGGCCTCCATCGCCGCCAGGGCATCCTCCAGGCTGGCGCTGGCCGGCAGGCGCGGAAAGGTGCGTTCCATCAGCGTGTCGGTGCTGTTGAGCTGAAGGAAAAAATCGGCGCCGAGATGGCGGCGAAAATCCGATTCGCTGACGATTCCCAGTGGCAGGCCGGCCTCGTCGGTGACCACGATGCGCCGGATGCCGAAACTGACGGCCAGGCGGTAGGCCTGCTGGAAGGGCGTGGCGGCCGGTACGCTATGCACCGGGCTGCTCATGATGTCGCTGGCTGTCTGGTCCGGCGAGCAATGCTGGCGCATGGCGCGCACGATGTCGCGCTCGGTGATGATGCCGAGAATGGCCTCCGACTCGACGACGATGACCGACGAAACCTTGGCGGCGAGCATGTGCGAAGCGACCTCGCGCAGGCTGAGGCCGGGTTCGACGCGATCGCTTTGGCTGGATATCAGTTCGGCGACGCGGGCCGCGCGTTTTCTTTTCATCGGCGGATTCTAGAACGAATCCTTCCGGTTGCCGATTGACCCGGGTCAAACGAGCATGGGAACAGGGTATGGAAGCTTGCTTTCCACCGTGGACTTGTTATGACCATTATTCTCCCTTCCGGCGTCTTGCCGTTACCCGGGCAGCGCCGCCAAGACGATTGATTCCAATCGATAATTCGATCACTGGCTGTGTATGGCACATGCTTTGCGTAGCAGTTCCCCTACGTGGCAACAAAACCAACGGGGGACATACCAGTGACCGAAACCTTTTATGAAGTGTTGCGCCGCCAGGGGATTACCCGGCGCAGCTTTCTCAAATTCTGCAGCCTGACCGCGACATCGCTCGGGTTGGGCAGCGCCGCTGCGCCGCGCATCGCGCATGCGCTGGAAACCAAGGCGCGGACGCCGGTGATCTGGCTACATGGCCTGGAATGCACCTGCTGCTCCGAATCCTTCATCCGCTCGGCGCATCCGCTGACCAAGGATGTCGTGCTCTCGATGCTCTCGCTCGACTACGACGACACGCTGATGGCTGCCGCCGGCCATCAGGCCGAGGCGATCATCGAAGAGGTCAAGAAAAAGTACAAAGGTAATTACATCGTCGCCGTTGAGGGCAATCCGCCGCTCAACGAGGACGGCATGTTCTGCATTCACGGTGGTCGTCCCTTCGTCGAAGTGCTCAAGGAAACCTGTGCTGACGCCAAGGCGATCATTTCCTGGGGGGCCTGTGCTTCCTACGGCTGCGTCCAGGCCGCCAAGCCGAACCCGACGCGTGCGACGCCGGTGCATAAAGTCATTTCCGGCAAGCCGATCATCAACGTCCCGGGTTGCCCGCCGATCGCCGAAGTCATGACCGGCGTCGTCACCTACATGCTGACTTTCGACCGGATTCCCGAACTCGACCGCCAGGGCCGGCCGAAAATGTTCTACGGCCAGCGCATCCACGACAAGTGTTATCGCCGTGGCCACTTCGATGCCGGCCAGTTCGCCGAAGCCTGGGATGACGAAGGTTCGCGCAAGGGGCACTGCCTGTACAAGATGGGCTGCAAGGGGCCGACGACTTACAACGCCTGTTCCTCGATGCGCTGGAACGGCGGCGTCAGCTGGCCGGTGCAGTCCGGCCACGGCTGTATTGGCTGTTCCGAAGAGGGGTTCTGGGACAAGGGCAGCTTCTACGACCGGGTGACCGACATCAAGCAGTTTGGCGTCGAAGCCAATGCCGACACCATCGGCAAGGCTGCCGCCGGTACGGTCGGCGCCGCGATTGCTGCCCATGCCGCCGTCTCGGCATTGGCGAGGGCGCGGAGTTCGACTTCCCACGGTCAACCGGAAAAAGAGGGGGAAAAGTAAAAAATGGCTGCTTACGAAACTCAGGGCTTCAAGCTCGACAACTCCGGCAAGCGCGTCGTCGTAGACCCGGTCTGCCGCATCGAAGGCCACCTGCGGGTGGAAGTCAATCTCGACGACAAGAACGTCATCCGCAACGCCGTGTCGACCGGCACCATGTGGCGCGGTCTCGAAGTCATCCTCAAGGGCCGCGATCCGCGTGATGCCTGGGCCTTCACCGAGCGCATCTGCGGCGTCTGTACCGGCACCCACGCGCTGACCTCGGTGCGCGCCGTCGAGGATGCACTCAACATCAAGATCCCGGAAAACGCCAACAGCATCCGCAACATCATGCAGCTCAACCTGCAGGTGCATGACCATCTGGTGCACTTTTATCACTTGCATGCGCTCGACTGGGTTGATGTCGTCTCGGCCCTGAAGGCCGATCCGAAAGCCACCTCGGCGCTGGCCCAGAGCATTTCGAGCTGGCCGCTGTCGTCGCCGGGCTACTTCCGCGACATTCAGAATCGCCTCAAGAAATTTGTCGAATCAGGCCAGCTTGGCCCCTTCATGAACGGCTACTGGGGCAACCCGGCCTACAAGCTGCCGCCCGAAGCCAACCTGATGGCGGTGGCTCACTACCTCGAAGCCCTCGATTTCCAGAAGGAAATCGTCAAGGTGCACACCATCTTCGGTGGCAAGAACCCGCACCCGAACTGGCTGGTTGGCGGCGTGCCCTGCGCCATCAACATGGAAGGCACGGGGGCGGTCGGCGCGGTGAACATGGAGCGCCTGAATCTGGTCAAGAGCATCATCGACCGCTCAATCGAGTTCACCGAGCAGGTCTACATCCCAGACCTGATCGCCATCGCCAAGTTCTACAAGGGCTGGCTGCACGGTGGCGGTCTGTCGTCGAAGAACGTCATGTCCTATGGCGATATCCCGGACAAGGCCAACGACTACTCGGCCGGCAACCTGCTGCTGCCGCGCGGCGCCATCATCAACGGCGACCTGTCCAAGGTCCATGAAATTGACCTCAAGGACCCGGAGCAGATCCAGGAATACGTGAATCACTCCTGGTACAAATACGCCGACGAAAGCAAGGGCCTGCACCCCTTCGACGGCGTCACCGAACCGAGCTTCGTGCTCGGCCCGAACACCAAGGGCACCAAGACCAACATCAAGGAACTCGACGAAGGCGGCAAGTACTCGTGGATCAAGGCCCCGCGCTGGCGCGGCCACGCCATGGAAGTCGGCCCGCTGGCCCGCTACATCATCGGCTACGCCCAGGGCAACAAGGAATTCAAGGATCCGGTCGATGCCCTGCTCAAGGAACTCGACGTCCCGGTCACCGCCCTGTTCTCGACGCTGGGCCGTACCGCGGCGCGCGGTCTGGAATGCCAGTGGGCGGCGCACAAGATGTCCTATTTCTTCGACAAGCTGATGACCAACCTCAAGGCCGGCGACCTCAACACGGCCAACATCGAGAAATGGGAGCCGAGCACCTGGCCGAAGGAAGCAATGGGCGCCGGTTTCACCGAGGCCCCGCGCGGCGCGCTGGGTCACTGGATCAAGATCAAGGACACCAAGATCGACAACTACCAGTGCGTCGTGCCGACCACCTGGAACGGCGGTCCGCGTGACCACAAGGGCCAGATCGGCGCGTTTGAAGCGGCGCTGATGGACACCCCGGTGGCCAAGGCTGATGAGCCGCTCGAAATCCTGCGCACGCTGCATTCCTTCGATCCCTGCCTGGCCTGCTCGACGCACGTGATGAGCCCGGACGGACAGGAAATGACGTCGGTCAAGGTCCGCTAAGCGGTCCGGAAAGGAGGCAATCATGCTCTCTCAACAGGACATGCTGGAAGCCGAAAGGCACGGTAAACAAGTCCGTTCGATCTATGTCTACGAAGCCCCGGTCCGCCTGTGGCACTGGATCAATGCGCTGGCTATGGTAGTGCTGGCGGTAACCGGGTATTTCATCGGCAAACCCTTGCCGACGATGCCCGGCGAAGCGTCGGACAACTTCCTGATGGGCTACATCCGTTTCGCCCATTTCGCAGCGGCCTACATCTTTGCTGTCGGCCTGCTCGGGCGGGTGTACTGGGCCTTCGTCGGCAATCACCACGCCAAGCAGATCTTCCGGCTGCCGATCACCAATCCGCAATGGTGGAGCGAAGTCTTCTTCGAGCTGCGCTGGTATCTGTTCCTCGAAAAGACGCCAAAGAAGTACGTCGGCCACAATCCGATGGCGCAGCTCATGATGTTCTTCTTCTTCACGATCCTGGCTGTTGGCATGCTGTTCACCGGCTTCGCGCTGTACAGCGAAGGCGCCGGGCTGGGCAGCTGGCAAGACACGCTGTTCGGCTGGGTCATTCCGGCCCTCGGTGGCTCGATGCAGGTGCATAACCTGCACCGGCTGGGCATGTGGATCATGATGACTTTCGTGCTGGTGCATGTCTACGCGGCTATCCGCGAGGACATCATGAGCCGGCAGTCGCTGATTTCCACGATGATCTCCGGCTGGCGGATGTTCAAGGACTGATGGCCATGACCCCCAAACGCATACTGGTCCTCGGCATCGGCAACATCCTGTGGGCCGACGAAGGTTTCGGCGTGCGCTGTGTCGAAGCCCTTAACGCCGGCTGGGAATTTCCGCCGCAGGTGACGGTCATGGACGGCGGCACGCAGGGCCTCTACCTGCTGCCCTACGTCCAGGAGGCCGACTGCCTGCTGGTTTTCGATGCTGTCGATTACGGTGATGAGCCGGGCAGTTTGCGCGTTGTGGTCGGCGATCAGGTGCCACGCTTCATGGGTGTCAAGAAAATGAGTCTGCACCAGACCGGTTTTCAGGAAGTGCTCATGGCGGCCGAACTGACGCAAAAATTGCCCGCCGAACTCGTCCTCGTTGGTGTTCAAGCCGAGCAGCTCGAAGATTTCGGCGGCAGTCTGCGCGATGTCGTCAAGGCGCAGATGGTGCCGGCCCTCAACATCGCGCTCGACTGGCTGGAAAAGTGGGGCGCGGCGGGCCGGGTGCGTGACGGGCTGAGCGAAAGCATCACTGACAACGCGCTGGCCATGGACGTTTATGAATCCGAACGGCCGCCGGCCGAGCTGGCCTACCGTCTTGGCGACGCGCGTTTCCTGAACATGGAAACGGCCTGACATGTGCCTCGGCATCCCCGTTCAGGTGCTCGAATGTGGCGAACATTTCGCCCGCTGCGCCGGCCGCAACGGCGAAGTGCGGGTCGACCTCAGTCTGGTCGGCCAGCAACTGCCGGGCACCTGGCTCATGACTTTTCTCGATGCAGCGCGCGAGGTGATCGACGCCGAGCGCGCTACCGCCATCAATGCCGCCCTCGATGCGCTCGATGCCGCGCAAGCCGGCGCCACCGATTTTTCAGCCTTCTTCGCCGATCTCGATCGCGAACCCCAACTCCCCGATTTCCTGAGGACACAACAATCATGAGCCTCGAACTCAAAGCCGGCCCGACCTCGCTCGAAAGACTCGAAACAGCCATTAGCCGATTACTTCAAAAACACGGCTTTTTTCGGGTTGACCGTAGCAATCCCGAATTCCCGGCCGGTTTGACCGCCCTGCTCCTCACCGAAGACCCGCAGCGCAATCTCGAAGTCCTCGACGCCTGCGTCATCCTGCCTGAAGCGCTCAAACCGGTCGGCGCGCAGATCGCCCGCTGGGTCGCCGGCCCCGATTTTTCCGCGCCCCTCATGCAGCAATACGGCGTGCCGCGCGCCCCGGCCGTCGTCTTCCTGCGGGACGGCCAGTTCGTCGGCGTCCTCAACGGCATCCGCGACTGGAACGAATACCAGAACGAAATCGCCCGCCTGCTCACCGGCCCGGCACAACCCAAGCCGATTGGCATCCCCGTCCGCGCCGCCAGCACGCAAGGAGCCTGCGCATGAACCCGTCCACGATGCGTCCCTTCCCGATTTCCGTCGTCGCCATGGGCCCCGGCTCGCAGGGCGATGAAGCGCCGGACTACCTGCCGATGCCGAAAGGCATGGAAACCTTCTCGCAGCCGCGCCTGCCCGATAACGTCGCGCCCGAGGTGGTCAATCGGGCGGCCAGCCTGCTCGGCGCCTATGTCGACGAAGCCGAGAAAGTCGGCTTTGCCGGCGGCGCCACGCTCAATCTGCGCGATCTCGACGCCACGATGCGCGACGTCATCAACCAGTCGATGGGCTTCGGCGAAGTCAGTGCCTTCACCACGGCGCCGCAACACTGGCGCGTGCAGGAAACGGCATTCTCCGGCATCTGGCGCGTCCTGCAGGTGGCCGATGACGGCGCGATGGTGGTCGACCGCCTCGAAACCGGCGCCATTCCGGCGCCCCTGACCGACACCATGCTGGCCACGGCGACCGCCGATCTGCCGCCGCCCGACTATCCGGTCGGCTGCATGAACGCCCAGGCCCTGGTCGAAGAAATCCGCATGCAGGCCGCGACATGGAAACCCGGCGACGCGGCGCATATCATCAACCTGACCCTTTTGCCGGTCAGCGATGCCGACCTCGACACGCTCTACGGCTGGCTTGGCCACCGCGAAGTGTCGATCCTGTCGCGCGGCTACGGCAACTGCCGGATCACCAGCACGCGGCTCAAAAACGTCTGGTGGGTGCAGTACTTCAACAGCATGGATGCGCTGATCCTCAACTCCATCGAAGTCATCGGCATGCCCGAAGTGGCGCTGGCCGCCGACGAGGATTTCACCGATTCCGTCGAGCGCCTGCGCGAATACCTCGACATGATGGTGGAGCCGGTCTAACCTCCTCCTTCATGCGCTTCGAAGGTTCGTTTCTCAATGTCCAGCCGGGCGACCGGCTGGAGTGCGGCATCTGCTGGTGGGTCTATGATCCGGAGCAGGGTGACGACGTGCGCGGCATTCCGCCCGGCGTCGCCTTCGCCGATTTGCCTGATGACTGGTGTTGCCCCGGCTGCGACGCGCCCAAACACAAGTTCATGGTGACAGAGTGAAGCCTTGGACGACCGACCCGTCGCCCGAACTGGTCGCCGCTTTCGCCAGCATCGCCCGGACCCGGATGAACGATGTGCCGATCTGCAACCCGAACCTGCAAGTCGAGGCCGTCGGTTTTCAGCGGCGGCCGGATGGCCATTGGGCTGGCGCCATGATCACGCCGTGGGCGATCAATCTGCTCTGTCTGCCCGGCCAACTTGAAGGCTGGCCGGCGCTGGCTGCCTGCGCCAAGCACGACTGGCATTTTCCCTCTGGCGACTATGAATTCACCGTGGCCGAGGAAGACAGCATCGGCATCTACCACCTCTGTTCGCTGTTCTCGCCGGCGCTTGAGTTTGAAAGCCACGAGGCGGCCCGCCTGACCGCGCTGGCCGCTGCCCATGCCCTGTTCGCCGATCCGCTGGCCGAGCCGCCGGCGGCCAAGGCGACGAGTCGTCGGGCCTTTCTCGGATTGGGGCGATGAGCAGCAGCGCCGGCCTGCTTACCGTCAAGGCGCTTTTCCGGGAGCGCGCCTTGCACGACATTCGTGTCACCCTGACGCGCCCGCCGGTCACCCGCCTGTTCATCGGCCAGTTGCCCGATGCGGTGACCAAAACCGTGCCCTATTTGTTCACGTTGTGCGCCCATGCCCAGCGGACGGCCGCCGAGGCCGCCGTGACGGCCGCGCTGGGCGAGGCGCCGCGGGCTTTCGATAGCACCGAACTGTGGCTGGAAGTGCTGCATGAAAATTTCTGGCGCCTGCTGCTCGACTGGCCGCCAGCGCTCGGCCTGCGCCCGGGAAAAGAAGCCTTCATCGCCTGGCGCAACGCGCGGCAGGGCGGCGATTGTCTGGCGGTGACGCAGAATTTATTGCACCAAAGCCTGCGCCCGATGGCTGAAAAATGCCTCGAAATGCTGGTTGACCGTAGCACCGACGAAGTGGCGCCGGATGATGGCGATCTGGAGATTCCGGCCGCCGCGCCGCTCGCCCCGCAGGCCTGGCTGGATTACTGGCAGGGCACCTCGGCGCAAATGCCGGCGCTGCCCGTGCCGACCTCGATTCGCGCGGTTTTTCTGGCGCGTCTGGCCGAAACGCTGGCGGCCGTCGATGCCCTGGCCGGCGGCACGCCGTTTCCGGTGGCCAGTGCCGGCGAGGACGGCTGGGGCGTCGGGCAAACCATGACGGCGCGCGGCGTGCTGACCCATGCCGTGCATGTGGTTGAGGGCAAGGTTGCCAACTATCGCGTGCAGGCGCCGACCGACGGTTTTTTTGCCGATGCCACGGCCCTGTCATCGCTGTTGGGTAATCTCCGCTTTGCCTCGCTCGATCAGGCCAGGCAAGGCTTGAACCGGGCCATCCTGGCGCTCGATCCCTGTCTGCCCCATGTCACGGAGGTGGTCGATGCATGAAATGTCGCTGGCCGAAGGCGTCATGCAAATTGTTGAAGACACGGCAAAGCGCGAGAACGCCAGGCGGGTAAAACTGGTCGTACTGGAAATCGGCCGCATGTCGTCGGTCGAGCCAGAGGCGATCAAGTTCTGTTTCGAGGCGGTGACCCACGGCAGCATCGCCCAGGGCGCCGCGCTGGAGATTGTTAATGTGCCGGGCGCCGGCTGGTGCATGCTGTGTGCCGAAACGGTGCCGATGCAGGAACTCTACGGCGCCTGCCCGAAATGCGGCAGCCACCAGGTGCAGGCCACCGGCGGCACGGAAATGCGGGTCAAGGAAATAGAAATCGAGTAATCAGGAGACGGATATGTGTACGGTTTGCGGCTGTGGTGCAGGGGAAACGAAGATCGAAGGTGAGCACGAACATACGCACGTCCACGAGGACGGCACGGTGCATACCCACACCCACGATCACGGACATGACCACGATCACGCCCACAGCCATGCCGCCGCGCCAGTCGGCGCGCATGCGCACAGCCATCACCACGGCGACGGCAGCGAACACAGCCACGACCACGTCCATTCCGGCGAACACGCCCACAGCCATGGCGACGAGCATCATCACCACGAACACGGCGTCGCCGGCGATCTCGACTACGGCACCGGCCCGGCCCGCGCTCATGTGCCGGGCATGTCGCAGGCCCGCATGGTGCAGATCGAGCAGGACATCCTGTCGAAGAACAACACCTACGCCGCGGCCAACCGACAGAACTTCGACGAGCGCGGCATCTTCGCGCTCAATCTCGTTTCCAGCCCCGGCTCGGGCAAGACCACGCTGCTCTGCAAGACCATCGAACTGTTGAAAGACAAGGTTGCCATCAGCGTTGTCGAAGGCGACCAGCAGACCTCCAACGACGCCGAGCGCATCCGCGCCACCGGTGTTCAGGCGCTGCAGATCAACACCGGCAAGGGCTGCCACCTCGACGGTCACATGGTCGGCCACGCCATGCAGCGCCTGCAACCGGCCGACGAATCGCTGTTCCTCATCGAAAACGTCGGCAACCTCGTCTGCCCCGCCGCCTTCGATCTTGGCGAACACCACAAAGTCGCCATCCTCTCGGTCACCGAAGGCGAAGACAAGCCGCTCAAATACCCCGACATGTTCGCCGCGGCCGACGTCATGCTGCTCAACAAGGTCGACCTGCTGCCCTACCTCGAATTCGACGCCGATCTGGCCGAAGCCAACGCCCGCCGGGTCAATCCGGATCTCGTCATTTTCCGTGTCTCGGCGACCAGCGGCGAAGGCATGAGCGGCTGGCTCGGCTGGATCGCGGCCGGGCTGGACGCCCAGCGCAGCCTGCGCTCGGGATCCGTCGACGCGCTTAAACGCCGGGTGGCCGAGCTGGAACGCCAGTTGGCGGCAAAGTAAGCCGGCAATGACCGGCCGCCTGTTCCGCATTCGCGGTCTGGTCCAGGGCGTCGGCTTTCGGCCCTATGTTTGGCGGCTGGCCAATGAACTCGGCCTGACCGGCTGGGTGCGCAACGACGGCGCCGGGGTGATTGCTACGGTCAACGGGAAAAATTGGCCAATTTTCAAATCCCGTTTGCCGCTGGAGGCGCCGCGTCTGGCGCGCATCGACAGCATCGAGGACGAAGCGGCCGAGGTGAGCTGCGAAGGCTTCGTGATCCTCGACAGCGAGCCGGGCGAGGTGAAGACAGCCATCGGCCCCGATGCCGCCATCTGCCCCGAGTGCATCGCCGAAATCTGCGACCCGACCAACCGCCGCTGGCGCTACGCCTTCACGACCTGCACGCACTGCGGCCCGCGCTACACGGTCAGTCGTGGAATTCCCTACGACCGGGCGCAAACGAGTCTCGCCGCCTTTCCTTTGTGCGCGCCGTGCGGCGACGAATACCTCGCCCCGGCTGACCGCCGCTTCCATGCCGAAACCACCTGCTGCCCCGATTGCGGCCCGCAACTGCGCCTGCTTTCCGACGACGGTCAGCCACTGGCCGGCGATCCCATTGCTGAAACCCTGCGCCTGCTGCGCGACGGGAAAATCGTCGCCATCAAGGGCCTCGGCGGTTTCCACCTCGCCTGCGATGCGCGCAATGCAGCGGCCGTCGCCGAACTGCGCGAACGCAAACAGCGAGAGGAAAAGCCCTTCGCCGTGATGGGCCTCAATGCCGCTTCGCTGGCCGATTTTGCGCGGATTGGCGCGGACGAACTGGCGCTGCTCGAAAGCATCGCTGCGCCCATCGTCCTCTGCCCCAAGGGCGGTGCCGAGCTGAAGGGCATCGCGCCCGGCCTTGCCTGGCTTGGCGTCATGGTCCCGGCGACACCGCTTCACCTCCTGCTCTGGCACGAAGCGGCTGGCCGTCCGGCCGGCACCGACTGGCTGACGCAAACCAGCGATTTGCTCCTCGTCATGACCAGCGCCAACCCGCATGGCGAACCGCTGGTCATCGCCAATGACGAAGCGCTCGAGCGCCTGAACGGCATCGCCGATGCCTACCTCGTGCACGACCGCGACATCGTCATCCGTTGCGACGATTCCGTGGTTCGCGCCGGCCCTGCCTTCATCCGCCGCGCCCGTGGTTACGTGCCGGTGCCGATTGCGTTGGCCGACGACGGCCCGACCGTGCTGGCGCTCGGCGGCTACCTGAAGAACACGATCTGCCTCATGAAAGGCCGCGAAGCCTTCCTGTCGCAGCACATCGGCGGCCTCGACAATGCGGCGGCCATCGGTTTCCTCGAAGAAACGGTCGATCATCTGCTGGCCATCCTCGATGTCTGGCCAGACTTCGTCGCCCACGACCTCCACCCCGATTTCCCGTCGACGCATCTGGCCGTCCGCCTGGCCGAAAAGCTCGGCATTCCGTCCATCGCCATCGGCCATCATCACGCCCATATCGCCGCCATCTGCGCCGAACATGGTGTCAACGAGCCGCTTATCGGCCTGGCGCTTGATGGCGTCGGCCTCGGCCCGGATGGTGGCGCCTGGGGCGGCGAGCTGCTCTACCTCGATGGCGCTCATTGCGAACGCCTCGGCCACCTCAGCCCGCTGGCCATGCCCGGCGGCGACCGCGCCGCCAAAGAACCGTGGCGCATGGCCGTCTCGGCCCTGCATGGCGCCGGCTTCGGCTACCGTGTCGGCGGCTGGATCAAGCAGTATTACCCGAGCCGCGATCCCGGCCCGCTGCTCACCATGCTCGCCCGCAATCTGCGCTGCCCGCCGACGACCAGCCTCGGCCGCTGGTTCGATGCCGCCGCCGGCCTGCTCGGCGTGCGCGACCTCATGCATTTCGAGGGTCAGGCGGCGATGGAACTCGAAGGACTGGCGGCTAAATTTGGTCCGGTCGATCCTTTGCCCGGTGGCTATGCCTTGCCCGAAGACGGCGCAATCCTCGATTTTTCGCCGATGTTGTCGCCCCTCATGGGCTGCAAGGACGACACCGCCCACGGCGCGGCGCTGTTTCACGCCACCGTGGCGGCTGGTTTGGCCGATTGGGCGATTGCTACGGTCAACCGGAAAAAAAGCCCAAAATTGAAAGGCACTAAAATCGCCATCGGCGGCGGCTGCGCCATGAATTCCGTGCTCATGACGGCGCTGCGCAGCCATTTCGACGCCGCCGGCATCGAGCTCCTCGAAGCCCGCCAGGTGCCGCCCAACGATGGCGGTCTGGCTCTCGGACAGGCCTGGATCGCCCGCTGTCTGGTGCTTGCCGACCAGCAGGCCAGCGGCGAAAATCGGTCGGAACGGGTTTCGACAAAGGAAATGTCTTGAGCGATAAAGCGCCGACTTCGTGGCAGTTTGATCCGGCCAGTGCGCTGATGCAGCGCTGCTCAGCGATGTCCGAAGGCTTGCCGGTCAATCCGGCGCTGACGGCCGAGGTTTGCTGGTGCGTTAAGGAACGTGGCGACTGGCTGGCCGGCGGGATTGCCCCCGGTTTTGTCCGCATTTTTCTCCTGCCCGGGGGCGGCGAACTGTGGGGTGACATACCGCTTGGGCAGCAGCGCTACCTGGCCCTCGGGAGCATGGACTGGCGCTTCGTCGCGGCCCACGATTCGGAACTTGGCGACTATCAGTACGTCGATCTCGTGCAGCCGATCAGCCAGGTGCTGGGCATGGCGGCGGCCCGCCTTCTCGTCGGCGATGCCCGTTTGGCGCTCGGTCTTGGCGCCCCTGTTGCCGTGGTTGGCGATGAACCGCGCCAGCCGGTCAGCCGGCGCGGCTTTCTGCGCGCCCTGAGCGGCCGGCGATGAATCGCATTTTGAGAGTTTGAGGAGCCGTCATGTGTCTGGCCATTCCCGCGCAAGTCGTTGAACTGCGCGATAACGATAATGCCCTGGTCGATCTGGCCGGGGTCAAGAAGGAAATCTCGCTGGCGCTGGTCGAGGGCGTGGTGGTCGGTGACTACGTGATCGTCCATGTCGGCTACGCGCTGAACAAGCTCGATCCGGAAGAAGCCGCCAAAACCTTGAAACTGTTTGCTGAAATGGGCGAGTTGGCACCCGGCGACGATCTGACCATCCACTGATGAAATACATCGACGAATTCCGCGACGGCGAGGTGGCCAAGGGGCTGGCCGAAGCCATCCGCCGCGAGGCGAACCCGGCGCGCAGCTACCATTTCATGGAATTCTGCGGCGGTCATACCCACGCCATTTCGCGCTACGGCGTTTCCGACCTGCTGCCGGCCAACGTCAAGATGATCCACGGCCCGGGATGCCCGGTTTGTGTGCTGCCCATCGGCCGCGTCGATCAGGCCATCCGTCTGGCGCTGGAACAGGGCATCACGCTATGCACCTACGGCGACTGCCTGCGCGTGCCGGCCTCCGACAGCCTGTCGCTGCTAAAGGCTAAGGCCCGTGGCGGCGACATTCGCATGGTGTATTCAAGCGCCGACGCGGTGACGCTGGCGCAGAAAAATCCGGATAAACAAGTCGTCTTCTTCGCCATCGGCTTCGAAACAACGACGCCGCCGACGGCCGTCGCCATCAAGCAGGCCGCTGCCCTCGGCCTGAAAAACTTTTCCGTGCTGTGCTGCCACGTGCTCACCCCGTCGGCGATTTCGAGCATTCTTGAATCGCCGGAAGTGCGCCAGTGGGGCACCGTGCCGCTCGATGGCTTCATCGGACCGGCCCACGTATCGACCATCATCGGTAGCCGGCCCTACGAATTCTTCGCCGAGGAATACCGCAAGCCGGTGGTCATCGCCGGCTTCGAGCCGCTTGATGTCATGCAGGCGATCAGGATGCTGATCCGCCAGGTCAACGAAGGCCGCGCCGAAGTCGAAAACGAATTCTCGCGGGCCGTTGATCGTGACGGCAACAAGAAGGCGCAGGCGCTGGTCGCCGAAGTCTTCGAGATGCGCAAGAATTTCGAATGGCGCGGCTTGAACATCCTGCCCTACTCGGCCTTGCGCATTCGCAGCCAGTTCGCCGAATTTGATGCTGAAAAGCGGTTTCCGCTCGGTTATGCCTCGGTGCCCGACCACAAGGCCTGCGAGTGCGGGGCGATCCTGCGCGGGGTCAAGCGGCCGCAGGACTGCAAGATTTTCGGGACGGTGTGCACGCCGGAGAATCCGGTGGGGTCGTGCATGGTGTCGTCGGAGGGGGCATGTGCGGCGCACTATACGTACGGGCGCTATAAGGATGTGGCCTGAAGTGGGGGTTTCCTTTTTTAATTGGCTTGGGGTTCCGCCTTGCTGGCGGGCGTACTTTCTTTTGCTTCGCCAAAAGAAAGTAGCCAAAGAAAAGGCGACCCCGGGGGCGGCGCCCTTCGGGTTCCTTGCACTACTCGGCAGGCCGGGCGGCTTGCTAAACTCGCCTTCGGCTCAGACAACGCAAGCCGAAGGCCCCCGGCCCGCCTGCGTTGCTCAGCTCCTTCCACGGGGACCCCAAAGGCGTCCACGTTCAACCGTTATTCCGAAAAAAGTGGGTTTCCACGGTCAACCGGAAAAAACGGCCAAAAATGAAATCTGTTATTCAGGCTCCCAAGCTCAAGCACGGATCGTTTCACCGGGCCCCTTGGGAGGTGCCGAGCAACGCAGGAAGGCCGGGGGCTTTCGGCGAGGACTGTTTGAGGGGCGCAGCCCCGAGTTCCGCAGCCGCCCGGCGTTCCGAGTAGCGCAGGGAACCGGCGTAGCCGGCACCGACCCAGGGTCGCCTTCTTCTTTGGCTACTTTCTTCTTGGCGAAGCAAGAAGAAAGTACGCCCGCGCCTCAAGCGCGGAAAACACTGCTTGTGTAGAAAACATACCGATGACCGAAACCCGCAAAAACTACGTCCGTCCCCTCGACATCAAGCACGGCCATGTCGACATGGCCCATGGCTCGGGCGGCCGGGCGATGGCGCAATTGATCGAGGAGCTGTTCGCCAAATACCTCGGCAACGAATACCTGGCCCAGGGCGACGACGGTGCGCTGTTGCCGAACCCGGGCGAGGGCAAATTGGTCATGGCCACCGACTCGCACGTCGTTTCGCCGCTGTTCTTCCCGGGGGGCGATATCGGCTGCCTGTCAGTGCATGGCACGATCAACGACGTGGCCATGATGGGAGCCAGGCCGCTCTACCTTTCGGCCGGCTTCATCCTTGAAGAAGGTTTCAAACTCGCCGATCTGGCGCGCATCGTGCAAAGCATGGCCGCCGCCGCCAAGGAGGCCGGGGTGCCTGTGGTGACGGGCGACACCAAGGTTGTCGAGCGCGGCAAGGGCGACGGCGTGTTCATCACGACCACCGGTGTCGGCGTCGTCGCGCCGGGGCGCGAACTGTCCGGTCGTTATGCGAAGCCGGGCGATGTCATCCTGGTCTCAGGCACATTGGGCGATCATGGCATGGCGATCATGGCCGAGCGCGAAAGCCTCGGTTTCGAGTCGCCCATCGTTTCCGACACGGCGGCGCTGCACGGCCTGATCGCGGCGATGCGGGCCAGTGGCGCCGACATCCATGTCCTGCGCGACCCGACGCGCGGCGGGCTGGCGACCACGCTCAATGAAATCGCCAAGCAATCCGGCGTCGGCATGATGCTGCAGGAGAAGGCTTTGCCGGTGACGCCAGCGGTCAATGCGGCGTGCGAGTTTTTGGGGTTGGACCCGCTTTATGTCGCCAACGAGGGAAAACTGGTGGCGATTTGCTCCGAGCCGGATGCCGACAGGCTATTGGTCGCCATGCGCGCCCACCCGCTGGGTACGGCGGCAGCCATCGTCGGCACGGTGCACGAGGATGAGCACCATTTTGTCCAGATGACAACTGGCTTCGGCGGTCGTCGTATCGTGGACTGGCTGAGCGGCGAACAATTGCCGCGGATTTGCTGAGACCGGTTTAGTGGCGCAGCGCGATCACCACCGACAACACGTCGCCGACTTCGGAAATGACGAGTTCGCGGGCGTCGGCAAAATTGTCGGCGTTGCGGATGTGGAACAGGTCGCGGCGCCCATCCGGGTAGCGGATGGCGGCGACGTATTCGGGACGCGGCGCCCGTCTGGCGGGAATATCCCGAGGTTTGACGCGCTTTTGCTGTGTTTGCATTGTTGTTCTCCGATCCCTTTTTTGTTGATGCGCATCGTAGACAAAGCGAAGTCCTTGAAAAATATCGCGAAAGTTATAGAGGTATGCGGCATGGCTCGCCGCTCCCCGCAAAGCCACGTCCTGCCTCGATCCTCCTTGTCGATTTGAATTGTAAAGAACTGTAAATCGTGCGAATTCTCCTCATTACCCATAGTTTCAACGGCCTGACCCAGCGACTTTGTTGCGAACTTGTGACGCGCGGCCACGAAATCAGCATCGAATTCGACATTGCCGATGCGGTCAGCGAGGAGGCCGTGGCCCTGTTCCGGCCGGATTTGATCATCGCTCCGTTCTTGAAACGGGCGATTCCCGAGTCGATCTGGTCGCGCCATTGCTGCCTGATCGTCCATCCGGGGCCGGTTGGTGATCGCGGTCCTTCGGCACTCGATTGGGCGATTCAGGGGGGCGCCGGGGAGTGGGGTGTCACAGTGTTACAGGCCGAGGCTGAAATGGATGCGGGGCCGGTCTGGGCGTCGGCGAGCTTCCCGATGCGTTCGGCCCGGAAAGCCTCGATTTATCGCAACGAAGTCACCGAAGCTGCCGTCCAGGCGGTGATTGCTACGGTCAACCGGAAAAATGAGCCAAATTTCAAACCGGAACGCGCGCCGGGGCGGGCGCACGCGGTGATGAGGCAGGCCGACCGCGCCATTGCCTGGCGCAGCGAAACCAGCGCCGCCATCCTCGCCAGGCTCAATGCCGCCGACGGCTTTCCTGGTGTCGTCGACGAACTGTTCGGCCAGCCCTGCCATCTGTTCGATGCCTGGCCGGAAGCCACGCTCAAGGGCGCGCCGGGCAGTCTGCTCGGCCGCCGTGAAACGGCCATCTGCCGGGCAACGGTTGATGGCGCCGTGTGGATCGGCCACGTCAAACCAGCCGGCGGCATCAAGCTCCCGACAACACTGGCTTTCACGGAGGCTGCCGAGTTGCCAGAGTTGCCGCTAGGCGGCGGCTACTGGAAGTCGTCGATCCCGACCTGGCAGGACATCGCCTACGAAGAGGCTGGCGGTGTTGGCTTTCTGAGCTTCGAGTTCTACAACGGTGCGATGAGTACAGCCCAATGCCGGCGCCTGACCGAAGCCTTTCAGTGGGCGACAACGCGGCCAACCAAAGTCATCGTGCTACGCGGCGGCAGCGATTTCTGGTCGAACGGTATCCACCTCAACACCATCGAAGCGGCTGAAAGTCCGGCCGACGAGTCGTGGGCCAACATCAACGCCATTGACGATCTGGCCGAAGCCATTTTGCGCTGCGAAACACAGTTGACCGTAGCGGCTGTCGGCGGCAACGCTGGTGCTGGCGGCTGTTTCCTGGCCCGCGCCGCCGATTTCGTCTGGGCCCGCGACGGCGTCATGCTCAACCCGCATTACAAGAACATGGGCAACCTCTACGGTTCGGAATTCTGGACCTATCTGCTGCCGCCACGCGTCGGCGATGAGGGGGCGAAGGCCATCATGCGCCACCGCCTGCCGATGACGGCGCCGGAAGCCGTCAAGCTCGGCTTTTACGATGCCTGCCTGCCCGGCCCCGGCTTTGCCGTCGATGTCGCCCGGCGCGCCGCCGAACTGGCTGCCGCCCCGGATTTCCCAGAAAAACTTGCCGCCAAGCAGGCCAAACGCCACGCCGACGAAGCCGCCAAGCCGCTGGCCGCCTACCGCGCCGAGGAACTGGCCGAAATGCGCCGCAACTTCTACGGTTTCGATCCCTCGTATCACGTCGCGCGCTATCATTTCGTCTCCCGCTCGGCGCATTCGTGGACGCCGCGCCACCTCGCCCGCCACCGCGATCTCGACTGGAAAGTTCCGGCATGACCCTTCCGTCTTCTTCCCATAGCAGCCTGCGCCGCCTGCCGGCCATCCTTGTCGTCGACGACGAGGTGCGTTCGCAGGAAGCCTTGCGGCGGACGCTGGAGGAGGATTTCGAGGTGCTCTGCGCCTCCAGCGCTGACGAGGGCATGGAAGTTCTCCTGCGCGAGCAAGCGATCCGCATCGTGCTCTGTGACCAGCGCATGCCGGGCACCACCGGCGTCCAGTTTCTCAAGGAAGTGCGCACCCGCTGGCCGGACATCGTGCGCATCATTCTCTCCGGCTATACCGACGCCGAGGACATCATCAGCGGCGTCAACGAGGCCGGCATCTGGCAATACCTGCTCAAGCCGTGGCAACCGGAACAACTGTTGCTGACTTTGCAGCGCGCCGCCGAGGTCTGGCGCCTGCAGCAGGAAAACCAGCGCCTGTCGCTCGATCTGCGTACCGCCGAGCCGGTGCTCAAGCGGCAGGTCGATAGCAAGCAGGAAAAGGTCAAAAGCAGCTTCGGCCTGGCCAGCCTGATCCGCGCCCCGGGCAGCCCGATCAACGCCGTTTGCGACATGGTCGGCCGCGTCGCGCCCTTCGATCTGTCGATCATGGTCACCGGCGAATCGGGCACCGGCAAGGAAATGATCGCCCGCGCCATCCACTACGAGAGCAGTCGGGCGAGCAAGGCCTTCATCACCGAAAACTGCGGCGCGCTGCCCGATAACCTGCTCGAATCGGAGCTTTTCGGCTACAAACGCGGCGCCTTCACCGGCGCCGTCGATGATCGCGTCGGCCTCTTCCAGCAAGCCGACGGCGGCACCTTGTTCCTCGACGAAATCGGCGAAACCAGCCCGGCTTTCCAGGTCAAGCTGCTGCGCGTGTTGCAGGAAGGCGAGTTCCGCCCGCTCGGTAGCAACCGCCCGGTGCATGTCGATGTCCGGGTCATCGCCGCGACCAACCGCGATCTTGAGGACGATGTGCGCACCGGCCGCTTCCGCGAAGACCTCTATTACCGGCTGGCGACCATCGCCCTGCACGTGCCGCCACTGCGCGAGCGGCCGATGGACCTGCCGCTGCTCGCCAGTCGCTTGCTCGGCAGTAGCTGCAATGCCCTCGGCAAGCCGGTCGAAGGTTTCACCAACGAAGCGCTTGCCTGTATTGCTGCCTACCGCTGGCCGGGCAATGTGCGCGAGTTGCAGAACGAAATCCTGCGCATGGTCGCCCTGTCCACGACACCGCTGCTGGGTCCCGACCTCCTCTCGCCGCGGGTGTTGCGCAAGCCGGTCGGCGAGTTTGATGAAAACAAGCCATCCGATGAACTGGCTTGGGCGGCCGGCCTGAGCGGCGGCCTCAAGGAGCGCATGGACCAGCTCGAAATGCACGTGCTCAAGGAGGCGATGAGTCGCCATCGCTGGAACAAATCGCGGGCGGCGCGGGAGTTGGGCTTGTCGCGCGTCGGCCTGCGCGCCAAGCTGGTCCGCCACGGGCTGGAGCAGGCCGAATGAAAGTATTGTGGCTGCAGAGCGGTGGCTGCGGCGGCTGCACGCAGTCGATGCTGTGCTCCGAGCCGCGCTCGCTATTCGACGAATTGCGCGACGCCGGCATTGAATTTCTCTGGCACCCGGCGCTCTCGGTCGACAGCGGTGAGGAAGCGCTCGCTATCCTCGAAGACTGTGCCGAAGGTCGGCTCGCCTTCGACGCCCTGTGCATCGAAGGGGCCATGCTGCGCGGCCCGAACGGTACCGGCAAATTCCACCTGATGGCCGGCAGCGGTCGGCCGCTGACCGAATGGGTCGCCCGTCTGGCTCGCCACGCCAAATGGGTGTTCGCCATCGGCTCGTGCACGGCCTACGGCGGCTTTTCGGCCAATACGCCGGGCAATCCGCTCGAAGCCTGCGGCTTGCAGTTCGACGAGCAAACGCCGGGCGGCCTGCTCGGCGCCGGCTTCCAGTCGTCGGCAGGCCTGCCGGTGATCAACATCGCCGGCTGCCCGACGCATCCCGGCTGGGTCGTCGATACGCTGGAAAAAGCCGTTTTGGAAGGGTTGACCGTAGCGGACCTCGATGAATACGGGCGGCCGCTCCTTTACGCCGGCGAACTGGTCCATCACGGCTGCGCCCGCAACGAGTTCTACGAATTCAAGGCCAGCGCCATGAAGCAGTCCGACCTCGGCTGCCTCATGGAAAACCTCGGCTGCAAGGGCACCCAGGCCCACGCCGATTGCAACCTGCGGCCATGGAACGGCAGCGGTTCCTGCCTGCGCGGTGGTTTCGCCTGCATCGCCTGCACCGAACCCGGTTTCGAGTCGCCCGGCCACGCCTTCCAGGAAACGCCCAAGCTGGCCGGCATCCCGATCGGCCTGCCGACCGACATGCCGAAAGCCTGGTTCGTCGCGCTCGCCGCGCTGTCCAAGTCGGCGACGCCAAAACGGGTGCGCAACAATGCTGTCGAGGACCATCCGGTGGTCATGCCGGCTATTCGCAAAAAAGGTGGCGGCAAGTGAGCCGAATCGTCGTCGGACCATTCAACCGCGTTGAAGGCGATCTCGAAGTCAGCCTTGATCTGGAGGCCGGCCGCATCCGTTCGGCCCAGGTCAATTCGCCGCTCTTCCGCGGCTTTGAGCAAATCATGGTCGGCCGCGCCCCGCTTGATGCGCTGGCCATCGTGCCGCGCATCTGCGGCATCTGCTCGGTCGCCCAGTCGGCGGCGGCCGCCTCGGCGCTGGCCGGGGCGATGGGCGTCGTTCCTACGGTCAACGGGAAAATATCGCGAAATTTGATCTGTGCCACCGAGAACCTGGCCGACCACCTGACGCATTTCTACCTCTTTTTCATGCCCGATTTTGCCCGTCCGGCCTATGCCGACCGGCGCTGGTATCCGGCCGTTGCCCAACGCTTCACAGCGGTCAAGGGTGACGCTGCAGCAGAGGTATTGCCGGCCCGCGCCGGCTTCCTCCGGCTCATGGGCTTCCTGGCCGGGCGCTGGCCGCACACGCTGGCGATCCAGCCCGGCGGCAGCACGCGGGCGATCTCGGCTGGCGAGCGTATCCGCCTGTTGGCGCTGCTCCGCGAATTCCGCGGCTTCCTCGAAAAACGCCTGTTCGGTGACGTGCTGACCGCTGTTGCCCAATTGGCCAGCAAGGACCAACTACTCGCCTGGGCTGATGGCCGACCCGGCGATTTTCCCGCCTTCCTGCACGCCGCCAGCGACCTCGGTCTCGATAAACTCGGCCGCGCCTACGACGCCTTCCTGTCCTACGGCGCCTACGACCTCTTCCCGGCCGGCACTTGGCAGGCCGGGCAGGCGGCAGCTTTCGACCCAGCCAGAATCGCCGAAGATACCAGCAGCGCCTGGCTGGCGACTGGCAGCCCCCGCCACCCGGCGCAGGGCGAAACCATCGTCGACGCCGACAAGCCCGATGCCTACACCTGGTGCAAGGCGCCGCGCTACGCCGGCCAGCCCTTCGAAGTCGGCGCCCTGGCCCGGCAGATCATCGCCGGCCATCCGCTGGCCCTCGATCTGGTCCGGTGCGACGGCGCCAGCGTCATGGCCCGCGTCGTCGCCCGCCTGCTCGAACTCGCCCTCGTCCTGCCCGCCATGGAAGGTTGGGTGCATGCCCTGCAGCCCGGCGAGCCCTTCTGCGCCCATGGCGAGATGCCCGACGACGCCACCGGCAGCGGCCTCGTCGAAGCCGCCCGCGGCAGCCTCGGCCACTGGTTGAGCGTCAGGCATGGCCGCATCGAGCGCTACCAGATCATCGCCCCGACCACCTGGAACTTTTCGCCGCGCGATGCTTCCAATCAGCCCGGCCCGCTCGAACAGGCGCTGGTCGGCCTGCCGGCCGGCGATGGCGCACCACCAACCGTGCAACATGTCGTGCGCTCGTTCGATCCATGCATGGTGTGCACGGTGCATTAGCTTGGCGCGTTTCCTGAATGTTGTGCCGGGGAAAGTGTTTTGCCGGTTTTGTCCGAAATCAACCAAGCCGCTAGCCAGTTTTAAGAGCGACAATGCGATAAATCAGACCTGAAACAGGTAAGCCCCATACCCCGCATGAGCCTCACCAGAATTTCCAAAAGCCTTGTCACCCGAATGATTCTGTTCGGGGTTTTGCTCGTCGTGTCCGGCGCATTGGCCCGCTATTTCTTGCTTGGCAAGTTTTTGCGCGAGGACTTGATCGAGGTTGTTTCGGCGCAGCAAATCGCTTTGGCCAAGGCCGTTGCCGGCGATGTCGATCATCAATTGACGACGCGGTGGACGACGCTGAGTCGTCTTGGGGAAACCTTTCCGCTCGAGATGATGCAGCAGCCTGACCGCTTGACCGACTGGCTGGCCGAGCGTCACCGGATCAATCCCGTGTTTTTGCCAGGCTTGGTGGTGGCCGACAAAGCGGGGATCATCATTGCCGATTTTCCCGCTGTACCCGGGCGAAGAGGGGCGTCAGTCGCCGATATCCCGGATTTTGCCAAAGCCCTTGCCGGGCGTGCCGGCATAGGGAAACCCCAGTTCGGGGCGTTTGCCAAAAAGCCGGTTTTGCCTATGGGCATTCCGCTGAAGGATAAACAGGGGGTTGTCCAGGCTGTCCTGGTCGGCATCAGTGCGCTGGATTCGCCCGGTTTTCTCGGGCCGGTCTATAGCGGGAAAATTGGCAAAACCGGCGGCTATCTGCTGATTTCGCCGCGGGATGGCCTGTTCGTTGCGGCCGGCGATCCCGACCTTGTTTTGAAACCCACCCCGCCGGTTGGCGTTAACCTTTTGCACGATCGCGCCATGCAGGGCTTTCGCGGCGTTGGGGTGACGATCAACGCGAAAGGCATCGAAGAGCTGTCGGCAATGGCCGAGGTGCCGAGCACGGGATGGTTTGTCGTCGCCCGGATGCCGACTGCCGAAGCTTTCGAGGCGGTGACGCGAGTCCAGGAGCGGGTCATCAAATACGGGATTTTCGCCGTCATCCTGGTCTGCGTCGTTGTCAGCGTGGTGTTCAGGTTTCTGCTGCGCCCGCTCTTTTCTGCTGCCGACCTGGCTGAGCGCATGACCCAGGGCGAGCTTCCGTTGAAGCCCTTGCCGGTGGTCCGGGACGACGAGGTCGGCCATCTGACGAGCGCCTTCAATCGCTTGCTGGAAAAGCTCTCGACAACCCAGGCGGCGCTTGAGCGCATGGCGCATCATGACCCGCTGACCGGCCTGCTCAATCGCAATCTGCTGGCTGACCGGATGCAGCAAGCCTTCGCCCGCGCCAAGCGCAATGGCACCAGAGTCGCCGTCCTGTTCCTCGATCTGGATGGTTTCAAGCCGATCAATGACGAACTCGGGCACGAATTCGGCGATGCGGCGCTGGTTGAGGTGGCCCGCCGCCTGTCCGGGCTGGTTCGGCAAAGCGACACCCTGGCGCGGGTCGGCGGTGACGAATTCGTGATTGTCATTGCCGATCTGGGGGCCAATGGCGACGAGGTGGTGAAAAAAATTGCCACCAAGTGCATCGAAGTCCTGTCCACTCCGGTCCAACTGCAAAATATCGCGCATCCGCTGGGCGTTTCGATCGGTATCGCCATGAGCGATGGCTTGAGCGACCCCGGCCAACTCCTCAAGGCGGCAGACCTGGCCATGTACGTCGCCAAAAAGAATGGGCGCAGTTGCTACGCCATGGCGCCCGAGTCGCACACAGTCCAAGGAAACGCATGACCATGCTTCAGACAACCCTCTCCAGCAGCTTCAACCGATTTTTCGAGTCGGAAAAATCGAGCGGCATCGTCCTCATCTTCTGCACGATCATCTCGCTGCTCGTCGCCAATTCTGCCTTCGGGCCGGCCTATCTCGATTTCTGGCACATCAAGGTGGCCGGGCTGAGTCTTGAACACTGGGCCAACGACGCCTTGATGGCCGTGTTTTTCCTGTTCGTCGGGCTTGAGCTGGAGCGTGAGCTCTATGTCGGCGAACTGTCGAATTTCCGCAAGGCACTGTTGCCGATCATCGCTGCCGCGGGCGGCATTGTCGTCCCGGCCGGGATTCACTACGCCCTCAATGCCGATCTGCCAACGCAGGCCGGGGCGGGCATTCCGATGGCCACCGACATCGCTTTCGCGCTCGGCGTGCTGGCCTTGCTGGGCAGCCGGGTGCCGGCGTCGCTCAAGGTTTTCCTGACGGCACTGGCGGTCATGGACGATCTCGGGGCGATTGTCGTCATCGCCATTTTCTATACCACCCACTTTTCGCCCGCTTACCTGCTGGCGGCATTCGCCGTCTTTGGCGTGCTGATCATCCTCAATCGCCTGCGCGTCATGTCGCTGCTGCCTTATTTGCTGGGTGGCGTGCTGATGTGGTTCCTCATGCTCAAATCCGGCGTGCACGCGACCATAGCCGGCGTTTTGCTGGCTTTTGCCATCCCTTTCTCGGGCCATGGCAACGACGAATCATCGCCCTCGCATCACCTCGAACACCTGTTGTACAAGCCCGTCGCCTTCATCATCCTGCCCATTTTCGCGCTGGCCAATACCGGGATCATCATCGCCGCCGGCTGGCAGGAGGAATTGTTGTCGAGCAACAGCCTGGGCATTCTGGGCGGCCTCGTGCTCGGCAAGCCGCTCGGCATCTTCCTCGCCAGCCTGCTTGCCGTCGCGGTCGGGGTCTGCGTCCTGCCCGGCGACCTCAAGCGTCGGCACATCCTGGGCGCCGGCCTGCTGGGCGGCATTGGCTTCACGATGTCCATTTTCATCACCAACCTGGCTTTCCAGGATAGCCCGAGCCTCATAAACGCCTCGAAAATGGCCATCCTGATGGCCTCGCTGGCCGCCGGTGCACTCGGTTTCGTCTGGCTCCGCTTGTCCAGCCCGCTACAGCGGGGTTGAGGTCGGAGGTGGCGGCGGGGCTGGCTGTGGAATGCTACGGTCAACCGGGAAAAATGGCCAAAATTCAAATCCGCCCGATTGATGCGGGCGGATCCGAAAAATGACTTTGTAATTTTCCGGGGCGCTCATTAGACTGGGATTTGGCGAACCGCGCCGCCCTTGTCGAAGGAGTCCGAAATGTCCGCTCTCGTTGCCTTCTGGAATCTCGAAAACCTTTTCGCCCCGGAAGGCCATCCCGGGCGCGAGGCGTGGCTTGCCAAGGCCTTGCAGAAGGAACTGAAGGGCTGGTCGGAGGCCTTGTTCCGGCGAAAGATTGCGCAGTTGGCGTCGATCATCGGCCGCATGAAGGACGGTGCCGGCCCGGAAATTCTCGGTGTCTGCGAGGTCGAAAACCGCTACGCCCTGCAGGCCTTGGCTGACCAGCTCAATGCGGCGCTGCCGGCGCGCAATTACCAGCTCGTTCATGTCGATTCGGGGCGCGACCAGCGCGGCATCGATACGGCTTTCCTGTTCGACGCCAAGCAGTTCACGGCCAAGATGGACGAGCTGTTTTCGCACTGGGTGATGCGCCAGACCGGGACACGCGACATCACGCAGATCACCTTCGTCGCGCCCTCCGGCAAGGCGCTGGTGATGCTGGCCAACCACTGGCCGTCACGTTCCTCGGCGGTTGGCAACGGGCCTGAATATTCGTCCGGTTTCCGGGCTACGGCCGGCGAGACGCTGGCCTACTGGCACGACCGGATTCGCCAGGAGAAGGGTGACAAGGTCGCGGTCATCGCGCTTGGCGACTTCAACGACGAGCCTTTCGACAAGTCCGTTGCGCTGCACGCCCAGGCCCTGCGCGACAAGGGCGATGTGACGCGGGCGCGCAGCGCCAAGTTCTACAACCTGAGCTGGGAATACCTGACGGCGATGGTGGCCGACCACAAGGGCAACGCGCGCCTGCTCAACGGCACGCTGTATTTTGCCGGCGATGCCGCCCTGTTCGACCAGATTCTCGTTTCCCCCGGCTTACTCACCGGCAAGAGCGGCTGGCGGACGGTGGACGGTAGCGCCCGTATCGAGGCTTATCCGCCGATGGTCAGCCATCGGGTCGGCGAGGGGCCGATCCGCTTTGGCCTGCCGGATGGCGATGCCGCCGCCAACGTCAACGTCGACGGTTACAGCGACCACTTTCCGGTATCGGTGCGTATCGAAGAGGTTTGAAAGGGGGCGCAGCATCGCGCCCCGCCTTCAGAAGCCGATCTTCCGGCTGCGCCCCATGCGTGCCTGTTCGAAATCCCGCCCTTCCAGCCAGTTGCGGCCTTCCAGCTTGGCCGTGCCGAAAGCGGCGAGCAGGCGTTTGCGCATGTCGCGCGGCGGCAGCGAGCCGAGCCGTTCGAGCACCGCTTCGTCGGCTTCCGGCGGAAAACCCCAGTCGTGCTGGCCGACGATCTCGCGGTACAGCGCGGCGGCGATGCTGATCGCGGCATCGTGGTCCGGGCGCGGCACTTCGTAGACGTTCATGCGGTTGAGGATGGGCTCGGGAATCGAGCGTTCATCGTTGGCCGTCGTCACCCACAGGATGTGCGAGGCATCGATGTCGATGTCGATGAACTCGTCCTTGAAGGCGCGGGCGGTGTCGTGCTCGAGCAGGCCGTACAGCGAACCCATCGGGTCGTAGCGCGAGTCGCCGCCGGCCTTGTCGATCTCGTCGAGCACGACGATGGGGTTGGCGTAGTCGCCATGGACCAGCGTGTGCGCCACCTTGCCGGGCTTGGCGTTGTTCCACTGCGCCGAGGCTCCCGAGAGCACCCAGCCGGCAGTCAGCGAACTCATCGAGATGAATTCGTGGCCGGTGCCCAGCCGATTGGCCAGTTCGCGGGCGAAATGGGTCTTGCCGATGCCTGGCTCGCCGAGTAGCAGGATGGGCGTGAAGCTCATCGGCTCGTTGCCGGCGACGGATAGGGCGACGTACTTCTTGAGGTCGTCGATGACGTCGCTGAAATTGGGACAAGTGTCGTAGAGATCGTCGATCATGTCGGCACCGGTCGGGCGGATCAGGAAACGGCCGCCGCCGCGCTGTTTCATCTTGTCGTAGAGCGTCGCCAGTGCTTCGTTGCGATTGCCGGCAGCCTCTTCCATGGCGCGGTCGATGGCCGCCACGTCGTAGATGGTGCGCTCTTCAGCGACCGAGAGTCGGATTTCACTGTGTGCCATGATGACTTCCTCCATGCGCTCTTAGACCGGTTAGCGGATCCAGCGTGCTACGAGTTTAGTCGAGCATATTTCGTTCCCGGTATCGGGTAGTGGTCATCGAAAAGGAGCGCAAATCCTTAGTGCAAGCGGATTTGCGGCTTTCAACAAAGGCGAAATGGCGGTTTCGATTTTGGCCGTTTTTTCCGGTTGACCGTAGGAATCCGACAATTTGTGCCCCTCTTTGGCGCATTCAATGCTCAGGGTAGAGCAGTTGTTGCGCCGTCTCGAATAGCTCACGTTCCTCGAAACGGACGTGGTCGTTGAGCAGGGTGGCGAAGCGGGCGAGAAGCTCGCCATCAGGCTCGGCAAGGCGCCGGTTCAGATCGCGCAATTCGGCGTGCTCGGCCAGCGTGCGCGCCACCAGTTCGCCGGCTCCGGCAGCGGCCAGCGCTGGCAACAGCCCGTTTTCTTCGCACTGGAAATGGGGTTCCAGCTCTTCGCGAAAAGCCGCGACGATCTTTTCCGCCGCCTCGGCGATGGCCAGTGCGTGGGCGGAATCGGCGGCAAAGCGGGCCAGTCGGGCCAGCTTGAGGGCGGGGTGGTGTTCGCGCGACAGTTGCTGCAGGGCGGCATGGCGTTTCATCGGGCACCTCGTTTGGTGTTACTGCGGACCAGCGTCACCAGCGTTGCAATGAAGACGAGCAGGACCAGCCCGTTGAACAGGGCGGCGGTGTGGCGCAGATCGAAATTGTCGGCTAGCCCGCCGAAGACGCGCAGCGCCAGGGTTAGATGGAGCAGCGCGAGCGGCAGGTAAAGGGTCGGGTGGTAGGGGATTTTGATGCGGGTGACGGCCGGGAAAATGATCGGCGCGTGGCCGAAGACCATCGAAAAAACGAAGCCCAGGCCGATGGCGTGCAAGGCTGCATCGCGCCATTCATGACCCGGCGCAAAGGCGCCAGCCAGGCCGAGCAGGCCGGCGGCAGCGAGCCAGGCGTAGCCGGAAAGCAGGCAGGCGGCGATGAAGCGGGTCAGCCCCTCGGTGTTGATATTGCGGCGGGCGATGTCGTAACGCAGCAGCCAGAGGGCGAGGGCGATCAGGCCGGCGGCGAAAAGCCGGTCGAGCCCGGCCACGGCGCCGAGTAGCAGAACGCCGACGATGGCGATGAACAGTTTTTGAGCGAGCGGTGGCGTCGGCAGAAAACGGGTCAGTTCGAGCCGTTCGCCGGCGATGGTCAACACGAGGAAAAGCAGCCACCACGCGACGGCGGCGGTGACGTTGCCGGTCGCCAGCCAGACGAAATTCCCAACCAGCCAGCAAGCGGCCGCCAGGGTCAGGATGATCGTGAAGACGGCGACCTGACGGCGCAGGGCAACCGCGCTGGCGGCGATCAGACCAGCCGCGCCAAGGCTGCCGAGGATCTGGCCGAGCAGTAGCGGAGCGCCGGCGAGCAGGGCGATGCCGCTCGCCCCGGCCGTCAGCGGGGCGAGGTAGGCCCAGTTCCGCCCCGCCGCGACGGCGCGCTCAAGGCTGATCACCGTTCCGAAAAAGGCGGCGATCATGAGCGGCCCATGCACGCCGGCTGCCTGCATGGCCGGGCCGGGCACGTCCCATCCGAGGCGGGCGAGGCCGGCCATGACGCCGCCGAGCAGCGAGAGCATGCCGAAAAAGAGCAGCGGCAAGCGGCCGCCGGGTTTGAGGTCAGCCATTTATGCGCTGTCCGCCTCGTTCCAGCCCAGGCTCAGGCGGCATTTTTCGCTCATCATCGACGGCGCCCAGGGCGGCTCCCAGACCAAGCGGATTTCCGGCTGGCAGTCGGCCGGCAGGATGCGGTCGAGTTCGGCGTAGGCGTCGTCGACGATCATTTCGCCCATCGGACAGGCCGGCGAGGTCATGGTCATTTCGATGAGCAGCTTGCTGCCGTCGAGTTCGATACGGTAGATCAGCCCGAGATCGACGATATTGGCGCCGACCTCGGGGTCGACCACCTTGCGCAGGGCGGCGCGGATCTGTTCGGTATCGAGGGCAGCGGTCATTTGAGCCAGACGTTAGAATGTGGTGAAGGCCATCCTAGCATCGCGTTTTCAGGCCGTATTTAGCACGGAGCAAAGAACATGGAACGCTTCACAATTTCTTTGGATGAGGCTTTGGCCAAGGAATTCGACCAGCTGATCGCGGCCCGCGGCTACAGCAACCGCTCGGAAGCCGTGCGCGACCTGATCCGTGGCGCCATCGAGAGCGACCGCTTGCGCGAAACGCCGTCCGGTCACTGCGTCGCCAACCTGTCCTACGTCTATAACCACCACGAACGGGAACTGGCCGAACGCCTGACCGGCCTGCAGCACGACCATCACGACCTGACGGTGGCTGCGCTGCACAGCCACCTCGATCACGACAATTGCCTTGAGTCGGTTATTTTGAAAGGCTCGACAGCCGACGTCCGGCAATTTGCCGATGCGCTGATGGCCGAACGCGGCGTCCGCCACGGCAAGCTCAACGTCATCGCCCTCGAAGCGGAACATCATCACGCCCACGACGAACACGGCGAAGCCCATGTCCACTATCGTCCCGCCCGCTGACCTGTCCGGGGAATCACCCCTGCCGCCAGGCGGCGAACAGGCGTGGATCGAAGTCATCCAGAAGATGGACGAGGTTTACAACGACCTTCTGCAATACGAAGTCGCCCTCGAAGAAAAGAACGCCGCGCTCGAGGAGTCGCACCAGTTCATCGAGAGCGTCCTCGCCTCGATGTCGGACATCCTGATCGTCTGCGACCGCAACGGCGGCATTGAAGAGGTCAATTCCTCGCTGCTCCACATCTCGGGCAAGACGGCCGGCGAACTCGAAAAGACACCGGTTTTCGACCTCTTCGCCGACGATGTCGAACGGGCCAAGGCACGCGACATTTTTTCTCGCTACGGCCGCGAAGGCGTCCACGACTGCGAGTTCTTCCTGCGCGCCGGTGACGGTTCGACCGTGCCAGTGTCGATGAACTGCACGCCGCGCCTGTCGCAGACCGGCAAGCTCATGGGCATGGTGGTCACCGGCCGGCCGGTCGGCGAACTGCGTCGTGCCTATTCCGCCTTGCGCCAGGCGCACGACGATCTCAAGCGGACGCAGGGCCAGCTACTTCACGCCGAAAAGATGGTGTCGCTCGGCCGCCTGGTCGCCGGTGTGGCGCACGAACTCAACAACCCGATCAGCTTCGTGCTCGGCAACGTGCTGTCCTTGCGCCGTTACGAAAGTCGCCTCGAAAGCTACCTCAATGCCGTGCATGCCACTGACGCCTCCGATAACGCCGCGCTCAGGGCCATGCGCGACGAACTGCGCATCGACCGCATCCTCGCCGACATGCCGCACCTCATCGACGGCATGATCGAAGGGGCCGAACGCACGCGTGACATCGTCGATGCCCTTAAACGCTTTTCGGCCGTCGACAAGATGACGCCCGAGCAGGTCAGCCTCAACGACGTCGTCGAGCGCTCGGTGCGCTGGGTGGTGCAGAGCGCGGCGGCCAAGTTCACGGTCAACACGAATTTATCGCCAAATTTGAAATGCTCCGGATCGTCGGGGCAACTGCAGCAAGTCGTCATGAACCTCGTCCAGAACGCCTGCGACGCCACGGCCAGCCAGTCCGAACCCAGCCTGACCATTTCCGGGACCAGCCAAGGCGGCATGGTCACCCTGCGTTTCGCCGACAACGGCCCCGGCATCTCGGAAGAACACCTCGGCCGTCTGTTCGAGCCTTTCTTTACGACCAAGCCGGTCGGCCAGGGCACCGGTCTCGGCTTGTCGATCAGCTACGGCATCGTCGAACGGCATGGCGGCAAGCTCAGCGCCCACAACCTTCCGGGCGGCGGAGCGGAATTTATCCTTGCACTTCCGGTGGAAAGTCGCTGACCATTTAGCGGGCATTCTGGCCAGCTTTCAGACGATGAAGTCAATACGAACAACGACTTATTGATCTGGCACGGTCTTTGTATGAAGATGAGTATAAATTTCATACAAAGCCCATGGAACCTCTGCCCTCCGACTGGCTGTCGCTGCTCATCCTGACCTTCGTGCTTGGCATGAAGCATGGTTTCGACGCCGACCATCTGGCCACCATCGACGGCCTGACCCGCTACAACGCCCGCACTCGGCCGGCTCTGGCGCGCTATTGCGGCACGCTGTTCTCGCTCGGCCACGGCGCCGTGGTCATGGCCATCGCCCTCGGCGTCTCGGCGCTGGCCGGGCGGTGGGAAGTGCCTGAATGGTTCGGCACGCTGGGGGCGGTCATTTCCATCGCTTTTCTCGTTGCCTTGGGCAGCCTGAACCTGGCCGCCGTGCTCGCCGCCGAACCCCATGAAATGGTCCAGCCGGTCGGCCTCAAGGGCCGCCTGCTCGGCAACCTGCGCCATGTTTCCCACCCGGCGCTGATTGCGCTGGTCGGCGCCCTGTTCGCCCTTTCCTTCGACACCCTGTCGCAAGCCGCTTTCTTCGCCCTGACCGCCACCCAGTTTGGCGGCTGGGAACATGCCCTGGTCCTTGCCCTGCTCTTCATGCTCGGCATGTTTCTGACCGATGGCATCAACGGCCTGTGGATCGCGAGGCTGATTGCCCGGGCCGATCAGGTGGCGCTCATTGCATCGCGCGTCATGGGGCTGGTGGTGTCGGGCGTCAGCCTGCTCGTCGCCGCCTTCGGCGCCGCCAAAATGTTGTCGCCGACGGTCGACATGTGGAGCGAGGGCAAGGAGTTGATTTTCGGCTTCTCGCTGGTGGCGATCATCGCCCTCAGCTTCATTGCAGCGGTGCGTCTGACGCGCCGGCCGGTTACGGTTTAGTCACTTGACGACGGGGGGATGGCCGGGCGACCGGCTTTTTTAAGCGATGAAATTAAGACAAAAATTATTTAGTTCTTATTTGATGGTGGCGATGACGGCTGTCGTGGCCCATGAGTCGACCGAACTGTCCGCCGTCGAAGTCCGCGCCAAGGCGGAAAACCTCGAAGGCATCGCGGCGTCAGGCAGCGAAGGCGTGGTTTCCAGCCAGCGTCTGGCGGCAGTGCCTATCCTGCGCCCCGGCGAGGCGCTGGAAATGGTGCCGGGCCTGATCGTCACCCAGCACGCCGGCGACGGCAAGGCCAACCAGTATTTCCTGCGCGGTTTCAATCTTGATCACGGTACCGATTTCGCCACCTATGTTGGCGGCGTCCCGGTCAACATGCCGAGTCATGCCCACGGCCAGGGCTACACCGATCTCAATTTTTTGATTCCCGAACTGGTCGACCGTATCAGTTACCGCAAGGGGCCGTACTTTGCCGAGGAGGGCGATTTTTCGTCAGCCGGCGCGGCGCACATTGACTATTTTCGTCAGATCGACGGCACGCTGGCGCAATTGACGCTCGGCCAGAACGGCTATGCGCGCAGCCTGCTCGCCGGTTCGCCGGAACTGGGTGGCGGACATTTGCTTTACGCCCTCGAACTCTTCCATAACGACGGGCCGTGGCAGGTCGATGAGGATTACCGCAAATTGAACGGCGTCCTGCGTTACAGCCAGGGCACGCGCAACGACGGCTTTTCGATCACCGGCATGGCGTACCGCGGCCGCTGGACATCGACCGACCAGATCGCCCAGCGCGCCATTTCGAGTGGCGTCGTCGACCGTTTCGGCTCGCTCGATCCGACGACCGGCGGCGAGACACATCGCTACAGTCTGTCCGGCGAGTGGGCGAAGCGCTGGGAAAAGGCACAGAGCAAGGCCAATGTGTGGTGGCTGAAGTCCGACCTCGATTTGTGGTCCAACTTCCAGTATTGCCTGAACGCCGGTTGCCCGCCGGGCGACCAGTTCAAGCAGGCTGAACGTCGGCAGGCCGGCGGGTTCGCTGTTTCGCATGCAATGTTCGATCGCTGGGGTAGCTTTGAAGTCGAGAACAGTATCGGCCTGCAGGGACGGGTCGATGATCTGAATTCGGTCGGCCTCTATGCGACCAGCGCGCGCCAAACGCTGAGTACGGTGCGCGAAGACAAGGTGACGCAGCGTAGCCTCGGGCTGTGGGTGCAAAACGAGACGCGGTGGACCGAGTGGTTCCGCTCCGTGCAAGGTCTGCGCGCCGACACCTACTACTTCATGGTCAACAGCGATTTGGCGGCAAATTCGGGAAAAGCCAGCGACCGGATGGTGACGCCCAAGCTGGCGCTGATCTTCGGTCCGTGGCGCAAGACTGAGCTCTATCTCAATTACGGCCACGGTTTCCATTCCAACGACGCGCGCGGCACGACCATCCGCGTTGATCCGGCCGATGGCGTGACGCCGGTGCAGGCGGTCAAACCGCTGGTCCGAACCAAGGGTTTTGAGCTGGGTTTGCGTTCCGATTTTGGCCAAAATTTCCGGTCGACCGTAGCAATGTGGCAACTCGATTCGGCCTCCGAGCTGCTTTTCGTCGGCGATGCCGGGACGACCGAAGCGTCCCGCCCGTCGCGCCGCTATGGTGTCGAATGGACCAATCTCTATGTGCTGTCCGACTGGCTGGCGGTCGATGCCGAACTCGCCTGGTCGCATGCCCGCTTCCGCGACCACGACCCGCTGGTCGGCGACCACATCCCGGGGGCGGTGACGACAATCGCCAACATCGGGCTGACGCTGGATCACCTCGGCCCGTGGTTCAGCGCTGTGCGCCTGCGCTACTTCGGGCCGCGGCCGCTGATCGAGGACAACTCGGTCCGCTCCGGCGCTTCGGCGCTGACCAACCTGCGCGTCGGCTACAAATTCGGCCGGCGGACGCAACTGGTACTCGATGTTTACAACCTCTTCGACCGCAAGGTAAATGACATCGAATACTGGTACGACTCGCAGCTGGCCTCCGAGGGGGCAGCGGTCGACGACCGGCATGTTCACCCGACCGAGCCAAGAAGCCTGCGCCTGACCATCAGCCATCGATTTTGATCTGTAATTATGAATTACACTTCCAGCGGCGCAACGATTGGAGTACCCTAACGGGTTTTCCCTAATACCTAAATCCTCAGGAGAATCCGTGGAAAAGGATCTGCGCGAAGCCGCTCTCGAATACCATCGCTGGCCCACCCCGGGCAAGATTTCCGTCCGCCCGACCAAGGGCCTGACCAATCAGCGCGACCTCGCGCTGGCCTACTCTCCGGGTGTTGCTGCGGCCTGCGATGCGATCGTCGAAGATCCGGCGACGGCCGCCTGGTACACCTCGCGGGCCAATCTGGTCGGTGTCGTCACCAACGGCACCGCCGTCCTCGGCCTCGGCAACATCGGCCCGCTGGCTTCCAAGCCGGTCATGGAAGGCAAGGGCTGTTTGTTCAAGAAGTTCGCTGGCATTGACGTCTTCGACATCGAACTGGCCGAGAACGATCCGGACAAGCTCATCGACATGATCGCCGCCCTCGAGCCGACGCTCGGCGGCGTCAACCTCGAAGACATCAAGGCCCCCGAGTGCTTCTACATCGAGCAGAAGCTCAAGGAACGGATGAATATTCCGGTCTTCCACGATGACCAGCACGGCACCGCGATCATTTCCGGCGCTGCCATGCTCAACGGCCTGAAGGTTGTCGGCAAGAAGATCGACGAGGTCAAGGTCGTCGTTTCCGGCGCCGGTGCGGCCGCCATTTCCTGCGTGAACCTGTGGTGCGATCTCGGCGTCAAGCGCGAGAACATCACGATTTGCGACTCCAAGGGCGTCATCTACGTCGGCCGCCCGGGCGGCATGGACGAGACCAAGGCCCGCTACGCCCAGAACACCGAAAAGCGCACGCTGGGCGAAGCGCTGGTCGGCGCCGACATCTTCCTCGGCCTCTCCGCCGCCGGTGTCGTCAAGCAGGAAATGGTCGTCCAAATGGCCGACAAGCCGATGGTTTTCGCGCTGGCCAACCCGACCCCCGAAATCATGCCGGAACTGGTCAAGGAAGTCCGCCCGGATGCGATCATCGCCACCGGCCGTTCCGATTACGTGAACCAGGTCAACAACGTCCTCTGCTTCCCGTTCATTTTCCGCGGCGCGCTCGATGTCGGTGCCACGCGCATTACCGAAGAAATGAAGCTGGCGTCAGTTCGCGCCATCGCCGAGCTGGCCGAAGCCGAAGCGACCGACGAAGTGGCCATGGCCTACCCCGGCCGCGACCTGAACTTCGGGCCGGAATATCTGATCCCGACCCCGTTCGACCCGCGCCTGATCGTCAAGATCGCCCCGGCCGTCGCCCAGGCCGCCATGGATTCCGGCGTGGCGACGCGTCCGATTACCGACTGGGCAGCCTACCGCGCCAAGCTGTCGGAGTTCGTCTATCACACCGGCGTCGGCATGCGCGCCATCTTCCAGGCTGCACGTCAGGCCAAGGGCAAGCGCATCATCTTCGCCGAAGGTGAAGACGAACGCGTCCTGCGCGCTACTCAGGTCGTGATCGAGGAAAAGTTCGCCCGTCCTATCCTCATCGGTCGTCCGGGTGTCATCGAGCATCGTCTTGAAAAAGCCAAGCTGCGCATCAAGCCGGGCATCGATTTCGACATCGTCAATCCGGAATCCGACGAGCGTTACCGTGAATGCTGGACGGCTTATCACAAGCTCATGGCGCGCCAGGGCATCACCCCGGCCATCGCCAAGGAGTCGATGCGGCGCAAGCCGACGGTGATTGGCGCCATGCTGCTCAAGCTCGGCTACGCCGACGGCCTGATCTGCGGCATGACCGGCCAGTACAGCCACCACCTCGGCGTGATCAACCAGATCATTGGCAAGCGCACCGGCGTCAGCACCCTGGCCGCGATGAACTACCTGATGTTGCCGGGCCGCTCGCTGTTCATCTGCGATACGCATGTGAACGAAAACCCGAACGCCCAGGAAATCGCCGAAATGACGCTCATGGCGGCCGAGCAGGTCAAGCGCTTCGGTAGCCACCCGAAGGTAGCTCTGCTCTCGCATTCCAACTTCGGCTCCAGCAACTCCGAGTCGGCCCGCAAGATGAGCGTCGCTGCCGGGCTGGTTTCCGCCCTGTCGGCCGGCGAGCTGGAAGTGGATGGCGAAATGCACGGCGACGCTGCGCTGGATGAAGACCTGCGCCGCGCCGCCAACCCGGATTCGCCGCTGAACGGCGAAGCCAACCTGCTGGTCATGCCCAACATCGACGCCGCCAACATCTCCTACAACCTGATCAAGATGACGGGTGGCGAAGGCGTCACCATCGGCCCCATCCTGCTCGGCGCGGCCCGTCCTGTCCATGTCATGACCTCGACGGCGACCGTGCGGCGTCTGGTCAACATGACTGCGCTGGCCGTCGTGGAGTCTACCGAGCGCTAATCGCCTTTGGCAAAAAAGGCGCGGGAGGGAAACCTCGCCGCGCCTTTTTCATTTTTGGCCCATTTTTCCGGTTGACCGTAGCAATCCCGATTGGGCCTTGAAATGAGCCAAACAGAGCCTTACTCCGTTAAACCGGCCAGTATCTTGCCGTGAATGCCGCCAAAGCCACCGTTGCTCATGACCAGGATGTGGTCGCCCGGTTGGGCGGCGATGACGATCTGGTCGACCAAGCGGTCGAGATCATCCTCGACCACGGCGCGCTCGCCCATCGGGGCCAGCGCCGCGCGGGCATCCCAGCCTAGGTTGCCGGCAAAGCAAAAAGCCAGATCGACTTCGCGCAGACTGTCCGGCAACTGCGCTTTCATCGTCCCCAGCTTCATGGTGTTGGAGCGCGGCTCGAGCACCGCCAGGATACGCGCCTTGCCGATCTTGCGACGAAGCCCGGCAACGGTGGTCGCGATGGCCGTCGGGTGATGCGCGAAGTCGTCGTAGACCGTTACGCCACGCACTTCGCCGCGCACTTCCATGCGCCGTTTGACATTCTCGAAGCGCGATAGCGCGTCCAGCCCCTGCTCCAGTGGTACCCCGACGTGGCGGGCGGCAAGCAAGGCGGCGCAGGCGTTGGCCCGGTTGTGCTCGCCGGAAAGCCCCCAGATGGTTCGCCGGACTTTGCCATCAGGCGAGTGCAAGACCAGTTCGCCGCGGGCGTCATCGCCGGTCACCCGGTAGCCGTCCGGGTCGTTGAAGCGCTCGACCGGCGTCCAGCAGCCACGCTGCAGAACGCGATCCAGACTGGCCTCGGCGGCGTTGGAAACGATCAGGCCAGATTGTGGCAGGGTGCGAATGAGGTGGTGAAATTGCGTCTCGATGGCAGCCAGATCGCTGAAAATGTCGGCATGATCAAATTCGAGATTGTTCAGGACGACCGTCCGCGGGCGGTAATGGACGAACTTGGACCGCTTGTCGCAGAAAGCCGTGTCGTATTCGTCGGCTTCGATGACGAAGAACGGCGTCCCGCCGAGCCGGGCCGAGACGCCGAAGTTCAGCGGCACGCCACCGATCAGGAAGCCTGGATCCATGTTGGCCGCCTCGAGAATCCACGCCAGCATCGAGGCCGTCGTCGTCTTGCCGTGCGTGCCGGCCACGCCGAGCACCCAGCGGCCCTGCAGCAGATTCTCGGCCAGCCATTGCGGCCCGGAAACATAGGGCAGGCCTTTGTCGAGAATGGCTTCAAGCAGCGGATTGCCGCGCGAAATGGCGTTGCCGATTACGAAGACATCCGGCGCCAACTTCAGTTGCTCGGCGTCAAAACCTTCGATCAGCTCGATGCCGGCGCCGCGTAGCTGATCGCTCATCGGCGGATAGACGTTGGCGTCGCAACCCGTGACCTTGTGGCCGGAATCCACCGCCAATTGGGCGACACCGCCCATGAAGGTGCCGCAGATGCCGAGAATGTGAATGTGCATTTCAGTTCGAGCCGTTAGAATGGGGGCGATTTTACCTTGATCGAGTCCCCATGGCCCGTCATGAACGGCAACGAACGAGCCCCGGCAACCGGGCCAGCATCGCCAGCGCCGCCGCCCGCCTGATGGCGGAAGACGGCATTACCGATTATCACCACGCCAAAAAGAAGGCGGCCCGCCAGTTGGGCCTGCCCGAGCACACGGCGTTTCCGGACAATGCTGAGGTCGAGGCCGAGTTGCGGGCTTATCGCACGCTGTATCAGGGTGAGGACCACGAGGAGTTGCTCTCGATGCTGCGCCACACGGCGCTCGAGCTGCTCGATTTGCTGGCTGCCTTCAATCCCTATCTGACCGGCTCGGTCCTCGATGGCACGGCCGGCGAGCATTCGCACATCGATATCCTGCTCTTCGCCGACAGCGCCAAAGAGGTCGAGATCTTCCTGCTCAATCGCGCCATCGACGTCTCGCATGTAGAATCGCGGAATGAACGGGTCGAGGCGGTGTTGCGCATGGAAACAGATACGGCCGATGCCGACCTGGTCATTCTGCCGCCGAACATGGAACGCGTCAGCCTGAAGCGCCACGACGGTCGTCCGCATGACCGCATAAGAGCCGATGCCCTGCGTGCCCTACTAAAGGAATAGACTGGACAACTTGCAGCGATTTGCGGCAAACTTGCAGCTATGACGAAGCGAAAAACAGCTTCCAAGACGGTCGATAAGCCTCGCATCCTGGTGTTGCACGGGCCTAATCTGAACCTGCTTGGCACACGAGAACCAGAACACTACGGCAGCGTTACCCTGTCCGACATCAACATGTCGCTGGCGCGCATGGCCGAGAGTGGCGGCGTTGATCTAGAAGCCTTCCAGAGCAACCATGAGGGGGTGCTGATCGAGCGCATCCATGCTGCTCGCGAACAAGGCGTTCGCGCCATCATCATCAATCCGGCGGCTTACACACACACCAGTGTGGCCTTGCGCGATGCCATCGCGGCGGTGGCGATCCCGTTCGTCGAGGTTCATCTCTCGAACGTGCATGCGCGGGAACCGTTCCGCCATCACTCGTATTTTTCGGACCTGGCCATCGGCGTCATCTGCGGGCTGGGTCATGAGGGCTACCTGCTGGCCCTCGAATACCTGCTTAACAAGCTTAATATCGAATAGTCCGGCCCGGGCCGGACACTTGTGCCCAACGGGCGCAACTCAGAAGGGAGTCTCCATGGATCTGCGTAAACTCAAGAAACTTATCGACCTCGTTCAGGAATCGGGTATTTCCGAACTGGAAGTGACCGAAGGCGAAGAAAAAGTGCGTATTGCCAAGCACTATGGTGCCGTCGCAGCCGCGCCGCAGCAATACTATGCCGCCGCACCCGCCCCCCTCGCTGCCGCCGGTGCACCGACAGCATCTGCGGTCAATCTCGACGATGAGGACGAGCTGCCGGAAGGCCATGTCGTCAAGTCGCCGATGGTCGGCACTTTCTATCGCTCACCGTCGCCCGGCGCTGATGCTTTCGTCCAGGTCGGTCAGACCGTCAAGCAGGGCGAAACCCTCTGCATCATCGAAGCCATGAAACTGCTCAACGAAATCGAAGCCGACGCCTCCGGCGTGATCAAGGCCATCCTGGTCGAGAATGGTGAGCCGGTTGAATTCGGTGAGCCGCTTTATGTGATTGGCTGATATGGCCATGTTTGAAAAAATCCTGATCGCCAATCGCGGCGAAATCGCCTTGCGTATTCAGCGCGCTTGCCGCGAACTTGGCATCAAGACGGTGGTCGTGCATTCCGAGGCCGATCGCCATGCGAAATACGTCAAGTTGGCCGACGAGTCGGTCTGTATCGGCCCCGCTTCGTCGTCGCTGAGCTACCTTAATGTCCCGGCGATTATTTCGGCGGCGGAAGTGACCGATGCCCAGGCCATTCACCCGGGCTATGGCTTCCTCTCTGAAAACGCTGACTTCGCCGAGCGTGTCGAGACCTCCGGTTTTGTTTTCATCGGCCCGCGCGCCGAAACCATTCGCCTGATGGGCGACAAGGTGTCGGCCAAGAACGCCATGAAAGAAGCCATGGTGCCTTGCGTGCCCGGCTCCGATGGAGAGCTTCCGGACGATCCGAAGGAAATCATCAAGATCGCCCGTGCCGTCGGTTACCCGGTGATCATCAAGGCGGCCGGTGGCGGCGGCGGGCGCGGCATGCGCGTCGTGCATACCGAAGCCGCGCTGATCAATGCCGTGGGAATGACCAAGCAGGAGGCAGGCAGTTTCTTCAACAATCCTGCGGTCTACATGGAAAAGTACCTGGAAAATCCGCGCCACGTGGAAATTCAGGTCCTGGCCGACGAATACAAGAACGCGATTTACCTCGGCGAACGCGACTGCTCCATGCAGCGCCGTCACCAGAAGGTGATCGAAGAGGCGCCGGCACCCCACATCCCGGCCCGTCTGATTGCCCGCATCGGCGAACGCTGTGCCGAAGCCTGCCGCAAGATCGGCTACCGTGGCGCCGGTACTTTCGAGTTCCTCTATGAAAACGGCGAGTTTTATTTCATCGAGATGAACACCCGCGTTCAGGTAGAACATCCGGTGACCGAAATGATCACCGGCGTCGATATCGTGCAGGAGCAGATTCGCGTCGCGGCTGGCGAGAAGCTGCGTTACAAACAGAAGGACATCGTCTTTCGTGGTCATTCGATCGAATGCCGCGTCAACGCCGAAGATCCCTTCACGTTCGTGCCTTGTCCCGGCAAGATCGAGTTTTATCATCCGCCCGGCGGCCCTGGCATCCGGGTCGATACGCATATTTACCAAGGCTATACCGTTCCCTCGCACTACGACTCGATGGTTGCCAAGGTCATCGCCTACGGTGACACCCGTGACCAGGCCATTCGCCGCATGCGTATCGCCTTGTCCGAGATGAGCATTCAGGGCATCAAGACCAATATCCCGCTGCATCAGGAACTGATGCAGGACGCCCGTTTCGTCGAAGGTGGCACGAGCATTCATTACCTTGAACAAAAGCTCGCCGACAAGGGCGAGGTGAAACTTTAGTCATGGCCTGGCAAAGTGTCAGTTTCCTGACCGATGCGGCGCATGCCGAGCCGATTTGCGATGCCCTGCTTGAAGCTGGCGCCCTGTCGGCCAGTATCGAGGATGCCGATGCCGGCACGCCGGACGAGCAACCGCTGTTCGGCGAACCGGGATCGGTGCCGAGTTCGGGCTGGACGCATTCGCGCGTCGTTGCGCTGCTTGATCCAGACGCCGATATCGATGCCCTGCTTGGCGAGGCCATAGCTGCCATCGGCCTGAGTGAAGCACCGGCCTATACCGTGGAGATGGTGGAAGAGCAGAACTGGGTGCAGCTGACCCAGTTGCAGTTCGACCCGATCCGGGTTTCGGAGCGCCTGTGGATCGTGCCTTCGTGGCACGAAACGCCCGATCCGGCAGCGGTCAATCTGATTCTCGACCCGGGCATGGCCTTCGGCACCGGCTCGCATCCGACCACCCGGCTCTGTCTGGAGTGGCTGGAGCGTAATGTTACCGACGGCTGCACCGTGCTTGATTACGGGTGTGGCTCGGGCATTCTCGCCATAGCCGCCGCCCGCCTCGGTGCTGGCCGTGTAGCCGGCGTCGACATTGACCCGCTGGCGGTCGATGCGGCGCGTGCCAACGCCGAGCGCAATGGTGTGGTTGCGCTGTTCGCCGATTCGGCCATGCCGGTTGCTGGCGAGTATGATGTTGTCGTGGCAAACATCCTTTCCAACCCGCTTCGTGTTCTGGCCCCGGCCATTTGTGCGCATGTCCGCTCCGGTGGACGCCTTGCGCTGTCCGGCATCCTGCGTGAGCAAGCAGAAGAAATCATCACCATTTACGCCCAATGGCTGCCCATGCAGGTTGCCGACACGCGTGAAGACTGGGTATGTCTGGCTGGGATAAAACCGTGATGCGGACACGCTGCCCGGTCTGTGTCACGGTTTTTCGTGTGACGACCGAGCAGTTGCGCCTGAGGGCCGGCAAGGTTCGGTGCGGGCATTGCCAGGCGGTCTTCAACGCTTTTGACGAACTGGTGAGTGACGATAACGAGCCTTTGATCGAAACGCCGGTTGCCGAGGCATCGATACCGCAGGACGAACCGTTTTCGCCGAATTTCGTGGCGCCTGAAGCCGAGTCCATACTAGAAGCAGAAGCAGAAGCAGAAGCAGAAGCAGAAGCAGAAGCAGAAGCAGAAGCAGAAGCAGAAGCAGAAGCAGAAGCAGAAGCAGAAGCAGAAGCAGAAGCAGAAGCAGAAGCAGAA
>JAHJVE010000001.1 GCA_018828385.1 Gammaproteobacteria bacterium | reverse complement strand
GCTTCCCTGCTTTGGGCAGGAATCCCGTTTCAGCGAGGCTCAGTTGCTTCATCCGTTTCATCTGTTCAGTCGGCACCATGACAATGGCGCTATTCTCTCAAATCAGTCTGCATGACGGTTACTTGTGCAGAGTTTCCCTAGTGCTGAGGTGCTTTTTAGGACTCGATCTCTCGGATGAGATGCAGTACTACGGGCAAATACATGCGTTGGTCGAACACGACCATTTGTTTGTGACAGATCTGTTTATTCAGCAATTGGTCTATGTCCTCTTCTACCCGGCGTTTAAGTTGCATCAATGGGCTTTAGGAACGGACGGGTTGGTTCTGTTCGGCAGAGCGTTGTTGGCAGGATTGCTGTTCGCACAGAGTATTTATATCAGGCGTCAATTGCTGGAGCATGGCGCAAAAATGTGGCAGGCCGGCATTGCTGCTGTTGCCCTGACTTTTTGTGTGCCGTATCACGGTATTTTTGCGCTCAGCTACAACACCGTTTCCCAAATGGCTTGGGTCGTATTCATGGTGTGGTACTGGCAATGGTTTGAGCGACCTGGCTGGCAATGGGCAATAGTGATTGGTGTTGCTGGGGTGGCTCATCCTGTTGCAGGTTTGTGTATGGCTTGCCTGCTAGTGGTTCGCTTATCGTTGGAGCGGCGCTGGGCCTATGTCGGTGTTTGTTTATTGTGGGTGGTAGCGGTAGCGTTGGTGCTGTTGTTATCTATTTTGCAATTTGCCTCCGTGGGTGAGTTGTTGATCTCGCTACAATTTTCCCGCGGTTTCTCGGTCGGTAATGTTTGGTTATCTAACTTCCAGGAATTTAGGTTAGGGGCTGCTTTTTTGTTGGCGATGTTCTTGGCTTGTTATCTACCGGTCAGGTTATTACGTCGAGTGCCAGCTTTGGCGTTATTCCTGATTTGCGTGATTGGCGGGATTATCTATGTGGGTAGCGGAAACCTGAGCCACGGCTATTCAAAGGCTGCATTTGCCATTGGTGCACTGCTTACAATATTTTCGTTTACATATTTAGTGGTAACCAGCGGTGAGGCCTTGATACATCGGATTCGATGGGGTATGGCAGCATTTTCAGTGCATTTTCTTTCGTTGGTGATTACTAGTAGCAATGGGCTAGGGCAGGGCACTGGGGCGGTATGGTTGGCGGCTCCGCTCATAATTGGGATGTGGCCATCCCAAGCTAGCCTAAAGTTCAAATTGCCTTGTTTCCAAAGACGAGCGAATGCGTGGGCTGGCATGCTCGTGCTTGTATTTTTTATTGTTCATTGGACGGCCAATCCTTATCGTGATAGCTATTGGTATGTAGCCAATGCTGAGGTCGCAGGAGTGGATGCGTTTCGATTCATTCGAACCAGCCGGGAGCATGCGAACTTCATCCAAGTTCTAAGGGATGGGATACAGAACCAGAATAGAAATCAAAGGTTATTGATTGTTAGCGACTATCCGGCACTTTATTTTATGTTAGCGGGCCATCCTGCCACTTGTATGTTGTATATGCATTCATTGCCAATCGGCAGTGCTGTTGATTCATTTGAGGCATGTATGAATCAACGTTTCCCTAATGCGTTATTGCATGTCTTTTACAAGTCTGAGCATTCTTCATCACTATCGCCTAGCGTTTGGCAAAATGTGGATGAATTTGCAAAGAGTCGGGCTCTGACTCGATGCGTTCAAGAGGAAGTTGTCATGCCAAATGGTAAGTGGCCACACCCCGCAGGTGACTTGGGATACTACAAATACTGTACTGGCCAGTGATTGATGTGCTTTTTTGTTACGACTAATCTTAATCGGTAAAAATATTTATTTGGAGTTTTCATGAGTATTGAGCGTTGCAAGATCATTGATCTTCCGAAGATTCATGATCCTCGTGGGAATCTGACTTCCATTGAGGGGGGGGTTCACATTCCGTTCGATATTCAGCGGGTATATTACTTGTATGACGTGCCTGGCGGCTCGGAGCGTGGCGGGCACGCGCACAAAGAGTTGCAGCAACTTATCGTCGCGATGTCTGGCAGTTTCGACGTTCTTTTGGATGATGGTCGCAAAAAAAAGCGCTATCACCTTAATCGATCATATAGCGGCCTATATGTTTGTCCGATGATATGGCGTGAGCTAGACAACTTCTCATCAGGGTCTGTATGCATGGTGCTTGCATCATCGCACTACGACGAGAGTGATTATTTTCGTGACTATCAACAATTCTTAAACGCTGCGGGTGTGTTGTGATTCCTTTTCTAGATATACGGGCGTCTGTTTCTGAACTTCAGTCGGATCTGGATGAAGCATATCGTCGGGTGATGGCTTCGGGCTGGTTTATCAATGGTTCTGAAGTGGTTGCTTTTGAACGTGAATTCGCTGATTACTGTGGTGTACGGAATTGCGTTGGCGTGGGAAATGGGATGGATGCGCTTTACCTGATCCTTCGGGCATATGGCATTGGCCCGGGCGATGAAGTGATCGTGCCTGCGCATACATTTATTGCCACATGGCTTGCTGTTACTAATTGCGGTGCAACTCCCGTTTCCGTTGGAGTATTTGGCGACACCTACAATATCGATCCAGTCCAAGTTGCGGCGGCCATTACGTCGCGTACGAAGGCGATCATGCCGGTCCATCTTTATGGGCAGCCGGCAGATATGGATTCACTCAATGCTCTTGCTGAGGTGCATAACCTAAAGGTAATTGAGGACGCAGCCCAGGCGCATGGTGCGCGTTACAAGGGACGTCGAGTTGGTGCCCTAGGATCTGCGGCTGGCTTTAGCTTCTATCCTGGAAAGAATCTGGGGGCTTATGGCGATGCTGGCGCAATCACGACCAATGATGACGAGTTGGCCGAGAAGTTGCAGATGCTTCGCAACTATGGTTCGAAAAAGAAGTATCACCACGAAATATCTGGTGTGAATTCTCGGTTGGACGAATTGCAGGCGGCTTTCCTTCGTGTCAAGCTCAAGCGGCTTGATGATTGGAATGCAAGACGCCAGGAAATCGCTGCTCGCTACTTGACGGTGTTGGAATCGCTGCCAGATTTGGAACTGCCCAAGGTGCGAGCTTGGGCCGATGCGGTATGGCATCTCTTCGTGGTACAGCACCCTCAGCGCGATGCTTTACAGGCACATCTCGAACTGCAAGGCGTGCAGACTGCCATTCATTATCCGATACCGCCAGCGGACTCTGGTGCGTATCGGGGGAGGGTAAGGTCTGATAGTGCTTGTCAGGCAATAACAGAGCGGTTGCTGAGCCTGCCGATTGGGCCGCACCTTCTTGATGCAGATGTCGATCATGTAGTGCACGCGCTGCAAGATTTCGGAAGAAGGCAATAAGGCGCTTGAGAATGACAACATTGAACGAAGCGACACCCCTGGTAAGTTTCATCCTCGTCACCTACAACCAGGAAGAGTTTGTCGAAGAGGCGGTTCGAGCTGCGCTTGCCCAAACATATTCCCCTCTAGAAATTATCGTTTCGGATGATGCATCGATAGATCGGACCTACGAAGTTGCGAAGGCAGTGGTCGATGCATACGAAGGGCCCCATCGTGTCATCGTGAGGCGGAATGAGCGCAACATGGGAATCAATCCGCATTTCAACTTGGCGGTTAACGAAGCGCAAGGGGAATTTATCGTTGTCGCAGCAGGCGATGACGTTTCGCTACCCGAACGGACTGAAAAGCTAGCCAAGGCGTGGATGGGAGGGGCGTCAGCGGTCTTTTCAAATGCTGAAATGATTGATGTTCGTGGGCAAACAAAAGGATTAATGGTAACGCCTGGGTTTAGGAATTTGCGAGATTGGCGTGGAATGCTCATGCACGGAACACATGCATCTTGGGGATGTACCCTTTCTTGGGAGAAGCGTGTTTTCAATTTATTTGGTGATATGCAAGAAAATATCCTAGGTGAAGATGCAGTTGTTCCGTTCAGGGGTTCGCTTCTAAAAGGGGTTGTATACGTTGATGAGCCCCTTGTTCGGTACAGGGACCGGGGGGGGAATGTTTCGTTCTGGTCAAAGGAAAAGGGTCTTGGACCAAAGGAGCTGATTGAGCTTGGTTGCCATATCATGCAATTTAAGAGGCAGATGTATGACAATTGGTCAAACGATCTGACGGCCGCTAATGCATTGGGAATAATCAGCGTGGCGGAACTTAAGTGGGGAACGGATGTTCTTCAAGAGAGTTCGATAATTGCCAGCAAGATGGAATATCTTATTAAATCCAACTTTCTAATGACATTATTCCTAATGCCAATTTGGATTGTGTTTTTGTCGGCAAGAATGGCGAGATTTTTCGGGGTGCCTATATCGTTCAAACATACGGCTTGGAAAATCCTGAACGGCGTATTGCACTATCGCGCCCCGAGGACGCATCGAGTAATTCGACGATTACTTGGAAGGAATATTTGAATGCTGGGTTTCGAATAATCAGCCATTTTATGCATAGGGAGTCAGTAGCCCTGGAATGCCTGCCAAGCACAACTGAAATAGATTAAATGACAGAAAATAACCAGTATTTTGAGTATCTTAAAGGGCGTAGTCGTCTAGGGTTATGGTATCGCCGTTATTGGCTCTATCCGAAGCTATGCAGGCATGTCCAAGGGCATACCTTGGATTTGGGTTGTGGAATTGGCGATTTTCTAAGTTACCGTGCAGATTCAGTGGGTGTTGATGTCAATCCTGAGACGGTTGAATGGTGTCGGCAACAAGGGCTAAATGCCTATATCATGAACCCCGACTCCTTGCCTTTTGAGGAGGCTAGTTTCGATAGCGTAGTTCTTGATAACGTGCTTGAGCATTTATCAGAGCCGCATCCTCTTCTGAATGAGATTTTCCGTGTCTTGCGGCCATCAGGCATCTTTGTGGTTGGGGTGCCAGGTCAGAGGGGATTTGCAAGTGATTCCGATCACAAGGTGTTCTACGATGAAGTTTCGCTAGTTTCAACCTTGAAGGGCGCTCAATTTTCCTTGCGGCGAATTTTTCATATGCCATTGAGGTCTGAATTTCTTAACGAGCGAATGCGCCAATACTGCGTTTATGGAGTATTTCAGCGTGATTGAGACGGATGATCGGTTGGTTACAGTATCGGTTGTTAGCCATGGGCAAGGTGATCTGGTCGCCAAACTGCTTGAGGATCTTGCACATTGCCCTTGTGTATCTGAAATCATCTTGACCCAGAACGTGCCGGAGGGCGAAATCGTATGCCCGACGTCTTTGCTCTCCCGCATACGCTTTATCCGTAATGATCGGCCGCTTGGCTTTGCAGCCAATCATAACCAGGCATTCAGGCTATGCGGGAACCCCACGTTTGCGGTTCTAAATCCCGATATCCGATTCGAGGGTGATCCATTTCCGCAGTTGATGGATGCTATTGCAGTGAGTGGTGCAGCCATTGCTGCGCCCGCTGTACGCAATCCGCATGGAGTGTTGGAGGATAGTGTTCGCCGCTTCCCCTCTTTTTCGGGTTTGGCTACCAAAGCCGTACGGCTTTCGTCAGGAAAGATTCATTTTGATGCCGGCTCTGAGCCATTTTGTCCTGATTGGGTCGCCGGTATGTTCATGCTTTTTCGTCGTGATGCCTACGCGGATTTGGCTGGGTTCGACGAAGGGTTTTTTCTGTATTACGAAGACGTCGATATCTGTGTTCGTGCCTGGCGGGCCGGAATGAAGATCGTGGTTTGCCCATCGGTTTCTGTGGTGCATGACGCGCGACGGGACAGTCATCGTAGCATGCGGCACATGCGTTGGCATTTGATGAGCATGGCGCGCTATTTTGCCAAGCATTTTGGTCGTTTGCCGCGAGTAAATAGGTTCGCCCGGTGATTCTGGTTACCGGTTCCGGTGGGTTTGTCGGTTCTCGTGTGGTGCAGCGACTGTCCGCTGAGGGGCGAAGTACTCGTCGATTGGTGCGGTGTGCTACCGGGGCTGGCGATGAGGTGGTTGGGGATGTGCTTGATCCTCGAACTTTGAGGCTCGCTTGCGAAGGCGTTGGCACTGTTTTTCATTGTGCGGGCTATGCGCATGCGTTTTCGTCGCTGGGTGACGAAGATTCCCGTCGCCACTGGCAGATTAATTTCGAAGGTACGCGCAATCTGATTGAGGCTGCAGGCAGAGCAGGGGTAGGGCGTTTTGTGTTTCTGTCCAGCGTTAAAGCTATGGCCGAGCCTGGTGATACGTGTGCCAACGAAGATTTCCCCGGTGAACCGCAGACCGCTTATGGGCAGAGCAAGCTGGCCGCTGAGGAGGCTGTGATGGATGCCGGGCGACGTTACGGTATGCATGTCGTGAACCTGCGTTTGGCGATGGTCTATGGTGCCGGGGGGCGCGGCAATCTTGAACGGATGGGGCGTCTGGTGCGGAAGGGGGTATTCCCACCGTTGCCGGAAACCGGAAACCGACGTTCTCTGGTGCATGTGGATGATGTGGTTTCGGCTATGTGTCTGGTGGCGGAAGATGATCGGGCAAATGGCCGAACCTATATTGTCGCATCGCATGAAGCACCTTCGGGGCGGCAGTTGTTTGATGCGCTGCGTGCGGCACAGGGGCTGCAACCATGTGGTTGGGCGATGCCCGAGGGACTTTTTCGGCTTGCCGGACGGGCCGGAGATGTTATCGAGCGCTTGGCGGGGCGGCGTATGCCGCTGGATAGTGAAGTTGTGAGCCGGTTATTGGATTCTGCATGCTATTCGCCAGCCAGAATCGATAAGGAGTTGGGGTGGCGGGCGCGGGTGCCGCTGGCTGAGGGGTTGAGGGAGATGTTGGGGGTATGAAGCGTTTGTTTGATTTATTCGTGGCTTTGTGCGCCGCCATGGTTCTGGCGCTCCCCGTAGTGTTGGTTGCTCTGGCGGTCAAACTGACCTCGCCTGGGCCTGTGCTTTATTGGTCGGATCGTGTCGGTCGCCATAACCGCATTTTTCGCATGCCGAAATTTCGTAGCATGCGCATTGGGACCCCGGCTGTAGCGACGCATTTGCTGGCAGATCCAGATGCTTATCTCACGCCTATCGGTTCTTTTTTGCGCAAATCCAGCCTTGATGAACTGCCCCAAGTCTGGAGCATCATGGTTGGCGACATGAGTTTCGTTGGACCTCGTCCTGCGTTATTCAATCAGGAAGATCTCATTACACTTCGCACTCGGTGTGGTGTGCATGAATTGGTGCCGGGCTTGACAGGCTGGGCGCAGGTCAATGGCCGTGACGAATTGCCGATTCCCAGGAAGGTTGAACTTGACAAGGAATATCTGCTACAGCGCTCTTTCATGTTTGACCTTCGCGTTTTATGGCTAACCGCAGTCAAGGTGTTACGGCGGGATGGCGTCTCGCACTGATAGGGGATTCACGGATTTTATGTCACTACAAAACGGGACGCATTTGACTAGGGCAAGCGGTTAAAATGAGGTCCGAAAAAATCGGAGGCGTTTGAGCGCCCAATTGAGCTTGTCTAAAGCAATTCTTTCCATTTTCGTTTTTCTGTTCGATCTTTCCGCTTTGGCATTTGCCTGGGTGGGAGGGTTTTTGTTGCGCTTTAATTTTGATGTCCCTGCCAATTTTGCCTACGTGATGTGGTGGGGGATGGCAATCCTGTTGCCGGTGCACGCTTTGGGGTGCCACATTGCCGGTTTGTATCGCGGTATCTGGTTGTTTGCGAGCCTGCCTGACTTGAAGCGTGTGCTTCGTGCTGTGGCGTTGTCGAGTGGGGCTGTTTTCGTGTTTTTTGTCTTCTTCCGCAGTGGTCAGCAGTTGGTGCCGCGATCACTGTTGCTGCTGTACCCGATGCTGCTGGTGCTCTATATGGGCGGTGGGCGTGCGGCTTATCGCATGTGGAGGGAGCATCGGCTTTATGGTGGCTTGATTGCACAAGGGAAGCCAGTTGTGATTGTTGGTGCCGGCCGTGGTGGTGCCATGCTGGCGCGTGAATTGGAGCGAAGTCCGGATTGGCGGGTTGTGGCGCTTGTCGATGACGATCAGACCAAGTGGGGGCGTGAGCTGTCCGGGAATCCGGTTCTGGGCGGGATAGATGCCTTGCCGGAAGTGCTGGCCTCAGTCAAAGCCAAACACGTTATTTTGGCGATGCCGTCGGCAGCAGTAGAGGCTTGCCGTAGAGCTGCGGATTTGGTGGTGGAGGCGGGGGGGCATGTATTTACAGTGCCTGGGTTGGACGATGTGATGTCCGGTCGGGTCGCGATTTCATCAATCAGACCGGTCGAGATTGAGGATTTGCTTGGGCGCGATCCGGTTTGGATCGATACGGCACATGTTGCGGATATGGTTGCCAATAAGGTTGTTCTGGTGACAGGGGCTGGCGGTTCGATAGGTAGCGAGTTATGCCGACAACTCGCTCGTTTCCATCCGAAAAAGCTCGTATTGCTCGAGCTGAACGAATTCGCGCTTTACTCTATCGAGCAGTGGTTTTCGGTAAATGCGCCTGATATTGACCTGGTCCCGCTCGCGGGGGATGTAAAGGACGATTCTCGTTTGGACGAGGTATTTGCACAGTTCAGGCCACAGGCGGTTTTTCATGCCGCCGCGTACAAGCACGTACCGCTGATGGAAGTTGGCAATGCCTGGCAGGCGGTTCGTAATAATGCCCTCGGTACCCTGACGGTGGCTGAGTGTGCGATACGCTTCGAGGCTGAGCGTTTTGTCTTGATTTCCACTGATAAGGCGGTTAACCCGACGAATGTCATGGGTGCAACGAAGCGATTGGCCGAAATGGTCTGCGAATCCTTGCATAGCCAGGAAAGCGGCACGCAGTTCGAGATGGTCAGATTTGGCAATGTGCTCGGTAGTACCGGTAGTGTGATCCCGAAGTTTCAGGAGCAGATCGCGCGCGGTGGTCCGGTTACGGTGACGCATCCGGAAATCACGCGTTATTTCATGTCTATTCCTGAAGCTGCTCAACTAGTCTTGCAGGCGGCGACTATGGGGCATGGTGGCGAAATTTTTGTGTTGGACATGGGCGAGCCAGTCCGGATTGTTGATTTGGCTCGCAAGATGATTCATTTGTCGGGCTATTCCGAGCAAGAAATACGTATCGAGTTTTCCGGTTTGCGGCCAGGTGAAAAACTCTACGAGGAATTGCTTGCTGATACGGAGCAAACGCGTGAAACGCCGCATCCGAAGCTGAGAATTGCTCAGGGGCGCCAGGTCGAAAGTGAATTTCTTGCTGGTTTGCGATCATGGTTGGCGAATGCCTGTCAGAGTGATGTGCAAGTGCGGGAGCAACTAAAGGCACGCGTTCCTGAATACCAGCCGGCAGCCAATAACATTTCTTGAATTCCTGAATACCTTCGCGGACTTTTGTCGCGTGACTACACATATGGTGATCCTGTGACTCACGATTTTCTCGATCTTCCCCAAACTCTCTCGGCTGGCGGAACTGTTCGCCTTCCCGGTTCAAAAAGTATCTCTAACCGTGTGCTCCTACTGGCGGCGCTGGCCGAAGGCGAGACGGAGGTCCGTGACCTGCTTGCTTCGGACGATACCGAGCGCATGCTCGATGCGCTGAAGGTGTTGGGGGTCGGTGTCAGCCATTTGGGTGGTGAAAACTGGTTGATCAAGGGATGCGCCGGGAAAATTCCGGTTGCGCAGGCTGAGTTGTTTCTGGGGAATGCCGGCACCGCCTTCCGTCCGCTTACGGCAGCCTTGGCGTTGTCTGGTGGCGATTTTGTGCTGAAGGGCGTGGCTCGTATGCATGAGCGTCCGATCGGCGATTTGGTCGACGGCCTGCGCCAGTTGGGGGCTGATGTGACTTATCTTGGAAAAGAGGGCTTTCCCCCGCTGCATGTGAAGCCGGCGAGTATCGTTCTGGGGACTTCGGTCAAGGTGCGTGGTGACGTCTCCAGCCAGTTTTTGACCGGTTTGTTGATGGCCCTTCCCCTTACCGGCCAGACTGCTACGGTCGACGTGGTTGGTGAGCTGATTTCCAAGCCCTACATCGAGATTACGCTGGCGACCATGGCGCGTTTTGGCGTCCAGGTTCAGCGTGATGGCTGGCAGCGGTTTACCGTGCCGGCGGGCAGTCGATATGTCTCGCCGGGAACGATTTATGTTGAAGGTGACGCTTCATCGGCCTCGTATTTTCTCGCTCTGGGCGCCATCGGTGGCGGGCCGGTGAGGGTTGAAGGCGTCGGCTGTGATTCGATCCAGGGCGACGTCAAGTTTGCCGAGGCGCTGGCTAAAATGGGTGCCCAGATCGAGATGGGGCCAAACTGGATGGAAGCACGGGGGCCGCAATCCGGCCTGGTTGCGGTCGATCTCGATTGCAACCACATTCCCGATGCGGCGATGACGCTGGCGACGACCGCGCTGTTTGCCAAGGGAACGACCACGCTGCGTAACATCGCCAGTTGGCGCGTCAAGGAAACCGACCGCATTGCGGCGATGGCGACAGAGTTGCGGAAATTGGGTGCCGTGGTTGAAGAGGGCGAGGACTTCATCTGCGTTACCCCGGCTAGCCTCAAACCAGCCGCCATTGATACTTACGACGACCATCGAATGGCAATGTGTTTCTCATTGGCCGCTTTCGGTACGCCGTTGCGCATCAACGATCCGAAGTGCGTGGCCAAAACGTTTCCTGATTATTTTGAACGCTTCGCGGCAGTCACCAAGGCTGCACCGGTCATCGCCATCGATGGCCCTTCAGCTTCAGGCAAGGGAACGGTAGCGGCTAGAGTGGCGGCGGAACTTGGTTACGCCTATCTCGATTCCGGTGCCCTCTACCGGTTGACCGCACTCGCCGCTCGACATGCTGCTGTCGATTGGGCGGACGAGGCGGCTGTGGCTGCCATTGCCGCCGAACTGAACGTCGAGTTTTCCGGGGGCGATATCCGCCTCAATGGGGAACTTGTTGGTGACGCTATCCGTACCGAAGAAATCTCGGTCGGTGCCTCGAAGGTCGCGGCCCTGCCTGCTGTTCGGGAGGCGCTGCTTTTTCGCCAGCGAACCTTCAACAAGGTGCCTGGCCTGATAGGCGACGGGCGGGATATGGGTTCGGTCGTCTTCCCCCGTGCGGCGCTCAAAGTGTTCCTGACGGCAAGTGCCGATGCGCGCGCTGAACGGCGTTATAAGCAGTTGATCGAAAAAGGATTATCTGCTAATCTCGCGGACCTTCTGTTGGACTTGAAGCAACGTGACGAGCGCGATTTGCAGCGTAGCGTTGCTCCACTTCGGCAAGAAGCAGATGCCAAGTTGCTCGACACCACGCATCTCACCATCGAACAGGCGGTGAATCAGGTGCTGGAATGGAGCAGGGAGGCGTTGCAGTAAGGTGTTGCCGGTCACCCTGGTCGGTAGCTTGTTTTAACCCTAACCCGCTGTGGATCTAACAGTTCGCGGCAGCATGAAAGCTCTCTCCGTCAATGGAATCTTTTGCTCAACTATTTGAAGAATCCCTGGCTCGCCAGGAAATGCGTCAAGGCGAAGTCATCACTGCAGAAGTGGTGCTCATCGATCACAATTTCGTTGTGGTCAATGCCGGCCTGAAATCGGAATCCTATGTTCCGCTCGAAGAATTCCTGAATGATCAGGGCGAACTCGAAGTCAAGGTGGGCGATTTCGTCCAAGTGGCTATCGAAATGCTGGAAGACGGCTACGGCGCAACGCGCCTGTCACGTGATCGCGCCAAGCGCATCGCTGCCTGGAACTTCCTGGAAGAAGCCCTGAACAACAACTCCCTGGTTACTGGCACCATCACCGGCAAGGTCAAGGGCGGTCTGACCGTCATGTCCAACGGTGTCCGCGCCTTCCTGCCGGGTTCCCTCGTCGACATGCGTCCTGTCAAGGACACCACGCCGTACGAAGGCAAGACCATGGAGTTCAAGGTCATCAAGCTTGACCGCAAGCGCAATAACGTCGTGATGTCCCGCCGTGCCGTGCTCGAAGCTACCGCTGACAAAGATCGCGAAAAGCTCCTCGAAAACCTCAAGGAAGGCACCACCGTCAAGGGTATCGTCAAGAACATCACCGACTACGGTGCATTCGTCGACCTCGGCGGTATCGATGGCCTGCTGCACATCACCGACCTGGCTTGGCGCCGTGTCCGTCACCCGAGCGAAGTGCTCAACGTTGGTGACGAAGTTACCGCCAAGATCCTCAAGTTCGACGCTGAAAAGAACCGCGTATCCCTGGGCATGAAGCAACTGGGCGACGATCCGTGGGTTGGTATTGCCCGCCGTTACCCGGCTGGTACCCGCCTGTTCGGCAAGGTTACCAACCTGACCGACTACGGTTCATTCGTTGAAATCGAACAAGGCATCGAAGGTCTGGTTCACGTTTCCGAAATGGACTGGACCAACAAGAACGTTCACCCGTCCAAGGTTGTCCAGCTCGGCGACGAAGTCGAAGTCATGATCCTCGAAATCGACGAAGAGCGTCGTCGTATCTCCCTCGGCATGAAGCAGTGTCAAGCCAATCCGTGGGACGACTTCGCGATGAACCACAAGAAGGGCGACAAGGTTAAGGGCGCCATCAAGTCGATTACCGACTTCGGCATCTTCATCGGCCTGCCTGGTGGCATCGATGGCCTGGTTCACCTGTCCGACCTGTCTTGGTCTGCGACTGGCGAAGAAGCCATCCGCAACTTCAAGAAGGGTGACGAAGTTGAGGCGCTGGTTCTTGGCATCGACGTCGAGAAGGAGCGTATCTCCCTCGGTATCAAGCAGATGGAAGGTGATCCGTACACCAACTTCATCGCTACTCACGAAAAGAACAGCATTGTGAACTGCACCGTCAAGACGGTCGACGCTCGCGGCGCCGTGCTGACGCTGGATGGTGAGAACGAAGGTTACCTGCGTGCTTCCGAATTCTCGCGTGATCGTATCGACGACCTGTCGCAGCACCTCAAGGTGGGCGATACCGTTGAAGCCATGATCATCAACGTGGATCGCAAGACCCGTGGTATCAATCTTTCCATCAAGGCCAAGGACAATGCCGAGCAGCACGAAGCCATGCAGAAACTTTCTGCCGAGTCTTCCGCTGCTGCTTCCGGTACGACCAACCTGGGTGCCCTTCTGAAGGCCAAGCTTAACCAGCAAGGCTGATAAGGCAATAGCATGACCAAATCTGAGCTCATCGCCCGGCTGGCGGAGCGGTTTCCCCAGTTGGTGGCGAAAGATGCTGATTTTGCGGTCAAGATGATTCTCGATGCGATGTCCGAAGCACTTGTGCGAGGGGATCGTATCGAGATCCGCGGATTCGGTAGCTTTGCGCTCAACTATCGGCCGCCGCGTACTGGCCGTAACCCCAAATCAGGGGAAAAGGTTGGCGTCCCGGCCAAATGGGTTCCCCATTTCAAGGCTGGAAAAGAATTGCGCGAAAGGGTCGATCAGGCGATCTGACCTCGGGCTTGGCCCGATGTGGTAGATTCAGGGCAGTGAATGATTTCACTGCCCTTTTTTATTGAATGTCATGACAGCACTGACTTGGGCCCTACGGGCCATTATTTTTGTTTTTCTGGTTGTTTTCGCGACCCAGAACACCGATCCGGCAAGCCTTCGTCTTTTGCCTGGAATTGTCTGGCAGACGCCTTTGGTGATTGCCCTGCTGGTCTTCTTTATCGGTGGCGTGATACTTGGCGCCCTCTCCTTGCTTGGTGTCATTTTCCGGCAGCGTCGTGAAATCTCCCGCCTGAAGAGTGGCGCGGCGCAAAAGCCAGCTTTGCGTACGCCGGAAGTTCCGCTAAACGCATGAATGAATTATTCGAATACTGGCAGCTACTGCTGATCCCCGCCTTTTTTGCCTTGGGCTGGATTGCTGCCCGCGTCGATATGCAGCAGGTCGTGCATGAGTCGCGTACCTTGCCGCGCTCCTATTTTCAGGGGCTGAATTTTCTACTCAATGAGCAGCCGGATAAGGCAATTGACTCGTTTCTCGAAGTTGCCAAGGTCGATTCGCAAACGGTCGAACTGCATTTTGCCCTCGGCAACCTGTTTCGCCGGCGTGGTGAAACGGAGCGTGCCATACGCATGCACCAGAACCTCATCGATTTGCCTGACCTCGACGACAAGGTGCGGCTGCAGGCGCTGTCGGAGCTGGGGCAGGATTATCTGAAGGCAGGCCTGCTCGACCGGGCTGAAGAGATATTCAATAAATTATTGGGAACCGATTTTGAGGAAGAGGCCAAGCGCAATCTTCTGGAGATCTATCAGGTCGAGAAGGAGTGGCTGAAGGCCATCCAAATCGCACGTGAACTACCCGATGTCGCCTCGCATCGCGATATCGCTGAGTACTACTGCGAACTGGCCGCCAACGAAATCATGCGTTCTCGTCCGGATTCAGCCCGTGAATATCTTGAGGTGGCTACCCAGGAGAATCGGAAGTGCGTGCGGGCCAGCCTTCTGCAAGGGGATCTGTTGATGCAGGAGGTTGATCTTAACGGTGCTATCGAAGCCTGGCAGCGCATTGAGCAACAGGATCCCGCTTATCTGGCACTGGTTGCCCAGCGACTACTTGAAGCCTACCGCAAGCTCGAACGGCCGGGCGAAGGTATTGCGCTACTGAGTGGTTATCTCGAGCGTTATCCCTCGCTCGATCTGCTTGAGGTGGTCTATCAGCTGATTCTCGAAAGCGAAGGTGTCGAAGTGGCGTATCGCCTGGTGCGGGCTGAGCTGCAGCGCAATCCCACCTTGCTCGGTCTGGAAAAACTGATGAGTGCGCGTTTGCCGTTAGTGGCATCGGAGGTTCGGCCGGACGTCGAGTTGGCGAGGACCATTATCCAGACCTATACGAAACGGCTGTCGCGCTATCGATGCGATAATTGCGGTTTCAAGGCCCGCCAGTTCTATTGGCGTTGTCCGGCCTGTGGTGGTTGGGAGACCTATCCGCCGCGGCGCAGTGAAGAATTCGATCAATCCTTGTAGGAAGCCTTATGAAAATTACCGTTGTCGGCACCGGCTATGTCGGTCTGGTCAGTGGCACCTGTCTGGCTGAAGTGGGTAATGATGTCCTTTGTCTGGACGTCGATCCGGAGAAGATTCGCATTCTCGAGGAGGGTGGTATCCCCATCTTCGAACCTGGTCTGCAGGAGATGGTCCGCCGCAATGTGGCCGCCGGCCGCCTGCACTTCACCACTGATGTTGAAAAAGCGGTATTGCACGGTACGATCCAGTTCATCGCTGTCGGTACCCCGCCTGACGAAGATGGTTCGGCCGATCTTCAGTACGTTTTAGGCGCAGCCCGCAACATCGGCCGTTTGATGACAGACTACAAGGTTGTGGTCGACAAGAGTACCGTGCCGGTCGGTACCGGTGCCAAGGTCAAGGCGGCCATTGCCGACGAACTCGCCAAGCGGGGCATTGATATCCCTTACAGCGTTGTTTCCAATCCCGAGTTTCTCAAGGAAGGGGCGGCTGTCGAAGACTTCATGCGCCCCGATCGCATTGTCGTCGGCGCCGAAGAAGAGCAGGCAATCCACCTCATGCGTGCTCTTTACGCGCCCTTCCAGCGCAACCACGAGCGCCTCATCATCACCGACGTGAAGAGCGCCGAACTGACCAAATACGCCGCCAACGCCATGCTGGCAACGCGCATCAGTTTCATGAACGAACTGGCCAATCTGGCCGAAGTGCTCGGGGCCGACATTGAAATGGTTCGCCAAGGCATCGGCTCCGACCCGCGCATCGGCTACCACTTCCTCTACCCGGGCTGTGGCTACGGTGGCTCCTGCTTCCCCAAGGACGTCAAGGCGCTCATCGCCACGGCCAAGAACGACGCCGACATCACCCTTAAGGTGCTGACTGCCGTCGAGGAAGCCAACGATGCCCAGAAGCACGTGCTGACCGGCAAGCTCAAGGCGCGCTTCGGTGACCTCAAGGGCAAGCATTTCGCCCTGTGGGGGCTGGCCTTCAAGCCGAATACCGACGACATGCGTGAAGCGCCGAGTCGCGAGTTGATCGCCGACCTCTTTGCCGCAGGCGCTACCGTGACGGCCTACGATCCGGTTGCCATGCATGAAACGCAGCGTATTTTCGGTGATGACCCGCGTCTGAATTATGCCGAGAACCCGATGGGTGCGCTGACCGATGCCGATGCGCTGCTCATCGTTACCGAATGGAAGGAATTCCGCAGTCCGGACTTCGATGCCATCAAGGCAACGCTCAGGAATCCGGTGATCTTCGATGGCCGTAACCTCTACGATCCAAAATTCGTCCGGGCTTCGGGCATTGAATATTTCGCAATCGGGCGCTGATCAATGAGCGGTAGCGTGCTGGAAAAAATTTCGCAGGTTCGCCTGCTGGTTGTTGGTGACGTCATGTTGGACCGTTACTGGTTCGGCGAGGTCAGCCGGATTTCGCCCGAGGCGCCGGTGCCGGTGGTCAAGGTTCAGCGCATGGAAGAGCGCCTCGGCGGAGCGGCCAACGTGGCCCGCAACGCTGCCTCGCTCGGCGCCGTTTCGGCCTTGTTGTCGGTGGTTGGCGACGACGAGGCCGGACGCACCCTTGAGCGCCTGCTCCAGGAAGATCAAATCGATGCCAATTTGCACGTTGACCGTGAGATCGATACCACAGTGAAGCTGCGCGTCATCGGCCGTCAGCAACAATTGCTGCGCATCGATTTCGAGACGACACCGTCACACGAAGTGCTGCAGGCCAAGCTGGCCGATTTTGAAACCCGGGTCGTGCAGTCCGATGTGGTCGTCCTTTCCGACTACGGCAAGGGCGGGCTGATGCATATTGCCGAGATGATCCGCATCGCGCGCGCCCACGACAAGCCGGTGCTCGTCGACCCCAAGGGCGACGAGTGGGGCAAGTACGCCGGCGCCACCGTCATCACGCCGAACCGATCCGAATTGAAAGAGGTTGTCGGACGCTGGTCGTCGGACGAGGAACTGGCCGCCAAGGCGCGCAAGTTGCGCGGTGAACTCGGTCTCGAAGCCTTGCTGGTTACCCGCAGCGAAGAAGGCATGACTCTTTTCGCCGATGAAGACCACCATCAGCCGGCCCAGGCGCGCGAAGTATTCGATGTCTCCGGTGCCGGCGACACCGTTATTGCCACGCTGGCCGTCATGATCGCGGCCGGCGCCGATTGGGCCGAGGCCATTCGTGTCGCCAATATCGCCGCCGGCATTGTTGTCGGCAAACTCGGTACCGCTGTCGTCAGCCGTGAAGAACTCGCCGCAGCCCTGTAAGGAATAATCATGTACACAGTTGTTACCGGCGCAGCCGGCTTCATTGGTTCCAATATCGTCAAGGCGCTCAACGAGCGCGGTGTAACGAAGATCATCGCGGTCGACAACCTGACCAAGGCCGACAAGTTCAAGAACCTGATCGACTGCGAGATTGCTGATTACATCGACAAGAACGATTTCATCGCGCGCATCCAGGCCGGCCATTTCGATGGCGAGATCGAGGCGATTTTCCACGAGGGTGCCTGCTCGGACACCATGGAAACCGATGGTCGCTACATGATGGAGAACAACTTCCGTTACTCCTCCATTCTGCTCGACTGGTGTCTGGACCAGGACGTACAGTTCCTCTATGCCTCCAGTGCCGCCACCTACGGCGCCAGCAATGTCTTCAAGGAAGAGCGTCAGTACGAAGGGCCGCTCAACGTTTACGGCTATTCCAAATTCCTCTTCGACCAGATCGTCCGCCAGAAGCTGGCGCAGAATCCGTCGTCGCAGATCGTCGGCTTCCGCTACTTCAACGTCTATGGTCCGCGCGAAACGCACAAGGGGCGCATGGCTTCGGTCGCCTTCCACAACTACAACCAGTTCAAGGCAGACGGCAAGGTCAAGCTGTTCGAAGGCTCGCATGGCTACGAGAACGGCGGCCAGATGCGCGATTTCGTTTTTGTCGGCGACGTCGCCAAGGTCAATCTGTACTTCCTCGATCACCCGGAAAAGTCCGGCATTTTCAATCTCGGTTCCGGTCGGGCGCAGAGTTTCAACGATGTGGCGGTTGCTGCGGTCAACGGCTGTAGGAAGGCAAAAAGCGAAGCGCCGTTGGGGCTCGACGAACTGCGGGCACAGGGTTTGCTCGAATACGTTGCCTTCCCCGAGGCCCTAAAGGGCAAGTACCAGGCATTCACCCAGGCCGATCTGACGCGCCTGCGCGCTGCCGGCTACGCTGCACCTATGGCCACGGTTGAGGAGGGCGTCTCCCAATACATCGAGTGGCTCCATAAAAATGTATAAAACCCTGCAGGATTTTGTCGGAAACACGCCGCTCGTACGGCTGGTGCGCATCCCGGGCGCCGACAACGACAAGCGCAACAACGTCATACTCGCCAAGCTCGAAGGCAACAACCCGGCCGGTTCGGTCAAGGACCGCCCGGCCTTGTCGATGATCGTCCACGCCGAAGCGCGCGGCGACATCAAGCCGGGCGACACGCTGATCGAGGCGACTTCCGGCAACACCGGCATCGCGCTGGCCATGGCGGCGGCGATCAAGGGCTACCGGATGATTCTGGTCATGCCGGAGAACCAGAGCATCGAGCGCCGACAGAGCATGCGCGCCTACGGTGCCGAGCTCGTGCTGACGCCCAAGGATGGCGGCATGGAGCTGTGCCGCGATGTGGCCGAAAAGATGCGCGACGAAGGCAAGGGCATCATCCTTGACCAGTTCGCCAACCCGGACAATCCGATTGCGCACTATGAAGGCACTGGCCCGGAAATTTGGCGTGACACTGACGGAAAGATCACCCACTTCGTTTCCAGCATGGGCACGACCGGCACCATCATGGGCACCTCGGCGTACCTCAAAACGCAGAATCAGGGCATCCAGATCGTTGGTTGCCAGCCGGAAGACGGCAGCCAGATACCCGGCATCCGCAAATGGCCGGAAGCTTACCTGCCTAAAATTTTCGATAAAAATCGGGTTGACCGTGTAGAAAGCGTCAGTCAAGCCGATGCCGAGTCCATGACGCGCCGGCTGGCGATGGAAGAGGGCATCTTTGCCGGTATTTCCTCCGGCGGGGCATTGGCGGTGGCCTTGCGCCTGTCGCAGGAGCTCGAAAACGCCGTGATCGTCACCATTGTCTGCGACCGTGGTGATCGCTATCTTTCGACAGGCGTTTTTCCGGCATGAAGCCTGTTCTCGTCTTTGACATCGAGACCATCCCCGATGTCGCCGGCCTGCGCCGCCTGAACGACCTGCCGGCCGGGCTTTCCGACGACGAAGTGGCCGAACTCGCCTTTCAGCAGCGACGCGCCAAGACCGGCAACGATTTCCTGCAATTGCACCTGCAGCGCATCGTCACCATTTCCTGCGTCCTGCGTACCAGCGAGGGGCTGAAGGTCTGGTCGCTGTCCGAGCCGGACCTCAACGAAGGGGCGATCATCCAGCGCTTCTTCGATGGCATCGAGAAATTCACGCCGCAGATCGTTTCGTGGAATGGCAGCGGCTTCGATCTGCCCGTGCTGCACTACCGCGGCATGTTGCACGGCGTCGCGGCCCCGCGTTACTGGGATCTCGGCGACGGCGACTACGCCGATTCGCGCGATTTCAAGTGGAACAACTACATCAGTCGCTACCACATGCGCCATCTCGACCTGATGGATCTGCTGGCCCTCTACAACGCCCGCGCCAACGCGCCGCTCGATGACCTGGCCAAGCTCTACGGCTTTCCCGGCAAGCTCGGCATGGATGGCGGCAAGGTCTGGGAGGCCTGGCAGGCCGGCAAGAGTGCCGAGATTCGCGACTACTGCGAGACCGATGTCATCAATACCTATCTGGTCTACAACCGTTTCCGCCGCATGCGCGGCGAATTGACTGCCGCCGAAGAGCTGGCCGAGTGCGATTTCGTCAAGGCTCAACTGGCCCGTATCGGCGCGCCGCACTGGCAGGAGTTTCTCGCCGCCTGGCAGTAAATATGGCGTGGCTCAACGTTATAATTGCAAGTTCTCAAACCCAACCGCAGAGAGATAACGATGGCTCTTAATAACGTCCCCTCCGGCAAGTCCCTGCCCAACGATTTCAACGTCATCATCGAAATCACGGCCCATTCCGATCCCGTCAAGTACGAAGTCGACAAGGAAAGCGGCGCCATTTTCGTCGACCGTTTCATGTCGACCTCGATGCACTATCCCTGCAACTACGGTTACATTCCGCACACCATCGCCGGTGATGGCGATCCGGTTGACGTTCTGGTGGTCAGCCCCTTCCCCCTGCCGCCGGGTGTTGTCGTGCGCTGCCGTCCGCTCGGTCAGCTGTCGATGACCGACGAAGGTGGTGAGGATGCCAAGCTGCTGGCCGTCCCGGTCGACAAGCTGACCCCGCTCTACAAGGACGTCAAGACCTACGAAGACATGCCGGAACTGCTGCGCAAGCAGATCGCTCACTTTTTCGAGCACTACAAGGATCTCGAGCCGGGCAAGTGGGTCAAGGTCAATGGCTGGGAAGGTATTGAAGAAGCCAGGAACGAGATTCTGACTGGCATCCAGCGTTATAACGACGCGAAAGACAAGCCGGCTTACTAAGCGCGTCATGTTGCGTATCGCCGTTGCCCAGTTCAATGCCACTGTCGGTGATCTGACGGGCAACGTCGAACGCATCATCCAGTGCGCCGTCGAGGCGAAAGCCCGCGGCGCACAGGTGCTGCTCACGCCGGAACTGGCGTTGTGCGGCTACCCGCCGGAAGACCTGTTGCTGCGCCCGGATTTTTATCGGGCCTGCAAGCGGGCGCTTGATGATCTGGCCAGCCGGGTCGATGGCATTGCCGTCATTGTTGGCCATCCTGCCGAGCACGAAGGTCACTGCTTCAATGCGGCGACGGTCATCGAAAATGGCCGGAAAATCGCGGTTTACCGCAAGATTCGCCTGCCAAATTACGAAGTTTTCGACGAAAAGCGTTATTTTGAGGCGGGCACTGAAGCCTGTGTCGTCACCTTGGGTGGTGTCCGCTGCGGTATCAATATCTGCGCCGACATCTGGGAAGAAGGCGCCGCCGAACTGGCGCGCGGCGAAGGGGCCGAACTGCTGCTCGTTCTCAACGCCTCGCCCTGTCATCTCGAAAAACATCAGCAGCGCGCCCAGGTGCTCGGTGAGCGTGTCGATGCTACGGGCATTCCGGCCATCTACTGCAATCTGGTTGGCGGCCAGGACGAGCTGGTCTTCGATGGCGCTTCGTTCGCGCTCGATGCCCGGAAGCAATGCTGCATGCGCCTGCCTTCGTTCGAGGAGGCGCTGGGTATTGTCGATTTCGATGCCGGCCACCTCTATTCCGAACAACTGGCCGACGAGTTGTCGGTTGAGGCTGAGGCCTACCAGGCGCTGGTCCTCGGCGTCCGTGACTACATCGGCAAGACCGGTTTCAAGGGCGCCATCATCGGTCTCTCCGGCGGTATCGACTCGGCGCTGACGCTTTGCGTGGCGGTCGATGCGCTGGGTGCAGACAAGGTGCGGGCGGTCATGATGCCGTCGCCCTACACGGCGCAAATGAGCCTCGATGATTCCCGCGAGATGATCCGCGTCCTTGGCGTGCGCTACGACGAGATTGCCATTGCGCCGGCGATGGAGGTCTACGGCGCGATGCTTGACCCCTTGTTCGTCGGCCTGCCGGCCGATACGACGGAAGAAAACATCCAGGCCCGCATTCGCGGCAATATCCTGATGGCCATCTCCAACAAGACGGGCGCGCTGGTGCTGACTACCGGTAACAAGTCGGAAATGGCCGTCGGCTACTGCACGCTGTACGGCGACATGGCCGGCGGCTTTGCCGTGATCAAGGACGTCTACAAGACGCTGGTCTATCGCCTGTCGCGCTATCGCAATACCCTGTCTCAGGGCGATCCGGTCATTCCGGAAAACATCATTGTCCGGCCGCCATCGGCGGAACTGAAACCCGATCAGACTGACCAAGATTCATTGCCGGAATATGAGGTGCTCGATGCCATCGTTCGCGCCTACATGGAAGAAGACCGTAGCCCGCGCGAAATCATCGCGGCCGGCCTGCCTGAAGATGCGGTGCGGCGGGTCGTTCGCCTGCTGCACATCGCCGAATACAAGCGTCGTCAGGCGCCGATCGGCATCCGCATCACGCCGCGTGGATTTGGCAAGGATTGGCGGTATCCTATTACCAACCAATATTCGGACGAATTTTAAGAACCTGTAGAGAGGAAGCAGCCCATGAAAAAGATCGAAGCCGTTATCAAGCCGTTCAAGCTCGACGAAGTCCGCGAAGCGCTGTCCGAGATCGGCATTGCCGGCCTGACCGTCACCGAGGTCAAGGGCTTCGGTCGTCAGAAGGGGCACACCGAGCTCTACCGTGGCGCCGAATACGTGGTCGATTTCCTGCCCAAGATCAAGATCGAGATTGTCGTCAATACCGATAACGTCGAACCCGCCATCGAAGCCATCATCAAGGCGGCGCGTACCGGCAAGATCGGCGACGGCAAGATCTTCGTCACGGCGGTCGAGCAAGTGGTGCGCATTCGCACCGGCGAAACCGACGAAGCGGCGATCTGATCGCTGTTTTCCGGCCGGCGGTCGCATTCCTACGGTCAACCGGGGAAAACGGCCAAAAATGCAAAGGGCGGCTTCGGCTGCCCTTTGCTATTTCTGATTGCGCAACAGGACGATCAGCGCACCTTCGCCGCCATCGGGCGGCTTGGCCTGGCAATAGGCCAGCACTTCCTGGCGCTGGGCCAGCCAGCCGCGCACCAGTTGGCGCAGGATCGAGGTTTTCTGCGGTGAGCCGAGGCCCTTGCCATGAACAACCCGGACGCAACGTTTGCCATGATGCAGGCACTCCGCCAGAAAACCAGCGAGCAGTTGCCTGGCCTCGTCGCGGTTCAGGCCGTGCAGGTCGATTTCATCCTGGATTACCCAGCGCCCACGGCGCAAATCGCGCAGGACGTTCTGGGCCAGCCCGTTGCGCAGGTAATGCGGTTCGTCGCCGCCTTCGAGGCGGTCCTGCAGCGCAATGAAGCCGTGCAGGCTTTCGTGCAGCGCCGCCCGTTCGTCGGCGATGTGCTGCAGCGGATGGGGCGGTGGCGGCCGCTTGTCGTGCTCGACGAGGTTGGAGGGCGGGAGCGGTCGGACGCCGGCGACTGCAGCGCGGAATTCGGCCTGTTCGGGGGCGAGCGCTTGTCGTTCTGGCTCGGCGGCGGGGAGATTCCAGTGTGCCGGCAGGGCATCCTGGCGCAGCTTCTTCTCTTCGGCTGGAGCCTTTTCGTTGCCAGACCGGCGGGGCGGCAGTGGCGGTTTCGGTTTTTCCAGCTGAACGCGGTTAACCGGCGGCAGTGGCTTGATGTCGGCCACCGCCGCCTGGAAGGCGGCCAGGTCTTCCGGGTCGGTCAAACTCAGGCGAGCGCGTCGAGGTAACGCTCGGCGTCGAGCGCCGCCATGCAGCCGGTGCCGGCCGAGGTGCAGGCCTGCTTGTAGATCTGGTCCTGCACGTCGCCGGCGGCGAAAACACCGGTGATGCTGGTCTGCGTCGCGTTGCCGTTGCGGCCGGCTTCGGTGACCAGGTAGCCGTTGTCCATTTCCAGCTGGCCGGCAAAGATGTCGGTATTCGGCTTGTGGCCGATGGCGATGAAGACGCCATGCACCGATACATCCTGTGTCGCGCCGCTTTCCTTGTTCTTGACGCGCAGACCGGTGACGCCGGAGTCGTCGCCGAGAATTTCGTCGAGCGTCGTGTTGTAAAGTATGGTGATCTTGCCTTCGGCTTCCTTCTTGAACAGCTTGTCCTGCATGATCTTTTCGGCCTTGAATTTATCGCGGCGATGGATCAGTGTCACATGGCTGGCAATATTGGCCAGGTAAAGTGCTTCCTCGACGGCCGTGTTGCCGCCCCCGACAACGGCGACCGGCTTGTTGCGGTAGAAGAAACCGTCGCAGGTGGCACAGGCCGAAACGCCCTTGCCCATGAACGCTTCTTCGGACGGCAGGCCCAGGTACTGGGCCGAGGCGCCGGTCGAGATGATCAGGGCATCGCAGGTGTAGGTGCCGGCGTCGCCGATCAGCGTGAAGGGTTTTTCGGTCAGCTTGGCGGTGTGAATGTGGTCGAAGACGATGTCGGTCTCGAAGCGGCGGGCATGGGCTTCGAAACGGGCCATGAGTTCGGGGCCTTGCACGCCGTCGGCATCGGCCGGCCAATTGTCGACTTCGGTCGTGGTCATGAGCTGGCCGCCCTGGGCCATGCCGGTGATGAGCACCGGCTTGAGGTTGGCACGGGCGGCATAGACGGCGGCGGTATAGCCGGCAGGGCCGGAACCGAGAATGATGAGCGGGTTGTGGCGGGCGTTTTGGGACATGGACATCCTCTTGGGTGATTAATGGGAAAATTATAGCGTTCTCTGAGCCTGCAAATTTTTCGAAGTTCCTATGTAATTTGGGAAAGCGGTTTATAATTATTTCGTAACTCTATGAACGGAAACTGATTTATGTCAGCAACTCCATGTGGTTTGAGCCTGGTTGTCTTGCGCAATGTTCCCTTGTTTTCGGGGCTGGACGAGCATGAGCTGGAAAAACTCTCCAGGGTTGCCGGACGCAAGCGCGTCGAGCGCGGTTCGTCTGTCGTGCGCGCCGGTGACAGTACCGATTCGCTGTATGTCCTGATCAGCGGGCGGGCGAAAGTTACCAATACCGACGAAGAAGGGCGCGAGATCATTCTGGCCTGGTTGGGTCCCGGCGAGTTTTTTGGCGAAATGGGCCTGATCGACGGCAGTCCGCGGTCAGCCAACGTCGTCGCAGCCGAGCCCTGCGAGTTGCTGTTTCTCGACAAGGATTCGCTACAACATTGCATGCAGGACAATTTTCAGGTTGCCCAGAAGCTCATGAAGATTCTGGTTACGCGCCTGCGCGAGGCCGATCGCAAGATCGAAAGCCTCGCCCTGCTCGACGTTTATGGTCGCGTAGCCCGCCTCCTGCTCGATATGTCGGAGGTCGTGGAAGGTAATCGTGTGGTGAAGAAAAAGATGTCGAAGCAGGATATGGCAAAAATGATAGGCGCGTCGCGCGAAATGGTCAGCAAGGTCATGCGTGATCTGGAGTTGAGTGGTTACATCCGTTATGAGAATGACGTTCTGGTCATTCCCGGAGTCGCCTGACGGTGGGTGCCCGGATGGTGAATCGCGCGGCGGCACCTAGCCCGCTGCCGGAAAAAATCGGCTCCTTGCTGCAGGAATCCCGCTGGTTGGGCGTTGGTGCTGTCGCCTTGTTCCTGACCATGGCGCTGTGGGGATTCAGCAAGGAAGATCCGGGCTGGTCGCATGCCATCGGCGCTGCCAGCCTGAACAATCCGGCCGGCCGGGCCGGGGCCTGGATCTCCGACCTCATGCTCTATGTTTTCGGGTTGTCGGCCTGGTGGTGGATCGTCCTGCTCGGCATGTTCGTCTGGTGGGGCTTCCGCAAGTACCATTCGCCGGAAGAGCACAAGCAGCATCCGCTGATCATTGCGCTCGGTGGTTTTTCCTTCCTGCTGATCGCCAGTTCGTCGCTCGAGGCCCTGCGCTTTTATTCGCTCAAGGCGGAACTGCCGCTGGCGCCGGGCGGCATGCTCGGCATCGAGGTTGGCCGCGTGCTGGCCACCCAGTTCGGCTACACCGGCGCGACGTTGTTCCTGCTCGCGGTCATGGCCGCCGGCTGGAGCATTTTTTCCGGCATGTCCTGGGTCTGGGCCTTCGAGAAACTCGGCCTCATTCTGGAGGCCCTGGTTGCCTTCTTCTACGGCCGTGTCGATGCCTGGCGCGACCGGCAGATCGGCAAGGAAGTGGCGCAGAAGCGCGAAGTCGTCGTCAAGGAAGAAAAACAACGGGTCGAATTGCACGAGCCGATCATCATTGAAACACCGCCGCCCGAAGTGCCGGTGTCAAAAAAGGCCGAGGCGCGCATCGAGCGCGAAAAGCAGGTTGCCTTGTTTCCCGAGGCCATCTTCGGCGGCCAGTTGCCGCCGCTCCATCTGCTCGATCCGGCGCCACCGGCCACCGAGACGGTTGGCGCCGACACGCTGGAATACACTTCCCGCCTGATCGAACGCAAGCTGGCCGACTTCGGCGTCCAGGTCAAAGTGCTGGCCGCCATGCCGGGGCCGGTCATTACCCGTTACGAAATCGAGCCGGCGGTTGGCGTCAAGGGCGCCCAGATCGTCAATCTGGCGCGCGATCTGGCCCGCGCTCTGGCCATGGTCTCGATCCGCGTTGTCGAGACAGTGCCCGGCAAGTCGTGCATGGCGCTCGAACTGCCCAATCCCAAGCGGCAGACCGTCAAGCTTTCCGAGATCATCTCGAGCAAACCGTACAACGACATGAGCAGCCCGCTGACCGTCTGCCTCGGCAAGGACATCGGCGGCCAGCCGGTGGTCGCCGACCTGGCCAAGACGCCGCACCTGCTGGTCGCCGGGACGACCGGTTCGGGCAAGTCGGTGGGCGTCAATGCGATGATTCTGTCGATGCTCTACAAGGCCGAGCCGGATCAGGTCCGCCTCATCATGGTCGACCCGAAGATGCTCGAACTGTCGATCTACGAAGGCATCCCGCACCTGCTGGCGCCCGTCGTCACCGACATGAAGCAGGCGGCCAACGCGCTGCACTGGTGCGTGACCGAAATGGAAAAGCGTTACAAGCTGATGTCGGCGATGGGCGTGCGCAACATCGCCGGGTTGAATACCAAGATCCGCGATGCCGAGAAGCGTGGCGAACACATCCCGAATCCGCTGACGCTTACCCCGGAAACGCCGGAGCCACTGAAGACCATGCCTTTCATCGTCGTCATCATCGACGAGCTGGCCGACCTCATGATGGTCGTCGGCAAGAAGGTCGAGGAACAGATCGCCCGCCTCGCCCAGAAGGCACGCGCTTCGGGCATCCACCTCGTGCTGGCGACGCAGCGGCCGTCGGTGGACGTCATCACCGGCCTGATCAAGGCCAACATCCCGACCCGCCTGTCCTTCCAGGTTTCCAGCAAGATCGACTCGCGCACCATCCTCGACCAGATGGGCGCCGAAGCGCTGCTCGGCATGGGCGACATGCTTTACCTGGCGCCGGGTACCGGTTATCCGACGCGCGTTCATGGCGCTTTCGTGTCCGATGACGAGGTGCATCGCGTCGTCGAACACCTCAAGGCCACCGGCGCGCCAGAGTACATCGAGGACATCCTGACCGGTGCCGGCGGCGACGATGAAGAGGGCGGCGGCGAAGGCGGCGAGAGCGGCGATGCCGAGAGCGACCCGCTCTACGATCAAGCCGTCGATATCGTGCTCAAGAACCAGCGCGCCTCGATTTCGCTCGTCCAGCGTCACCTGCGCATCGGCTACAACCGCTCGGCGCGGCTCATCGAGGCCATGGAAAAGTCCGGACTGGTGTCGACCATGGACGGTCGCGGCGGGCGCGAAGTGCTCATGAAAAAGCCGGCGGAGTGAGTTTCCCGGCATTTTTGTTACACCCTGAAACAGCGCGCCACGCCCCAAACCGCTAAGCTTCAAATATGAAATTTGCCCAAAAATTCCGGTTGACCGTAGCGTTGGCTCTCTTTCCGCTGCTGGCCAACGCCGGTGCCGTCGATCAACTGCATGACTTCCTGAAAAGCACGCGCACGCTGAAGGCCGATTTCTCGCAGATGGTCATCGGCAAGAATGGCCGCAAGCCGCAGGAGTCGGCGGGGACGGTGGCCATCGCGCGGCCCGGCAAGCTGCGCTGGGAAATCCTCAAGCCGTACCCGCAACTGGTCGTCAGCGACGGTGAGAAGGTCTGGATTCACGATCCCGATCTGCAGCAGGTCACCGTGCGCAAGGTCGGCCAGGCCATCGGCGGTTCGCCGGCGGCGCTGCTCTCCGGCAGCAACGAGCTGGAAAAGAACTTTACGCTCAAGGAAGCCGGCGAGGCGGAAGGCATGGCCTGGGTTGAAGCCACGCCCAAGGCTGGCGACAGCGGCTTCGAGGCGGTTCGTCTCGGTTTTGCCGGCAAGGATCTGAAAGCCATGGAGCTGCAGGACAGCTTCGGCCAGACGACGCTGATCCGCTTCAACCGGATCGAACACAACCCCGCCTTGCCGGCCGGTGCCTTCAAGTTCACCGCGCCCGCCGGTACCGACGTGGTCGGCGAATAAGCAAGCCGGAAAGCACGGTTTCCACGGTCAACCGTAAAAAACCGCCAAAATTGAAAGCCTGCGGATCGCCTACTGCATCGAATGCAGGCCGATCATCGTCCCTTCGGTGTCCACCACCAGCGCGATAAAGCCGTACTGTCCGATGGCCATTTTTTGCTTGTGGATTTTGCCCCCGGCCTTGACGGCTTTGGCCGCCTGCACGGCGCAATCGGCACAACTGAAATAGACCAGAACGCTGTTGTCACCTGAACCGCAGCCGGCCAGTTTGACCAAGGCGCCAGACGCCCCTTTGCCATCAGGCAGCATCGGGAAGGCCCACATCTCGATGTCTGGCGGGGCTTCCAGCCGGGTTAGTTCAACGTCGAAAACTGCCTGATAGAAAGCTTTCGCACGCTCCATTTCCTGGATGTAAATTTCAAACCAGCCTACCGGATTGTTCATCATTACCTCCGTATTTAGATGGATCGACCATCGAATTCAGTGACCGGAATGGATGTCAGATCGAGACCTTCGATACAGCGCAGATTGATCGCTGCCATGTTCCTCCCTTTGGGATCGACGCCTTCTGCGTAGGGATGTATGCCGCAGCTCGGGCAGAAGCGGTGCTGGATGACGTGCTTGTTGAATGTGTAGGTGCTGGCAGCGTCTTCCGGTGTCAGCAACGTCAGTTTCTCGCGCGGCAGGAACCAGAGCAGTGAACCCTTGCGCGAACAGATCGAGCAATTGCAGGCAACGGCACCCTCGATATCACCCTCCAGTTCGAACGCTACTTTGCCGCAGTGACAACTTCCTTTGTAGATCATCGATGTCATCCCCTATTCAAGAATGCTAGCCATTCGTCAATGAATGCCAGATTGCCGGGCAGGAAAAGTCTAATGGCATATGCCGGCAACGTTTTGAGTGTGTGGCGGTCAGCTGGTTCCATGTCCGGAGAGATTTTTGGGCAAATATCTGGCAACGAATCTGTTGGTCAGGAGAAACGAAATGCGTGGCTTTCTGTTGTCAGTTCGCGCAGCCAGATGGCGTGGTCGGCGACGAGCGGCGTAGAATTTGCGCCATGAAATTACTGATGATCGCCTTCATTGGCCTGGCAGGCTGTTCGTCGTGGCACTGGGAGAAACGCGGGGCGCTCGACGGTGAGTACACGCGTGACGAGATTTTCTGCAAGCAGCAGGTCTACACCACGGCCGACGGCGTGGTCACCAAGGCCAGCGTGCGCCGGATGCACGCCTGCATGCAGGCGAAGGGCTGGCAGAAGGTGGCGAACTGAGCGTTCGCCTTCCGGATTGACCCTCGCCTACTCGATGCTCAGGCTGCGGATCCAGCGCGAGTCGGGGGCAATTTCGCTGCGCTCGCCGGGGCCGTAAGGCGGGATCGAGGTATCGGCCGGCGGCGCGCCGATCAGGGCGAGATCGACGGCTTGCGGCGTGCCGACGAGACCTTTTTCAGTCAGCGCCATCTCATAGTAAAGGCCGTTCCACAGCCGGGCGCCGAAATCCTTGGGCTGCTTGTAGAGAAACAGCAAGGAATGCTCCAGCCAGCGCAGGTCATTGCGGCTCACCGTGCCTGGATTGGCGTATGGATAGGGCACGTGGCAATGAATTTCCTCGCCTTCCAGGCACTTGAATTCCTTCATGGAGAGGAAGAAATCCTTGAACCTGGTGTCGTCGAGATTGAGCTTGAAGCTGCTTTGTTCACCGTTTGGCGTGAAGTCCACGTGGCCAATCGCAATCGACTGGCCGTCCCGGGTGTGCAGCTTGATGAGCTTGCTGCCGGCCAGTTCCCATGCCGTGGCCGGCATCGCCAGCGTGATGGCGAAAAGCCCGCAGAACAGGCTGGCAAGGTGGCGCAGATTCTGGGTCATGGTGTGGCCTCATCCGAAGTGGGGTCCGATCATGATACGTCGCTGGCGCCGGGAAAGGCTTAATCGCTGGCGTGCTTTTCTTCATCCATGACCCACAGTCGGTGGGCATCGAGCAGCAGGCGGTAGCGTAGTTCCAGCGCATCGAGCTGGCTCAGGCGGGCGGCGAGCTGAGCTTCGTTGGCCAGGCGGCGGGCGGTGAGCAAGTCGTTGAGGCTACCTTCTCCGAGTTGGTAGGCGCGGGCCGTCATGTCAGCAGCCTGGCCCAGCCTTTCCGCGGCGCCGCGGCTGGCCTGCCAGGTCGACAAGGCGGCATTGGCCGACTGGTAGAGCATGGCCGATTCGGCGGTGATTTTTTGCGTGGTGAACGCTTCGCGCCTACCGGCAACATCGGCCTGGGCCAGCGCGGCGTCGGAGCCGGCGCGGCGGGCGCCGCCGGGTAGCGGGATGCTGATGTAGGCACCAAAAACCTGGTCCTCGCCGGCGCGTTCGTTGGAAACGTGCAGGCCGAAGGTCGGGTCGGGCAGCCGGTCGCGGCTGGCCCGGCCGGCAACGATCTGGGCGCGGCGGGTTTCGCCGCGGGCGAGATCGAGTTCGTGGCTATGTTCGAGGATGGCGTTGATCCAGTCAGTTTCATTGCCGTTGATCGGCGTTGGCTCGGCAATCGTGTTCTGGGCGACAAGGGGCAGGCCGGGGTAGCGGCGGCGCAGGTCTTCGCCAGCCGTTTGCTGGCGGACGCGGGCCTGGGCCAAGGCGGCTTCGGCCTGGGCCAATGCAGCTTCGGCCTGGATGGCCTCGAGACGGGCGGCGTCGCCGAGTTGCTGGCGGCGCTGGATGCCCTTGGCCTGCTTGTCGAGCAGGGCGAGTTGCTCAGCCCATTGCGCGGCGCTGGCGCTTTCCTTGAGCCAGACGAACCAGGATTTGAGCAGATTCCGACTGGTTTCGTGCAGCGCGTCGCCACGGGCGGTTTCGGCCAGCGAGACGCCGGCTGCACCGATTTCACCGTCCAGGCCGGCCTTTCCGGGCAGGCGCAGAGGACGCTCGATGGCGGCATTCCATTCATTGAAACGCTCGTCGGTGCCGGCGGCCGGTTTGCTCCGGCGCTGCTGGCCGCCGAGGCGGACGTTCCATTCGTAATGGCCGGCTTCGAGGCGGCTACGGTTGGCTTCCTCGACGCGAATCTGGCCAGTGGCGGCCTGCACCGAGAGGTTGGACTGGAGGACGCGGGTGACGACTTCCGTCGGTGGCAGGTTCGGATAGTTGGTCAGGTCTGGTGCTGCAAAACCGGTGCCACCGATGCCGCTGGTGCTGATTGCTACGGTCAACCGGAAAAAATGGCTAAATTTCATAAACGCCCCATCTCGATGATTGGCACCAGCCAGTAGAAAATATTGGCTCTTGGCAGCTCGGACTTGATCAGTACCAGTACTGCGCGCATGGCTTCTTCCGTTCCGGCCAGACGAATCTGCAGGCGTGGCGAGTGGCCGCTGACCAGCTCGGACGGTTCGACCAGGGGGACGACGGCGCCATGCCCTTCGGCCAGGCTGGCGGTGAAGCCGCGCACGAGATCGGGCCGCGAGAGGAGCAGGTCTTCGACGTGCTGGGCAACGTCGTTGGGCATGGTGAGCGAAAGCAGGATATCAGCCATGGCGGCGAACCTCGGTAAAGGAAACGGTGGGTTTGAGGCCGAAGCGGCGGAACAGGATGGGCAGCAGGACCAGGGTCAGCGCTGTCGAGGTAAGCAGGCCGCCGATGACGACGATGGCCAGCGGGCGCTGCACTTCCGAGCCGGGGCCGGTAGCGAAGAGCATTGGCACGAGGCCGAAGGCGGCGATGCTGGCGGTCATCAGAACCGGGCGCAGCCGGCGTTTGGCGCCTTCGACGACGACATCGCCGATGGCCATGCCGCTGGCCAGCAACTGGTTGAAGTAGGTGACCATGACGACACCGTTGAGTACGGCAATGCCGAGCAGCGCGATGAAGCCGACCGACGCCGGGACCGAAAGGTACTCACCCGAGATGAGCAGGCCGAAGACGCCGCCGATCATGGCGAACGGCACGTTGGAGAGGACCAGCAGGGCCTGGCGTACCGAGCCGAAGGTCGAAAAGAGCAGGAAGAAGATCAGGGCGAGAGCGACGGGGACGACAACCATGAGGCGTGCGGCGGCGCGCTGCTGGTTCTCGAACTGGCCGCCCCAGGCCAGCCGGTAGCCGGCCGGCAGGCTTACGTCGCGGGCAACGGCGGCCTTGGCATCGTCAACGAAGCCGACCAGGTCGCGGTCGCGGACGTTGGACTGGACGACGACGTAACGCTGGGCGTTTTCGCGGTCGACCTTGACCGGGCCGTCGATGCGGCCGATCTTGGCAACGCTGGCCAGCGGCACGCTGCCGCCGCCCGGCAGGCTCAGGCGCAAAGCCTCGAAGTCGGCCGGCGAGTTGAGCAGGCTGACCGGGCCGCGCAGGACGACCGGAACGCGCCGCCCTTGCTCGATGACGACGCCGACGTTGCGGCCTTCGAGCAGGGATTTGAGATCGTTCTGGATGTCGTCGACGTTGAGCCCGAGGCGGCCGGCGGCCAGACGGTCTACGGCGATCTTGAGGTACTGCACGCCGTCGTTCTTGAGCGTGAAGGTGTCTTCAGCCCCTTGCACCTTCTTGACAGTGGCAACGACTTCGCCGGACAGGCGGTTGAGTGTGGCGAGATCGGGGCCGAAAATCTTGATGGCCAGATCGCCGCGCACACCGGTCAGCATTTCCGAAACGCGCATGTCGATTGGCTGCGTGAAGGAGAAGCCGATGCCGGGGAAATCGGCCATGACGCCGCGCAACTGGTCGGCCAGCCAGGCCGGATCGGGCTTGCGCCAGGTGTCGCGCGGCTGGAGGACCATGAAGGTATCGGTCTGGTTGAGGCCCATCGGGTCGAGGCCCAGTTCGTCAGAACCGGCACGGGCGACGATCGCCTTGATCTCCGGCACTTGCGCCAGGATGGCCTGTTGTACGCGGCTGTCGATGGTCAGGGTCTGATTGAGGCCGATTGATGGCAGCTTTTCCAGCTGCATGATCATGTCGCCTTCGTCCATGGTCGGCATGAAACTTTTGCCGAGCAGCAGGAAGGCGCCGGCGGCGGCAGCCAGCGCGATGGTTGCGGCGACCATGAAAGTGCGGCTATTGGCCAGTGCAGTGCTCAGGGTCTTGTCGTAGATCGCCGCCAATTTTCTGACCAGCCACGGCTCGTGATGAACGCCGCGCTTGATCAGGTAGGAGGCGAGCACCGGAACCACGGTCAGCGACAGCAGCAGCGATGAGGCCAGTGCGAAGACGATGGTCAGCGCCACCGGCCCGAACATCTTGCCCTCCAGCCCTTGCAGCGTGAGCAGCGGCAAGAAAACGATGATGATGATGACGATGCCTGAAGTGACCGGCGAGGCGACTTCGCGCGCCGCCCGATAGATCAGGTGCAGTGTCGGCAGGTTTTCCTGCGCCTCGGCCAGTTGGCTCTCGACGTTTTCGACGACGACCACGGCGGCATCGACCAGCATGCCGATGGCGATGGCCAGGCCGCCCAGGCTCATGAGGTTGGCCGACAGGCCGTACATGCGCATCAGAATGAAGGTGGCGAGGGCCGACAGCGGCAGCATCAGGGCGACGACGAGTGCGGCGCGCAGATTGCCGAGGAAGGCGAGGAGCAGCAGGACGACGAGCACGATGGCTTCGAGCAAGGCTTTCGACACCGTGCCAACGGCGCGGCCGACGAGATTGCTGCGGTCATAGAACGGTTCGATGGTGACGCCGGGCGGCAGGGTCGGGGCGATTTCGGCCAGGCGTTCCTTGACGCCGGCGACTACGGCCTGGGCATTGGCACCGCGCAGGCCCAGGACGAGTCCTTCGACCGCTTCGCCCTGGCCGCTCTTGGTCACCGCGCCGTAGCGGGTCAGGGCGCCCAGGTGGACATCGGCCACATCGGCGACGCGCACCACGGTGCCATCCCTGGCCTGCAAAACAATGGCTTTGACGTCGTCGACCGTGGCAATCGCCCCTTCGGCCCGAACCAGCAGCGATTCCTCGCCATCATTAAGGCGGCCGGCGCCGTCGTTGCGGTTGTTGGCTTCGAGGGCAGCCTGCAGATCCTTGAGGGCCAGACCGCGGGCGGCCAGGCTTTGCGGATTGGGTACCACTTCGAAGGTGCGCACCTCGCCGCCCAGACTGTTCACGTCGGCGACGCCGGGCACGGTGCGCAGTTGCGGGCGGATCACCCAGTCCAGCAGGTTGCGCTTTTCGGCCAGCGAGAGGTCGCCCTCGATGGTAAACATGAACATTTCGCCGAGTGGCGTGGTGATCGGCGCCATGCCGCCGGTCGCGCCGGGCGGCAGGTTGCCCATCGCCGCGGCGAGGCGCTCGCCGACTTGCTGGCGGGCCCAGTAGATGTCGGTGCCGTCCTCGAAATCGAGGGTGATATCGGTCAGCGCGTATTTGGAGGTTGAACGCAGCAGGCGCTGATGCGGAATGCCGAGCAGTTCCTGCTCGACCGGCACGGCAAGGCGCGTTTCAACCTCTTCCGGCGTCATGCCGGGGGCTTTCAGAATGATCTTGACCTGCGTCGTGGATACATCGGGGAAAGCGTCGATGGGCAGGCCGAGGAAAGCCTGCACGCCAGCACCGATGAGCATGACGGTGAGGACCAGAATGAGCAGGCGCTGGGTCAGCGAAAAACGGATGATGGCGTCGAGCATTATTCGGCACCAACACCGGTCAGCATGGCCTTGAGGCCGGATACGCCCTTGATGGCGACCCGCTCACCGGCCTTGACGCCGTCCACCGTGACGCTGTCGCCACCCTGGCTGACAACGCGGACCGGACGGGCTGCAAAGACCACACCCTTGGCGTCGCTGGAAGTCTGGACGAAGGCAAAGGTTTTGCCCTCGTTGCGGGCCAGTGCGGCGGCGGGCAGGCGCTGCTGTTGACCGGGTGGCGCGGCAACTTCGACTTCGATGACCTGGCCGGGGCGCAGCGTTTCGGCGCCCTTGACCACGGCGGCGCGAAGCAGCACGGTCTGGCTGGCCGGATCGACAGCGCGGCCGATGGCGATCAGCTTGCCCGTCACCTCGCTGTTGGCGATCTTCACCGGGCTGCCTTCGCGCAGCGTGGTGGCGATGGCAACGGGCGCCTGGATTTCCAGCCACAGCGGGCTGAGTTTGGCGATGCGGTAGATCAGCGCCGAGGTTTCGACACGCTGGCCGAGCTGGGCGCCCTGTTCGAGCACGACGCCATCGATGGGCGCGGTCAGCGCCAGTTTGCCGCCCAGCTTGCCCGCTGTGCCACCGGCCAGGGCCAGGCCTTGGCTCCGTTCGCTGGCCTGGGCGCCGGCCTGGGCGGCGGCGGCGCGGGTGGCCTGCAGCCGGCTTTCGGCGATCAGGCCTTCGCTGAACAGTTGTTCATCGCGCTTGAGATTCTGTTGCATCAGCGAGGACTGGCTGCCGGCCTGCAGCGCATCGCGTTGCAGTTCGAGGGCTTGCTGGCTGCTCAGATGGGCGACGACCTGGCCGCGTTTGACGGTCGAACCGGGCGCCACGGCAAGCATTTCAACCATGCCGCCAACCGGCGCGGCAACGACGCGCATCTGTTCATTGGGCACGCGCACCAGCCCCGGATAGCTGCCATCTCGACCGCCGGGCATCTCGCCGGCGATGGCCGTTTCAATGCCCAACGACTTGAGTTGCGCCGGCTGCAGCGTCAGGCTACTTACCTGAGCCTGAAGCTGAGGTGCTACGGTCAACAGGAAAAAAAGGCCAAAAATGAAAGGGCGACGCGACATGGGATTTATCCGTAACAGGTTTTCGACAGTGTATTCAACGCAGCTTAAACCTTTCTTAAGTCGTCCCGGATGCGCAAACAACCAGTAAAAATCTGCCGGGCTGACCCGCGGGTAGTCCGAAAGTACTAGTTGTTAAGCTGCTTGACACACATCTACCTGTAATAAATGACCTTCATCATAGGCGACCAGGGGGAGAGTGATCCGGTTGTCGTGTCGGGCATACGCGGGTTGTATATGGCGCAGCCCGCCACCAGCCGATCCTTACCCCTTGATACATTGACCCTAACTCATACTCTCGCCAGCCAGGAGCATCATAAAATGCAAAAGAAGGTTCTCAACATTGCCGTAGCCAGCGCCCTTGCCGCCATGTCTGTCGGCGCTCACGCCGCTGATACCTATTTCGACAACATCACCCCGCTGGCCGCCTCGGCCGGCGCGACCGCCACCCCGGCGACGCCGCTGACGCTGTCCAGCCCGAACTTCACCCAGGTCACCATCGCCGACACATTGACCCAGAACACGCTGGTTCCGGGCAGCAATTCGGGTGTCTGGGACATGATCGCCGCCAATGAAACCGGCCCGAATGCCGGCCGTTACCTGTTCATGCCGTTCGAAACCGGCACCGGTGGCGTCCAGCGCGTCGACCTGCAGGACAGCAACTACAACACCCGTACCGTGACCATCGTCGCGCCGGGCACCCAGGGCTTCACCTCGGGCGATGCCTCCCGCTGGACGCCGTGGGGCAGCTACCTGACCGCCGAAGAATCCTGGGGTACGAACAGCACCAAGGGCCGCCTGTTTGAAGTCACCAACGCCACGACGGCTGCTGCCAATGGCGGCAACTTCGTCCAGCGCAGCGTGATTCCGCGTGTTTCCCATGAAGGCCTGGCTTTCGACCAGCAGAAGTCGCTGTACTTTGTCGACGAACTGAACGGCGGCTCGATCTACAAGTACGTCTCGGCCAACCCGAATGCCACCACCGGTGACGACTACTTCGCCGCCGGCCAGACCTTCGCGCTGAAGGTCGGTGCGGGTGGCCAGTTCGAAGGCAACAACGGCCCGGCCATCACCGGCGGTGCTACCTGGGTGGCCGTCACCAACGCCAACGGCGGCGCCATTGACGGCGTGTCCGTCCTGGCTAGCGACGGCACCGTCGACGGTCGCGCCACGGCCGACGTCGCCTCCATTGCCGCCACCGGCTACAACCGTCCGGAAGACATGGAAGTGAAGACCCTGGCCGATGGCCATGAAGCCATTTTCTTCGCCACCACCGACTCCGACATTAACGGCGATACGAACGATGGTCGCAGCCGCGTCTATCTGTTCGACACCGTGTCCAGCGAAGTCAAGCTGTTCGCCGATTCCAGCACCATCGACCTGGCCACCGGCCTGGCCGTCGGCGGTGGTCTGCGCAACGCCGACAACCTGGCCATCGATGCTGCCGGCAACATGTATCTCATCGAAGACCGCAACGGCGCTGTCGATGACGACGTCTGGCTGGCCGTCGACCTGAACCACGACGGTGACCTGACCGACGCTGGCGAAGGTCTGGCCCGCTGGGCTTCCAACGGTACCCCTGGTTCGGAAATCTCCGGCCTGTACTTCGACAAGTTCAATGCCAACGTTGCATACCTGCACATCCAGCATCCGGCTGACGGTGTCGATCGCCTGATCCAGATCTCCGCTGTTCCGGAGCCGGAAAGCTACGCCATGTTCCTGGCCGGCCTCGGCCTGGTCGGCTTCGCCGCCCGCCGCCGCGCTGCCAAGTAAGCCCTGACCGGGAGGGCGGCGACGCTCTCCCGGCAAGTGCTGCCGCCCTGGTGGCGGTTGTCGTACCCGTGCCGCTCGCCCGATCAACTCCTGATCGGGCGAGCGGCCTTTTCATCGTCTATCGCATGTTCTGACCCAGCCAGCCGAGGTTTGCCAGCCAAGTCGTCAAACTGGAGCCTATCGTCATGAACAAGTTCGCTTTCCGCTACTGCTCGGTACTCGCGCTCGCCGTCGGCAGTCTATTCGGCCACAGCGCGCTGGCGGCAGGCAGCAATGCCTACGCGCAAACCATCCTCGTCGCTAACGACGCCAAATACAACCCGACCATCATGGTCGACCCCTATCTGGTCAATCCCTGGGGCATCGCCCTGCGCCCGCCCGGCGCCGGCGGCCACTTCTGGACCAGCAATGCCGGCACCGGCACGACCACCACCTACATCGGTGACGTACCCGGCCTGCCGCTCCATCAGGACGGCCTCAAGGTCGTCCCCATCGTGACCAGCGCCTACGACCAGCAACTGGTCGAAACCGGTGCCGACGGCGTCGCCCGGGTCACCGGCCAGGTTTATAACGCGGCCAGCGACTATGCCGGCCAGCCGATCGAATTCTTCGTCAGCGGCCCGGCCATCAACAACTCCAACGGCAGCGACTACGGTATCGATGCCGGGTCGGCCAAATTCGTTTTCGTCACCCAGGACGGCACCATCAACGCCTGGCGCACCAAGACCGACCCCGGCATGGTCGAAGCCGTGGTCATCAAGGACTACTCAATGGCGAGCAGCATCGTTCCCGGGACGCAGACACCCGGTCAGCGCCGTCCCGGCTTCAATGGCGTGGCCATGACGACCGACCACTGGACATTTGATGCGAACGGCAACAAGGTGGTGGACAACCGGCTGTACGTTGCCGATTTCGCCAACGGCAACATCATGACCTTCGACAACCAGTGGAACGATATCTCGGCGTCGACGCCCTTTTCCCGTCCGGCCGACCTCTCCGAAGTCTGGATGCCGTTCAATGTGCAGCAGCTTTCCGATGGCCGGATCTACGTCGCCTGGGTCGAAAATTCGCTGGAAATCGACGAGCCGACGGAAGAAGTCGCGGGCGCCGGCATCGGGCGCATCGTTGCCTATGATCGCGACGGCAACCTGCTGCAGGACTATACCGAGCACAGCCTGCTCAACGCCCCGTGGGGCATGGTCATCGCGCCGGAAGGCTTCGGCGCCTTCAGTGGTTCCTTGCTGGTCGCCAACTTCGGCGACGGAACCATCGCTGCCTACGACCGCGCCAGCGGCGCTTCGCTTGGCTATCTTCGTGATGCCAACGGCAACGTCATCAGCATCGATGGCGTCTGGGGCCTGACCTTCGGCAACGGCGTGCACCTTGGTGATGCCAAGAGCCTTTACTTCACGGCCGGCCCCGACGAGGAACGCGACGGCATCTTCGGCAAGCTGACCGTTGCCGCCGTGCCGGAACCGGAAAGCTACGCCATGTTGCTGGCCGGCCTCGGCCTGATCGGCCTGGTCTCCCGGCGCCGGCCCGCTTAAGCCCCAGCCACGGCCAGTTCGACACCCGGGCGATTATCCGTCCGGGCTTATCCGTGAACCGGGCTGGCCGTCCCCGACTCGCTCACATGCCTACCGGATCGGAGCAATCCTCATGCTCGAAGTTCTCAAAACACTCGTCTCGCTGTGGCACGTCGTCGCTTTTGCCTGCGGCTTCCTGTTCGTCTTCCAATGCTTTCTGGCGCTATTCGGCCGTATCCAGTACGACCGCAGCCACAACCACATCATTCGTCATGCCGACCGCCATCTGTGGCTATCCGGCTTTGCCATCATCGCCGTCGGCCTGATCATCAACGGGCCGGAAACCTACCTGGCCAACCCCAAGCTGTGGACCAAGGTCATTCTGATCACGATCTGGGCGATCTCGACCGAAACCATGCGGGCCTATGCGCTTCCCCGCTTCCGCGAGGGGCAACGCACGCCGATGATCGTTGCCGGAACGGTCAGCCTGGCCTGCTGGATCTATGGCGCCTTCCTCGGTCTGGCCCATGGTCTGGCTTACGGCAAGGCGCCGCTGTGGGCCTTGATGTCGGGCTATCTGCTTGTTTTGCTCGGCTTGTCGTTGTTGGTCTTCAAGCTGAAAAGCACGCCGCCGCTACGACTCAACCGTTCCTGAGCAGGATCAGCGTCTGCGGCTGCGCAGGTCGCGGTCGATGGCGAGCAGGGCGTCGAGCTTCTTTTGCAGATCGTCGAATTTTTTCTGCAACTCTTCGTTCTGCTTTTGCGCTTCCTTGAGCGACAGGTCCAGCCGGCGTTTTTCGGCGTAGCACTGGCGCTGTTCCTTGACCAACTGGCGCTCCAGGTCGGAAATCTTCCGGATGTCGTCGGCCGCCCGGTCGGGGATGGCATCAACCACTGGGGCGCCGTCGTCCGGGCTGTCCTTCAACTCGTCAAGCGCTGCGCAGCTGGCCAGGCTGCCGGCGAGGGCAGCAAGGGCGAGCAGCTTGCGGAGGGCTTTCAGCGTGACGCGGTCGGTCATTCGGTTGTGTTGTCCGGAGTCAGGGCTGGCCGGGGCAGGGTGCGACTAAAAGTGGGCCGGCCGAAGATCGGCCGGCCTATTTTAGTTCGCCGCGTTGTCGCGCCAAAAAAATATTGCACCGGCCAACCGGGTCGGCCGCGCCGCCGGGTCTCAGACGCTGAACTGCAGTGTCGCCAGGCGCAGGCCTTCGGCCAGCGAGGCCACTTCCTTGGCCGTAGAGGACGATTTGACCGCGGCGCCGGCCCCTTGTTCGATCATTTGAGCGACGCGCTCGGTGTTGCGGGCGATCTGTTCGGCGGCTTGGCGCTGCTCGGCGAGAACATCGACGATGTCGTTGGTGGCGTGCATGGTGCGCTCGCAATTGTCCTTGATGTCGGAAATCGCATCGCTGGCGTTGGAGGCGAGCTGGGTGCCGTGCTCGGCAAGGTGGGCGGTCGTGGCCACTGCTTCGGCGGTTTGGCGGGCGGCGCCATCGAGCAGCTTGACCAGGTTTTCGATCTTGTGGGTGGTGCCAGCGGTGTGGTTGGCCAGCTTGCGGACTTCGTCGGCCACCACGGCAAAGCCGCGGCCGGCCTCGCCGGCCCGCGCCGCCTCGATGGCAGCGTTGAGCGAGAGGAGGTTGGTCTGGTCGGAAATGTCCTTGATTTCCTGGGCGAAACGGGAAATTTCCTGGGTGTGCTGGTTGAGGTCGCCGATCGTCCGGGTCGATAACTTGGCCTGGACGGCGATGTTGCCGATTTCGCCGATCGCTTCAAGAATGATGCTGCCGCTTTCGCTCGCCTTGTCGCGCGTCAGGCGTCCCGCATCGGCGGCGGCGCCGGCACTTTCGGCCATGACCGTGATGGCCACGGTGAGTTCCTGGATGGCGCCGGCAATCAGGGCTGCGGCATCGCTTTGGGCGCTGGCGGCCTGGGCGACCTCGTCGGCCGACGTGCTGAGTGCCTGGGCGTTGCCCGAGGTTTTTTCGGCACCCTGCTTGACTTGCCCGATCAGGCCGCGCAGGCGTGTTTGCATGGCCTCGACGGCGGCGACCAGCGAATCGGCGGCCGCCTTGCAGGACTGGATGGTGCCGGTCAGGTCGCCTTCGGCAACGCGACGGGTGGCGGCGACGACCGGTTCGAGATCGCCGCCGAGGCGGGCCAGGATACGGCCGCCGAGCGTGGCGGCGAGGAGCAGCGAGGCGGCCGAACCGCCCAGGCCGACGACGAGGACGAGGATCAGGCTGGCCATGAAGCGGCGGTTGGCAAGTTGCGAGGCTTCGCTGGCCAGCGCCGTCGTTGCCGCGCTGATCGCCTGGTAGGCATTGGCCAGTTCATCGGTCAGCGGTTGCTCGGTGCCGCGCAGGGCGGCGTCCACCATCAGTGTGTATTTGGGCATGCCGGCTTCGTTCTCGGCGATCACGTCGTCGTAGAGCTTGTTCAGCTCGGTGGCCTGCTGGCGGATTTCGGCCAGCTTTGCGGTGCCCTTGATCGTTCCCGTTCCGTCGATCTTTTCCAGTGCCTCGATGTGTTGCCAGAACTTGGCGCGCTCGGCGACAAATTCTTCCCGAGCCTTGTCGAATTCGGCGGGCATGAAATTCCGGATGACCATGTTCTTGAGGCCGCGCAACTGGGCCTGAAAGGCGTTCTGGGCGCCGCTGACCAGGGTCAGGGCATGGGTTGCGCGCTCGACGTCATCGGCGACCGACCGGGTGTCGTTACGAAAGGCATTCAGCGAATAGAGCGCGGTAGCCAGCAAAATCACGCCAAATACGGCGCCGATGCCAACCATGACGAGCAATCTCAGGCGGATGGACAGTTTGTCGAACAAGATCATTGGGGAGCCCCGAGTACAGGAATGACCGCAGATTAGCCTTGGAATATTTCATATTGATGTCGATTATCAAGCTTGTTTTTCCTTGTTATGAAAATGGAATTCAATAGTTGTTGATTTTGTTGAATTTCGTTTTTGGCCCTTTTTTCCGGTTGACCGTAGCAATCGCTCTCGCCCGGATTCCGGGGTGGACTTCGTCTGATAGTTCGACGATACTCGAACTATGGAAACGTTAAACGCCGCTGAACTTCTCGCCGCCCTCGGTCACGAATCCCGTCTGGCCATCTTCCGCCTGCTTGTCGAAGCCGGGCCGGCGGGCATCAACGCCAGCGCCATCGGCGAACAACTGGGCATGGCGCCGGCCACGCTGTCCTTTCACCTGGCGCATCTGAGCCGGGTCGGGCTGATCGCCGGCGAACGCGAGAGCCGCTTCATCCACTACTCGGCCAACTTCGCGACGATGGATGAACTGATCGCCTTCCTGACCAGCAACTGCTGCCAGGGCGAAGCCTGCCTGCCCAAAACCACCTGCTGCGACACCACCAAAAAGCGTCGCGCCAAAACCGGAAAGACCGCCTGATGCCGAATCTCAAAACTGTGCTCGTGCTGTGCACCGGCAACTCCTGTCGCTCGCAGATGGGCGAAGCGATCATCAACCACGAACTGGCCGGTCTCGTCCGCGGCATCTCGGCCGGGACCAAGCCGCAGCCCAAGGTGGCCGATGGCGCCATCGCGGCGCTGAAGCTGGCCGGCCTGCCGACCGAGGGGCTTTACGCCAAGGATGTCGAAGCCGTCATGGGCGAGCCCATTGACCTCGTGGTCAGCGTCTGCGACAACGCCAAGGAAACCTGCCCGATCTTCCCGCGTCCGGTGCCGCGCCTTCACCTGCCTTTCCACGACCCGCATGGCGAGCCGCTGGAAAGTTTCATTGCCGTCCGGGACGATATCCGCGCCCGCCTGATCCCCGCCGTGCGCGCCGCGCTGGGCCTGTAAGGAGCCGCCATGTCAGCCCAATGTGAAATCACCGCCAAGGCCGCCGCCGGCGCGCCGATGAGCTTCTTTGAGCGTTACCTGACCATCTGGGTCTTTCTCTGCATCGTCACCGGCATTGTCGTCGGCCAGTTCGCGCCGACCCTGTTCCAGGCCATCGGCCGCATGGAATTCGCCCAGGTCAATCTGCCTGTCGGGCTGCTCATCTGGGTCATGATCATCCCGATGCTGGTCAAGGTCGATTTCGGCGCCCTGGCCGAAATGAAGCAGCACGTTCGCGGCATCGGCGTCACGCTGTTCGTGAATTGGCTGGTCAAGCCGTTCTCGATGGCCTTCCTTGGCTGGCTGTTCATTCGCCAGTTGTTCGCCCCGATGCTGCCGGCCGATCAGCTCGACAGCTACATCGCCGGCCTCATCCTGCTCGCCGCGGCGCCGTGCACGGCCATGGTTTTCGTCTGGAGCAGGCTGACCAACGGCCATCCGCTATTCACGCTGTCGCAGGTGGCGCTCAACGACACCATCATGGTCTTCGCCTTCGCGCCGCTCGTCGCCTTCCTGCTCGGCATCTCGGCGATTACCGTGCCCTGGGACACATTGCTGACCTCGGTCGTGCTGTACATTGTCATTCCGGTCGTGATCGCCCAGCTTTGGCGCAAAGCCTTGCTCGCCAAGGGGCAGGGTGCCTTCGACGCCGCCATGGAGAAAATCGGCCCGTGGTCCATAACCGCCTTGCTCGCCACCTTGGTGCTGCTCTTCGCCTTCCAGGGCGAAGCCATCCTGCGCCAGCCGCTGATCATCGGTCTGCTCGCCGTGCCCATCCTGATCCAGGTTTTCTTCAACTCGGCGCTGGCCTACTGGCTGAACCGCAAGGTCGGCGAAAAACACAATGTCGCCTGCCCGTCGGCCCTGATCGGCGCCAGCAATTTCTTCGAACTGGCCGTTGCGGCGGCCATCAGCCTGTTCGGCTTCGAGTCGGGGGCAGCGCTGGCTACTGTGGTCGGCGTGCTGATCGAAGTGCCGGCCATGCTGTTGGTCGTCAAGGTCGTCAATGCGTCGAAGGGCTGGTACGAAGCAGGTTAGGGAGCCTTCGCCGCGAGGCGAAGCAAAAAAAGGTCTGAAAAAGAGGCACATAAAGTGGAATGGATGATCACCGCATTACAGGGCGGCCTGGCCAGCCTGGCCTCCTATCTCGCTGCCCACGTCCTGCTCTGCCTGGTGCCGGCCTTTTTCATCGCCGGCGCGCTGTCCGCACTGGTGCCGCAGCAATCGATCGTGCGCTTTCTCGGGCCGGATGCCTCGAAATGGGTGTCCTATCCGGCCGCGGCTGGCGCCGGCAGCCTGCTCGCCGTCTGCTCGTGCACCATCCAGCCGCTGTTCGCCGGCATCTACAAAAAGGGCGCCGGGCTCGGGCCGGCCATCACCTTCCTGTTCTTCGCCCCGGCCGCCAACATCCTGGCCCTGGCCTATACCGGCGTGGCGCTTGGTGCTGACTTTGCCATTGCCCGCATCGTGCTCGCCCTGTCCTTCGGCATCGGCATCGGGATGATCATGGCCGCGCTTTTTCGCGAGGGCGATGTTGCCCGTCTGGCCGACGTGGAAACTTTTGCGGCCGGCGGCGGCATTCCGGGCCGGACGCTGCTTTTCCTCGGCGCGCTCGTTGCCTTGCTGATTGCCGGCACGCTCAAACTCGATTTTCTGACCGCTGGGCTGCTGCACGTCGAAATGCCTTGGGCTGGCGCCGTCGCCATCCAGGCCGGGCTCGACAAGCTGGTGCCGATCAACGAGGCGGCCGGCGCCGAAGGGCTGAGTCTGCAGGGCCTGATACTGATCGGCCTGCTCGGCGCCATCGGTGCCTTTGCCTGGAAAGGGCTGGGTCAGGTCGACAACGGTTTCAACCGCCTGACCCCGGTCGCCCTGGCGCTCACCGCGCTGACCCTGGCCTTTGCCGCGCTTGGCATGCGGGTCACCGAAACCGGCGTGCTGCTCACCGTGACCGGCCGAACGCTCGCCGTGTCTGCCCTCTGCCTCGCCCTCTGGCCGCTGGCCCGGCGTTTCGACGAGTGGGACGTGCAGCAATGGCTATGGGAAACCTGGCGCTTCGTGAAGCAGATTTTCCCGCTGCTCGTCGTTGGCGTCTTCCTCGTCGGCATCATCCGGGTCTTCATCCAGCCCGAGTGGATACGCAGCATCGCCGGTGCCAATACCGTGCTCGCCAACCTGGCCGGCGTCGTCTTCGGTGTCTTCATGTACTTCCCGACCCTGGTCGAAGTGCCCATCGCCAAGATGTTCCTGTCGCTCGGCATGCACCCCGGGCCGCTGATCGCCTACCTGATGGCCGACCCCGAGCTGTCGCTGCAGAGCATCCTGATTACCTCGGCCATCATCGGCAAGCTCAAGGCGTGGACTTACGTTGGCCTGGTCGCGTTGTTCTCGACGCTGGCTGGGCTAACCTACGGCGCCTGGGTCGATGGCACATCCTTGCTCATCCTAGCGCCAGGCGTGATCGGCTTCGTCGCGCTGATCGTCACCTCGCTGCACCTGATCGAACGTGGCCGCAAGGCCAAACTGAGGAGTGAATCATGCTGATCAAGATTCTCGGCAGCGGTTGCGCCAAGTGCAACCGCCTCGAACAACTGACCCGCGAAGCGGTGGCCGAACTCGGCCTTGAGGCGAGCTTCGAACACGTAACCGAGATGGACAAGATCATGGCCTATCCGATCATGACCACGCCGGCGCTCGTCGTCGATGAAGCGGTCAAGGTCTCCGGCCGCATGCCGAGCAAGGACGAACTGCTCGGCTGGCTGAAGGCTGGCTAGTCAGTCCGGAATGTTCGGCTCGACGAGCCTGGCTAGCTGTTCGAGCGATTCCTGCCAGCCGAGATAACACATCTCGGTCGGAATCACCGCCGGGATGCCTTCCTGCACGATGCTCAACTCGGTGCCGCAGGAGACGGCTTGCAGGCTTACCGTCGTCTGCATTTCGCCGGGCAGGTTCGGGTCGTCGAATTTGTCGGTGTAGCGGATTTTCTCGTTGGGCTGCAGTTCAAGGTAATCACCGCCAAACGAATGGCCATTGCCTGTCGTAAAGTTGGTGAACGACATCCGGAAAGAGCCGCCGACCTTGGCGTCCAGATGCTGCACCCGGCACGTAAACCCATAGGGCGGCAGCCATTTGGCCATCGCGTCGGCATCCAGAAAAGCCCGATAAATGCGCTCCGGGTTTGCCCGCAGTACGCGGTGAAGCTTGACCGTTCCTGTGCTCATTGTCCCCTCTCCTTTTGATTCATGGTCTGGCATGGACCACGGTTATTCCAGAAGGTTGCGCCAAAGCCCGATTTCAAAATTGGCCATTTTTTCCGGTTGACCGTAGCAATGGGAATCCAGCTGATCCCGCCTGGTTACGGCGACCGCGCCCTAGCCATTCGTCCTGAAAGCATCGTGGAAAGAGACCGTACCCTGCGGCGAATCCCCGTCGAAAGGCAAAGCGAAAAAAACCTCCGGCGGCACACCCGCAAGCGCCAGCCCCGGCATGTTTTTGAAGCCGAATTTCCGGTAGTAATCGGGATGCCCGACAAGGCAACATCCTTGCCCACCGAGCTTCTTGAGCCGCGCCAGCCCTTCCTGTATCAGCGCTTTTCCAACGCCCTGCCGCTGGTATTCCGGCAGCACCGAAACAGGCCCCAGCCCGTACCAGTTACGAGTCCCGTCCGACATGTCCAGCGGAGAGAACGCAATATGCCCAGTCACCCGGCCATCCAGCTCGGCCACCAGCGATATCGTCAGCGCCCCGGCGGCACGTAGCGCCGAGACGATGAACTGTTCCGTGTGGCTGCTGATTTCCAGCGTTTTGAACGCGGCCAAGGTCACCTCGGTTATTGCGCTCGCATCAGCCCCGGTTTCGTCCCGGATGACCATCTTCAGATTCATGGATTTTTCTTTCCTGTTTTTGTGAATCGCAGGGCTACTCCCTGCTGCATCATGGAGCCAACCCAACTACGCGGCTTTTTGCTCAGGTCGGGTTAAGCGAAGGGTTCGGCCGCACTTTGGATTCCGAGTTAGTTGAAGCGCTTGGCAAGCCGAGGGTAGAGGCGGTCGAGGTCCTCTTCAGACCATTCATCGCCTGCCGGGCCATCCGATTGAACGCCGGATGGACGGGACGGAAACGCGGCGTACTTGAGGCCGGTCTTCCGACACCAAGCGTCAATGCCGACAGACTGCCAGCCTTCGACTTGGCAGTCGTCGTCTTCGTCGCTCTCCTGGACCAGGGACGCAAGTTTGTCAGGATCAGCGTTCGCCGCATTGAAGACCTTCTCTCCGCGAGAAATGAGCCACCCCCTGAAATAGTCGAATCCATCGTCGGAGCAGCCCCCTCCGATCACGTAGGCTGCGCCCCACAAGGGCCACGTGTAGGAAGACTGAAAGTGGGAGTTGAAGATGTTCTGGAACTCGACAATGTCTTCCGCGGACAACTCGTCCAGTAGAGCCCCGAGTTCTTCAAGCTGTTGCGCAGGATCTCCGTCAGATGCTTGACGAGATTTGTCGATGAGTTTCCAGAACGAGGTGTTGTCCATAGCTTTTCCTTGAGATGGATGATTGGGACAGATGCCGTGCGGCCCAAGCCCCTTGCCGGCGCGGTCCGCTCGAGTGAACGGGCCGGTGGTGGCTCGATGTCCATGGCCAATGCTACCGAACAGCAGCCAGCTTTCGGGAGGCTGCAGCAAGGAGAACGCGGGAATACGCTTTGTGAAAGCCAAGCAGTGCTCTGAACTGCCACCCCATGTGAGGAACGCCAGAGCCGGCAGAGCGGCTTGGAACCACAGCAGAACCAAAATACAGCCTCGTAGTGGAACTGCCCGACTCAACAGCGGCTGCCATTAGCCATGATCGCGTCCGGCCAGCGGCGAGCAGCACTTCATTCGGGCTGCTTTGCTCGACTGTCCAGGCTGAGAACTTGCTCAAATTCCCCGCCGCAAGCTGATGGGCCTCGGCGTCGGTAGACGGGCAAGACAGGAACTTGGCGAGCAGCCAGCGCTCGACTTTCAAAACGGAAGTTGTGTAGAACGCCTCGACGAACTCACTTTGCGTGACTTGTCGATTTAAATCAACAGCATAACAATCCGTGTAAGCACCGCTCTGAGCGTAGATCCCGAGTAGGGTGCCGCTAGGTAGCGGGCAAGGACGAACGGATGCCATGGTGTTTTTTTGAGGGGCCTAACGACGCAGTAGAAAAGTAGTATTGATGCCCCTCATCGTGCCGCGAATCATATGGAATAACAAGGTTCAAACCTGAAGCTCGGTTCAGGAAAGCGCCATGGCCCGTTACAAAGCAATCGACACCAGCCCAGCAGTCCGCATCGAGAATGCTACGGTCGACCGGAAAAAAAGCCTGAAAATGAAAATGGCGCAGACCAAACCTGCGCCATTTCGTTGTCGAAAATCGAGCAGGAAAAAGGTTTTTCTACAGCATCAACGTTCGAGGTAACCGGCGACCGGAGCGCGAAGCGCAGCTTGCCGGTTGACCGAGGGGGGCGTCACTACTTGGTACACCCTCCACTGGATTTCTTGAGCTCCATGATTACGACGTGCGTGTGTGTTTGACCGATGTTCTCTCCGACGTGGGTTTGCTCTTCCGACCACATGACGTCTCCCTCTTTGAACTGGCGAGTAAGTACCTTTCCGTCTGGTAGGGTCAGCGTCCGTTTGAATGGAGACAGCGCATAAAGGACGAACGGCGGATGTTTGTGCTGGTGTGTCTTCTCGCCAGGGAGGTCGTGATAGTCAAGGACTCTGACGCACTCGTTATCCAGAATGACCTTGTACTTGTCACCATCGGTTTGAACAGCGTCCTGTGCGAACGCAGAAGTTGCAAGGAGGGCGGCGGCTGCAAGGGTTGGGGCGCGTAGCATATTGACGTCCTTATCTGCCGGGGCGACCACTGGAGCACGAGTGCCAGCCCCGAAGAGTGGCAAACGAGCTGGGCATCCGGCTGGGTGCCAACGCGATTATGCGCTGGTGATGCCCAACGTTTGAATTGAGCGGACCTGCGCGGCTTTTCGCGCAGGTCCGCTCGAATGATGGGTTGTGCCGCATGTTGTCACTTGAGTGCTCGCCAAATAGTTAAGACCAAGATAGCAATAAGACCTAGCCCGATGGGAGCAAGAAACCACCAATGTTTTCGCTCCGGTTGAATTTTCAGTGTTTCATCTTCCGAGGGTTGCCGGAAAGGACCATTTGCCCCGCAATGGGGGCAGCAGTCCTTCATTCCGCCGGACGTAAAGCGAACGTCGAGCGAAGCCAGCAGAAAGCCACGATTGCAATGCGTACAAACCACCCGTGGCGACTTTGCGGTGATGAAGCGCAGCAATTTGTCAGCAAGAGATATCATGCGGCCCAACGTTTTAGGTAAGGGGCAGCCGGCTTGCCGGCTGTCCCAGCGACCGAAGGGAGCGCCTTGACCGGAATGTTAGAAGGCATCTTTACTCCCGCGATTGAAGTGGAGTGCGACCAACGAGGCTATGGCACACCCCACGAAAAGCCAGAACGAACTGAGGCTGAAAAATGGCGTGGCTACGTATGGGAAATTTTCCGTGAAGCTACATTCCCACACAGAATAGTTGAAACTGCCGCCATGATCTGAGCATGAATCGGGTGCCAAAAGTTGCCCGATGAAATGCCAAAGAGCAATAAGGCTTGGCAGAAAAATCAGCCCTTTAGTGATTGCAGCGCGCATACCGGCTCATGACTTCTAACGTAGAGCTAACCGGCGCTGCGCGGCTTTATCGCGCAGCGTCCAGCGACCGAAGGGAGCGGGGTTGAGCGCCATGTTATGCGTTTGTTTCACGAGCAAACCTAAACACGTACCAACAAGGAAACACCCAGCCAAGCAACAGAAATTGAGCGAAGCCTAGGCACGCGAGCGCGATGGCAATGCACACAAGCAGCAGGAAAACGCGCGAAAACCGGGGGAACTGAACCGGCGAAAGCAGCAAGCCACCACACACAAGAGCAATAAACAGAGCAACGCACGCAAAACGCACGATGGCGTTGGCGGGTGGGACGAGTGAAACCAGCGCGCTAACTGAACCAAGCTGGTTGCCGAGCACAGCCAGCAAACCTACGGACATGACCGTAGGCCAGAGGAACGAGAGGGCAGCCAATGCGCGAGAAGATTTACTAAGACGCATAACGTGCTAGCTCAGCCGACGGCAAAAAGCGCAGCTTTTTGACGGTCGGCTGGAGCGGTATGTTAGAGAACGGTGTATGGGGAAGCATGGCTAGCCCTGCTTTGAAAGACGAAAAATGAAGAGAGCAAGAGCGAAAAACACCCCTGCCAGAACGGTGAGACGCATGAAGTGCTTGATGAGTTTTCCTTTGGTGCCAGGAAAGTGATGCTCATATTGGGAGGCAAGCTGCCAAAGATTCCCTGAGCGCGTATCAGGAGGGAGCGGGTAACGCGCCAAAATATATATGCCAACAAAGGCAATGATCGCCAACGCGATGATGAACCCAAAGCTTTCGAGAAATAAAAGCATAGTTCTCTAACGTTTAAATTCAGCGGACGACAAAAAGCGCAGCTTTTTGGTGGTCCGCTGGAATGATTTGTTGGGCGGAAGCACGATTAATAACCGCTCACAGCTTCAACGAGGTTACCTGTCTCATTGAAACGAAGGCCAAGACGGCCAACCCACAAATAGCCATCTTTTTCAAATGGTTCAGTCGATGGCCATGCCTTTTGCGCTGCTTCAACGACTTGCTCACGAGAAGCCTTGTTAGCGCCTAGAACCTTGATGATTGCCAGCGCCTGCGAAAGAGCCTGCTGGTTTTCCTCAAGTGATACGCCTTGGTACGTGTACGAAACACCGGCATCTAATAGGCGATATGCCCACCAAACATTAGTTGCGAGGAGCGCGAGGACAAGCAGCGAAATTGAAACTGTGGTCCTTTTCATCGGGGCTTCCTTGACGCCCAACGTTTTAGGTAAGGGGCGGCCCGCTTGCGGGACGTCCAGCGGAGGCCGAAGGCCGCAGCGGCCTTGACCGGAATGTTAGCGGGCGGGTTCAGTAATGAGCGCAAGTTTTTTTAGCAACCAATAGATACCAAAAATCAGACCGACGTAACCGTAACCAATGACCAGTGAATATAGCGCAAAAGGGAGCAATGGTTCCCAAATGCCCACTAGATCTGAATTGGATAGCCGTTCGTAATAACACCACCCCACCCAACCGGCGGCTTGCAAAGGGATAAAAAGTACAGGTGCCAATAGGGCTAGGTTTTGAATTGCTTTTAGATTTTTCTTTTTGCCGATTGCGTAAAACAGATATAGGGCAAATATGGCGTACTGAGCGCCCCCGAAGCCAAGGGCAATAAATAGCAGCCCGAAAACAAAAGACGAGCCAAAAGGGAGGGCGAGCAATGGCAAACCAAAGGGAGCGATTAACGATGCTCGAAAGAATGTTGCAGGCGACATGCACGCTAACGTTATAGGTAAGGGGCGGCCCGCTTGCGGGACGTCCCAGCGGCCGAAGGCCGCACCTTGACCGGGATGTTAGAGGTTGCAGCTACCATATTTGCTGCTGCCACTCTTTGGGTTGCAAATTACGATACCTGCCCGAAATAAGGCGAAGCACAAAAAATAGCCAAGATGCGGCGAACGTTAGCCAGCAAATGACAAAAAGAAACACGGCGACTGCTTGAACTGGCTTGATTCCTAGCCATGCAAAGAAAAAGCCGACAAGACCAACCGCCATGCCGATAAGGCCGGCGCAAACGCCGACAACCCATGACCGGGGTTTGTCGCGAGGAAGAAACGGTTGCTTTGCGCCCATGACCTCTAACGTAGAGCTAACCGGCGCTGCGCGGCTTTATCGCGCAGCGTCCAGCGACCGAAGGGAGCGAGGTTGAGCGCCATGTTATGCGTGGCGCCATTCGTTGGGCTGAACTCCAAACTCTTCAAGAGCCGCCTGTCTTGCCTCGTTTTCAGACACGTGCCAAGAGTCGCCGTACAACAGGGCGCCTTCTGATGAATAGCAGAGCAGGTAGCCAGAGCCATCAAATTGGATCTCGAAATTAAGCAGCATTACTCGAACAGGCTCAGTTTGCTCTCCTGTTACGGGCCACCAACCAGACTGTTGATTCCCTGCAACAAGAACCTTTTTCTGAGCGCTAGCAATTGGTTCAGCGGTACTCATAGAGACGCATAACTAGTAGTAGACGACAAAACTGTCGCCTAATCCGGAAACCTGTCCAATAAGCTGGCGGACAGGACAGCAATTTCCCCTTGCTCGGCAGTGGTTTTTGGCATATAACTGGTTATCCATACAGTGTTTTGTCGCCATGAAACCGGACACTTCCATTTCTTCCTCCGAGCGCGCCCCAAAGCTGCTGGCGCAAGTTGTGGATGCAATACGCATCCGGCATTACAGCATACGTACCGAGGAGGCTTATGTCCATTGGGTGAAGGCTTACATCCGCTTTCATGGTTTGCGCCATCCGCGGGACATGGGGGCGCGCGAGGTGACGAAGTTCCTTTCGCATCTGGCTACCGAGCGCGATGTGGCGGCAGCTACTCAGCAACAGGCCTTGTCGGCCTTGCTGTTTCTCTATCGGAATGTGCTCGAGATCAATCTGCCTTGGCTCGACGATCTGGTGCGACCGAAGAAGCCGGCGCGTTTGCCGACGGTGCTTAACCACGATGAAGTAGCTCGTTTGCTGGCGGTGGTTCGTCCGGAGCAGTCCCTGATGGTTCGCTTGTTGTACGGGACCGGGATGCGCCTGATGGAATGTTTGCGCTTGCGCATCAAGGATGTTGATTTTGTCCGGGGTGAAATCCTGATTCGGGATGGCAAGGGAGCCAAGGATAGGGTGACGGTATTGCCGAGATCGCTGGTCGAGCCGCTGCAGAATCAGTTTCAGACGGCCCGGCGTCTTTTCGATCAGGACAGGGCGGCCAGCCGGCCCGGTGTTTATTTGCCGCATGCTCTGGAACGCAAGTATCCCAATGCCGGCGCTACCTGGGCGTGGTTCTGGGTTTTTCCGGCGGCTGGTTTGTCAGTCGATCCACGTAGCGGTATCGAGCGCCGCCACCATGCACATGAGAAGACCCTGCAGCGGGCGATGAAGCAGGCGGTGGAGGATGCCGGAATTTGCAAACCGGTGTCGGTGCACACCCTGCGCCATTCATTTGCCACGCATTTGCTGCATTCCGGCTACGACATTCGCACCGTGCAGGAGTTGCTCGGGCATGCCGATGTATCGACGACGATGATCTACACCCATGTGCTGAATCGCGGCGGGCGCGGCGTGGTGTCGCCGGTCGATGCGGTGCGGTAATTCGCTGTTGGAGCCTGTGCTTTACAGATCGCTGGTCGGGTAATACTCTACGGTAAGAGTAAGAAAGCGGAGGTCTTTCATGAGAATTACCAGCAAAGGGCAGGTCACCATTCCCCTGGCAGTACGGGAAAAGGCAGGGCTGCACCCGCATGGCGAGGTTGAATTCGAGGTTCGGGATAACGGCGATGTGGTCATTCGGCCTGTGCTTCCGGCTTCTTCCGGGATACGTGCGGCCTTTGCCAAGGCTCGCGGTTCGGCTAATGCCACGCAGTTCAAGAGCATGAGCACCGACGAATTCATGGCTTTTCTGCGTGGCTGAGGCGATGGGCAATCCTGCCGTTAACGAGCCGTCGGCCCGCTATGTCACGGCGGTATCGTCCGCCACGCTGGTTGATAGTTGCGTACTGATCGATGTGCTGGCCGATGACCCCGTGTGGGCCGATTGGTCGCTCGATCAGTTGGAAATGCTGGGGCAGCAGGGGCCGCTGGTGATCAACCCGCTGATTCTGGCGGAGATCAGCCCGCGTTACGAGCGGGCCGACGACCTGGAGGCCGCGCTGGCCGGTTTGCCGCTGGTGCGCGAGCATTTGCCGTGGGACGCCGCATTTCTGGCCGGTCAGGCATTTCGTGTCTATCGCCTGGGTGAGGGCGTCAAGACTTCGCCGATGCCGGATTTTTACATTGGCGCCCACGCGCTGGTACGCGGCATGCGCCTGTTGACCCGCGACGTGAAGCGCTATCGCAGCTACTTTCCCAAGCTGTCCGTTGTCGGGCCGGACGAGGCGCGATGATTTTCCGGAACCGAATGTCATGAGCGATTTATTTTCCCAAACCACCGTTGATCCCGGCGCTCCGCTGGCCGAGCAACTGCGCCCGCAAACGCCGGACGACGTGATCGGCCAGCAGCATTTGCTTGGCGCCGGCAAGCCGCTACGCCTCGCCTTCGAGTCCGGCCAGCCACATTCGATGATCCTCTGGGGGCCGCCGGGGGTGGGCAAGACGACGCTGGCGCGCATGATGGCGACGCAGTTTCAATGCGAGTTCATTGCCCTGTCGGCGGTGTTTTCGGGCATCAAGGAAGTGCGCGAAGCCGTGGCGCAGGCCGAAATGTGGCGCACGCAGGGGCGGCGCACCATTCTCTTCGTCGATGAAATTCACCGGTTCAACAAGGCGCAGCAGGATGGCTTTCTGCCTTTCGTCGAGTCCGGGCTGCTCACCTTCATCGGCGCGACCACCGAAAACCCGTCGTTCGAACTGAACTCCGCCTTGCTGTCGCGGGCTTCGGTCTATGTCCTCAAGTCGCTCGACGAAACCGAGATGGGCCAGCTTTTCGACCGCGCCTGCGCTCAGGCGCTGGCTGACCTGAGCTTTGATGCGGCTGCCCGCGAACGCCTGATCGGCCTGGCCGACGGCGATGCGCGGCGTTTGCTCAATCTGCTCGAACAGGTGCGCACGGCAGCGCGAACGGCGGGGCTTGCTACGGTCAACGGGGAATTTATCGAAAAAACGATGGCGCAAAGCCTGCGCCGTTTCGACAAGGGCGGCGATGCGTTCTACGACCAGATCTCGGCCCTGCACAAATCGGTGCGCGGCTCGAACCCGGACGGCGCGCTCTACTGGTTGACCCGTATGCTCGACGGTGGCGCCGATGCCCGTTACCTCGCCCGGCGCATCGTCCGCATGGCCTGGGAAGACATCGGCCTGGCCGACCCGCGCGCCATGCAGATCGCCAACGACGCAGCCGAAACCTACGAACGTCTCGGCTCGCCCGAGGGCGAACTGGCGCTCGCCCAAGCGGTCATTTATCTGGCCGTCGCCGCCAAGTCAAACGCCGGCTACATGGCCTACAACGCCGCCCGCGCCTACGTGAAACAGGACGGCTCGCGCCCGGTGCCCAACCACCTGCGCAACGCGCCGGCCAAACTCATGAAAGACCTCGGTCACGGCCACGCCTACCGCTACGCCCACGACGAGCCGGAAGCCTACGCCGCCGGCGAAACCTACCTGCCGGACGGCATGCCCGAACCCGGCTGGTACGAGCCGACACCACGCGGGCTGGAAGGGCAGATCGGCCAGAAGCTGGCGCACTTGCGGGAGCTCGATCGGAAGGCGAAAGGGAAATAGAGGACCAAGAAGGGAATAGGCACATGAAGGGGCAAACGAGCCGTTTGATCATCGGCAATTCGCTTCAGAGAAAACTGCGGACCCACATGACCGATGCTGAAAACTGCTTGTGGCGACATCTGCGCGGCCGACAGATGGCAGGCTTCAAATCTTTGTGTGCTTGGAAAAGCGGCTGGTTGTGGAGGTGGACGGCGGCCAGCATCAAGACTGTGAGCAAGATCAGGCGCGTGATCGACGACTGCATGAGGCGGGTTTTCGCATCATGCGATTCTGGAACAACCAGGTGTTGCAGGAGACTGAGGTCGTGGTCGAGGCCATTTGGGCGGCGTTGCACGGAGAGTCCGGTGATGTTGGATCGATGATTACACCATCAGTAGCGTCAATGCGGGAGGAGGACAGGGGATCGGATGAACAGTCACTCCCTCCCCTTCAAGGGGAGGGCTGGGGTGGGGATGGGGCCATTAGGCCAGCCACGCCCCATCCCCCTCCCAACCTCCCCCTTGAAGGGGGAGGAGAAAATTGCCCCATCCTCCCCGCGTTTTCCTGATCTCAGCCGTCTGATCCGGCGACCATCACGCCTTTCGGCGTGAGAACCAAACCCTTCTTTTCATAGAGCAGCACCGGGCAGCGCTTGGCGTCGTGGTAGATGCCGACGCAGTCCAGACACTGGAAGCAGGCGTCGTAACGGATTTCGCCGGTCGGCTCGATGGCGTCGTAGGCGCATTTGGCCTTGCAGCTCTGGCAGGGCTTGCCGCACTCGACGCGGCGGGTCAGCCAGTCGAAACGGCGCAGCCGCCCGCCGAGCGACATGACGGCGCCGAGCGGGCAGATGAAGCGGCAGAAAAACTTGTAATAGAAGGCGCCGGCGACGAGCAGCGCGACGGCGTAGGCGACAAACGGCCAGCTGCGGTCGAAACCGACGGTGATCGCCGTCTTGAAAGGTTCGAGTTCGTTGAGGCTTTCGCCCTGGCGCGGCAGGAACAGGGCGGCCCCGACCAGCACGGCGAGGGCGACATAGCGGCCCCATTCGAGCTTTTTGGCGACGGCCAGCGGAATGTGCAGGCGCGGCAGACGCAACTTGCGGCCGAGCAGGCCGACAAACTCCTGCAGGGCGCCGAACGGGCAAAGCCAGCCGCAGAAGGTGCCGCGGCCCCAGACGACAAAGCTGATCAGCGTGAAGACGATGAGCAATAGCGAAATCGGGTCGTAGAGGAAGCTGGCCAAACCCTGGCCGGATTTCAGCGCCTTGAGGGCTCCGGTGACCTGGACGATGGAGAGTTGCCCCTGGACGTACCAGCCGACGTAGAGCAGCGTGAAGGCGAGAAAGCCGAGGCGGAAAAACTTCAGGCGACGGGCGTCGACGGAAATCCAGCGCGGCCGGGCGAGGGCGATGCAGAGCAGGATCAGCGCGGCGCCAAGGATGCTCAAGTCGAGCCAGCGTTGCTGCCAGGCCAGCACCCATTCCGGCAGCGGTTCGGGTGGATAGGTGAACAGGCGGCTGGGCGGGCTGTATTTCAGCGTGACCGTCTTGTGCGTGAGCGTGGGCAGGATCATGCCTTTGGCGCGGGTGATGGTCAGCGTCAAATCAAGCGGGCGACCGGGGTCGAGGCCGGCTTCGGCATAGACGCCGAAGAGGCGCGAGGTGTTGAGCGGCGGTGGGCCGGCGATGTCTTTCGGCTCGAATCCCTGGTCGCGCAGTTCGAGAAACAGGCCGTCCTGCGCCATGCTCAGGCGCGAGGACTGGCCGCCCGGCACGAAGTTGTCGTCGACGATGGGGTAGCGCCCGGCCGAGGCAATCCACCACAGGTGGCGGTTCTCGAAATTGTGCTCCATGGCCTCCTTGTACTGCACCTCGCCGAGGATGGCGCGGCCGATGCTCGGCGTGTTGAGGTAGGCAATGTAGATGTCGGTGAACACGGCCTCGGGCTGGGCCAGACCTTCTTCATCGACTTCCGCACCATCGGTGCCGACAAACAGCATTTCGACGTCGGCATTGCTCAGGCGCAGGCGGCCGACCATGCCGTTTTTCAGCATTTCGGCAAAACTCAGCGGTTTGTCGGCTATATCCGTGCGCACCTGCGCCGCCGGGCCGTGCTTGCTGCGGTCGGCAAAACCCAGTTTGGCGCGGGCGACTTCAAGGGCGGCACCGAGCACGGTCTGGTTCACGATGCGCACTGAGGCGGTGGCTTTCGAAACACCGTCCAGCGTCGTCTGGCTGCTCCGCGTGTCGGCCGGGCCGGTGCGATTGCGGGCGGCATTGAGGGCGATCAGGAACTGCTGCTTGATGTTACGTCCGGCATATTGGGTGACGAATTCGCGCAAGGGCGCTTCGCCCAGGCCGCCGAGGAACACCGGCTCGTGCTGGCGCAGCAACTCGACATTCATGAAATTTCCCTTGCGGTCGATGGAGACCAGGAAATTCATCGGCGTGCCCTCGAAACCGGGGACCGGCGCCAGATCGATCGATTCAAAAACGTAGCCGACCGGGCCGGCTTCCGGCTCGAGTTCGCTGGTCAACGGCCAGGCGGGAATTTGCGTCAGCTTGTCCTGGACGTGCAAGGGCGGCTCGAAGCGGCGTTCGATATCGGGCTTGCTCAGGTCGCCGGCGTGGGCAGCCGGGAACATGCCGGCAGCGGCGATCAGGCCGACTGCAGCGAGTCGGCAAAAGAACGAAACGGCTCTGCTGGGCAAATGCCGGGCAACGGGAAAGGCGATTTCCATTGCGGTCTCCGAAAATGCGCGGGCAAGGTCGGATGTGTTTTCTTATGGTTTGGATGGTACCTAAATTTGGCCGGTCGGGGGCTTCCATGCGGAGGCCGGCCCGGCGTGGCTTGCCCGGTCCCTCGCGTATAATTTCGTTTTTGGCCGTTTTTTCCGGTCGACCGTAGAAATTCAGGAAAACCCATGCTCGATATCCAACAACTCCGCTCCAACCTCGACGCCGTCGCCGAAGGCCTGGCCAAGCGCGGCAAGCCCATCGATTTCACCGAATTCAAGGCGCTCGAAGCCGAACGCAAGACGCTGCAGAGCCGCACGCAGGAATTGCAGGCCCAGCGCAATTCGCTGTCCAAGCAGATCGGCATGTTGAAGGGCAAGGGCGAGGATGCTTCCGCGGTGATGGCCCAGGTTGGCGCGATGGGCGACGAGTTGAAGGCTTCCGAGGCCCGTCTAGGCGAATTGCTCGAACAGTTCAACGCCATTCTCGCCGCGCTGCCGAACATTCCCGACGAGTCCGTGCCGGTCGGTTCCGACGAAACCGGCAACGTCGAAATCAAGCGCTGGGGTACGCCGCGCACTTTCGACTTCCCGGTCAAGGATCACACCGACGTCGGCGAACAACTTGGCCAGCTCGATTTCACCACCGCCGCCAAGATCGCCGGCTCGCGCTTCTCGCTGCTCAAGGGCGGCCTGGCTCGCCTGCACCGCGCGCTTGCCCAGTTCATGCTCGACACGCACACGGCCGACCACGGTTACACCGAACTGTACGCGCCTTATCTCGTCAATGCCGCCAGCCTGCATGGTACCGGCCAGTTGCCGAAGTTCGAGGAAGACCTGTTCAAGGTGCTGCGCGGCGATCAGGATCCGCTTTACCTGATCCCGACCGCCGAAGTGCCGGTGACCAACATCGTGCGCGACGAAATCCTCTCCGCCGAAAGCCTGCCGCTCAAGTTCGTCTGCCACACGCCGTGCTTCCGTTCCGAAGCCGGTTCGGGCGGCCGCGATGTGCGCGGCATGATCCGCCAGCACCAGTTCGACAAGGTTGAATTGGTCCAGGTCGTTCATCCCGAACAATCGGCCGAAGCCCACGAAGCGCTGACCCGTCACGCCGAAGTCATCCTCGAAAAGCTTGAGCTGCCGTACCGCCGCATGGCGCTCTGTTCCGGCGACATGGGCTTCTCCGCCGCCAAGACCTACGACCTCGAAGTCTGGCTGCCGGCGCAGAACACCTACCGCGAGATTTCGTCCTGCTCCAACTTCGGCGCCTTCCAGGCTCGTCGCATGCAGGCGCGTTTCCGCAACGACAAGAACAAGCCGGAGCTGTGCCACACGCTGAACGGTTCCGGCCTGGCGGTTGGCCGTACGCTGGTTGCCATCCTCGAAAATTATCAGCAGGCCGATGGCAGCGTCACCGTTCCGGTCGTCCTGCGCCCGTACATGGGCGGGCTGGAAGTTCTTTCCGCCAGCTAAGCTGACTGGATCAGCCACCCTTCCCTGACCAGGGGAGGGGATGGCTTAGTCCTTATCTACTGGACGGGCAGGGTCAGGCTCCTGCTCGATGGTCGGCAAGCGCAGCGCAGCTACATCGGCTTTATCCTTGTCCGTCGCCGAGATTGTCTTGGCGATGGTCTCTCGCTTGACGTAGGCCTTGCGTCGTTCTTCGATTTCAAGCACCAGCCGGGTCAGGCTGGCGGCAGTTGATGGCGTCGGCGCGAAGGGCGGGGCATTGCGCAACAGGATGTCGTAATAGCTGCGGATGTTCTCGACCAGAATGACCGCTTCGCCACCGCGGGCGCGGCCTGTCCTGACCATGCTGAAATACTTGGGCTGGGCCAGCTTGGGCAGCACGCGCTTCATGTCGTACCACGAATTGGGGTCGGCTTTGAGCTGTTTGGCTAGCATCCGGGCGCCGTTGAAATGGCCGGGGCCGATGTTGTAGGCGGCGAGCGCCAGCCAGGTGCGATCCGGCTCCTCGACTTCTTCCGGCAGCAGTTCCTTGAGCATGTTGATGTAACGCGCCCCGGCCAGGATGCTTTCGCCGGCGTCGAGACGATTGCCGACCTGCAGGTGATCGGCCGTATCTTCGGTCAGCATCATGATGCCGCGCACATTGGTGTAACTGGTTGCGTTCGGGTCCCAGTGCGACTCGTGGTAGGAGACGGCAGCGAGCAGGCGCCAGTCGATGCCGGTCAGCGCCTGCGCCGCCTCGAAGAACTTGCGGAACCGGGGCAGCGTGGTCTCGACTTCGCCGAGGAACCTGACGACATCGGCCTGCCGGAGTCGCCGGACATGGCCGAGATAGCGGTCCTCCAGCCGGGCCAGCGTGCCGTCGCGGCGGACGCGCTCTATAAAGGCGTCGAGCTTGATGCGCAGTTCCGGGTTGGGGTGCCGGCCCAGTTGCCAGACAACAGGCTGCTTCTCGTTCAGGGGCAGCGTCGTGCGCATGTTGGGAACATACTGGTTGGCGATTTCCTCGAAACTTTCGTCGATGGCAACGTAATCGATTTCCCGTTCGCCCAGTTTTTCAAGCAAATCGAGGCTGGTTCCCTGGCCGACGGTGACCACATTCAGCCCGGATATCTCGCGGGCCAGCCGGCTCAGCGTCTCGGCCTGCCGCGAGCCGGCCATGGCATGAACGGTCTTGCCCGACAACTGGGCAAGCTCGGAGAGCGGGAGCGAAGCCTCGTTCTGGACGAGCACATCCCGCGTCAGGGTGATGGCCGGTGTCGCCTGCATGGTTTCGTCGGCGCTCGGCGAAAGCCAGGCGGCGGCTAGGTGGTAACGGCCGCCGACGAGGTAGTCTTCGAGTTCCTCGGGCTCGACGACGAGGTACTTCACGTCGACGCCGAGCTCCTGGGCGAAGGCCTGGGTCAGGTCATATTCGAGCCCGCTCGGATTGCCGTTGTCGTCAGTCGCGTAGGTCAGCAGGCCGGGACGGATCAGGACGACCAATTCGTGCTGCGCCGGTGTCGGAAAAGGCAATGGACCGACGTCGCCGCAACTGGCGGCGAAAAATGAAACTGCAATCGCTAATAGTCGTTTTATCCAGTGCATCTGTTGTGCTATTATGCCGGCCGCTGCGGAGAGGTGGCAGAGTGGTCGAATGTACCTGACTCGAAATCAGGCGTACTGCAAGGTACCGTGGGTTCGAATCCCACCCTCTCCGCCAGCACCTAAAATCAAGCGCCTTTCGGGGCGCTTTTTTGTTGTGCTCGACTTCTCGAAAGACGCCTGCTTGAATTCAGAGTCGCGCACTTTACCGTTGTGTGGCGGTTTGAAGCATTAAAAAATGTAAAAAGCATGCCGTGTCGAATGGCGCTGGCATCCGGAAACCATTGCAGAATCTGACTCATGGCTGAAAAACTGAATTTTACTGTTGATCTTGAGGAAGGCGTTTTCGTCGCCCGCTGCATCGAGCTGGACATTACTACCGATGGGCTGACCAAGGCGGAAGCCGTCGATAACCTCAAGGATGCGCTCAATTGCTACTTCGCCAATCCCGATGAACGGCTCGACCGCCGTCTGCGCGGGGCGGACGACGAGGGCGAGGCGCAGTAGCCCGGCGGTCGCGACTCAGTCGGCTTGAACCTCGTTGAGCAAGCGCGCCGCCTTGGCGGTTTGCTCGAGCGCCCGGCGTAGCGAGCTGGCGGCGCGCAGCCGGGCATCCATCCCGGTTACCGGCAATTGGCCGGCCGCGCCGGCGGCCAGCAGATGCGCCTTGAGGGCCTGATAGGCTCCTTCCATTTCGTTTACGGCCGGCTCCAGGTCGCCGGTTTCGCTTGCCTCCGGTTCGGCCATGATGAGCAATGCCTTGGCTGCCCCGGCGAAGGCGGCTGTTGGCGAGTCGGGCAACTGGTCGGCGAATTCGCCGGTTGCTGCCGAGGCTTCAACAGCCAGTTCGGTGGCGGTCTCGTAGTAACGGGCCAGGCGCAGGATGACCGGCAGACGGCGGGCGCTGTCGCCGGCACCAACACGATGTAACTGGGTGACGAATTCGGCGATGGCCAGGTTGAGGCTGGCTGCCGCTTCCTTGTGATAGGGCAGGGCCAGGCCTTGCGGCGCTTCGATGGCGGCACGCACGGTCGCGATGGCGATTCCACCCAGGTGACGCACTTCGCGGCCCAGTGCGTCGAGCGCCAGCGCCGGCACGGCCAGTACATTCCGGTCGAGATGGCGCGGACGCCCTTCGTCTTCCTCGGCGCTCTTGAAGCGGGCTTCGAGAAAGCGCGTCATGCGGCTGGCGACAGGCCAGATGAGAATGACCCCGAGCACGTTGAAGACGCTATGAAAGAGCGCCAGCTTGGCAGCCGGTGCTTCGTCCAGGCCAAGCCACTGGCGCAGCATGGAGAGGAAGCCAATCAGCCAGGGGAGCAGGAGCAGGGCGACGAGGCCGGTGATCAGGTTGAACAGGATGTGGGCGGCGGCGGCCCGTTTGGCGTTGGGCGTGGCGCCGATGGCGGCGATGAGCGCCGTTACGGTGGTGCCGATGTTGGCCCCGATGACCACGGCGGCGGCGCCCTGCGTGGTGAGCAGGCCGCCCTGGGCGGCGGTGAGGGCGATGACCAGCGAGGCGCTGGAACTTTGCATGAGGATGGTGAGCAGGAGGCCGATGCCGACTTGCAGGGTGATGTCGCCGATGCCGTCGCCGGCCGGTAGCGTGAAATCGGCGGACAGGCCGGAGAAGGTTTCCTTGAGCATGTCGATGCCGAGGAAGAGTACGCCGAAGCCGGCGAGCGCCGTGCCCAGTGCGCCGCGTCGGGCGCCGGCGCCGGACAGGCGGAGGATCATGCCGACACCGATGAGCGGCAGGGCGAGCACCTCGATCTTGAATTTGAGGCCGACCAGTGCCACCAGCCAGCCGGTCATGGTGGTGCCGACATTGGCGCCGAACAGCACCCACAGCGCCTGCGACAGGTTGAGCAGGCCGGCATTGATGAACCCGATGGTGGCGACCGTCACGGCGCTCGACGATTGGACCAGCGCCGTCACCATGATGCCGGAGGTGAGGCCGCGCCAGCGGGTTTTCGTCGATTCGGCAAGGACGCGTTCGAGGGCCGGCCCGGCGGCGAGTTTCAGGCCATCGGTCATCATCCCCATGCCGAGCAGGAAGAGGCCGACGCCGCCGGCCAGGCCACCGAGCAGCGCCCAGCCGCTCATGCTGCCGCTCCGTTGGCGGGAATCGACTGTTGGAATTTCATGACCGGATGATGCCATATCGCCCGCTGGCGGGAGGTCGGCTCGGCCGCATTTCCTCGCCGGTGCCGGTGCGGCAGGGACAAGTCCCCCGGCTCTTGGCATAATCGGGCCAATGCTTGCCTACATCGTCCGCCGCCTGCTGTACGCGCTGCCCATCCTGATCGGGGTGAACCTCGTGACTTTCGCGCTGTTCTTCGTCGTCAATACGCCGGACGACATGGCGCGCATGCAGCTTGGCGTCAAGCGGGTGACGCCGGAGGCGATTGAAAAGTGGAAGGTCGAGCGTGGTTATGACAAGCCGCTGATGTTCAATTCCGGGGCAAATGGCCTGTCGACCGTGACGGAGACGATCTTCTTCGAGAAATCGGCGCGCATGTTCGTCGGCGATTTTGGCCGGGCCGAGGATGGCCGCGATATTGCCCGCGAAATCGGCAACCGGATGCTGCCCTCGCTGGCCATCGCGCTGCCGACTTTCATTCTCGGCCTGTTCGTGACCATCACCTTCGCCCTGACGCTGGCCTTCTTCCGCGCCACCGCCTTCGATTTCTGGGGCGTCGTGCTGTGCGTGGCAGCGATGTCGATTTCCGGCTTGTTTTACATCATCGGCGGCCAGTATTTGATCAGCAAGGTGTGGCGGCTGGTGCCGATTTCCGGCTTTGGTGACGGGCTGGAGGCGTGGCGGTTTCTGATTTTGCCGGTGCTGATCGGCGTGGTGTCGGGCATCGGTTCCTCGACGCGCTGGTACCGGACGATCTTCCTCGAAGAGGTCAGCAAGGATTACGTGCGCACCGCCCGCGCCAAGGGCCTGCCGGAAACGCTGGTCTTTTTCCGCCACATTCTGCGCAATGCGCTGATTCCCATCCTGACCGGCGTCGTGGTCGTCATCCCCATGCTCTTCATGGGCTCGCTGCTCACTGAATCCTTCTTCGGCATCCCCGGCCTGGGCAGCTACACCATCGATGCGATCAACGCGCAGGATTTCTCGGTGGTGCGCTCGATGGTTTTCATCGGCTCGGTGCTCTACATCGTCGGCCTGATCCTGACCGACATTTCCTACACGCTGGTCGATCCGCGGATACGCTTCGAATGATGGGCTTCCAGGTCGTCGTGCTGTGGTCGGATATCCTGATCTGGTTGCTCGTCGCGGCTGGCGTCGGTGTCGGCGTGTTGATCGCCAAGACCCCGCCGCTACTCGCCGCCTGGCGCCGGGTCGGGGCCAATCGGGTCGGCATGGCTTCGGCGACGGTGCTGCTCGCCTTCATCCTGATCGGCCTGCTCGATTCGCTGCATTACCGGGCACAGCTCGAAAGCAAGCCAGGGCAGAAGGCGGTTTACGCAATCGAGGTGTTATCGGTCCTTGATGCGCTCGCCGCGCCGCTGCGTTCGCGCAACGAAAAAACCTATTCGGCGCCGTTCGCCACGCGCCTCTACGCCAAGGAAACCATCGACCTGCCGGGGCAGGGAACGGTGCGCGACTACCCGCGCCTCAAGCACGGCGGCAAGCATCTCGGCGAGCGCGAGGATGAAGTCGCCGAGGATGCCGCTTTCACGGCCTTCAAGGCCGGTGTGCTGGCCTTTATCGGCTGGCTGGGCGTGTTTGCTGCGGTTGCTACGGTCAACCGGAAAAAAAGCCCAAAATTGAAATTGCGCGAAGCGGCTTTCGCCTGGGATGCCGTGCTGCTCACGCTGCTGCTCATCCTGGTTTTTGCCGTTCCGTTGTTCTGGCTATCCGGCTACTACCACGTCTTCGGCACCGACAAGGTCGGCCAGGACGTGCTCTATCAAATCCTCAAAAGCGTGCGCACCGGGCTCATCATCGGCCTCGTCACGACGCTCGTCATGCTCCCCATGGCGGTGTTGCTCGGCATCGTCGCCGGCTATTTCCGTGGCTGGGTCGATGACCTGATCCAGTACATCTACACCGTGTTGAACTCGATTCCCGGCGTCCTGCTCATCGCTGCCGCCGTGCTCATGATGCAGGTCGTCATCGACACAAATCCGCAATGGTTCTCGACCGCCGCCGAGCGCGCTGACCTGCGCCTGCTCGCCCTCTGCTTCATCCTCGGCATCACGAGCTGGACGGGGCTGTGCCGTCTGCTTCGCGGCGAAACGCTCAAGCTGCGCGAACTCGAATACATCCAGGCGGCGCAGGCCTTCGGCGTGTCGAGCTGGCGCATCATCGTCCGCCACATCCTGCCCAACCTCATGCACATCGTCATCATCGCGCTGGTCATGGACTTCTCCGGGCTTGTGCTGGCCGAAGCCGTGCTCTCCTACGTCGGCATCGGCGTCGATCCGACGATGACCAGCTTCGGCACCATGATCAACAACGCCCGCATGGAACTCGGCCGCGAGCCGGTCGTCTGGTGGTCGCTGGTCGCCGCCTTTTCCGCCATGTTCATCCTCGTCCTCGCCGCCAACCTGTTCGCCGACGCCGTGCGCGACGCATTCGACCCGAGGGCTGCGTAAATGTTGAAGGTCGACAACCTCCGCCTTGGTTTCACCGCTGGCAAGAAAACACTGGCTGCGGTCGATGGCATTTCCTTCTCGATTGATAAGGGTGAAACTTTCGCCCTGCTCGGCGAATCTGGCTGTGGCAAGTCGGCCACGGCGCAGGGCATCATGCGCCTGCTGCCCGCTGCCGGCCGCATTCTCGAAGGCCGCGTTGCCCTCGAAGGCGAGCCATTGTTGAGCCTCTCCGAAGCCGACATGCGGGCTTACCGCGGCGGCCGCATGGCGATGATCTTCCAGGAGCCGGCGACCAGCCTCAACCCGGTGCTCACCGTCGGCCGCCAGATCGGCGAAGTGCTTGAGCGCCACCTGAACCTGCGCGGCAATGCAGCGACCGAACGCATGGTCGACCTGTTGCGCCAGGTCGGCATCGCCGACCCCGAACGCCGCCTGACCGAATACCCCTTCCAGCTTTCCGGCGGCATGAAGCAGCGCGTCATGATCGCCATCGCCCTGGCCGGCGAGCCCGAACTGCTCATCGCCGACGAGCCGACCACCGCCCTCGACGTCACCGTCCAGGCCCAGATTCTCGATTTATTGGCCAAAATTCAGGTCGACCGTGGCATGGGCATGCTGCTCATCACCCACGACCTCGGCGTCGTCGCCCGCATGGCCCACCGCATCGGCGTCATGTACGCCGGCGAATTGGTCGAAGTGGCGAGCCGCGAGGAGTTCTTCACCCAGCCGCGCCATCCCTACACGCAAGCCTTGTTCGAAGCGCTGCCGGAAATCTCGCGGCGCGGCCTGAAACTGACCACCATCCCCGGCCAGGTGCCATCGCTCGCCGCCATGCCCAGCGGCTGCCGCTTCGCCGACCGCTGCGCTCACGTCATGGCGGTTTGCCGCGAGGTTTCTCCGCCGTGGCGCGAGGTTGCCAACGGCCACACCGTCCGCTGCCACTGGCAAGGCGAAGCCGCCGAAGAGTCGGCAACGCGCCACGCCGTCACCGAACTCGACATCGATCCCGGCAAAGCCTTCCTGCAAGTCGGCGACCTCAAGGTCCATTTCCCGATCCGCAAAGGCTTCCTGCAGCGCACCGTTGGCCACGTCCGCGCCGTCGACGGCGTTTCGCTGGCCATTTCCGCCGGACGAACGCTGGCTCTGGTCGGCGAGTCCGGCTGCGGCAAGACGACCGTCGGCAAGGCGCTGCTCCAGTTGATCCAGCCGACGGCCGGCAGCGTCAAGCTCGGTGGCAGCGAACTGGTCGGTCTCAAGGGCCGGCGCCTGCGCGACGCACGCCGGCACATGCAAATGATTTTCCAGGACCCGTTCGCTTCGCTCAATCCGCGTCTGCGCGTCGGCGAAATCATCGCCGAAGGCATGGGTGCGCTCGGTGTCGAGACCGATTCCACGGCGCGGGCGGCGGCGGTCGCTGCATTGCTCCAGCAGGTTGGCCTGGCAAGCGAAGCCATCGACCGCTATCCGCACGAATTTTCCGGCGGCCAGCGCCAGCGCATCGCCATTGCCCGCGCCCTCGCCGTGCAGCCGGAATTGCTCATCTGCGACGAACCGACCTCAGCGCTCGACGTTTCAGTGCAGGCGCAAATCCTCAATCTGCTCAAGAAACTGCAGGCCGAACTCGGTGTCGCCTACCTGTTCATCACCCACAACTTCGCTGTTGTCGAATACCTGGCCCACGACGTCGCCGTCATGTATCTCGGCCGCATCGTCGAGCAGGGCAGGGCAGAAGAAATCTTGCGTTTGCCGCGGCATCCCTACACGCAAGCCTTGCTGTCGGCGGTTCCGGCACCGCATCTGGATGGTCACGCCGAGGTTATCCGGCTCCCCGGCGAAACCCCGTCACCGGCCAATCCGCCAAGCGGTTGCCACTTCCATCCGCGTTGTCCGCAGGCGATGGACGTCTGCCGGCTGAACTATCCGACCGTTACCGGTGTTTCGGGAACGCATACCGTCAGCTGCCATCTGGTCGGCTGAATCAGCGGCGCTTGCCTTTCGTTGCTTTGGCGCGGCTGGTTTTGCCCGAAGACTTGACCGCTGATTTGCTCCTCGTGCTTCGCTTGACTCTGCTTGTTGAAGTGGCTTTCGCGCATTTTTTTGCCCGCTTGCCCTTGCCGCAGCGCTCGGTGCGCTCTGACTGCACGATGAGGCGCGGTGCCGAGGTGTTGAGCAGATTGTTCAGACTGATCATGTTGCCGCTACCCGGGACGAGCAGGGTCGAACCGGCACCGAGGCGGGCTCGCTCAGAAAGACCGTTGGCGCGGGCCAGTTCGCCCACCGTGGTATCGAAGGTGGCCGCGATCCGGTCCAGACGCTCGGTCTTCTTCAGCGTGTAGGCCTGCCATTGCGTCAACGGTGCCTGCGTGTTCTGCAGGTTACGGCGGAAAGCATCCAGCTTGTCGGCCGGAACGATAACCGGCGTCTCCGCCTTGATGACAGGGCGGTTATGCGACGGGTTGAGGCGCCGAAACTCCTCCAGCGTCATGTTGGCCAGACGGGCCGCCGTCTTGATGTCCATCGGCCGCCGCGTTTCCAGCGTTGCAAAATACGGTTCGTTGGGAATCGCCGGCAGATCGAGATGGGCAAGCAGCTCCGGGTTGCCGAGAATGTTCTTGAGTGCCTGCAGTTTGGGTACGTAATGCCGGGTTTCGTTCGGCATCTTCAAATTGGGATAGTCAGTCGGCAGGCCGCGTGACTCGTTCTTGTCGACCGCGCGTTTGACCGAGCCTTCTCCCCAATTGTACGAAGCCAGCGCCAGATGCCAGTCGCCATGCATTTCGTAGATGGCCTGCAGGTAATCAAGCGCCGCATTAGTCGACGAAACAACATCGCGCCGCTCGTCGTGCCACCAGTTCTGTTCGAGATTGAAACGCCGGCCGGTGGCCGGAATGAATTGCCACAGGCCGGCCGCATGGGCAGAAGAATAGGCGTTCGGGTTAAAGGCGCTTTCCACCATCGGCAATAGCGCCAGTTCTGTCGGCATGCCGCGCGCCTCCAGCTCTTCGACGATGTAATAAAGGTAGGGGCGGCTACGCTCGACCATGCGACGCAGCGCGTCGGGACGATTCTGGTACCACTGCTGGTAATAGAGGACCAGATCGTCGTTGAGGTCGGTCATCGCGAACCCGTTGCGGATCCGCTCCCACAGATTGGTCGAGCTGACAGTAAGGTCGATGGTGCCCGGCAATTGCGGCGCCAAATGTATTTCGTGGACTGTCAGCACGTCATCGGCAACGAGGCCCGGTTCGGCCAATGACGGCATGCTCAGCGAGGGGAAGCTCGTACCGTCCTGGTCTTCGGCCAGCGAAGAAGCGGAAAGCGTCAACAGGGCTGCGCCAAAAAATGCGGCAAAAACACGGCGGACAGGCGACAGGACGCTACGGTGCTGCATGAATGGGGCTCCTGGCACTGACGAGTCAACAAAGTCGTCGATTATACCTGTTGCGGGAGGTCCACTTTTCAGGAGAAAAGTAAAAAGACCAGCCTGGGCTGGTCTTTTGAATGTTGGCGGAGTGGACGGGACTCGAACCCGCGACCCCCGGCGTGACAGGCCGGTATTCTAACCAACTGAACTACCACTCCATTTACTACCAAAACCTTGGCGTCCCCACGGGGATTCGAACCCCGGTTACCGCCGTGAAAGG